>JAJXZX010000032.1 GCA_021779835.1 Pseudomonadota bacterium | reverse complement strand
GTCGAATCCGCCGCCTCTGTCCGCGTGCTGCCCGACCGGGTTTTCGCGGCCCCGGACTTCACCCCCCCGCCTACGGGGCTGCATTATCGCTGGCCCGATCTGCCCGGCTTTCAGATCGAAGACCGGATGCAGGCCAAGGAGGACGCGGTTCAGGCCTTCGCGGCGGCGAACCCGATTGACCGCCACATCCACAACATCCCCGATGCGCCTTTCGGCATTGTCACCACCGGCAAAGCGCATCTTGACCTGATGGAGGCTTTGCGCCTGTTGGGGGTGGACGAGGCGGCCTGTCGCAGGCTTGGCATCGACATCTACAAGGTCGGCATGGTCTGGCCGCTGGCACGCAAGGCGGCGCTCGACTTTGTGCGGGGCAAGCGCGAGGTGCTGGTGGTCGAGGAAAAGCGCGGCATCGTGGAAAGCCAGCTGAAGGAGTATTTCTACGACTGGCCGGGCGACAAGCCGCACAGCATGGTTGGCAAAACCGACGAGAACGGCAGCAAGCTGTTACCCTGGACCGGAGAGCTGTCGCCGCGCTTGCTGCTTCCGATCGTGGCGGCACGGCTTGACGCGATTTTCCCGACTGAGGGCTTTGCCGCCCGTGCTCGCGTCCTGACGCAAGGCGAAAAGATCACGCTGAACCTCCCCGGCGCGACCCGCACGCCGTATTTCTGCTCCGGCTGTCCGCACAATACCTCGACCAAGGTTCCCGAGGGATCGAAGGCACTGGCGGGGATCGGCTGTCATTTCATGGCAAGCTGGATGGACCGCGACACGTCGTCGTTGATCCAGATGGGCGGCGAGGGGGTGAATTGGGCGGCCTCTTCGATGTTCACCGGGCGCGGCCATGTGTTCCAGAATCTGGGCGAGGGCACATGGTATCATTCGGGCTCGATGGCGATCCGGCAGGCGGTCGCGGCCAAGGCCAACATCACCTACAAGATCCTTTACAACGATGCGGTGGCGATGACGGGCGGCCAGCCGGTGGATGGCCCGATTTCGGTGCAAGAGATCGCGCGGGTCTGTCGGGCCGAGGGCGTGCAGCGGATCGCGCTGGTCTCTGACGCGCCGGAGAAGTTCGACCGGTCCGCGTTTCCCACAGGCGTCACCCTCCAGCATCGGCGCGACATGGATGCGGTTCAACGCGAATTGCGCGCGGTGAAGGGCGTGTCGGTTCTGATTTACGAGCAAACCTGCGCCACCGAAAAACGTCGGCGCCGCAAGCGGGGCACGTTGGTTGACCCGCAGAAATTCGTGGTGATTAACGAGCTGGTCTGCGAGGGCTGCGGCGATTGCTCTGTCGAAAGCAACTGCCTGAGCGTGGAGCCGGTCGAAACCGAATTCGGCCCCAAACGCCGCATCAACCAATCGACCTGCAACAAGGACTATTCCTGCGTCAACGGGTTTTGCCCCAGCTTCGTCACGGTGGAAGGCGTCGGGCGTCTCAAGCCGAAACCGCAAGCCTCGCCGCGCATCGAGGCCGCGTTGCAACGCTTGCCCGAGCCAGCGCTGGCGCCGCTTACACGTCCCTATGACCTGATGGTGACTGGGGTTGGCGGCACCGGCGTGGTGACGGTAGGCGCGTTGATCGCGATGGCGGCGCATGTCGAGGGACGCGGGGCGAGCGTGCTGGACTACACCGGGTTCGCGCAGAAATTCGGGCCGGTGATCAGCTATATCCGCCTTGCCCCCGCGCCAGAGGATATTCATCAGGTCCGCATCGATCAGGGCGCGGCGGACGCGCTGATTGGCTGTGATGTGGTGGTCTCGTCCTCGCCCAAGGCCTCTGCCGCATACCGCAAGGGCACGCGGGCGGTGGTCAATCGGGCCGAGATGCCGACCGGCGATATTGTGTTGCACCGCGATGCTAGCCTGCAGGTCGATGCCCGGATTTCGGCGATTTCGCCGGCGGTCGGGGGCGAAAATCTGGGCGCTGTCAATGCAAACGCCCTGGCGGAAAAGCTATTGGGAGATAGCGTTTACGCCAACATCCTCATGCTGGGTTTTGCGTGGCAGCGCGGCTTGGTGCCGGTATCCTTTGCGGCGCTTGATCGGGCGATTGTGTTGAACGGCGTGGCGCCGGATGTGAACCGCCGCGCATTCGCGCTGGGGCGTCTGGCCTGCGTTGATGCGGGCCTGGTGCAGGATGAGTTGGGCGGTGCGCCAAAAGCGGCGCCGAGTGTCGAGGCTTTGATTGCCACGCGCGCCGAGTTCCTGACCCAGTATCAGAATGCGGCCTATGCCAAGCGCTACACACAGGCGTTGGCGTCGCTGCCAGCGGAGTTGCAGCCGACGGCGGCTCGCGCCTTGTTTCGGCTGATGGCCTACAAGGACGAATACGAAGTGGCGCGCCTGCACCGCGACCCGGCGTTCAAAGCACGGATCGCGGCGGAGTTTGAAGCGGGCGCCACGCTCAAATACCATCTTGCCCCACCGTTCCTGCCTGCGGGCCGGGATGCGCGGGGGCGTCCGCGCAAGCGGCAATTCGGTGCTGTCGCGCGTGTCCTGTTTGGGCCGCTGTCCCGGCTCAAAGTGGTGCGGGGAACCGTTCTTGATCCCTTCGGTTACACGGCCGAGCGGCGGATGGAGCGGGACTTGATCGGTTGGTATGAGGGCCTGCTGGCGCATTGCACCGCCGAAGGGGCGCAGGCCGATATGGACCTGTGGCAAGCGGCCCTTGCCGCGCCTCTCGACATTCGCGGCTACGGGCCGGTGAAAGCGGCGGCGGCCGAGAAAGTTCGGGCGAAAGTTGACGCGTTGCTTCGGTCGCGGGTGGGATCGCCCAACGTTGGGGCGTAGGGTGAGGGAACGTGCCATTGGCTTCCAAACGCGGGCGCATCGTGCGCGGACTGTAGGGCGGAATTTTCTGCGGCAAGTGGCGACATATTGGTTGACCGAACGGTCGGTTTATTAAAGACTGATCGCGACGACGGAGCGGTGGGAGGAAAGCTGCACATGTCTGAGGCGTTTATCTGTGATGCGGTTCGCACGCCGATCGGTCGCTACGGCGGCGCATTGGCGACGATCCGGGCCGACGATCTGGCGGCGCTTCCGCTTTCGGCGCTGATGGCGCGCAATCCCGGTGTCGATTGGTCAAAGGTGGATGACCTGATCTACGGCTGCGCCAATCAGGCGGGCGAAGACAACCGCAATGTGGGGCGCATGGCGGTTCTGCTGTCGGGTATGCCGATTACGGTGCCGGGCACCACGGTAAACCGGCTTTGTGGGTCTGGGATGGACGCGGTGGGCATGGCGGCGCGGGCGATACGCGCGGGCGATTGCGATCTGGTGATCGCGGGCGGCGTCGAAAGCATGACGCGCGCGCCGTTCGTGATGCCCAAGGCTGACGCGGCCTTTTCGCGGGCCTCGGCGGTCTATGACACGACGATCGGCTGGCGCTTTCCCAACCCGAAACTCAAGTGCGCCTTTGGCAATCACTCGATGCCCGAGACGGCGGACAACGTCGCGGCTGACTTCAACGTGAGCCGCGCCGATCAGGATGCCTTTGCCGCGCGCAGTCAGGCGCGCTGGGCGGCGGCGCAGCAGGCGGGGGTTTTCGCGGCAGAGATCGTGCCGGTCAGCATCGCGCAGCGTAAGGGCGAGCCGGTTGTCGTGACGACCGACGAGCATCCGCGGCCGGGAACGACGGCCGAACAATTGGCGCGGCTTGGCGGGGTGAATGGGGCAGATTTATCTGTCACGGCGGGCAACGCCTCTGGCGTAAACGATGGGGCGGGGGCGCTGGTCGTTGCCTCGGCCGCGGCGGCGAAGGCGCAGGGCCTGACGCCCAAGGCGCGCGTTGTTGGTATGGCAGTTGCGGGGGTCGAGCCGCGCATCATGGGCATCGGACCGGTTCCGGCCGTCCGGAAAGTGCTGGCGCGCGCCGGACTCACACTCGCCCAGATGGATGTGATAGAATTGAACGAAGCCTTTGCCGCGCAATCGCTTGCGGTGCTGCGCGACCTTGGCTTGCCCGATGACGCGCCGCACGTGAATCCGAACGGCGGCGCGATCGCGGTGGGCCATCCGCTGGGAATGAGCGGCGCGCGGCTGGTGATGACTGCCATGTACGAGCTCCACCGCCGCGGCGGGCGCTATGCCCTTTGCACAATGTGCATCGGCGTCGGGCAGGGCATTGCGATGATAATCGAACGCGTTTGATCGGGGAGGATCCATAAATGTATGCCCAGATGGTCAAGACCGACAGCAGCCGCCTTAAAACCCTTGACGAGATGTCGCCGGAAGAGCGCGCCTTTCAGGAGCGCATCGACCGTGGCGAGAAGATCGAGCCGAAGGAATGGATGCCGGAGGGCTACCGCAAAACGCTGATCCGGCAGGTTGGGCAACATGCCCATTCGGAAATCGTGGGTCAATTGCCCGAGGGGAACTGGATCACCCGCGCACCGACGCTGGAGCGTAAGGCGATCCTCTTGGCCAAGGTGCAGGACGAGGCCGGGCACGGGCTTTACCTCTATTCCGCCGCCGAGACTCTGGGGGTAAGCCGGGACGAATTGCTGGCGTTGCTGCATTCCGGCAAGATGAAATACTCCTCGATCTTCAACTATCCGACCCTGACATGGGCTGACATCGGTGCAGTTGGCTGGCTGGTCGATGGCGCGGCGATCATGAATCAGGTGCAGTTGCAGAAGACTTCCTATGGTCCTTACAGCCGCGCCATGGTCCGCATCTGCAAAGAGGAGAGTTTCCACCAGCGGCAGGGCTACGACATCATGATGAAGATGGCAGCGGGCTCTGACGCGCAAAGGGCGATGGCACAGGATGCGCTGAACCGCTTTTGGTATCCCTCGCTGATGATGTTCGGGCCGTCCGACAAGGACTCGGTTCATTCGGCACAGTCGATGGCATGGAAGATCAAGATCAACACCAATGACGAGCTGCGCCAGAAGTTTGTCGACCAGACCGTGCCGCAGGCGAAATACCTTGGGCTGACCATCCCCGATCCGGCCCTTGCGTGGAACGAGGATAAGGGCGGCCATGACTTTTCCGAGCCCGACTGGACCGAGTTCTTCGATGTGCTGGCAGGCAATGGCCCCTGCAACAAAGAGCGGCTCGGCGCGCGGGTGAAAGCGTGGAACGACGGCGCTTGGGTGCGCGACGGCCTTGTTGCCCATGCCGAAAAGGCCGCCGCCCGCCGCTCTGGGCCGGTTGCGGCAGAATAAACCTATCGCAGGTCAGGAGGACCACGACATGTCGAGCGAATGGCCCCTTTGGGAAGTTTTTATCCGTGGCCAGCACGGCCTGAATCACCGCCACGTCGGCTCGCTGCACGCGCCGGATGCCGAGATGGCGCTGCATCATGCCCGCGACGTCTACACCCGCCGAAACGAGGGCGTGTCGATCTGGGTGGTCCGCTCGTCCGAGATCACGGCAAGCGCCCCGTCCGACAAGGGGCCGCTGTTCGAGCCGTCGAATTCCAAGGTCTACCGTCACCCGACCTTTTTCGACATCCCCGACGACGTGGGGCACATGTGATGACTGCCGCTTTGCCAGATGTTGACCGTGCCGCCTTCGTTGAATTCCTGACGCGGATGGGGGACAATACGCTGATCCTTGGGCATCGCGTGTCAGAATGGTGCGGTCACGCGCCGGTGCTGGAGGAGGATATCGCGCTGGCCAATACGGCGCTGGACCTGATCGGGCAGACGCAGTTCTGGCTGGGTCTTGCCGCAGAGGTTGAGGGCGCGGGGCGTAACGCCGATGCCTTGGCCTACCTGCGCGACGCGGGCGCTTTTCGCAATGTGCTGTTGGTCGAGCGTCCCAACGGCGATTTCGGCCATACCATCCTGCGCCAATTCCTGTTCGATGCCTGGCACTTGCCAATGTTGCGCGCCCTGGAACGCTCTGCCGATCCGCGTGTGGCCGAAATTGCTGCCAAGGCGGTGAAAGAGGTGGCCTATCACCTTGAACGCTCGGGCGATCTGGTGATCCGGTTGGGGGATGGAACCGCCGAAAGCCATGCCCGTATGCAGGCGGCGCTGGACGATCTGTGGGACTATACCGGCGAGCTTTTTATGGCTGACGCGAGTGACGCGGCGATGGTCGCCGCCGGTATCGCGCCCGATCCGGCCAGTTTGCAGGCGGTATGGCTGGCAGAGGTCCGCGCCGTGCTGGAGGAGGCGACGCTGACGCTGCCCGCATCCACCTATAGCCACAAGGGCGGCAAGCGGGGGGTGCATAGCGAATATCTGGGCTTTATCCTTGCTGATATGCAATTCCTTCAGCGCGCCTATCCGGGCGCGGTCTGGTAAGGCGATGCGCCCCGCGACCGATCAGATCTGGCGTTGGCTGGCCGAGGTGCCGGACCCGGAAATTCCGGTGATCTCGATCACCGACCTTGGCATCGTGCGCGCGGTGGAATGGGAGGGCGATGTGCTGGTGGTGCGCGTCACGCCAACCTATTCCGGCTGTCCGGCAACCTCGATCATCAATTTTGACATCGAGACGGCGCTACGGGCGCGCGGGATTGAACATCTGCGCATTGAGCGGCGCCTGTCGCCGCCCTGGACCTCGGATTGGCTGACGCCGGAGGCGCGCGAGAAGTTGCGCGCGTATGGCATTGCCCCTCCGGTGCCGGGCACCGCCGCCGATGGTCGCCTGATGGCGCGCGCGGAACGGCTCGTGGGCGGGAACCTTGCGATTGCCTGCCCGCGCTGTGGCTCCACCCATACCGAGCGGCTCAGCCAGTTCGGCTCGACACCCTGCAAAGCGGCCTATCGCTGCCGCGACTGCCTTGAACCCTTTGACTATTTCAAATGTATCTGACGATGCGGAGGTGATGCCTGATGGCCCGTTTTTACCCCCTAGAGGTCACCGATGTGCGCCATGATACGCGTGACGCGGTTGTGCTGACGCTGCGTCCGCGCGACGCGGATCGCGCCGCTTTCGCCTTTGTTCAGGGGCAGTATCTGACCTTTCGCCACACCTTTGACGGCGCGGAATTGCGGCGATCCTATTCGATCTGCGCCGGGCTGGATGAGGGTGCGCTGCGGGTTGGCATCAAGCGGGTCGAGGGGGGCACGTTTTCCACTTGGGCCAATGCGGCGCTGGCGCCCGGTGATGTCGTGGAGGCAATGCCGCCGATGGGCGCATTCCACACGCCGATAGAGCCCGGCGTGGCCAAACATTACCTCGGCTTTGCGGGCGGGTCGGGGATTACGCCGGTGCTGTCGATCCTCAAAACGGTGCTGGCGCGCGAACCCAAGGCGCGCTTTACGCTGGTTTACGCTAACCGGCAGATCAGTTCGATCATGTTCCGCGAGGAGCTGGAGGACATCAAGAACACCTATCTTGGCCGCTTCTCGGTGCTGCATGTCCTCGAATCCGAGGCGCAGGAGATTGACCTGTTCACCGGCCGGATCGATGCGGCAAAGATGCAGGCGCTTTTTGCCAACTGGATTGACGCGTCGTCGGTCGATACCGCGTTTATCTGTGGGCCAGAGCCGATGATGCTGACCATCGCCGCCGCTCTGCGTGCGGCGGGGCTTGGCGACAGCCAGATCAAATTCGAACTTTTCGCCTCGGCGCAAACGAGCCGCGCCCCGGCGCCCCAGGTGGCACGCAAAGGCACCGACAGCGGCGAGGTGACGACAGCCATCGTCACGCTCGACGGTGCGACGCGGGTGTTCACAATGCCAAAGCAGGGGCAAAGCCTTCTGGACGCCGCCTTGGCGCAGAACATCGACGCGCCCTATGCCTGCAAGGCCGGGGTGTGTTCGACCTGCCGCGCCAAGGTGCTGGACGGTGAGGTGGAGATGCGCACCAATCACGCGCTGGAGGATTACGAGGTGCGGCAGGGCTATGTCCTGACCTGCCAGTGCTTCCCGCTGAGCGACAAGATCACGGTAAGTTACGACCAATAGGGGGCCGCCATGTCTGATGCGATGCCAATCGAGGACTATCTGGCGCAGGGCGGCGTGCTGACCTCGCCTGACAATGTGCCGCCGCGCTATCGCGGTGAACTGCTGCGCCTGATGGCGTCGTTCGTGGACAGCGAGCTTGCCGGATCCGCGGGATTTGCCAATGCAATCAATGAGGCGCCGGGGATCAAAGAGCGTATCGCCGCCTCGCGGATCGTGCTGGAAAAGGCCGATCATGCCGAGCGGGTTCTGGCGATCATGGGAAGTTTTGGCGCTGATACCGCGCGCTACGCCGTTCATCATCCCTGGGCCGCGCGGGGTGCGCGCGACGCGCAGTTGAGTGCAGAGCGGCATGAGGGCGATATGCGCCTGTCGGTTTTCCAATATCCCCTGCAGGGTTGGACGGACGCGGTGGTGATGAACGTGGTGATGGGCCTTGCCGTCGGCGTTCAACTTGGCGAGCTTTCCCGCGTGTCTTACGCGCCGCTGGCTGAAGTCTTTCGCCCCATTGCATCGCGCGAAGCGCGTCATGCCGAACTGGGGTTGGAAGGGCTTGCCAATATTGTCGCCAGCGCCGAAGGACGCGCGGCGGCGCAAGTCTCGATCAATTATTGGCGCCCGCGTGTGGCGGCAAGTTTCGGGCGCGCGGACTCGGCGCGGTTCGCGCGGCTGCGTGCCTTTGGGCTGCGTCACAGGACAAATGAGGCATTGCTCGCGGACTGGCAGCAGGTGCTGGGTGCGCACCTCGCCGCGTTGGACTTGAAGTGAGGACACAAATTATGGCCACCGTCACGCCGCCCCGCATTTTGGAAAGCTACGTTTGCGGCGCATGGACCCGCGGCGCGCGGGACGGGGTGCCGTTGCTGAACGCCGCAACCGGCGCGCCTGTGGCATTTATCGATGCGACCGGCCTCGACTTTGGCGCGGCCCTCAACTGGGGGCGCGAGACGGCGGGGCCAAAGCTGCGCTCCATGTCCTTCCATGATCGCGCCGCCATGCTGAAGGCGCTGGGCCTCGCGTTGCTGGAAATGAAAGAGGAATTTTACGCCGAAAGCCTTGCCACCGGGGCGACCCGCGCCGATGGCTGGATCGACATCGAGGGCGGCATCGGCACGCTGCTGGCCTATGCCTCCAAGGGGCGCCGCGAGTTGCCTAACGCGCGGGTGCTGGTCGATGGCGAGGTCGAGGCGCTGTCAAAAGACGCGACCTTTTCTGCGCAACACATCCTCAGCCCGCTGCATGGCGTGGCCATTCACATCAACGCCTTCAATTTCCCGTGCTGGGGGATGCTGGAAAAGATCGCGCCGACCCTGTTGGCGGGCGTGCCGGCCTTGGTGAAACCGGCAAGCCAAACCGCCTATCTGACCGAGTTGATGGTGCGCCGGATCATCGCGACGGGCATCTTACCCGAAGGCGCGCTGCAACTGATCTGCGGCTCGGTGGGTGATTTGCTGGACCATGTCACGGGGCAGGATGCGGTGACCTTCACCGGCTCTGCCATCACCGGGCGCAAGCTGAAGGCGCATCCGGCCATTGTCGAAAATTCGGTTCGCTTCACGATGGAGGCGGACAGCCTGAACGCCGCCATCCTTGGCCCGGATGCCACCCCCGGCACGCCGGAGTTCGACTTGTTCGTCAAAGAGGTGGCGCGCGAGATCACAGTTAAGGCCGGGCAGAAATGCACCGCTATCCGTCGGGTGATCGCGCCGCACGACACTGTCGATGCGCTGGTCGCGGCCTTGGGTGAGCGGCTGGGCAAAACCACGCTGGGCGATCCGGCGGCAGAGGGGGTGCGGATGGGCCCGCTCGCCAGCCTCGCGCAGCGCGAGGAGGTGCGCGCGCGCATCCACGATTTGCGCGCTGACGCCGAAATCGTCGCGGGCGACGCGGACAAGGTGCAGATCGTGGCGGGGGATGCGGGGCAGGGGGCGTATCTTAATCCGGTCCTGTTGTATTGCGCCAAGCCGGATGCGGCGGCGACGGTGCATGATGTCGAGGCCTTTGGTCCGGTGGCGACGGTGATGCCCTATCAGGGGATCGAAGAGGCGGTGGCGCTGGCACAACTTGGCAAAGGCTCGCTGGTTGCCTCGGTGTTTACCAATGATCCGCGCGTGGCAGAGCACGCGGTGATTGGCATGGCGCCGTTCCATGGCCGCGTGATGATCGGCAACCGCGACAGCGCGAAAAGCTCTACCGGGCATGGCTCGCCCCTGCCGGGGTTGGTGCATGGCGGGCCGGGGCGTGCGGGCGGCGGTGAAGAGATGGGGGGCATGCGCGGCGTCAAACACTACATGCAACGCAGCGCGGTGCAGGGAGCGCCGCGGCTTTTGTCCGCGGTCACCGGGCGCTGGATGGAGGGCGCGGCCACCCAGAGCGATGGGCGCCACCCGTTCCGCAAATCTCTGGCAGAGTTGTGCATCGGCGATGCGCTTGTGACTGCGGCGCGCGAGGTGACCTTGGCCGATATCGAACACTTTGCGGCCTTCACCGGCGATACGTTTTATGCCCACATGGATGACGTGGCGGCTAAGGCAAACCCGTTCTTTGACGGCCGCGTGGCGCATGGCTACCTGATCGTCTCTTTCGCGGCGGGGCTGTTCGTCGATCCCGCGCCGGGGCCAGTTCTGGCCAATTACGGGGTGGACGCCCTGCGCTTTCTGACGCCGGTTTACCCCGGCGACACCCTGCGCGTCCGCCTGATCTGCAAAGAGATCAACCCGCGCGCCAATGCTGAGCATGGCGAAGTGCGCTGGGATTGCCGGGTGACGAACCAAAACGACGAGGCGGTGGCGCAGTATGACGTGCTGACCATGGTCGCCAAGACTTGGCCTCCGTCGCGCTAGGGCCGAAGCCTAGCGGACCGCCATGATCCCTTGCAGCACCAGGGTTGTCGCCACGTCGGCATAGTCCTCGCGCGTGATGGCGCCTCCGTCGCGGAACCACATGTAAACCCAGTTCATCATGCCAAACAGCGACATGGTGACCGGCATCAAAAGCGGCCGCCCGGCGTCTAGCGAGGGGTTGATCTGGCGGATCACATTGGAGAACCGCCGCACGATGGCGCGTTCAAGCACGCGTATCGCGTCGGTCTGCTCTGGCGTCATGGCGTTCGCGGCCATCAGTTGCACCTTATGCTGATCGTCCGCGTCACGGTAGGTCTCCAGCACCTGCCGCACCAACAGGCGCAATCGGTCCTGTGGCGGCTGGTCGGGTCGATCAGCCGCCTCCAGCGCGGTGTCCAGATCGGTCAGGTGGGTGCGGATGATGTCAAAGATCAGGGCGTCTTTGCTGGGATAATAGTGGTAGACCAAGGCTTTGGAGACTTCGCAGCGTTGCGCCACCAGCGCCATCGAGGCCTTGTCCATCCCCAGTTCGGCGAAAACCCGCGCCGCGCCATCAAGAATGACGCGCTGCTTGTCCTCAAAGTCGCTTGCCCGCGTTCGTGCCATGACCTGCTGCCTTTGCTGCGTCGCCGCTGTCTTACGCCTTGGGTCGGTTATCGACCACCCGCTTTGCCTTGCCCTCCGAGCGGGCAACGCCGCCCGGATCGTGAACCACGATACGCGCCGAAACGCCCACAACGCTTTTGATGTGATGGGCCAGTTCTTTCATCGATGCGGTCCGTGCAGCATCCGACCCTGACGCGGCCGTGCATTCGACGTGAACGGTCATGCTGTCCATCCGCCCCTCACGCGTCAATTCGATCTGGAAATGCGGCGCGAGGGCGCGGCATTTCAGGATCTGCTCTTCGATCTGGGTCGGGAAGATGTTGACGCCGCGCAGGATAATCATGTCATCGCTGCGCCCGGTGATCTTTTCCATCCGCCGCATCGAGCGTGCCGTGCCGGGCAAAAGCCGCGTCAGGTCGCGCGTGCGGTAGCGCACCATTGGCAGGCCCTCTTTGGTCAAGGTGGTGAACACCAGTTCCCCGATCTGTCCGTCCGGCAGCACCGCGCCGGTGACCGGATCGATGATCTCGGGGTAGAAGTGATCCTCCCAGATATGCAGGCCGTCCTTGGTCTCGACGCATTCGTTGGCAACGCCCGGCCCCATCACCTCTGACAGGCCGTAGATATCGACGGCGTGCATATCAAAGGCCTGCTCGATCTCGGTCCGCATCGCGTTGGTCCAAGGCTCGGCGCCAAAGATGCCAACGGCAAGCGAGCTGTCGCGCGGATCGAGGCCCTGACGGCGGAACTCGTCGAGGATCGAGAGCATGTAGGAGGGAGTCACCATGATGACGCGCGGACGGAAATCGCGGATCAGGGTCACCTGGCGTTCCGTCATGCCGCCCGACACCGGGACGACGGTGCATCCCAGCCGCTCTGCGCCATAATGCGCACCAAGGCCGCCGGTGAACAGGCCGTAGCCATAGGCGATATGCGCAATGTCGCCGGCGCGCGCACCCGAGGCCCGCATCGAGCGCGCCACCAGATCGGCCCAAGTGCTGATGTCCTGCGCGGTATAGCCGACCACCGTCGGTTTGCCCGTCGTGCCAGACGACGCATGCACCCGCACCAGCTTGTTTTGCGGCACGGCGAACATGCCGAACGGATAGGTATCGCGCAGGTCCGACTTGGTGGTGAACGGAAATTTGGCAAGGTCGGCCAGTGATTTCAGATCATCGGGATGCACCCCTGCCGCATCGAACCGTGTGCGGTAGAACGGCGCGTTCTCATAGGCGTGGCGCAGCGACGTCTGCATCCGGGACAACTGCAACGCGGCGATTTCATCGCGCGATGCGGTCTCGATTGGCTCCAGATCACCGGGGCGCGGCGAAAGGTCTTCCATAAGGTCTCCTCCCTCGAAAGAATTCGGATCAGGGGTGATCGGGCAGGTGCTGTCCTTTGACGGTGCGCGAGTGGCCGCGAAATTCGGCGACATGCTCGCCGTTTTGGTTGGTGACGCGGATGTCATAAATCCCGGCACGCCCACGTCTGGACACCTCACGCGCCGTGGCGGTCAGGTGGTCGCCGATATGGGCCGGGATCAGGTAGGTGACCGAACAATGCTGCGCCACCGCGAACTGATTGTAGCTGTTGCACGCAAAGGCAAAGGCCGAGTCCGCCAGCGTGAAGATATACCCACCGTGGCAGGTGCCGTGGCCGTTGGTCATCGCCTCTGTGATGGTCATCGACAGGGTCGCGGCACCGGGCGCGATATGGTCAAGGGTCATGCCCAGCCGCTGTGATGTGCTGTCGTCGTTCCACATCGCGCGCGCGCAGGCTTCGGCCAGGTCCTGAGGGGTAAGGATGCTCATCTGCCGCGAAACTCCGGTTGGCGTTTTTCGAGGAAAGCGGTAACGCCCTCGGCATAGTCGGCGCTTCGGCCCGCCTCGCGCTGGAGGTCGCGCTCCAGGTCGAGCTGGGCGTCAAAGCTGTTTCCGGCAGCGGCGTGGATGGCGCGTTTGATCAGGCCAAGACCCTTGGTCGGCCCAGAGGCCAGACGCTGCGCCAGGGCTTCGGCCTCGTCCATCAAGGCGTCATCCTCGACCGCCCTCCAGATCAGGCCCCAAGCGGCGGCGGTTTCGGCGTCAAGCGGTTCTGCCGTCAGCGCCAAGGCCTTGGCGCGCGCCTCGCCAATCAGGTGGGGCAGGGTCCAACTGCCGCCAGCATCCGGCACCAGACCGATTTTGGCGAAGGATTGAATGAACCGCGCCGACTTCGCCGCCAGAACGATGTCGCAGGCGAGTGCGAGGTTTGCCCCAGCCCCCGCCGCGACGCCGTTCACCGCACAGATGACTGGCTTTTCCAGCGCGCGGATCAATCGCAGCGTCGGGTTGTAATGGGTGTCCAGCGTGGCGCCGAGGTCGGGTGCCGCGCCGCCCTTGCGCGGGTCGCGGTCGCCAAGATCCTGACCAGCGCAAAATCCGCGCCCCGATCCGGTCAACAGGACGGCCCGCACCTCGGGATCTTCATGTGCCCGCTCCAATCCCGCGCGCATCGCCAGATGCAGCGCTTCGTTGAAGACGTTGAGCCGGTCCGGGCGGTTCAGCGTCAAGCGCAAAACGCCGTTCGATTGGCTCACCAGAAGTGCTTCCGCTTGCGGCAACGTCCCCTCCTGCGCGTGTCGGCCCAACCTTTGGGCGTTCAAAAGAGGTTTCATAAACCGATCGGTCAGTCAATTATATTCTGGCAAGAGGGACTGGCGAAATAGAGGACGCAGGCGCGATCGCATAAGGTGGCGCTGCTTCAGCCTGTTACCAGCCCCGCGCCAAGCATTTCGTCATAAAGCGCCCATGTGCTCGCGGCCTCGGTTTCAGAGACTTTGGCCGTGATGTGCCCCGACTGGATGAGGACATAGTCGCCGACCGAAATGCCCTCGTGCTCCATGAGAAACAGGCTGGCGTGGCGGGTGGCCCCGCGTGCCTCGCACTGCGCCATGACGCCGTCGATCACGGTTACCTTCATGGGAATGGCAAGGCACATGGCACGGTCCTGTCTGGGTAAGGGCGACGCTATCCGTCCGGTATCCGTCGCTCACTGATTCAGATCAATGACATATGCCTTTTGCGGCGTATAGCTGACCTTAACTAGGGGAGCGCCTATGACCGTCCCTGCCGAAATCCTTGCCGTCACTGTCCCCGCCACGCTGGTTTTGGGGATCGGCAATACTCTGTTGAGCGATGATGGCGTTGGCGTGCATGTCGTGGCGGCGGTTCAGGCTGCACCGGGGCTTCGCTATCCGGTGCGTGTGCGGGATGGCGGCACGATAGGGCTGTCGCTGTTGGCCGAGATCGAACCCGGCGCGGGACTGATCGCGGTCGATGCAATGGAACTGCACGCGGCACCCGGCACAGTGCGGGTCTTTGTGGACGCCGAGATGGATCGCCAACTGCGCGGAACCAAGCGAAGCGCACATGAGGTGGCTTTGGCCGACCTGATTCAGGCGTCGGATTTTGCCGGTATCGGCCCCGCGCGGCGTGCGCTCGTGGCTATTCAGCCCGAGGTGACGACCTGGGGTCTGGTGCCGACACCGGCAGTAGCTGCGGCAATTCCGTGGGCGGTCGCTGCAATTTTGGCTTTGCTGGAGGATTGGCATGAACGGTGATGTTGGACGAACCGGTATGGCGCAAAGCATCCTGCGCGAAATCTCTCTCGCGCTTTCTGTTCTTGCCGCGACCGGGACGCGGGATGCCATCGACCTGCGCAGTCTGCCCCTGACGCTCGCGGACCGCGAGGAGTTGGAGGCCGCGCTGGGGCGTGGCGATGTGGGCGTGGTGTTGGAGGCGGCGGGCAAAAGCGAGATATGGGAGACGCGCTTTACCGGGGTCTGGTGGTTGCGCCATTTCGGCGGTGACGGGCGCGTTGCCGCCGAAGTCATCGAAGTGACGCCGGTGCCCGATATTCTGAGCGCACATCCCGAAGATATCAGCGCCGCCGCCACGCGGATGGCGGCAGAGCTTGAGGAGAGGGAACATGTCTGAGACGGGAACCATCGGCGAGGCGCTTATTGCCCAAGGGATCTCGCGGCGGTCGCTGTTGAAATATACGGGCTACCTCGCCTCGATCCTTGCATTACCCCCTATGGCCTCGCGCGCGATGGCGGACGCGCTGGCAAGCGCCAAGCGGCAATCCGTGATCTGGCTGTCGTTTCAGGAATGTACGGGCTGCACGGAATCGCTGACGCGCTCGTTCAACCCGACCATCGAAGACATGATCTTCAACCTGATTTCACTGGACTACCAGGAGACGCTGATGGCGTCCGCCGGGACCGCTGCCGAAGGGGCGATGCAGGCGGCGCGCACGGCGAACAAGGGAAAGTATGTGCTGGTGGTCGATGGCTCGGTCTCGACCGGCGCGGGGGGCGTCTATTCGACCAACGCAGGCAAGTCTAACCTTGAGACGTTGAAAGAGGTCGCTGCGGATGCCATGGCGGTGCTGTCGGTCGGCACCTGCGCGGCCTTTGGCGGCATCCCGATGGCCAAGCCAAACCCGACCGGCGCGGTGCCGGTATCAGAGATCATCACCGACAAGCCGGTCATCAACATCTCTGGCTGCCCGCCCATCCCCGAGGCGATTGCCGGGACCGTGGCCTATATCATTACCTTCGGCAAGCTGCCCGATCTGGATCACCTGAACCGCCCCAAGGCGTTCTTTGGCGACTCGATCCACGACCGCTGCTACCGGCGTCCGTTCTACGACAAGGGGCAGTTCGCCAAGTCGTTTGACGACGAAGGCGCGCGCAACGGTTGGTGCCTTTACGAGGTCGGCTGCAAGGGCCCGGTCACCTACAACGCCTGCGCCACGCTGAAATGGAACGGCGGCGTCAGCTTCCCGATCCAGTCCGGGCACGGCTGCCTGGGCTGTTCAGAGCCCGGATTTTGGGACCGCGGCGGCTTTTACAAACCGTTGTCGGCAGCGGTGATGGGCAACCGAGAAATCATCGGCGGGGCTGCGGTGGCTGGCGTGGCGGCGGGTGCCGCAAGTGTGGCGCTGGCACGCAAACGGCGCGCGGCCGCACTGGCCGCGCAAGCGGCAGCCTCCGCGGCGGTAGTGACACAGGAGAAGACGCCATGACCCTGCTTGATTTCGCGCGCGGACCCGCGCTGACCTTCGCAATGGCGGTGTTCGTGCTGGGGGTCCTGTGGCGGCTGATCAGTCTGCTTGGCCTGCCGTGGGCGTCGGACAAGACGGCCCGCCGCATCGGTGCACCGTCTGATGTCAAAGCCGCGATCACGGGGTTTGTGCGTCACATGTGGGTGCCGAAGGCGATGGGGCAAACCTCAACCTTCGCCATGATCAACGGCTATATCTTCCACCTCGGGCTGGCGATAATCGTGTTCGGTTTTGCGCAGCACATCCTCGTCTTGCAGGGGCTGTTCGGCGTTCACTGGCCGGGCTTGCCAACCAGCGTGATCTCTGTCGCGGCGATTGTGACGCTTGCCTCGCTGGTGGCGGCGCTGGTGCGGCGCGTGACCAGTCCGGTGATGCGGCTGATCTCGACCGTCAACGACTATTTCACCTGGGCGATCACCACGGCCCCGGTGCTGACCGGGCTTCTGGCCGTCAGCCACCTTGGCGCGCGGTATGAGACGCTGCTGGCCATCCATATGCTAACAATCGCCGCGCTGCTGATCTGGTTTCCCTTTGGCAAACTGATGCACGCATTCCTCGTTTTCCTGACCCGCGCCGAGACCGGAATTTCTTACGGCCGGCGTGGGGTGAAGATTTGACCGAAAGGACCAAGCCATGACCCAACGCGTCGTCGTTGACCCGGTCACCCGCATCGAAGGGCATCTGCGCATTGAGGCCGAGACTTCGGCAGATGGCACGATCATCGGCGCCTATTCCTCTGGCACCATGGTGCGCGGGATCGAGTTGATCCTGAAGGGCCGCGACCCGCGCGAGGCTTGGGCCTTTGCGCAGCGCATCTGCGGCGTCTGCACGTTGGTGCACGGCATTGCCAGCGTGCGCGCCGTCGAGGACGCGCTGAAATATCCCATTCCGCCCAACGCGCAATTGATCCGCAACCTGATGATTGCCGCGCAATATGTGCATGACCATGTGATGCATTTCTACCACCTGCACGCGCTTGACTGGGTCGATGTCGTCTCGTCGCTGAAGGCCGATCCGGCGGCGACATCGGCCTTGGCGCAGTCGATTTCCAGTTGGCCGAAGTCGAGCCCGGGCTATTTCGCGGACGTGCAAAAGAAGATCAAAACCTTTGTCGAGGGCGGCCAGCTTGGTATCTTCGCCAACGGCTATTGGGGCAACCCCGGCTATAAACTGCCGCCAGAGGCGAACCTGATGGCCGTCGCGCATTACCTTGAAGCGTTGCAGTGGCAGCGTGAGGTGGTGCAGATCCACACGATCTTTGGTGGCAAGAACCCGCATCCGAACTTCCTTGTCGGCGGCTCTCCCTCGCCGATCAGCATCAATCCGGGGGCCTCTGGCGGGGTTTCGGGCACCGCGTTGAACATGGCCGGGCTCGATCAGATCAAATCGGTGATCGCGCGGATGCAGGAGTTTGTCGATCAGGTCTATGTGCCCGACACGCTGGCGATTGCGTCCTACTACAAAGATTGGTTCGCGCGCGGCGAAGGGGTTGGCAACTTCATGACGTTCGGTGATTTTCCGGAAAAGGGGATCGGTGATCCCTCGAGCTGGCTGATCCCGTCCGGTGCAATCCTGAACCGCGATCTTAGCACCATCCACCCGGTCGATCTGAACGATCCGTCGCAGGTGCAGGAATTCGTCTCGCACTCCTACTACGACTACTCGGGCGGCAAGACGGGCGGTTTGCATCCCTATGCGGGCGAGACCAACCTGAACTATACCGGACCCAAACCCCCTTACGATCAGCTGAATGTCGAAGACAGCTACAGCTGGCTGAAATCGCCGCGCTGGAAGGGCAACGTGATGGAGGTGGGGCCGTTGGCGCGGGTGCTGATGCTTTACGCCAAGGGGCATGAGCCGACCAGGGAACTGGCGGGCATGGCGCTGAAAAAGCTCGACCTGCCGCTGACGGCGATGTTTTCGACGATGGGGCGGACGGCGGCGCGGACGTTGGAAAGCAAGATCGTCGCTGACCAGATGTCGATCTGGTACGCGAACCTTGTCGCCAATATCAAGGCAGGCGACATGGCCGTGCATAACGAGGCGAAGTGGGATCCCTCGACCTGGCCCGCCGAAGCGCGCGGCGTGGGTTTCATGGAGGCGCCACGCGGGGCGCTGGCCCATTGGGTTGTCATCAAGGACGCCAAGATCGAGAATTATCAGGCGGTTGTGCCCTCGACGTGGAACGCCGGACCGCGCGATACCCATGGAAAACCCGGCCCGTATGAGGCCGCGCTGATGGATCGTCACACGCTCTATGACCCCAAGCAGCCGCTTGAAATCCTGCGCACCATCCACTCTTTCGACCCCTGTATTGCCTGCGCGGTTCACGTCGTCGATCCCGACGGCACGGAACTGATGCAGGTCACCGTCAACTAGGAGGGCGCCATGACCATCGACGTTCAGGCCGCAACCCGCACGTTCCTCGCCCAGACCGAGGAACATCTGGTCAGTTATCTGGAGGCTTGCGTGCATTGCGGCCAATGTGCCGACGCCTGCCTGTTCTACCGAACCTCGGGCGATCCGCGCCACACGCCCGCCTACAAACTGTTCCCGATTGCCAAGGCCTACCGGGGGCAGAAATGGCCGCTGAAATGGTTGGGCCTTGCGCCAAAGATCACCGAAAAAGACCTGACCGAATGGGAAGAGCTGATCTTTGACACCTGCACCATGTGCGGCCGCTGCACCGAGGTTTGCCCGATGGGCATCGACATCGCCTCGATCGTGGGGCAGGCGCGCAAGGCGTTTGTCGCGGCGGGATTGGGGCCAGCCGACCTTTTGCAAGCGGCGGAAAATTCGCGCGATCATGGCAGTCCGCTGGGCCTGACCCCGGCGAAACTCATCGACCGGCTTGACTGGCTGGCCGACGACCAAGAGGTCGCGATGGTGGTGGACAAGGCACATTCCGACGTCCTGCTGACCGTTTCCTCGATTGAGGCGATGAAATACCCGACCTCGCTGTCGGCGATGGCGAAAATCATGACCCATGCCGGGGTTGACTGGACGTTCTCCACCACGGGCTATGAGGCGACCAACTTTGGCTACCTCGCCGGGCGTGGCGATATCGCCAAGATCATGATCCAGCGCATTGTCGATGCAGCCGAAAAGGTGGGCGCGAAGACGGTGGTGATCCCGGAATGCGGCCATGCCTACGGCGTGCTGCGATGGAGCGCGGCCAATATCCTTGGGCGGCCCTTGCCGTTCGAGGTGCTGCACATCACCGAATACATGGCAAAACTAAAGCGCGAGGGGCGGCTGCATCTGAAGCCCTACGACACCGCGATGACCTATCACGACCCCTGTCAGATCTCGCGCCGAGGCGGGGCGGCGGCCGATGCGCGCTATATCCTCGAAGGCTTTGCCACCGATTTCCACGAGATGACGCCCACGGCGGAAATGAACTGGTGCTGCGGTGGTGGTGGTGGGGTGCAGGCAATCGGGCGCGCGGCGGATTTGCGCCACAAGGTCTTCAAGATCAAGATAGATCAGGTCGCGGCAACCGGCACGAATACACTGGTGTCAGCCTGCGCCAATTGCCGTCTGACGATGGATGAAAGCAAGATCCACTGGAAGTGGGACGGCGGGCTGGAAAGCCTTGTTGAAATCGTTGCGGAACATCTTGACGATGGCGCGGCCAAATCGGCCTGAACGACGACAGAAGGAATAGGCCGGATGGCGAAAAAACTGCTGATCATGATGGCTAATACCGACCCGCGCGAAGAGCTCGGCGCGCCTTTCTTTCAGGCGACCGTCGCCGCCGCGATGGATTATGAGGTAGAGGTGGTTTGCACCGCGACCTCTGGCCGGTTGCTGAAAAAGGGCGTGGCGGAAAAGCTGTTCGTCAAAGCCGGGTCGCCAAAGTCCGTTTACGATTTCATCAAGGACGCGCATGACGCCGGGGTGAAATTCTACTGCTGTTCGCCCAACCTGGATCTGTTTGACATGACGGTGGACGACCTGATCCCGGAATGTGAGGGGATTTTGGGTGGCGCGGCGGTGATCGAAAAGGTCATGGAAGACGATGATTTAAAGGTTCTGTGCTACTGAACCGCGAGGCGTCTCGCCCGCGCCAATCAATGCTGTGATTAGGGCGGTTGCTGCCGCCGGCACCGGCGCGCTAAGGCCAAGACCCGCACCGAAATCGCTGCCCTCGATGCCATAGATGATCAGGCGCGCGGGCAAAAGCCCCAGCGCGCGCGCGGTCTCCACCGCCTCGGCAAGGCCAAAGCGATGCGTGGAATAGTGGAAAAACTCGGCCGGGATCGCCTCCGCCCGCGCATCAAGACGTCGCAGGGTGCCGGCCGCCGCCCCGCTGCGCGTGGCGTCAATCAGCACCACCGAGGGGGAGGCCGCAAAGTGATCGAGCAAGCCCGCGCCGTCGCCCGCATGTGGCACAGCGTTCAGCCCGCGCGCCGCCAGTGCCTCGGCGACCCAGGGGCCAAGCCCGTCGTCGCGGCGGAAAGCATTGCCGATGCCCACGAACAACGGGCGGTCAGACACGGTCAACCGTCAGCTTCAGGAAATGCGTCGCGCAGGAAATGCAGGGGTCATAGTTGCGGATCGTCTGCTCGCAGCGCCACTTCAACGCGTCGTCGGCCATACCTAGGTTTGCCGCAACCACCCGCGTAAGGTCGGCCTCTATCTGCGGCTGGTTCTGCGAGGTGGGCGGCACGATCTGCGCCATCTCGATGCGACCCTCGGCGTCGATGCGGTAATGGTGGTAACACAAGCCGCGCGGCGCTTCGGTGCAGCCATGACCCTCGCCCGCGCGGTCCGGCGCAACGAAAAAGGCGGGGCTGGGGGCGACATAACTGCCCGCAATGCGCGCCGCTTCTTCGCAGGCATATTGCACTTCGATCATCCGCACGAGGATCGACTTGAATGGATTGCGCACCACTGGCCCCAACCCGGCCTCAAGCGCCGTCGCCTGACAACTGGCCGACAGCCGGTCATAGTTGTTGGTATAGCGCGCCAGCGGCCCGACAAGGTAGGCCGACCCATCCTTCATCCGCCCCTGCAAGGCGTTGGACCGCGCGACATGGTGTTCGCTGAAATGCGCGTTGAAATCAGCGACCGGGATGTCGAGGCCCCGGCTGGACCCAATCCGCCCCTGCGTGATCGGATAATCCTCTGGATGGACCAGCGAGACGAAGTGGTAATCATACTCATCCGCCGGAAAATCAAACCCCGCGAAAGCCAGCGTCAATTCGCGTGCCGCCTGCGCGCCCCACTCAAGCTCTGGGATCAGCGCCCGGATCCGCTCAACCTCCGGCGCGCGGTAAAACCCGCCGATCCGCGTGTTGACGGGATGGACCGAGCGGCCGCCGATCACCTCCATCAACGTATTGCCCAGCTTCTTCAGGCGCAGCGCCTTGCGCACGAGGTCGGGGTTGGTCTTGGCGATCTCAATCGCGTCGGCCAGCCCCAGAAAATCCGGCGCGTGCAACATGGCGGCGTGCAGAACGTGGCTTTGAATCCACTCGCCGCAATAGAGCATCCGGCGCAGCGCCTCGATGTCTGGCGAGGTGCCGATGCCAAGCGCCTGTTCGACCGCCTGACTGGCCCCCATGATATACGCAATCGGACAGATGCCGCAGATACGCGAGGTGATGTCAGGGGCTTCACGCGCGTCGCGCCCGACCATGAAGGCCTCAAAAAACCGGGGCGGCTCGAAGATGCGGAACTCTACCGCCTCGATCTGCGCGCCGTTGAGGCGGACATAGAGCGCGCCTTCCCCCTCGACGCGGGCAAGCGCGTCAACCTGAATGATGCGCTCAGTCATGGCGTTTGCTCTCCGCTTGGAATTCGGGGGCTGCCGCGTTGAAGCTGCGATAGAGGTCGCGCAGCGCGCGCGGCGGCAGGCCAAGCCCCGCCATCTGCGCCGAAAGCGCCGCCGCGTTGGGCGTTTCCTTTGGCCCGAAACAGCCGTAGCAGCCGCGCCCGACAGAGGGGCAAAGGTTGCCGCAGCCCGCCTGCGTCACCGGGCCAAGGCAGGGGATGCCATGGGCGACCGTCACGCAGGTCGTGCCATGCTGTTTGCATTCGGTGCATTGCGATGTGAGCGGAACATGGGGTTTGCGCCCGGCGAGCGTGGCGGAAATCAGCTCCAGCAGTTGGTGTTTGGAGACCGGGCAGCCGCGCAGTTCGAAATCCACCTTCACATGGTCCGAAATCGGGGTGGAGGTGGCCAGAGTCGAGATGTAGTCGGGATGCGCATAGACCATGCTTGTGTAGGCATCGACATCTGCAAAATTGCGCAAAGACTGGGTGCCACCCGCCGTGGCGCAGGCGCCGATGGTAATAAGGGTCTTGGTCTGCGCGCGGATGTCACGGATGCGCTGGGCATCATGGGCCGTCGTGATAGAGCCTTCGACCAGCGAGACGTCATAAGGACCATCAGTCGCCACCTTGGTCGCCTCAAGAAATTGCGCGATGTCCAGGGCGTCGGCGATCGCCAGCAATTCGTCCTCGCAGTCGAGCAGGGTGAGTTGGCAGCCGTCGCAAGAGGCGAATTTCCAGACGGCGAGCTTGGGACGAGGGGCCATGTCCTAGACCTCCTTGAGCGCGATGCGGGCGGCGACGGTGTCGTGGCGGAAAACCGGTCCGTCCTTGCAGACGAAGTCGGGGCCGAACTGGCAATGGCCGCAAAACCCCACCGCGCATTTCATGCTGCGTTCCATCGATATCCAGATGCGATCTTGCGAAACGCCTGCGATGGCAAGGGTTTCCACGGTGAACCTCATCATGATTTCTGGCCCGCAGACGAAAGCCGACACGGTGGCAGGATCGACACCCGACAGGGCGCGCCCCAAAATGGTGGTGACGACTCCGACGCGGCCGCTCCAGCCGGGGGCGGCGTGGTCAACCGACACCTCAACCTTGGCATCAAGGCGGGATTTCCAGTCTTTCATCTCACTTGCAAAGAGAAGCTCATCCGGCGAACGTGCGCCATAGACCACGCTAAGCCCACTATAGGCACCGCGATTTCGCAGCACATGATAGATCGCGGGGCGCAGGGGCGCGAGGCCAAGCCCACCCGCGACAAAGACCGCATGGCGCCCGGTTTCCTGCGCTACCGGCCAATCAGACCCGAAGGGGCCGCGCAAACCGATGATGTCGCCCGCCTTCAGCGCAACCAGTGCCGCCGAGACAGCGCCCACATTGCGCGTGGTGTGCACGATCGCCTCCGGCCGCACGAAATCGCCAGAGATCGAGACCGGCACTTCCCCAACGCCAAAGGCATAAAGCATGTTGAACTGACCGGGCCGAAACGGCGCGCTTGGCGCGTCAATCGGGGTGAGTTCCATACTGGCAACACCGTCGATTTCAGCCCAGGCACGCAGAACGCGAAAGCGGCGCGGCAGCATCGGGTCATGGGGCAGGGAGGCTGTCATCGCTCAACCCGCCCTCGTGCCGTAAAGGTCAAGCACTTGCAGGCGCAGGGCGCGCATCCGCCGGGCAAGGTGGGGGATCCAGTTCTGGAACAGCGCATAGCCAAGCGCCGGATTTTCGTCGCATTTGCGGCGAAGGCAGGCACCATCAAGGCTGATCGCACGCACATCGCTTGTCGCGCGGGCATCCGAGGTGTGGCGGAACGGCGCGATCATCCACGACCAGCCGAACACATCGCCCGCGTGAAGTGTCTCGACAATCAAAGCGCTGCGTTCGGGCGTTGCGATTTCCATCGCAACGTCGCCATGGCGCAGGATAAAGAAACGGTCGGCGGCGTCCCCTTCGGCGTAGATCGTGGCACCTTGCAGAAAGTGTTCATTGCGCGCGCATCCCGCTAGCAGGGCAAGGGCTGCGGTATCGAGCGACGTGAACAGCGGATGGTCGGCGAGGATTTTCTCAAATCCGTGGGTGTGCATAGGGTCAGCCCTCCGATCCCGATGCCGCGATGGCGGCGACTTCTTTGGTGATGTCGATGCCGACGGGGCACCACGTGATGCAGCGCCCACAGCCGACACAGCCGGAGGTGCCAAATTGATCGACCCAACTCGACAATTTGTGGGTCATCCACTGGCGATAGCGCGATTTGACCGAGCGGCGGACCGACCCGCCGTGAACGTACGTAAAGTCCACGCTGAAGCAGCTGTCCCAACTGCGCCAGCGCTCTGCATGGTTGCCCGACAGGTCGGTGACATCCTCGACGTCGGTGCAAAAACAAGTGGGGCAGGCGAGGGTGCAGTTTCCACAGCTCAGACAGCGGTTGGCGACCTCATCCCACTGGGGGTGATCGGGCTGGGCGCGCAGCACCTCGGGTGCATTGGCGGGCATGCGTCGCACCTGCATGGCGGCGGCGCGCGCGCTGACTTCTTGCGCTTCCTGCCGCTGGCGGGGTTGGGCAGGGTGGGCGTTCAAACGCGCAAGGATTGCCGCGCCCCGGTCGCTTCCGGAGTCCGCGAACAACCCATCGTCCAACTCTGTCAGGGCGATGTCAAAGCCCGCACTGGCACGGGGTCCGGTTTCCATTGAGGCACAAAAACAGGTTGCGCCAGAGCGGGCACATTGCACCGCGACAATCAAAGTGTCGCGCCGCCGAACGGCATAGGCAGAATCGGCAAAGCTGCCATTGTCGAAAACGCGATCCTGCACCGCCATGGCGGCAATTTCGCAAGCCCGCACCCCGATGAACGCCGTTTTTGGCCAATCGGTCGCTTGGGCCTCTATGTCGAAACCATCATCTCTCCGGGTCGCTGACCAAAGCTTTTGCCGCGCCGGAAACAGCCACTTCTTCCAGCTTTGTGGACCGACGACATAATCAAACCACCGCCCGTCGCGCCCCGGCACCATGCGGTAATGGCCCGCTTCCTGCTCGTCCGTCAGGCCGCGAGGCAGGTCGTCGCCGTTGATCAACTGATCATAAACAATCGCGTTCTGGTCCAGCTTTGGCCCGATCACACGCCATCCCTCGGCAATCAACGCGCCCACCAGCAACGACGGGTCGCGCAGCATTATCGCCGAGACAGGGTATTGCGTCATGCCGCGCCCTCCAAGTGATGCACTTAGAAATTCGATCGCGACCGAAAAGGACATGACCTGTATCAATGGACCATGAATTTTCGCGATTTGGGCGCGGCATTGGGCGCGGTCTGTTGCCGATCGCGCCCCGTCACATCGTGAACGACATATCCTGAATATAGGTCTTGCCGGGCACGGGCTTGCCTGCATTCTGGGCGTCCAGCGAAACGACGGCGTCGTTGGGGACTTCCATCATCCATTCCGAGGCGTCGTCAATGTGGATTTGATAGCCGGCATTCAGCAAGGCGTCGGCAATGTCTGCCGAAAATTGCAGGGTCTGTCCCGGGCCAACACTCGCGCCCGTTATGCTGTCAAGATTTGGCACTTGCCCGCGGCTTTCCCTGAGCCAGTGTCGCAGATGGCCAAAATAGCCCAAGGGGAAGCCGGCAAGGTGGATGGTTTCCTTATAATGCCCCTGCGCATCGGTCAGGTAAACCGCCAGAAAGGCAGGATACCCATTATACTGCTTCAAATTGACGGTGACGTTAACGGTTTTCGCGTTTGAAACGGCCGGAGCGAGTGTCATCGCGGCGACGAGGGCGAAAGCGTACATGGATTTTTTCATGCGATGCTCCAAGCAATTAGGGGACTCTCCGCCTGAATTATGGCGCCAAGACCCGGGCAACTTCGATGTTTTAGCGCTGGGGTCCTGTTAGCAGCCTGACGGAAGTCAAATCGCACAGGTTTCGCGGGAATTTGGGTCGATACAGGAAGCCCCCCGTTTTGATGGTGGTGCCGCTTTCCCGTCAGCGAGCCGCAAGGTTGCGTCGCCTACTCTTCGGGCCGCGTGAAATCAAACCGTCGCATCTGTGGCGTCCACCATGTCTGTCTGGGTGCAGTCCTGCATCGACGATCTCGTCGACGGCGCGGGGCAACATAATGGTCAGGCCAGACTACAAGGGAGAGGACATGACCAACCAAGCCCCGATGCGCCCCGCGCACGCTGGCCCGTCGCCTCGTCGTCGTGCCAGCCGTCTGGTGTTCAAGCTCACGCTTGGCAGTGCGATGGTTGTGGCCGCGCAAATCACCGGGGCAGTTGATACTCAGGGTGTGTCGCACGGCGTTGCGCCCAAAACAGTGGTCGATTTGCAGCCATACCGGCAGCTGACCACCGCGCAGAGTTCCGACGGGCAGAATATTGATTTTACGTCGCTAAACCCCACCATCAACGCGTGGTTCCTTTTGCACGTCGGCGGCAGCGGCGGTGCGGGCGGCCAAGATTTCCATCTTGAAAATCCCTATCCCTCGCGGCAGCAGATTACGCTTTCCCAAACGCCGACGCCGACGCTTGTGCTCACGCGGGATGGGCACTCGCAGACCTGCGCGCCGTGGGACGGGGCACCGTCAGCCTTGCACGATGCGCGCGCGACGCACCTGCCCTATGCGCCGTTGTGCGGTGGGGCGTTTTACCTCCGCAATCCGCAAACGGGCTACAGCACCACGCTGGAGTGGACGGCAAACTTCCTGCGCAATAACGTTTGGGGCGGCGACATGATCGTCGGCTTGGTCAAAGACACCATTATGCGCGATGCCTATTCGCAGGCTGCCGTAGCCGAACCGGCTTCGCCTGATGCGGGCGCCTCGGGATTGGCGGCAAGCATCGACCTTGTTCCCGCCGCCAGTCGCCATCCCACCGTGCGCAGCCGGATTGGCCTGCACCTTGACGGGACGCCGCCGGGGAAAATGGATCTGGGGGCCTGGTATCAGGTCCATGGAGTGCCGGGCGTCTTTGCCAGTGCGATGGCGCCAAGCGCCCTCGACACCTCAATCTTGAACGGCCCCGGCACGACCAACCCACTCGACCGCGTCGAAGCACATTCGATGGATTACATGGTTGCCTTCGATCTTTCGAAATTCGATCTAGGCTACGCGTTGGGAACCCAACACCCGGGCCTCGGCTGGTCACCGCGTGCCCCGGCATCGGTGCGCGATGCGTCGCTTCCTGGGCCCGACGGCATCAAATCGCCCGCCCCACTGGTGCCGCTTGGTATGATCGATCCGGCCCTTGCGCCAAGTCTCGTGGCGACATTCACCGCCGGATTCAAGCGCCGCCACGGTGCATTCGAGGACGGCCCGCTGTCCCGCGTCAATCACGGCTCTCACTACGGGTTCGTCGAGCAGGGCGTGGTTCTGAGCACCCTGCAACCGGACCTTTCCACGCTATTTGTGCTG
Source organism: Pseudomonadota bacterium (assembly GCA_021779835.1). Lineage (GTDB taxonomy): Bacteria > Pseudomonadota > Alphaproteobacteria > Rhodobacterales > Rhodobacteraceae > Solirhodobacter. The sequence continues at coordinate 5,773 of JAJXZX010000032.1, read as the reverse complement.
GACGATGGCAGTTTGCATCTGAAGACGTGGTCTGCGGATGATAACGCGCTGCTACCACATATTCGCTTTGCCCGGCAGAACGGGGTGCCGCTGCTTGAACGCAATCCCGATGGCGGAACCGGCGTGCCGGGTTCCGAGGTCACAAGCTGGCTTGGCGGCAACTGGTCCGGTTCTGCCGACCTTCGCTTGCGCACGTTGCGTTCGGGGGCTTGCCTGCTGAAAACACCCACCGCACGCTATCTCGTGTTCGGTTATTTTTCCACGGCCACACCCTCCGCCATGGCGCGCACCTTCGAGGGCTATGGCTGCACCTATGCCATGCATCTGGACATGAACGCGCTGGTCCACACGTACCTTGCGCTGTACCCCGGCAAAGGCAGCGCGACACCGATTGAGCATCTCATCCCCGGCATGGCGGCGGCGGATAAGCGGGACCGAAACGGGCATCCGATGGCGCGGTTTGTCGACTATCCCGACAACCGCGATTTTTTTTATCTCTTGCGCCGTCCGGGCTAAATCGCAGGAACCACACCCCCAACTGATCGGATGCGGTCAGTGTCGCGCGACATCGCGCACAACGACGGCGTGCTTGGGGTCAGCAAGCATCGCACAAGGACCAGCCCCCTTCGCGCTTGACCGCTAGCGCCGGGGCTGGGCGCTGTGCATTCTTTCGTAGTCCGCCTTTTGGGCACTGGGCAACGAAAGTTTGTAAGCCACAGCTTTTGGGTATTGGTTGACACCCCGTTCATCAAAGCCGATTTGTAACGGAATTATGACACGCTGCCGACCCGGCACGATTTAGGGTTTCGTGCAGCCGGAGCGGAGAACGTCATTGGAGTCGCTTTCAGTCCTGATCAAGCTCGGCGGTGCCGTTGCCATGCTCCTGTTCGGGCTGAGGCTGGTCCGCGATGGTATGACCGAAGCTTTTGGCTTACGGCTCAAGATGGCGCTTGGCTTCGGGACCAGAACGGGGCCACGAGCCTTCTTCTCGGGCTTGGTGGCGACCCTTGGCCTGCAATCATCGACCGCAACGGCCCTGATGACCGCGTCTTTCGTCGAAACCGACATGATCCGCCCAAGGATGGCACAAATTGCGTTGCTTGGTGCAAACGTCGGCACTGCGCTGACCGCCTGGGTCGTCGCCGCCGGCCTTGAAGCAATTTCGCCGTTTCTACTTTTGGTCGGGTATGTGCTGCGGCGTCAGGCGCGGCCCATCTGGGGGGGCGTGGGTCTCGCACTGATCGGCATCGGGATGATGCTTTTATCGCTTGTCCTGCTCAACGGGGCGTCCGCGCCAATTCGGGACTCACAGGCAGTGGCTGCATTTCTTGGCCTGCTTGGAGGGGCGTGGCTGGTCGCATTTGCTTTCGCCGCTGTTCTGGCGGTTCTGTGTTCGTCATCGCTTGCCGTTGTCATGCTCATCCTGTCACTAAGCCTCGCGGGCGGCCTGTCACCCGCGCTCTCGGTCGTGATGGTGCTTGGCGCCAATTTTGGAGGGGCGATCCCGCCGACGATTGCCACGCTCGGGTCTGCACCATCGGCGCGGCGAGTGACCGCAAGCAACCTTGCCATTCGGGGGATAGGCTGCCTGTTCGCCATGCCCTTCGCAGGTCTGGCGGGTGATGCCTTGCTTCAGTTGCCGTTCTCGGCCGAAAGCATACCGGTTGAAGCGCATCTTGGTTTCAACTTGATCCTCGCCGCACTCATTTGGCCCTTTGCGGGGCTGATCTCACGCGTGGTTGCGCGGTTTATCCCTGATGCAGAGGGCGGCGACGACGTGCGGTCGCAGTGGCTTGATGAATCGTCGCTAGGTGTGCCCGCTATGGCCCTTGCCGGTGCGAGTAGGGAAGCGCTCGCAATCGGGGACATTGTTGAGAAAATGATGACCCTGACAATGAAGGCATTCAGGGACAACGACCCGGCCCCGCTTCAGGAAGTTGCGCTACTGGACGACAAGGTTGACCGCCTTCAGCAGGAGGTGAAGATCTACCTATCCCGCATGGGGCGCGATGTCGCTGAAGAGGACCAACGTCGCTCGATCGTTATCCTCGACTATGTCATCAATCTCGAACATACCGGCGACATTATCGATAAGGGACTGTCTGCCCAGGTTGACAAGAAAATCGCCCATGGATTGCGTTTCTCGGACGAAGGATATCGCGAGCTGACCGCAATCTTCCTTCTAACGTTGGAAAACATGCGCATTGCCCAAACGATCTTCATGAGCCGCGACAAGCAGTTGGCGCGACAGCTGATGGAGGTAAAAGTCAATATCCGCCGGATGGAACGAGAATCTGCAGAGCGCCATTTCGTCCGGCTGCGGGACGGCTACGCAGAGAGTCTGCAAACGTCTTCGCTACATCTCGACATGCTGAGAGATCTGAAGCGCGTGAATGCCCATGTCATCTCGGTAGCCTATCCGGTTCTGGACGAGGAAGGCATGTTGATTGAAAGCCGGTTGAAGTCGACGGTTGCGCCTTGAAATAGTCCTTCGACCGCTAGGCAAGGGGCGTCGGGGCACCGCCCGTGCGGTTCGCCAAGGCCGTCCACAAACGGGCCGCGCCTTCGCGCCCCCACGGTTTTCAGCCCTTCCAATCGGGCGCGCGTTTTTCGATGAAGGCGGTGATGCCCTCGTCGGTATCACGCCACAGCATGTTTTCCACCATCACGGCGGCGGTATGCGCGTAGGCGGTGGCCAGATCCATCTCTGCCTGCTCGTAAAACGCGCGTTTGCCGATCTTTACCGCAGCGCCGAGTTTGGACGCGACGGTTCCCGCAAGCCACATGGTTTCAGCCGCCAGTGATGCGTTGGGCACGACGCGGTTGACGAGGCCGATGCGGGCGGCGTGGGGCGCGTCGATGATGTCGCCGGTGGTCAACAGCTCAAACGCGTGTTTGCGCGCGACGTTGCGGGTCAGCGCCACCATCGGGGTGGAGCAGAACAGGCCGATGTTCACCCCGTTGACGCCAAACCGCGCGTTTTCCGCGGCGACGGCCATGTCGCAGGTCGCGACAAGCTGGCAACCTGCGGCGACGGCGGTGCCGTGGACCTCGGCAATCACCGGCTGGGGTTGATGCACGATCTGGCTCATCAGCGCGGCGCAGCGGGTGAAGAGATCCGCGAAATAGGCGCGACCATGATCCGGCGTGGCGCGACCGGCCTGCATTTCCTTCAGGTCATGCCCGGCACAGAAGGCCTTGCCATTGGCGCGCAGGATGATTGCCTTGGCGTCGGGTTCGCCTGCCAGCGTGGTCAGCGCAGCGCTGAGGGCGGCGATCATCGCGTCGGACAGGGCGTTGAGCGCCTGCGGACGGTTCAGCGTCAGGATCGCCACATTACCTTCGTTGCTGCGCAGGACCAAATCGTCGCTCATCTTGTCATTCCTCCCGGTTTCGTCGAACTCTAGTGCGGCAATTGTTTGGGGGGAAGAGGATGGTGCCAGCGATGGATGCGGCGGCGCTCGAGGTGTTTCTCGAGACCGAGTTTCCCCAGGTCAGCCGTGACTACGCGGTGGAGGCGGTGGGGCCGATGACGGCGCTGGTCCGGTTTCGCGTGGCCGCGCGGCACTTGCGACCGGGTGGCACCGTGTCGGGGCCGTCGATCTTTGCGCTGGCGGATGTTGCGATGTATCTGGCCCTGTTGGCGCAGATCGGGCCGAAGGCACTGGCGGTGACCACGAATTGCTCGATCGACTTCATGCGCAAGCCCGCGGCGGGGGTGGACCTGCTGGCCGAAGCGCGGATTTTGAAACTGGGGCGGGTTCTGGCGGTGGGTGACGTGCTTATCCGCTCGGAAGGGGAGGAGCAGGTGGTGGCGCGGGCCGGTCTGACTTACTCGATCCCGCCCCGGTAGGGCGCACTGGCGGGCGGGCGCGGGGAAGGCCCCGCGCGCGCTACGCCTAGGCCTTGGTGCCGGAGTGTTTGAATTTGCCGTCGACTTCGGCACCGTTCTCGATCACCAGCGCGTCATAGGTGACTTGCACGGTTGCGACGGCGGTGGAGCGCAGGGTGAAAGCGTGGCACGAGGCAGTGCCGGACAGGTTGCCGCGCACCTCTACCGTTTCGGCGCGGACCTTGCCGGTGACGCGGCCATCGGTGCCGATCACGAGGGCTTTGGCGTCGATGTCGCCCTGAACCTCTCCCATGATCTCTATTGTGCCGGTCGAGCTGATGTTGCCGACGATGCGGAGGTCGGCGCCCAGATGCGAGCGGCCACCGGCGTTGCTGCGGGGGGTGGTGTCGGTGGCGCCGTCGCCGTCGGCGGATTTCGAAAACATGGTCGTTCTCCTTTTGAGCGCGCTGGGGCGTCTCTCATTTCATTGATGGTTAGACGCCGAAGGCGCGGGAGGGGTCAAGACCAGATGTTAACGTGCTCGGTTTTCTGCCGGTGAATTGCGGCGATTGGCGTCGGGAATAAGCTATCGCGCGGCGCGCGGTGGGGATTAGGGTGGAAGGGCCGGGGCCTGTCGCGCGTCCGGTGGGATAGAAAGGGCGTATTATGGTCGATAAAGCGTTTCGTCCGGTGTCGGGGTTTGATCTGCCACGGTTTGCCGGGGTGCCGACCTTCATGCGGTTGCCGCATGTGCCGCTGGAGGATGCGCGGATCGGGCAGGTGCAGGTTGGCTTCATCGGTGCGCCCTGGGATGGTGGCACCACGAACCGGCCGGGGCCACGCCATGGGCCGCGCCAGTTGCGCGACGCCTCGACCATGATCCGCGCCGAGAACGGCATTACCGGGGTACGCCCGTTCGAGCTGGTGAACTGCGCCGATCTGGGCGACGTGGGGCCGAACCCGGCGGACCTGATGGACAGCCTCGCGCGGATGGAGGCGTTTTATACCCGCGTGCGGGCGCAGGGGATATTGCCGATGACGGCGGGGGGCGATCATCTCTGCACCTTGCCGATCCTGCGGGCGCTGGCAAAGGGGCGCCCCTTGGGGATGATTCACTTCGACAGCCACACCGATCTGTTCCACAGCTATTTCGGCGGCACGATGTATACGCATGGCACGCCGTTTCGCCGCGCGGTGGAGGAGGGGCTGCTGGACCCGCACCGGGTCTGCATGATCGGTATCCGCGGCACGGCCTATGACCGGGAAGACCGCGACTTTGCCAAGGCGGTGGGCATACGGGTGATCCCGATCGAGGAGTTCCATGCGCGCGGCTGCGAGGACGTGATGATTGAGGCGCGCGCGATTGCGGGCGCCGGCGAGACCTATGTGTCTTACGACATCGACTTCGTGGACCCGGCTTACGCGCCGGGAACGGGGACGCCCGAGGTGGGCGGCCCTAATTCCTGGCAGGCTTTGCTGGTAGCGCGACTGTTGAAGGGGGTGAATATCGTGGGGGCCGATCTGGTTGAGGTGTCGCCGCCGTTCGATGCCTCGGGCGGCACGGCGTTCCTGGGCGTGTCGATCATGTTCGAGATGCTGTGCGTGATGGCAGAGCAGATGGCGGGTGAGTCGGCGTAATTTGCAGGGAATCGCGGTGAGAATCGCAAGTTATCAACAGGTTGGCGTGGTTTTGCGTCGAATGTTGGCCCGGCGAGGCGAAGTAAGAGCGGCGGTTGGCGGTAGGGCAGGGGGGCTGCGGACGAAAAAAACCCAATAAACGTTGGGCCTGACAAAAAATCGTCACATGAAGTGCTTTTTTCCTCTTGCGGGTATTTGCGAGTGGACCTAAACACCGCCTTACCGAAGCGCAGACGAAGCGCGACGGGATGGCGCTGGACGGGAACGGACGGTGCTGGTGACGATCTGGAGATTTGGCAGGCG
>JAJXZX010000058.1 GCA_021779835.1 Pseudomonadota bacterium | reverse complement strand
TTCGCCGCCGTGATCGTTGTGCCCGCCATCGCGTACTGGCTGTTTCGGTTGCCCGAAATCCCGGCCTTCTGGTTCGCCTACATTGTCACTCGCCCGCTGGGCGCGTCGTTTGCCGACTGGATGGGTGTGTCAAAGCTGCGCGGCGGCCTTGATTGGGGCACCGGCCCGGTTAGCCTCGCGCTGGCCCTGCTGATCGCAATGTTGGTGGGCTACCTCGCCCTCAGCAAAAGCGACCTAGAGTCTGAGTGACCGAACCGGCCCGCCGCGGCGCCAGCACCACGATTTACAGCGCTGTAAACTGCGAACACCGCCCGCTCGCCCTAAGGCCAGCGGGCGCTTCACTTTTCCCGGACGGGGATCCATTCGGCCAACTTACAAATTTGTAAGTCCATGTTTTTATATATAATATTGAGCTTCGGAAGGTATCGTCGCCGTGCTGATGACCGCTAGCGCGTCACCGGCCGCCGCCCGCAACACCCTTTCCAAGGAAACGCCGCATGAAACAAATTCTGTTGTCCGCCGCCCTGATCATTGCGCCCGTCGCGCTTTTTACGGGGGTCCATATGTCACGGCCTCAACCGCCGCCGTGACCACCGGTCTGGGCGATCTGTCGTCGCTGAAAACAATCGTCGCTGATGTGCAGGCCAAGGTAGCTGCCGGTGACATGCAGGGCGCCGCCGCCCGCGTCACCGATTGGGAAACCGCATGGGACCACGGCCAGACAGCGATCCGCCCATTGAACGCGACCTATTGGGGCAACATTGACGCCGCTTCTGATGCAGCACTCTCATCGGTTCGGGCGAAACCAGCGACCCCTGACGCAGCAAAGGCGGCCCGTTCCTCTTTGATGGCTGTGCTGATCGACCCATCCAAACCCGCACCTTAACCCAATAGCCCGCAGCGGCGCCCGCGCCCCTTACCTTGCCAATCAAAAGGAAACCCTTCCGATGACTCACGCCGAAACCAACACGTCCGCCACGGTCTATAACCGCGTGCCCCAAGTCACCCCCGACTTCTGGCTGATAAAGCTGATGGCCGTCACCATGGGGGAAACCGCCGCCGACTACCTGAACGTCCAGATGGGGCTTGGGTTGACCATGACCTCGGTCATCATGGCAGGAGTTCTTGGCGCCGCGCTGTTCTGGCAATTCTCGCAGAAACGCTATGTTCCCTCGTCTTACTGGCTGGCCGTGGTGCTGATCAGCATTGTCGGCACGCTCGTCACCGACAACCTGGTGGATAACTTCCACGTCCCGCTGCTTGACTGCGCGATCCTGTTCTCCACCGCGCTCGCTGGCACGTTCGCGCTGTGGTTCTGGTCTGAAAAGACGCTGTCAATCCATTCGATCCAAACCAATGCAAGAGAGGCGTATTACTGGCTCGCCATCCTCTTCACCTTCGCGCTCGGCACCGCCGCGGGCGATCTTGTGGCCGAGTATTTCGCCCTCGGCTATCTCGCGGCGGGCATCCTGTTCGGGATGATCATCCTCTCGCTGAGCTTGGGGTATTTCTTCCTCGGTCTGGACGCGATCCTTGGTTTCTGGCTGGTCTACATCCTGACCCGGCCGCTCGGCGCCTCGTTCGGCGATCTGCTGTCCCAGCCAACGCAGTATGGCGGCTTTGGCCTTGGCACAATCATCACCAGCGCGATCTTCCTGTCGGCGATCGTCGCGATCGTCCTCTACATGACCCTGCACCACGAGGGCGAGGAGCTTGCCCACGACGCGTGAACTTATCTGAACTGATGCGGTGGATGCCGGCGGGCAAAGGTCATTGTATTTTGTGTCAGACCAGCTGACGGATGGCCGCCGGTTCCGGATCATGACTGTAGCGAAGACTGCACCCGGGAATGCCTCGCCCTGATCGCCGACACCTCGTTGTCGGGTGCACGGGTGGCGCGTGAATTGGCGAGCTTGTTCGACGCCAGCGGCAAGCCACAGACGGTGGTCAGCGATGACGGGACCGAGTTAACCTCGAATGCTATTCTGAAGTTCGTGGATGATCGTAAGTTTGACTGGAATTACGTCGCGTCCCGCTGCCCTCTCGGCGATGCTTCCATCGCCCAACCCGCCAAAACGGCAAAACTCAAACCCGGAGTCTCGTTCACGCCGGATAAAAGTCGGGGGCAACGTCACATCTGATATGGATCAAATTAAAAAACCGCTTCGTCGTGTAATTGTAACGGCAGTTCTAGTGGATCTATACCTCTTGTAGGCCAATCCACGTGCTGCATTTGCGGCTAATCGATCTCACGGAAGGTATCAGGGCCAATGAAGTGGAACGAAAGCTACGCGACCGGTAATAAGGAAGTAGATGAACAACACAAGATGCTATTCCTAACCTCTGATAGATTTCGCGAAACGTTGGAATACGGATTTGGCGAAAAGACCTACGACCTTTTCTTGCAATTCCTTAGCGCATACGCGGAGCAACATTTCGCCTTTGAGGAAGAATGCATGTTCATTCATTCGTGTCCGTCAGCAAAGCAAAACAAGGAGGAACACTGCCTCTTTCTGAAGGTCATACAAAAAGAGGTTGCGATATTTGAAAAGATCGGCTTTGAAAAGCAAAGAGCATTTGCGCTCTTGGACAAAGTAGACAAATGGCTTGGCAGCCACATTGCCCGAATAGACGTTCAGCTAAAGACCGTCCTCACTTAACTATGGCGGAAACGAACAAAAGTCCTGCAGACTAGCGGGTAGCCGTCGTGGATCTGCGCAGCGCTTGATACACCCGATCAGTAGACATCTTCGACATAGCGCCCTTCTGCCTTCAGCGCGGCAGGGCTCAGCCCCAAGGGGGCCAAGATGTCGGCCAGCGCAGCCCCCACACCGCTCGCCATCTCGCGCCCGCCGCAGACCATGATGCGCGCGCCGTCACGGATCTGCCGCACCACCTGCGCGCTTTCCATCCTAAGTGCATCCTGCACATAATGGGGGCGCGCCCCACGAGACATGGCAGTGGACAGCCGGGCCAGACGCCCGTCGAGTTGCCACTCCGTCAACTCCTCGCCATAGAGGAGATCGCTGTCAGGGTGGCGCAGGCCAAAGAACAAAAACACCGGTCGCCTTTCTCGGTTCGCACGGATGAACCCCGCAAGTGGACCAATCCCAGACCCGGCACCGATCAAGATGAGCGGCGTGTCGCCTCGGTCGAGCCGGAAGTCGGGATTCGGGCGTAGGAAAGCCCCGATCGTATCTCCCGACTGCAGGGCCAAAAGCTGGCCAGAGCAGAGCCCGCCGGTATGCTTTCGCACTACGATCTCGACGAACCCGTCGCGCGCGCCCGAGGCCAGCGAGTAAAACCGCGGAACGTCGGACCCAACGGGCGTGATACCGAGCAGATCACCCGGAACGAAGCGACCGAAGCCGCGGCCGGTCAGGCGCTGCCATCGTGTCACCTGCGGCACGGCAAAGCGCAGGATGGCGGTCGGCGCCTGCACCTCGGCCCCATAGTCCCGGCGAGAGACAAGGGTCAGCTGCGCCGTTACTGGTGGCACGGGCTGGTGCGTCAGTTCCAGCGGCATACCTAGCAATTCGCCCAATCGCCTCCCCCACCGGGCGAAATCCTGCGGCGACTGTCGGTCCACCGTGTCGAAGGGCATCAACATCGGCCAACCCTTGGCCGCCGCAATCTGCGCGACCGCCTCGGCAAAGCCGCAATAGTTCGGAAAGCTGCTGTCGCCGAAGCCAAGTATCGCAAGCGGCGCGATGTCGGGTTGATCAAGAAGCTGCGCCCGCTCAAGGAAGCCTTGGGCTGAGAGCGGGGCATCTCCATCGCCAGAGGTTGCGGCCAGCACCAAGATGCGTTGTGCCTGACCATAATTCTGCGGCGCGAAGCCAGACATCGCGCCGACATGCACGCTTTGCCCTGCGGCCGTCAGCGCCCGATGAAGGGTCGCTGCGAAACCCCAGGTGCTACCGTTCTGGCTCCCCACAAGGATAATCGTTTCGGCCCGGGCGGCGGGATGGTTTCCGCGCAGGTGCGGGCGACGCAGCCTGCGCCCTAGCCACAGCGCGACGCCGGTGCCCCCCATAACCGGAACGCCAAGCGCCATCAGCCCCAGCAGTACACCCAGCGCGGCGGCGCCACGGCCCGTGTGAAGGTTCGAGAGTGTCTCGCTGAGTTGTTGCCACGGTCCGACCCCAGTCCAGGTCAGAAGTGCCCCAGTCCCGGAATCGACGGCGCCGCTGCCCCGCGTGGTCTTAAGTATGATTTTCGCATTCGCGGCACCGGGCTCTGGAAGCGCCAGTGATCGGAGTTCTGCGACAGGCGTTGTCCGCAGAATATTTGGGCGGTCGCCCGTCGCGAAGGTCGCATGTGTGGTGCCAGAGCGCGGAAGAAGGTCGAAGGTGGCCGCAGTCATCCAGAGCGCGGTGATCGACGAGAAGATCAGGGCCAGCACGGAAATCCGTGCAATCTCGACATGCAAGCGGCTGGCAAGCGTCCCGCGCAGAGGCGCAAACCAGCGCCTCCACCCGCCTGCACGTCGCGCTACCATCACAATTCCCGACAGCGACATCATCAACATAGCAGCCGCGCCGATTGCCATCGCGATGCGGCCGGTATCGCCCAGAAACAGCGAACGGTGCAGATTGACTAACCACCGCTCCACCGGGCTCTGCTTTACTGAACCAACGGCCCGTCCAGTGGACGGGTCGATTACCGCCGTCACCGCTTTGCCCGCCTCGGTCCAGCTCGCTGTGATCTGACCCGAGGGCGAACGTTTGACGTCCTCCACCCCCGGATGGAGTGCGGCGATCCGTTCAACCAGAGCACCCACGGTGAGATCGGGCGCGGCCTGTGGCGCGCCAAGCCGCTCGGCGGCAGGAAAAACCGATAGAGCTGCCCCACTGATTGCCAGAAGGGTGACAAGCGTTAGGGCCAGAAGGCCCGGCCAACGGTGGAGTGCGCGGAGCATTGTAAGGTCCTTACATCTGGTAGCTGAAACTCGAGACATAGCGGCGCCCGGCGTTCGGCTTTCCCGCCCCTGCGGCGGTCAGCGGCACCGCCACTTCGTTCGGGCTGTCGCGCATATTCTCTGCCGCGGCGTCGATGTGCAGCGTGTAGCCCGCGTCCAACAACGTGTCGGCCAGATCGAGCGTGATCTTTAGCGTCCGCCCAGAGCCCACGCTGGCACCGGTGATGCCGTTGATTTGCGCTGTGTCACCCCCGGTCGCCTGATACCAGTCGGACAGGTGCTCGTAATATTTTGACTTGCCGCCCGCCATCCACAGGCTCCCGACATAGGCGCCCGCAGGATCAGTGACATAGAACGCAAGATAGGCGCCATTGCCGCCGTAGGCGTTCAGCGTCGTGGTAAAAGTCACCGGGCGTGCTGCGGCAAGCCCCGGTAGGGTCAGCGCGCTGGTCAGCGCAAGCATAGCCAGAACAGATTTCATCGGTGTCATTCCTTTGCGCGGTATGGAAGGCTTCAGTTCACTTGAACCGCGGGTGCGGCACCGGTGCCAAAGAGGCCATTCTTCGGCGGTGCAACGCTGCCCGCTGGTGCCGGGTTCCGGCCCCCGCCGCAGGCACCCTCATCGTCGTCGCACTCGCCCGCGTCATCGTCGTGGCGCGCGCCAAGCCGACGGCCCGAGTCATCGTCGCCGCGTGCCATAAGCACTGGCGAAGCACCACGGTGGGTATCCGCGTGTGTCCCGGATCGGTCGTCGTCAACGCTGAGCGCGCTGTAGGCTGGCATTCCGACTGCAATCGCCAGCGCGGCGGTTACTGCAAGCAGGGAAATGGTCTTTTTCATGATAGGTGCTCCTTTGTGTGTCTTAGAAACTGGCAGCGAGACCTGAGGCCTTCCTGACAGCGTCAAACTTTTTGCTTCAGGTAGCTGTCAGGAAAAAAGGCCCCGCCAGAGTTGCGGGGCCAAGTGCGGGACCAGGGGACAAATGGTCCCGGGGAACGGGCGAAATAGCGTGGTGAAGGTCACGGAGCTACAAATCCGTTCGGCACACGGACGTGTCAGTCATGATGCCCCGCACTGCGCGCGATGTTGGCTACTTCAAGTGTGGCAGGATTCAGCCTTGCGCGAATTGGCCGCCCCGCAGCATCGGCGCCCTCAATCACATAGCAGCCGTCATCGACCTTTATACGGCGAAGCGTCCATCCATTGCGTGCCGCCACATCTGCCACTGCGGCACGTGGCTGCCAATCGGCCATCGGCACAAGGCAGTCGTCGTCAGCCAAGGCGGCACATGCGGTAAACGCTAGCAAGCACGCAAGTATTGTAGTTGTTTTCCACATGGGCCAACCTTCGCCACAGAGACAGTTGTACCTACCTGCCCGGCAAACCTGACAAGAACCTGAACCGACCGTGGCACGGGCGTCAGCTTCACTTCAGGCCGCACTGCGAAGCAGCGTCAGAAGACAAGGAAGGGGTCCCCATGCGTCTACTGTTGATCGAGGACGACACCGTGCTGGCCGCCGCCGTGCGCGACCAAATTGCGGCCGATGGTCATTCGGTAGACTGGGTCAAACGCCTTGATGTCGCAAAGGACGCAATGTTGGGGACAGTATACGACCTCGTGCTATTGGACCTGATGCTGCCTGACGGCCTCGGCCTCGGCTTTCTCCGCGCACTGCGGACACGGGGAGACGTCACGCCGGTGATTATCCTCACGGCGCTCGATCAGCTCTCGGACCGGATTGAAGGGCTCAACGCGGGGGCAGATGACTACCTTGTCAAACCCTTCGATCTGGCGGAACTGTCGGCGCGGATCGGATCGGTGGCGCGGCGATACACCGGCAACCCTAACCCGCAACTAACGCACGGATCGCTGACAATCGATCTTGCCGCACGTAGTATGTACGCCTCCGGCAAACCCGTTTCCCTAACCGCCCGAGAATGGGCGTTGTTCGAGGCTTTCCTCGCACGGCCGGGCCAACTTTTGTCGAAGGCCCAACTGGAAGAAAAGCTCTACAATTTCGATACAGAGGTCGAAAGTAACACCATCGAAGTCTACGTAAGCCGATTGCGCAAAAAGCTCGGGGCGGCGGTTATTGAGACGGAACGCGGTCTGGGCTATCGATTGGGCAAGCCATGAAGACGTCAGGCAGCCTGCAGGCCCGGCTGAGCTTGTCGCTTGGCCTAGTCCTTACGCTACTATGGATCAGCGCCGCGTCAATTACGGCGGTTATGCTGCGAACCGAGATGAGCAAAGTCTTTGATTCCACCCTGCAGGAGACGGCGCAACGCCTGCTACCACTCGCTGTCGTTGATATCGTTGGGCGTGAAGAGGATGGCGTCACTCAGCGCCTTGCCGCGATCCGGGCGCATGACGAATTCTTCACCTATATCGTGCGCGATGCAAACGGGCGAATTCTGCTGCAATCGCATAAGGCTGATCCGTCCATTTTCCCGGCGTACGACGGGCCAGGGTTTCGCCAGACCGCGTCCCACAGGCTTTACAACGAAGATGCACTGCAAGGCACGATCCGCATCACCATCGCCGAACCGCTGGCGCACCGAGCCGCGGTCGCACGACGGATAGAGATGGGTCTCGGATTGCCGCTAGTTATCGTGATTCCAATTGCGCTTATGGCCATCGCTCTCGCTGTTCGCGGCACACTTTTTCCCCTCCGGCAGTTTCGCGACCGACTGGCGGCGCGTAATGCACGTGATCTGTCACATGTTCCCGCCGAGGACCTTCCGACCGAACTTGCGCCAGTGGCCGCTACAGTAAACGGCCTGTTGGACGGCCTGAAGGGCGCGTTCGAAGCCGAACGAAACTTTGCGACAAATGCCGCGCACGAGCTGCGAACCCCGCTTGCGGGGGCAATCGCGCAGGTGCAGCGCCTGCGCTCGGAAAACCCCAATGCTGCGGTTGAGGCGCGAGCAGCCGACATTGAAGCTACGCTGAAGCGGCTTACGCGGTTGTCCGAACGCCTCATGCAGCTTGCGCGCGCCGAGGGTGGGCGGCTGCGAATGGACCGCGCTGTCGATTTGCGAAGTGCAGCCCGAATTGTGGTCGACGACCTTGGCCGCACTCACGCGCCCGACCGTATCCGACTGACACTGCCGGATCAGCCCGTGATGTCAGATCTAGATACGGATGCCTTTGGCATCCTGTGCCGAAACCTCATTGAAAACGCACTGCGCCATGGGTCGAATACAACGCCCATAACTGTCGACATTGCCGCAGATGCGACACTTACTGTGTCCAACGAAGGGCCGGTTCTACCGCCCGCGATGTTAAGCCGTCTCACCGCACGTTTCGAGCGCGGCAATGCCCGGAACGACGGCAGTGGGCTTGGTCTTGCCATTGTGGCGGCCATCGCCGACCGCATTGGCGCGCCTTTAGTTTTGCGCTCTCCGCGTCCCGGCTCGCCCTCAGGCTTCGAGGCAAGCCTTCGGCTTCCGTCTGACTGGTCCTGTCGCGGTTTCGTGCCGTTCCTTTGATAGCGTAATGTGCAGCAAAGGAGATGAGCTATGGGCACAGTCAGGACGGATGAATTTCGCCTCACAATGAACTCGCCCGGGACTCCCTGACGAGCTCACAGATTACCCCTCCAACGCCAAAACACAGTAAGCGTTCGCTGTGGGCCACAGCCGCGTCAGCTTGACGTCTTAAAGTTCCACGGCAGCAGATCGTCGAGGCGGCTTTGTGGATGACCGATAGCGAGCGCGGTCAGGGTGGCCTTGAGATAGGCG
>JAJXZX010000031.1 GCA_021779835.1 Pseudomonadota bacterium | reverse complement strand
AATCACCATGATATTGGCTGCTCTGCTCGGCGCTCTTCGAACCGAAATCCGCCAGCTACACGCTCAGATTACCGCCTGAACCCGTTGTTCATGGCCGACTAATTAATCTGCGACCCTATTGGATGCTTCTTTGCATGTGGAATTGTCATGGGGATCCGGTTCGCTGGAGTGGCGTTTTCGCGTGAAGAAATTTACGGGAGAGTAAGAGTGACGACGAACAGAACGGTTTTTGCATCGGCAATCGGGGTTGCGGTGCTGGGTATGTTGTCCGGATGCGGTGGCGGGGGTGAGACGCCGGTTACCGCGCAGTCTGATCCGAGCGCGTATTACAATACGGTATTGTCACCAAACTATAATGCACAGCGCATCGCTTTGAACGGCGATGTAAACACGGGGCAGGCACCGCTGGCGAACACTACCTATCCTGGGGCACCACATGGCATGCCGACCAGCGGTTCGGCGACATACAACGGCTACATGCTTGTCAACGCCAACCGGGATGGGTCTACTGCTGGGTCGCCCAGACTGAGCATGGAGGGCACCGCAAGCGTGAACGCGAACTTCACGGCGGCAACGATCACCGGGAGTGCGACGAACTTTGTCGGCGGCGTCGTCACGCCTGACCCGACTAACGTTGAGCACCCGTTTAAGTTTGTAAATTCTCCGGTGAACTACACCGGAACGCTTGCTATAACCGGGGGTTGCATCGGCGTGAGCGCAAGTTGCGCCGCCGTGACCCGTCCGAACCAGTTTGAGGCCAATGTTGCGGGGACGCTTACGGGCGAAGGGAACACGGTGACAACCAATACGAATATCTTGGGAGATTTCCGGGGCTCACCGATCCAAGGGGTGTGGGCGGCAAATGTTCAGGCCGCTAACACCATCAACGGGGCGCCGGTGTTGGGAAGCATGTTTTTGGTTGCAAAGCCCTAATAGCGACGTTTCCACATATAGAACCCTTTGCGCGACGTTGTTGGCGGCGCTTGGCGCTTTTGAGACCGACGTGAAGGCGTTTCACCCCGCCCGCGTGTTCTTGTAGAACGCTGCGGTGCCAATTTCGTCCAGAACCATGCGCCCGGCCTCGGTGCCGAAGTGCTGGTTCTGCGACAGGCCGGGAAAGCGGGTCTTGACCTCCTCTGCCATATCCTCTGGCAGGCGAGACAGGGTGGCGTCGTTGACCATCAGGCTTTCCGCGCAGATCCCCTCGGCATAGATAATCTCATGCCGGTCGAAGACGAGGCTCAGGTAATCGACAAAGCCGCCTTCGCGCAGAAAGACGTTTTCGCCGTCGACCAGATGTTTGGCCTGCACCAGCAGTTCGGAGGTCTTGACGTGCTGCGAGCGGTTGCGCTGGTACAGGAACATGCGGTGATGCTGGCTGACGATCAGGTCGCCGGAATTGCCCAGGGTGCCTGCGGTGATGACCACCGGCGCAAAGGCACCGACCGCGCGCAGGGTGGAGCGGCCGATCCAGCGCAGGGGTTGCGGGCCGTGGTCGCGGGTCAGCACGCGGTCGCCGGGCATCAAATCCTCGATCGCGACCTGGCGACCATCGGCCAGCGCAATGCGCGTGCCGCGCGTGAACGAGACGCAGAGGATGTCGGAGAGCCGGGCCGAGCCGGGGTTCGCCTCGGCGCGGATCAGCGTGTAGTCGGTTTTGGGCGCCATCGGGGACAGTGGCAGGGCGTAAAGCTCCTCTGTGTCAGAGTCGCGCGGGTGGTGGCGCAGGATCAGCAACTCCACCGTGTCGCCATCGCCGGTCATCATCGTCAGGCGCGAGGTCAGGGTGATGCCATCGCCTGCGCGGCCAACGTCCGACCCGTCGGCGATGGATTGCAGGTGGGGCGCACCCGCGGCACTTTGCGTGGGGCCGATGAACAGGCGCTGCGCACGCGCACCCGGTTCAAGGTGGTAAATGTCGCCAAGGCACACGTCGTCTGCCTCGCCAATCGGGTCATCAAGATTGACGCCGATTTTGACGAATAACGCATCCGCCCGAAACACCTGACAGGCGTAGCCCGGCGCGCAAGACGGCGCCGTGGGAAGTGAGGTGGACGTCATCGCATCATCGGCCTTTGTTGCGGGCGCCGCGTTAATAGGGGCGGCCTACTGTATTTGGGATAGCTTTGGAAAACGTCAATCGTTGGGCGGATTTAGACGAATATAGCCACAATTGGTTTCTGCTTTGCCTACAATCAGAGGCTTAGCCCAGGATTTGCGGCTTTCGCCCTCGCATTTCGGATGGTAGCCGTTTGCCTGAAACGTCGGAACCGGGGAGAAAGCGATGGATCTGGGAATTCGCGGCAAACGCGCGCTGGTTTGTGCCTCGTCCAAGGGGCTTGGGCGGGGGTGTGCCGAGGCGCTGGCAGAGGCGGGCGTTGAATTGGTCCTGAACGCACGCGGCGCCGAGGCGCTGGAGGCAACGGCGGCAGCGATCCGGGCGGCTTATGGCGTGCCCGTGCTTGTCGTGGCCGCCGACATCACGTCAGAGGCGGGCCGCGCCAAGGTGCTGGCCGCAGCGGGCGAGATCGACATTCTGGTGACAAACGCTGGCGGGCCGCCTCCGGGGCTGTGGTCGGATTGGAGCCGCGATGATTTCATCCGGGCGCTGGACGCCAATATGCTGACGCCGGTGGCGCTGATGCAGGCGCTGATGCCGGGCATGATGGCGCGCGGCTGGGGGCGGGTGGTCAATATCACCAGCCAGTCGGTCAAGGCGCCGATTGCGCAACTGGGTCTGTCGAACGCGGCGCGGGCGGGGCTGACCGGCTTTGTCGCGGGCACCGCGCGGCAGGTGGCGGGCGCGGGGGTCACGATCAACAACCTGTTGCCGGGTATTCACGCAACCGACCGCGCCATTTCGCTCGATACCGGGGTGGCCAAGGCGCAGGGCATCTCGCTGGACGAGGCGCGGGCGCGGCGCGCGGCCTCGATCCCGGTTCATCGCTACGGCACCGCAGAGGAATTCGGCGCGGCTTGCGCGTTCCTGTGTTCGCAGCACGCGGGCTTTATCGTGGGGCAGAACATCTTGCTGGACGGTGGGGCGATGAACGCGACACTGTAACGCCGAGGCGCGTATCGGCGCGGCGCTTAAGGCGGGATCGCAATTTTCCGGCATGATTTGCGGATTGGGGGTTTGATCTCCGGTCCGAAGTCCATAAATAAATGAATGCATAAGAACGGCGCGCGTATCGTGCCTCAAGGGGGATCGACATGCTGAACAATATTGGCCTTCCCGGCCTCCTGCTGATAGCGGTCGTGGTACTGGTGCTGTTTGGTCGTGGCAAGGTCAGCTCGCTGATGGGTGAGGTTGGCAAGGGCATCAGAGCCTTCAAGAAGGGCGTGCAGGACGGCAGCATGGAAGTCGAAAAGACGGCTGATGGTGTTGCGCGCGACGTGACACCCTCCGCCAATAAAGACAAGGTTTGAGGATCTTGGGGGCCGTTGGTGGGCTGATGCGCAATGTTTGATATTGGTTGGTCCGAACTGCTGGTAATCGGGATGGTCGCCTTGATCGTGGTGGGGCCGAAGGATCTGCCCCTGATGTTCAAGGCTTTGGGGCAATTCACCGGCAAAGCGCGCGCGATGGCGCGCGATTTCCAGCGCGCGATGGAACAGGCTGCTGATGAGGCGGGGGTGAAGGATGTCGCCAAGGACCTCCGCGCCGTGACTTCGGTCAAGAATATGGGGCTGGACGCGGTGAAAACCGCGGCGACCAAGTTTGAAAACTGGGACGCCACCAAGCGCGGCGTGGCGACGGACACCGAGGTCTCGACGATGGGGCCGGCGACGGCGGAGTTGGCCGCGAAACTCAAGGCGAACGCGGCGGCGTTGGAGGCGGGCTTTACCCCCGAAGAATTGGCTGATGTAGAGCCGGATATCCTCCCCGACCATGGGGCCGAGCCAACGATCCTGCCCGCAGCGAAACCGGCCCGCAAGCTGCGTGTCAAGGCGGCTCCGGCTGCCGAGGTGACGCCGGTGGCGAAACCGGCGGCAAAACCGCGCGCGGCTAAGGCCGAGGCGACCGCCGCCGCCAAACCCGCCACCCGCAATGCGGCGAAACCGAAGGCCGAAACGATCGTGGCCGATGGCGCTGATACGGCGAAACCGGCGGCAAAACCGCGCAAGACTTCCAAGAAGAGTGACGCATGAGCGTGGATGAACTTGACCAAAGCAGCGCCCCGCTGATGGAGCATCTGACCGAGCTACGCTCGCGTCTGATCAAAAGTGTCATGGCTTTCGTCGTCGGCTTGATGCTGTGTTATACGGTGTCCGACCCGATCTTCAATTTCCTGACGCGGCCAATCTGTAACGCACTTGCAGATCGCGGGCAGGAATGCAGTCTGACAATGATCAAGCTGCAAGAGGGTTTTTTCGTCGCAATCCGCATCTCTGCCATCGGCGGCTTCTGCCTCGCGTTTCCCTATATCGGCTACCAGCTTTGGCGGTTTGTGGCGCCGGGCCTTTACAAGAAAGAGCGTAACGCCTTTCTGCCCTTTCTGGTTGCCTCGCCGGTCATGTTCATCATCGGCGCGGCGTTTGCTTATTACGCCATCCTGCCGATGGCTTTCGCGTTCTTCCTCAGCTTTCAGCAGCACATCGATACGGTCAACACCACCGGCACGGCTGGGCAGTTGACGCGAGCCGGGATCACCTTCCAAGGCTCGATCGAGGAATATCTGTCGCTGACCACCAAGTTCATCATGGCCTTTGGCCTGTGCTTTCAGTTGCCGGTTCTGCTGACGCTGATGGGCAAGGCCGGGCTGGTTTCGTCCAAGGCTTTGGCGGGCGTGCGTCGCTATGCCATCGTCGGCATCATGATCCTTGCCGCCGTGGTGACACCGCCCGATGTCGTGTCGCAACTGATCCTGTTCTCGGTGATCTATGGGCTTTACGAGATCTCGATCCTGCTCGTGCGCCGCATCGAAAAGACGCGTGAAGCAGAGCTTCGGGCGCAGGGCCTGTGGTTTGAGGATGATGACGAGGGCGCGCCCAAGGATAAGGCCAACGGCGAATGAGCGACCCGATGCTGCGGATAGCCGAGGCGTTGGAGCGGATCAGCCCGCCGCCGACGCGCGCGCCTGACTTCAGCGTCGCAGAGGCCTTCGTGTGGCATGTTGCGCCGGATCGGCTGGAGCCGGTGGCGCGGGTGAACCGCGTCGATCTGGGCCTGCTGATCGGCGTCAACCGGGCGCGCGACACCTTGCTGGAGAACTCGCTGCAATTCGCGCGCGGGATGCCGGCCAACAACGCCCTGTTGTGGGGCGCGCGCGGCATGGGCAAGTCGAGCCTGGTGAAGGCGATCCATGCCGAGGTTTTGCGGCGCGGCGAAAGCCTGAAGATCGTCGAAGTTCAGCGCGAGGATTTGCCCTCGATAGGTCGCCTGCTGCATCTGCTGCGCGCCTCGGACGCGCGGTTTTTGCTGTTCTGCGATGACCTGTCGTTCAGCAGCGACGATCAGCATTACAAGTCGCTGAAGGCCGTGCTGGATGGCGGTATCGAGGGGCGGCCAGAGAATGTGGTGTTCTACGCCACCTCGAACCGCCGCCACCTGATGCCGCGCGATATGATCGAGAATGAACGTTCCTCGGCGATCAACCCGTCAGAGGCGGTGGAAGAGAAAGTCTCGCTGTCCGACCGGTTCGGCCTGTGGCTGGGATTCCACCCCTGCGGGCAGGACGATTATCTGGCGATGATCCGCGGCTATTGCGACGCTTATGGCGTGCCCATCGACGACGCTACCCTGCGGGCCGAGGCGATAGAGTGGCAAGCGACGCGCGGGGCGCGGTCGGGTCGCGTCGCGTGGCAGTATTTCACCGACCTTGCGGGGCGCCGCGGCGTTCGCCTGTAACGGCAAAAGGCGACCAACCCGCGGGGCGGGTTGGCCTTTTGCCGACTTATTGCAGCACGGTCGACGGGTCGATGGTTGCCAAGTGTGAATCATACACCTGGAACACCAGCGCCTGCGGGTTTCCGGTGCCAAGCGTGGCAATCGCCTGCCCGCGCTTCACATGTTCACCCTTCTTCACCGTTACGCCCTGAACCGGCGCATAGGACGTCATCAGCCCGTTCGCATGCTTGATCGCCACGAAGGTCACACCGTCCGGGGTGGTGGTAATTACCGCGACAGTGCCATCGGCGGCGGCAGACACAGTGGAGCCTACGCTGCCAGCGATATCGACGCCCTCATGCTTGGCCTTCTTGTCGTAGCCACGGATGATGTTGCCATCGATCGGCATGGAGAACTTTGAGGACGCAACTGTGCGGTCCTTACCAAGGTTGGGCGAGGCAGGCACCGGTGTTGGCGCGCTCGCGGCAAGCGGGGTGGTGGTCGGCAGCGGTTTTGACGCGCTCGGCGGTTCCGGCAGCGGCGAGGGCTGGCCGGGTGGCGTCACGGCGGCTTGGGTGACGGGTTTGGTATCGTCCACCAGCGGGATCAGCAGATACTGCCCCTCATGCACTGCAAGGTTGGAGCCGAGCCCGTTCCAGTCGGCCAACGCGCGCACCGGAATATTGTAGAGCCGCGCGATGGTATAGGCGGTCTCGCCACGCGCAACCTTGTGGCGCAGCGGCTGTTTGCCTGCGGGCAACACATGGGGCGCGCTGGCGGTCTGGGTCGGCGTGCTTGCCGCGATCTGTCCATTGGCGGCAGAGGTTGCCGGTTGCGTGGATTGTGCGCGGTCAATTGCGCCAGTGGCAAGCGTCGAGATGTCGATCTGGCCACCGGTTGCGGGCGGCGGTGTCAGGCCGTCGCTTCCCGTAATCGGCCCGGTTATCGAGCCGCCCGTTGCCGCCGAAGGCTCCGCCACGCGCGTCGGCAGCGCCACCACTTCGCCCTCGGTCAGGGAAGCGGTCGGCTCGATACCGTTGAAGCGGCCCAACTCGGACGCGGACAGGTTCAGGCGGCTGGCGATGCCCGCGACGGTATCGCCGCGTTTGGCCACCACCACCTGATAGCCGGGGTAAGAGATGATGCCGCGGCTGTCGGGTGCGGGGCGGTCAAGTGTCGCGCGTTGCGCGGCGGCTGCGGTGTCAAAGCCACCGCCGCTCATCCCGCGCAGATCCCAGTCTTTGGGGCCGTTGCCGCCGCAGGCCGCCAAGGCCAGCAGCGCGCCCCCCAGCATCAGGTTGCGGTGCCTTGCTCTCAACTCGATCGTCATGCCCTGCCTCGTTCCTTTGTCCGGTAGGCCCGGACCTTGCACTACTCTTGTCCCAACCCTTCGACCAGCGGCACAAAGCGCACCGGGCGAAGTTCGTGGTATTCAAACCCATTTTCGTCGCGCGTCACCTGAATAAGCGTCTGCACGGCGCCGGACTGTCCGACCGGCAGCACCATGATACCGCCTACACGCAGTTGCGCCAAGAGGGGGCCGGGCGTGTCTTCGGCGGCTGCGGTAACGATGATACGATCAAACGGCGCCTGTTCGGGCAAGCCGTGGCTGCCGTCGCCGGTCACGGCGGTGATATTGGTGAGACCAAGCGCGTCGAACACCTCTTGCGCTTCGCGCACAAGGCGGCGATGGCGGTCGACGGTGTAGACGCGCCGCGAAAGCTGGCTGAGGATCGCGGCTTGATAGCCAGAGCCGGTGCCGACCTCCAGCACCTTGTCGCGCGGGCCGACCTGCAACGCCTGCGTCATCAGGCCGACCACCGAGGGTTGGCTGATCGTCTGGCCACAGGCGATGGGCAGCGGCATGTCCTCATACGCGCGCTCGGCGAACAGGCCCTTGACGAAGGCGCCGCGGTCGATCTTTTCCATCGCGTTCAGCACGCGCGCGTCGGTGACGCCCTTGGAGCGGAGCGCGTAGAGAAAGCGCATCTTCCGCTCTGCAAGGTCTGTCATTCGAACGCCTCCCTGAGGCCAGGCAGCAGGTCGTGCGCGGTAAGGTCCGCGCGCATCGGTGTGATCGAGATATAGCCCTCGACGTTGGCGGTGACATCGGTGCCGGGGCCGGTGGGCAGGTGTTGCGGCCCGCCCTTGATCCACAGAAAGCGGCGGCCAGATGGGGACTGGTGCGGCTCTACGCCAAAGGTGGTGTAGTCGCGGAAGCCCTGCGAGGCGATGCGGGTGCCTTTGACCTCGGCGGCACCGACGGGCGGGAAGTTGACGTTGTAGAAGGTGCGGTAGGGGCCGCCGGTCCAGTGGCCCTTGGCCAGCAGTTTGCGCACGATGGCGGCACCGTGGTGGATCGCGGCCTCGAAGGGCGTGTCGAGTGGCTCGGTGCGCGGGCCCATGAATTGCGACAGGGCGATGGCGGGCAGGCCTTGCAGGGCGGCCTCCATCGCGCCACCGATCGTGCCGGAATAAAGCGTATTCTCGCCCGCGTTATTGCCACGATTGACGCCGGACAGGACGAGGTCAGGCGGCATGCCCGCCATCACGTCGAAGAGGCCGGCCAACACGCAATCGGCGGGCGAGCCTTCAGCGGCGAAGCGGCGGGGGCCAAGCTCTGCTATCATCATGGGATGCGTGTAGCTGATGCAATGCCCAACGCCGGATTGCTCAAAAGCGGGGGCGACGGTCCAGACCTCGCCAGTAGGGCCCGCGATTTCGGCGGCGATCTCATGCAGGACGGCGAGGCCGGGGGCGTTGATGCCATCGTCGTTGGTGATGAGAATGCGCATGTTTATTTGATCCTTCGCTATCCTTTCCTGATTAGTCGAGAGGCGCGCGCGGGACAAGGCTGGGGTTGGGGGGGCGAGGCGATCTTTGGCGGGTATGGGGGGATGCACTGCGCGCCGCTTGGTTAGGCGATTGATATGTGGGAATTGCGTGTATTTTGTTAACCAAATTTTAACCTGATGGTTTTTGGGGGTGAAGCGGGGCGCCGCGTGCGCAGAGGTGCGTGCCCGGGTCACCTGGAAGCGGTGGCGGGGCGGTTCATGCCTTGGCCCGGAATAGCAGCGAAGCTGCCCGGGCCGCGCCCTCCCTCCCCCCGGGAGGGCGCAGCCCTATGTTGTGCGCTTACAGCAGCGCGGCCAGACGGGCGGCCTCATGGCGCGGGGCGGTGAGCGGGGCGCGGTCTTCGCCGGGGAAGAAACGGGCGCGGGTGGCGGTGGGCATCGGCGCGGGCGTCTCGATCAGCACGCGGGGCGTGGTGCGTTGGGTTTCCGCCTGCCAGCTACGGGCCAGCGCGATTTGCGCGGTTTTGGTGGCACCGTAGGCACCGAAGAACGCCTTGCCGCCTTGCGGGTCGTCAAGGAAAAGCGCGGTGCCGGTGGCGCTGAGGCGCAGCAGGGGATCGACGAACTGGATCATTCGGCCGGTGGCGCGCACGTTGGTGGCAATCGAGCGGTCCCAGTCCTTTTCGCCCATGTCGGGCGTCGGCGACAGCGGGGCCGCGTGGATCGCGGCATGAACCCAGACGTCAACGTGGCCCCAGCGTTCGTGGACCGAGAGGCAAAGCTGGCGCATCGCGTCGTCGTTGGTGATGTCCATCGGCGCGAGGGTGGCCTGACCGCCTGCGGCCTGAATGCGGTCGTCAAGCTCCTCCAGCCCGCCGGTGGTGCGGGCAACGGCGACGATGTGGAAGCCACGGCCCGCCAGCTCTTCGGCCATCGCGGCGCCGAAGCCGCGTGAGGCGCCGGTGACGAGGGCGATGCGATCAGTCATGATTTATCCTTCCGGCGCGGCTTTGGGGGTAAGGCAAGTGCCTCGCGCGAGGGGATATGCAGGGCCGTGCGCTTTGGCAAGGGGCGAGCGTGTCGCGGGCGCGCGCGTCAGTTGCTGGGCAGGAACGCCTCGGGGATCTCGAACCCGTCGGGGTTGGGATCGCTGGCGATATGGGCCGCGTCAAATAGGTCGGGGCCAAGTTGGCTTTGCTCTGGCACGGTGCACGGCAGGTTGGCGACGGGGGCGTCGTCTTTGTCCACCGCGACGCCGGACGCGGTGGCCGGGCTTTCGTTCGGCCCCCATTTCCCGATCGCGGTGAAAACGGTGTAGTGGAAGGGGCCGTTGGTGAAGCGCATCCACGCGCCGCCGCCGCCGGAATACATCAGGGTGCCTGCGGTCGTTGTGGCCTTGGTGCCGTTTGCCGGGGTGGCGAGCTCGACATGGCCGGGTTTGCCAAAGCGGTATTGGAGGGTGCTGAGATCTTTTGACGCGCAGATCGAGGCGATGCGCGCGCCGGTTGGGCAGGAGAACAGCACGGTTTCCGTGGCGCTGCAAAGCGTGGCGGCCTGAGCGGCGGCGGGGGTGAGAAGCGCGAGGGCGGCGATACGCAGCATGGGGGCCTCTTTCAACGGGGCGGTCAGCGACCGCGCATGGCGATTTCGGACAGGCGGGCAGCGACGAGCTTGGCGACGAACTCGGCGGGTAGCGGGTGTTCCGGGGTGAACTGTAGCGCGCCCTTGGTGGATTTGAACGGCGCGCATTCCGCCGGGAATTGCGCGATGATCTGGCCGGAGTGCGGGTAGTAACCGCAATGGCGCGCAAAGCTGGCGTAGCCTGCGGTCATGGCGCCGGAGGGGGCGCGGAAGCCGGGCATCTGGTAGCTGATGACCTCGGTATGGTCGGGAAGAAGGGCGCGTAGCTGCTGGCGCAGGGCGGTCAGCGCGGCGCGATGGTCGGCGCGCGCGAGGTTGGCGAGATAGGCGTCAACCTCGCGGAGCATTGGCTATTCCGCCGCTTTCATCTCAAACCCTTCGGAGATCTTGTCAGAAGGGGCAACCGGATATTCGCCGGAGAAGCAGGCGTCGCAGAACTGCGGTGCTTTGTTGTTGCGACCATTCACCTCGCCCGCGGCACGGTAGAGGCCGTCAAGCGAGATGAATTTGAGGCTGTCGACGCCGATAAAGTCGCGCATCTCATCCTCGGTCATCTTGGCGGCGAGAAGTTTGGAGCGTTCGGGCGTGTCCACGCCATAGAAGCAGGGCCAGGCGGTGGGGGGCGAGGCGATGCGGAAGTGGACCTCTGCCGCGCCGGCCTCAAGGATCATCTCGCGGATCTTGATCGAGGTGGTGCCGCGCACGACCGAGTCATCCACCAGGATCACCCGTTTACCCTTGATGAGCGAGCGGTTGACGTTCAGTTTCAGGCGCACACCCATGTTGCGGATCTGCTCGGTCGGCTCGATGAAGGTCCGGCCCATGTATTGGTTGCGGATGATGCCCATCGCGTAGGGGATGCCGGATTGTTGGCTGTATCCGATGGCGGCAGGGGTGCCGGAATCGGGCACCGGGCAGACGAGGTCGGCGTCAACCGGGGCCTCTTTCGCCAGTTCCACGCCGATCTGGCGGCGGGTTTCATAGACTGAGCGGCCGCCGAGGATGGAGTCCGGGCGCGAGAAGTAGACCTGTTCGAAGATGCAAAAGCGCGGGGCTTTGCGTTCGAACGGGTGGAAGGATTCGACGCGGCCTTTTTCGATGACGACCATCTCGCCCGGTTCGATCTCTCGGATGAATTCGGCGCCGATGATGTCCAGACCGCAGGTTTCCGACGACAAGACATAGGCCGAGTCCGGGCTGTCAGGGCCGATGCGGCCCAGCACCAGCGGGCGCACGCCAAGTGCATCGCGCACGCCGATCAGCTTGGTGCGGGTCATGGCTACGACGGAAAACGCGCCTTCGACCCGGCGCAGCGCGTCTTTCATGCGTTCGGGGATGTTCTTCTGGATCGAGCGCGCCATCAGGTGAATGATGCATTCAGAGTCCGATGAGGACTGGAAGATCGAGCCACGCTCGATCAGCTCGCGCCGCAGGGCGGTGGCGTTGGTCAGGTTGCCGTTGTGCGCGATGGCGCAGCCGCCCATCGAGAACTCGCCAAAGAACGGCTGCACGTCGCGGATCGCGGTGTTGCCCTTCGATCCGGCGGTGGAGTAGCGCACATGGCCGATGCCGATCGAGCCGGGCAGGATCGCCATCACGTCGGGTTTGGTGAAGTTGTCGCGCACATAGCCAAAGCGGCGCACTTCGTTGAAGCCGGATTTGGGATCGTGGGTGACGATCCCGCCCGCCTCTTGCCCGCGGTGTTGCAGGGCGTGCATGCCGAGGGCGACGAAGTTCGCGGCGTCGCTGACGCCGATCACGCCAAACACACCACATTCTTCTTTCAGCTTGTCATCATCAAAGGGATGGGACGGGAATTGACGCATTGCGTCGGGTCCTCCGAATCCTTGGGGCGAGAGATTGCCACTCATGTAGTGCGTTCAGGTCGGAGTGTCCACGCGGCACGCTCAGTTGCCGATGGTTCCCGTCGTGCCGATGGTTCCCGTCGTTCCCGTCGTTCCCGTGGTGCCGGTAGCCGGGGCGGTGGTGCCACTGGTTGCCGGGGCGGCGGTGCCGGTGGTCACGCCACCCGAGGCAGCCGCGCCGCAAGAGCCGACGAGGAGTTTATAGCGCGCCTCGACCCAGCCGGGCGCATCGGAAGGGATGTTCTGGTTCAGGTTGCCCTCGAACTGGGCGAATACCTTGATGGAGCGGCTTTGCGCCACCATCGGGATTGACTCGACCGCCATCGTGCGCTGATAGACCACGAAAGCGACCGCAACGAGCAACACGCCGCGCGCGACGCCGAAAAGAAAGCCAAGCCCCTGATCGATGCCGCCAAGCGCCGAGCGCTGGATCACCGAGGAGAACAGCGGGGTGAACAGCGACATCACGATGAGGCCAACGGCAAACACGGCGGTGAAGGCCGCGATGATCGACAGCTCGCAGCTGCCCTTGAGGAAGCCGCCCAGCACCGGGATTTCCTTCATCAGGGGTTCGGCCTGATGGGCGAAGGTGTAGGCCAGCACGGCGGCGACGATCCAGCCGGCGATGGCCATCACCTCGCGCACGAAGCCGCGCGAATAGGCGAGGATCGCGGAGAGGATGATGACGATGGCGACGACGCCGTCGATGATGGTGAAACCCTGCATGCCGTCACTCTCTCCCTGAGGCTCAACCGGCCCCGAACATATCGCCTACAAATGCGGTCAGATCGGCCATTTGCCGCACCCGCATCCCCTCGCCCCCGCCGATCTTTGATCCGGCAGGCGCGATGGCCGTTGTGAAACCAAGTTTTTGCGCTTCTTTCAACCTGTTTTCGGTCTGGTTGACCGGACGCAGCGCGCCGGAGAGGCTGATTTCACCGAAAAGCACGCAGTCTGGCGCAATAGCCACATCCTCGCGCGCCGACAAAAGGGCGGCGGCGACGGCAAGATCGGCGGCGGGTTCGTTCACCCGCATGCCGCCCGCGACGTTAAGAAACACATCAAGCCCGGTGAAGGGGATGGCGCAGCGCGCCTCCAGCACCGCAAGGATGGTGGACAGGCGGCCACCGTCAAGCCCCACTACGGTGCGGCGCGGTGTGCCAAGGGGCGAGGGCGCGACAAGGGCCTGAATCTCGGTCAAAACCGGGCGCGTGCCTTCAATTCCGGCGAAAACCACGGAACCGGGGGCGGGGCGGTCGCGTTCCGACAGGAACAGCGCCGAGGGGTTGGTCACTTGCGAAAGGCCCGCGCCGGTCATCTCGAACACGCCGATCTCGTCCGCGGCGCCAAAGCGGTTTTTCACCGCGCGCAGGATGCGGAACTGGTGGCCGCGCTCGCCCTCGAAGTAAAGCACGGTATCGACCATGTGTTCGACGATGCGGGGCCCGGCGATCTGGCCGTCCTTGGTGACGTGGCCGACAAGGATGATCGAGGTGCCGCGCTTTTTGGCGAAGGTCACTAACTCGTGACAGGCGGCGCGCACCTGACTGACCGAGCCGGGGGCGGATTCGACGTTGTCGGCCCACATGGTCTGGATCGAGTCGATGACGGCAAGGTCGGGGCGCTCAGCATCCAGCGTGGTGAGGATGTCGCGCAGGTTGGTTTCCGCGCCCAGGTGGACCGGCGCGTTTTGCAGGCCCAGCCGCGCCGCGCGCATCCGCACCTGCGCCGCCGCCTCCTCGCCCGAGATATAAAGGCACTTGAGCCCCGCATTGGCGAAGGCGGCGGTGGCCTGCAACAGCAGCGTCGATTTGCCGATGCCGGGATCGCCGCCGACCAGCACCGCCGAGGCCGCAACAAGGCCGCCGCCCAGCACGCGGTCCAACTCGTCGATGCCCGAGCGCGTGCGCGGCGGCGGCGCTTCGGTGGAGGAAAGCGTGCTCAACTCGATCGGGCGCCCGCGCGCGCCGCCAAGCGTCTTGGAGGGCGGCCCGGCGGAAAGCGGCGCCTCTTCGATGATGGAGTTCCACGCGCCGCACGCATCACAGCGTCCGGCCCATTTCTTGTGAACCGCGCCGCAGGCCGTGCAGGTGAAGGAGGATACTGGTTTTGCCATGCCCCTTCCTGCCTGACCCGCGCGCCCGGATCAAGCTGTGTTGCGGGCGGGGGCTCTGCCCCCTGCACCCCCGGGATATTTTGACCAAAGCAATTGAACCGGTAAGAGTCTTTTAACTCTGTTGCGCCAATCTGGACAAACGGCACAGGCGGGGACGCCGATGGCCGTCCAAAGCAAGACGCTCCGCCTTTCCGGCCAATCTGCCGCTTGAGGCGGGGCGTCCCCTTGCCAGTTGCTTTGGCCTAAATATCCCCGCCGGAGGCTCCCCGGTCAGCGTTGTGCGGTGTCGGGGGTGAGGAGGGATATGGTCAGCGAGGCAAGGATACAACCGGTGAAGAGGTAGAGCCCCCAAGCGGGCTCAACATGGGCGAGGCCGACACCTTTCACCACGACGATGTAAAGCGCGATGAGGAAGACGTCGGCCATCGCCAGTTTGCCGAGGATGTGCAGCGCAGGCAGGGTGCGGGGCGACAACAGCCCCGCGTGGACGAGGGCGAGGCCGAGTGTTTTGAGGTAGGGCGCGAAGATCGCGAATGTGGTGACGACCAGCGCGAGGGGCGCATCGGTGCCCCATAGCGATTGCAGGCCAGAGATCACCGAGATTTGCGACAGGCCGAACAGTGGCAGGAAGCCCGCGCGCATCAGCGGGGCGAACCACGCGATGGGGAACGCCACCAACAGGGCAAGGTTGGCAAGGCGCAGCATCATGCCTGCGCCCGCAGGTTATTTCGCGGGTTTGGCGGGCATCTGGACCACGTTTTGCTGGGGATCGACGTGTTGCGCATCCTCGAAATCGTAGCCAAGCGCGGGGAGGATGTCACGCAGGTCGCGCTCCAACCGTTCCATCTGGGTGGCGGCGGTTTTCTCGTCGGCCTCCACGTCGGCGAGCCAGCGCTTCAGGTCGGTCGAGGAATATTGCGCAAGTTGCAGCCGGTCGCGCAGCGCGGCGCATTCTTCCTGTCGTTGTTGGAGGAAGGCTTTGGCGCGCGCGACGGCCTCGTCGGAATAGACGCGGGCTAGGTTGCGGGCGACGTGGCTCATCTGGCCTGCGACCTCCAGCACGTCCGGTTCAAGGGCTGCAAGGTCGGGGTGTTGGCGCAGATGGGCGATTCGTTCGCGCACCGAGTCGAATTCAGAGGACAGGGTGAACACTCCGGCGCGATCTGATTTATGAGCCAGTGCATAGGCTTGCACGACGTCGTTCATGCTAAGCGTGAAGCTGCGATGCGAGCGTTCGAGGCGCATCATGCGGGCGTTGGCGGGGACGAAAAAGCATAAGCTGACCAGCAGCAGCGTCACACCGATCTGGGCGTAGAGGCCGGCCTTGGGCAGGTCATGGCCGCCAAAGCTTGCGTTGAGGGTCAGCCACGGCTCGACCCCAAGGGCCGCAAGGACGGTTAACGTGAGGGCGGCAAGGGCGAGGGCGGCAAGGCACGCGAGGGCGATGGTTTGCAGGATCGACTGCAATGCCCTGCGATAGGACGTAGTGAACTGTGACATAATGAATTTCCCCCAGGAATTATTAATCATTAATCGAGAGGACGACACTGGCAACAGAGAATTGAAATTCCACGGAAATCCGGGGTTTTGCCGCAGGCGAGACGTTGCGACTGTTTCGGCTAGGGAAACACTCATACCGATCGCGGGCGATTAGCCACATTTCCGCGCCGGCGTAGCGGCGGTGTGCGGACGAGAATCATCGGTGAGTCGAGCTTGGTCGTCGGTCGCGGATCGCGCGTTTAGCTGGTGGCCATCCGAACGCCGATCAGCACGCCAATCACCACGACGGCTATCACGGCGATGGCGAGGAAATCCAGCGCGTTGGGCCAATGGTTCGAGGCGCGCATCTCATTCACCCAGTCGTAGATCAGCAAAATATAGAACAGGCCCGTGACGATCTGGCTGAAGAACTGGATCTGCGGATCGTCGGGCAGCACGCTGGCGGGCAGCAGCAACCACAGCACCATCAGGCAGGACGTCACCAGCGAGAGCATGGCGGCGGCGTGGCGCGTGTCGTGGCGGCGCAGGTGCAGCACGCTCGCAAGCGCCACGACGACCGGCAGGAACAGGATGAGGGCGGGGACAATGGCCGAACGGACGGAGCCGTCGGCAGGGGGGATCAGCGCGAGGGTGGAGAACCCGGTCGCCATCTAGCGCACCGCCTCGATGGGGCCATGCGCGCGACCGTGGATGAACTGATCGAGGTAAGGGTCTGTTGCGGCGTCCATTTCCGCGACTGGGCCAGTCCAGCGGATCAGGCCGCCATGCAGCATCGCAACCTTGTCGGCGATGGCGCGCACCGAGGTCATATCGTGGGTGATCGTCATGGCGGTGACGCCCATTTCCACCACGATCTCGCGGATCAGCTCATTGATGACGCCGGACATGATGGG
Organism: Pseudomonadota bacterium; assembly: GCA_021779835.1. GTDB lineage: Bacteria > Pseudomonadota > Alphaproteobacteria > Rhodobacterales > Rhodobacteraceae > Solirhodobacter. The sequence goes on along the minus strand of JAJXZX010000031.1, from coordinate 18,834 downwards.
ATCGAGGCCGGTGGTAGGCTCGTCAAAAAAGATGATCTCTGGCTCGGCGGCGATGGCGCGGGCGAGGCCGACACGCTTTTGCATACCGCCGGAGAGTTCGGCCGGGAAAAGGTCGGCGACCTCTGGTTTGAGGCCGACACGGCGCAGTTTCTCTATGGCGACCTCGCGGGCCTGCGCCTTGGGCAGCTTTTTCGGGCCGCGTAGCAGGCGGAAAGCGACGTTTTGCCAGACCGAAAGGCTGTCGAACAGGGCGCCGCCCTGGAACAGCATGCCAAAACGGGCGAGGAAGGTGTCGCGGTCGGTTTGCGTCACGTCAACGCCGTCAACGGCGATGGAGCCGCTGTCGGGGGTGACAAGGCCCAGGACGCATTTCAGCAGCACCGATTTGCCGGTGCCTGAGCCGCCGATGATAACCATGCTCTCGCCGGTCGGGATTGTCAGATTGACACCTTGCAGGACCCGGTTGGCGCCGAACGCCTTATGAACATCGGTAAGGCTAATCATGAGGTAAAGAACAATTCGGTCAGCAGGTAGTTCGAGGCGAGGATCATCACCGAGGCGGCGACAACGGCGGATTTCGTAGCGCGGCCAACACCTTGCGCGCCGCGATCAGAGTTCATGCCGTAGTAGCAGCCCATCACGGCGACGATGAAGCCAAACACGGCGCCCTTTATCATGCCCGAGCCGACGTCCCAGGTTTGCAGGAAGTCGGCGGTGTTCTTGAGGTAGGCGGCGGAGTTGAATCCGAGGCGGTTCACACCGACGACGTAGCCGCCAAAGATGCCGATGGCATCGCCCACCCCGACCAGAACCGGCACCGCGAGAGTGGCGGCCAGCACGCGCGGCACGGTGAGGTATTTCATCGGGTTGGTGGAGAGGGTGACGAGGGCGTCAATCTGCTCGGTCACTTTCATCGTGCCGATCTCGGCGGCGATGGACGAGGCGACGCGGGCGGCGACCATCAGGCCGCCCAGAACCGGGCCAAGTTCACGCGCCATGCCGATTGCGACGATCGAGGGCACCACGGATTCGGCGTTAAAGCGCGCCCCGCCAGAGTAGATCTGCAACGCCAGTGCGCCGCCGGTGAAGAAGGCGGTCATGCCGACCACCGGCAGGCTGAAATAGCCAACCTGCATCAGCGAGGACAGGAACTCTTTCCAGTAGAACGGCGGGCGCAGCAGGTGTGTGACCGTTTGCAGCGCGAAGAGCGCGACGCGACCAACTGCGGCGAGTGCGGCGAGGGTGGCGCGGCCAGTGACGGCGAGGGGCAGCGTCAGGTTCATGCAGCACTGCCCGTATAGCGGCGGGTGTAGCGGGCGCTGAGAGATGTCAGGATCTCATAGCCGATGGTGCCGGCGAGGTCGGCCAGCGCATCGATGCCCTGATGGCGGCCGATGATTTCCAGCGCGCGCGGGGCTTGTTTCAGGTGGCTGATGTCAGCGGTAATCAGGTCCATCGAGACGCGGCCAATGAGGGGGCAGGGCGTATCCTCGTCCCACAGCAGGGCGCGGTTCGACAGGGTGCGCGGCAGGCCGTCGGCATAGCCGCCCGAAAGGGTGGCGACAGTGGCGTGGCCCTCGGCGATCCAGGTGGAGCCGTAGCCCACGATCTCTCCCGGCTCGACGATGCGGGTCTGGATCACGGGCAGCGAGAGGCGGACGACGGGATAGGCGTCGGCGTAGGGGGCACCGCCGTAAAGGCCGATGCCGGGGCGCGTCAGGTCAAAGTGATACTCATGCCCCAGCAGGATGCCGCCGGTCGCGGCGAGCGAGCGCGGGATGCCGGTGCCATCGGTCAGCGCGTGGAACGTCGCAAGCTGCTGCGCGTTCATCGGATTGCCGGGCTCATCCGCGCAGGCAAGATGGCTCATCAACAATTCGGGAGCGGCGGCGAGGACGTATTCAGCGACGGCGGCCCACTCATCCGCCTCCATCCCGAGGCGATTCATCCCGGTATCCAGCTGGATGCCGAACGGGTGGCCGGGCAGAGATTCGAGGTGGCGCGTGACCTGATCGATCGAGTTCAGCATCGGCGTCAGGTCAAGGTCGTGGATCATATCGGTGTCGCCGGGCTGGTGCCCCGCGAGGATGCTGATCTGCGGGCCGGGGCCAAGCGCCTGACGCACGACGGCGCCCTCTTCGGCAACCGCGACGAAGAAGCGGCGCGCACCGGCCTTGGCCAGCGCTTTGGCAACGCGGTCGGCGCCAAGGCCATAGGCATCGGCTTTTACCACGGCAGCGGTTTGGGTGCCGGGGTCACTCATACTATCCAGCGCCCGCCAGTTAGCGGCGATGGCGTCGAGGTCAATGGAAAGGGTCGCTGTGCTCATGGCCCGGTTTTGACAGGCCCGGGCGGGAGGTCAAGAGGAAACGCGCGGTTGCGGCTCCTTCGGAGGATGCAACGCCGGGGCTGGTGGCAGAATTGCGCCGGGTTTGCCTGTCGGGGCTGGGGCTTGGCAAATGCGCGGGCTTGCGTGTAAGACGGGCCCGAACCCGCGCCGCCTGCGGGCAGGAGGCATGCCATGAGCGAGACCGACAGTTTCATCGAGGAAGTCACCGAAGAGGTGCGCCGCGACCGGCTTTTCGCGTTTTTCCGCAAGTATGGCTGGGTCCCGCTGCTGCTGGTGGTGCTGATCGTCGGTGGCGCGGCCTATCAGGAATGGTCCAAGCAAAAGCAGGCAGCGGCCTCGCAGGCGTTTGGCGACGAGCTGTTGGCGGCGCAGTCGATCAATGATCCGGCGGCGCAGGTCAAGGCACTGGAGGCGATCAAGGCCAATGGCGGGCGTACGGCGATCGTGAAATTCATCGAGGCCTCGGCGGCGGTGAAGGCGGGCGACACCAAGGCGGCGTTGGCTGCACTGGATGCGGTGGCGGCGGATGCCAGCCTCCCGCAACGCTATCGTGACCTCGCCGCGCTGAAACGGGTGATCGTGGCGGGAACTGCGATGCCGGTGGAGGCGCGCACGACCGCGCTGACCGCGCTGGCGGCGGCGGGGCAACCTTACCGCCCGCTCGCGATGGAGCAGCTTGCGCTGATCTCGGTGGAAAAGGGCGACACGGCTGGGGCGATCAAGCAGTTCAAGGCGATTCTGCAAGAGCCGCAGTTGACGGCGGGCTTGCGCAAGCGCGCGACACAGATGATTGTCGCACTTGGCGGCGACCCGGCGGCAAGCTAAGGGCGGCAGCCCAAAGGACGGATATCCGGGGGCCACGCGGTGGCCTGCGGCAAACGAATTGGGAAGGGGCAGCGGCAGTGAAACGGACCCGGATCGTTGGAATTCTGGCAGGCCTCGCTTTGGTTGGGGCCTGTGCGCCGAAGCCGCTTATCTTGAAAGGGCCGCGTTTTGATCCGCGCACGCCGCTGGATCAGGTGATGGCGAAGGGCGCGGTGCCGCCCGGCCCGGATCTGGGTAAGGCGCGGCCGATCCGCCTGTCGGCGCCGTTGGCAAATGCCGACTGGGCGCAGCGCAATGGCGGCCCGCAACATCAAATGACGCAACCGGCACTGGGCGCCAACCTGACCGAGGTTTGGGAAGCGTCGATCGGCAAGCCTGACGACCAGCGCCATGCCATCGCAACCACTCCGGTGGTGGCGGGGGGCCATGTTTACACGCTCGACAGCCGAGCGACAGTGGCCGCGACCTCGACCTCTGGTGCGCCGCTTTGGTCACGCGATCTGACACCGCCGGGCGATTCGCCCGACACGGCTTCGGGTGGTGGCATTGCCTATGGCGCGGGCAAACTGTTCGTGACCTCGGATTTCGGTGAGCTGGTGGCACTTGATCCCGCGACGGGCGCGGTGATCTGGCGTCAGCACTTCAAGGCGCCGGTGACCGGCACGCCGACGGTGGATGGCAATGTCGTTTACGTTGTGGCGCGCGACTCAACCGGATGGGCGATTGACGCCGCGACCGGCAAGATCCGCTGGCAGGTTGACGGCGTGCAGTCGCCGAACGGCATGACGGGTGGCGCGGGGCCTGCGGTAAGCGGTGGTTTCGTGCTGTTGCCGTTCCCGTCGGGCCAGTTGGTGGGTGTGCTGAAACCGGGTGGCACGCAGGTTTGGGCCGCGTCAGTGGTGGGCGACCGGCTGGGGCAGGGTTATGGCCTGATGGCAGATATTACCGGCGATCCGGTGGTTGTGGGGCCGCGCATCTATGTCGGCAACGCCACGGGCCGTGTGATGGCGCTGACCAGCAGCACCGGCGCTCAGGTCTGGACGGCGGATTACGGCGTGGTAAGCCCGGTGTGGCCAGAGGGCGACTCGATCTTCCTCGTTTCGGATCAGGCGCAACTGGTGCGGTTGGATGCCGCCACCGGGGCAGAGGTGTGGAAATCGCCGATGCCGCTCTATGTGCCGGTGAAGAAGGAAAAGCGCCGCCGCGACATTTACGCCTATTACGGGCCGATCATGGCGGGCAACCGGCTGATCGTGACGTCCAGCGACGGGCAGATCCGCTCGTTTGATCCGGCGTCGGGCAAGCTGATCTCGACCGTTCCGATGGGCGCTGGGGCGGCCAGTGCGGCCGTCGTGGCAGGGCGCACGTTGTTCGTGGTGGGCGAGGACGGCAAACTTCGCGCTTTCCGCTGAGGCGCAATCGGTTTAAGGGGTCTTTTTCGTGCAAGGTTTGCTTGCGCCACGGAGACGGACATGACCTTTACCCTCGCCATCGTCGGGCGCCCTAATGTTGGCAAATCGACGCTGTTCAACCGACTGGTCGGCAAGAAGCTGGCGCTGGTCGATGACCAGCCCGGCGTTACCCGCGATTTGCGCGAGGGGGCGGGCAAGCTCGCGGACCTCAAGTTCACCGTGATCGACACGGCGGGGCTGGAAGAGGCGACCGACGAAAGCCTGCAAGGGCGGATGCGCAAGCTGACAGAGCGCGCGGTGGGGATGGCGGATGTCTGCCTGTTCCTGATCGACGGGCGCGCGGGTGTCACTACGACCGATGAGATTTTCGCCGACATTTTGCGCAAGAAGAACGCGCATGTGATCCTGGGCGTCAACAAGGCCGAGGGCAAGGCGGGCGAAAGCGGGTTTCTGGATGCCTATGCGCTGGGTCTGGGCGAGCCGATCCGGCTGTCGGCGGAACATGGCGAGGGGATGGACGACCTTTACCGCGTGTTGCAGCCGCTGGCCGATGCGTTTGAGGAACGCGCCAGCCTGAAGCTGGACGATGCGCCTTTGGTCGATGTTGACGTGTTGGAGGACGACGAAGAGATTTCCTTCGCGCCAACCAGCGCCAAGCCGTTGCAGATCGCGGTGATCGGGCGGCCGAACTCGGGCAAATCGACGCTCATCAACAAGATCCTTGGCGAGGAGCGTTTGCTGACCGGGCCAGAGGCCGGGATTACGCGCGACGCGATCTCGATCACCGCCGACTGGCTGGGCACGCCGATCCGTATTTTCGACACGGCGGGGATGCGCAAGAAAGCCAAGATATCTGACAAGCTGGAAAAGATGTCGGTGACCGACGGGTTGCGCGCGGTGCGCTTTGCCGAGGTGGTGGTTGTGCTGCTCGACGTCGAAATTCCGTTTGAAACGCAGGACTTGCGCATCGCGGACTTTGCCGAGACGGAGGGGCGTGCCGTGGTGATCGCGGTCAATAAATGGGATCTGGAGGACGAGAAGCAGGACAAGCTTTACGCTCTTCTGGAGATGTTTGAACGCTACCTGCCACAGCTGCGCGGCGCGCCGCTGGTTACGGTTTCGGCCAAGACCGGGCGCGGGCTGGATCGTCTGCATGACGCGATTGTCGAGGCGCATGCCGTGTGGAACCGCCGCGTCACCACCGCCAAACTGAACCAGTGGCTGGGGGTGATGACCGAGGCGCACCCGCCGCCGGCGCCGGGCGGCAAGCGCATCAAGATGCGCTATATGACGCAGGTGAAGGCGCGCCCGCCGGGTTTTGTCATCATGTGCTCGCATCCCGACCTGATGCCGGAAAGCTATCGCCGCTATCTGGTGAACGGATTGCGCCAGACTTTTGACCTGCCGGGCACACCGATCCGTATGACGCTGCGCAGTCAGTCAGAGAAAAACCCGTTCAAGGGACGGCGTTCGCAGCAACCGTCGCGGCTGCGCAAGCATACCGGCAAGGCGAACGGCGGCGAGTAAGCGGGGCGCTTTTAGCGGCCCGCTTGGGCGGCTTAGGCCGCTTCGAGTGCTGCGATGATGGCGCCGAAATCGCTGGCCTTCAACGAGGCGCCGCCGACCAGCGCGCCATCGACGTTGGATACAGCGAAGATCTCGGCCGCGTTGCTGGGTTTCACCGAGCCGCCGTAGAGAATGCGCATCCCGTTGCCCTCGGCTCCAAAGCGGGTGGTGATGGTTTTGCGTATGAAATCATGCACTTCACCGATCTCTGCCAGCGTCGGCGTGCGGCCGGTGCCGATGGCCCAGACCGGCTCATAGGCAATCACGACGCGGGCGGCAGTGCAATCGTCGGGCAGGGAATGCGCCAGTTGCATCCCGATCACCGACAAGGTGATGCCGGTGTCGCGCTGGTGTTCGGTCTCGCCGACGCAGACCACGGCGGTCAGGCCAGCGGCGAGGGCGGCGGTGCATTTTGCCTGCACCAGCGCATCAGATTCGCCGTGATCGGCGCGGCGCTCGGAGTGGCCGATGATGACGTGGCTGGCACCCGCATCGACCAGCATCGGCGCAGAAATATCGCCCGTGTGTGCGCCTGAGGCGTTCCAGTGGCAGTCTTGGCCGCCAACCGCCAACTCCTTATTCTTGATGCGCCACGCGAGTTGCGCAATCAGGGTGGCGGGCGGGCAAATCAGCACCTCGCAGGCCGGTTTTGGGTGATATTCCAACAGCTTCTCGACCTCGACCAGCGAGGCGGACAGCCCGTTCATCTTCCAGTTTCCGGCGGCAAGTTTGCGGCGCATCGTGGTTCTCCTGATCCCTTTGTCCCAGCATTAGGCGATGATCGGGCAGGGGGGAACCGGGAAAGTGTCGCGGGGGTCAGGCGGCGCTGTCCTGGTCTTTGAATTTGATGGATTCGCCGCAGCCACAAGATTCGGCCACGTTGGGGTTGTTGAAGCGGAAGCCTGCGTCAAGAAGCGTGGTTTCGTAGTCGATTTCGGTGCCGAACAGGAACATTTGCGCCATCGGAGCGATCATCACACGGGCGCCGCCTTGTTCAACAACCTCGTCCATCGCGTTGATATCATGGGCGAAATCCATGGTGTATTCCATGCCGGCACAGCCGCCTTTTTTCACGCCGATGCGCAGTCCGGTGACGCCGTCGCGCGCCATCAGGCGGGCGATTTGCTTTGCCGCAGCCGGGGTCAGGGTGACAGCTTGTTTGCCGGGAATACCAAACATCGCAGCGCCTCTTTTCTCTTTAAGTTATTGACAGGGAACGGATTTTCCCCGCGTTCATTCACATGAATCCAAGCTCTAGCCGGGCCTCGTCGGACATCATGTCCATGCCCCAGGGCGGATCGAAGGTCATTGCGACGTTGACCTGCTTGATGCCCGCCAAGGGTTCGACCGCATCGGCGACCCAGCCCGGCATCTCGCCTGCCACAGGGCATCCGGGGGCGGTGAGGGTCATCAAGATATCGACCTCGTTTTCGTCATTTATTTCAATGGTATAGACGAGGCCTAGGTCGTAGATATTGACCGGGATTTCCGGGTCAAACACGGTGCGGCAGGCCGAGACCACCGCGTCGTAAAGCGGGTGTTCGGTGCTGGACGGGCGAATTACGGGGGCGCCTTCGATCTGGGCTTGGGCCTGTGCGGTCATGTTTACTCTCGCGCGGTTGTTGACTGATTATATAGGGATTATGGCGGCGAGGTCCAGTCCGCAGAAAGCGCATAATCGGCATATGTATTTCATGCAGCAATCGTATGTTTTTCATGCATACGATCGCTGCATCACGTTCCACTTGGCTTTCGCGGAATTTTGCCGGACAAGGGCGCCCGAAGGCATAGGGCGGATGACGCGATGGCGCAGAAGTTTGAATTCAAGGTGGCGGCGACGGATGGGGCGGCGCGCACGGGCGTGATCTCCACGCCGCGCGGCGAGATCCGCACGCCCGCCTTCATGCCGGTCGGCACGGCGGCGACGGTGAAGGCGATGCTGCCGGAATCGGTGCGCGCGACCGGCGCGGATATTCTGCTGGGCAACACCTATCACCTGATGCTGCGCCCTACCGCCGAGCGGATCGAGCGGCTGGGCGGTTTGCACAAGTTCATGAATTGGGAGCGCCCGATTCTGACCGACTCGGGCGGGTTTCAGGTGATGAGCCTCGCCGCGCTGCGCAAGATGTCGGAGGAGGGGGTGACCTTCAAATCCCACATCGACGGCTCGCGGCACCATCTTTCGCCAGAGCGCAGCATGGAGATCCAGCGCATGTTGGGCTCGGATATCGTGATGTGTTTTGATGAATGCCCGGCGCTGCCTGCGACGGATGAGGCGGTGGCGAAGTCGATGCGGCTGTCGATGCGGTGGGCACAGCGGTCACGCGATGCGTTTGGCGACCGGCCGGGACATGCGTTGTTTGGCATTCAGCAGGGCGGCGTCAACCACGAACTGCGCGGCGAAAGCGCCGAGGCGTTGCGGGCGATCGGGTTTGATGGCTATGCGGTCGGGGGCCTTGCGGTGGGTGAGGGGCAAGAGGCGATGTTCGGCGTGCTGGACTATGCGCCGGGGATGCTGCCCGAGGACAAGCCGCGCTACCTGATGGGCGTCGGCAAGCCGGATGATATTGTCGGCGCGGTGGAGCGTGGCATCGACATGATGGATTGCGTGCTGCCGTCGCGGTCGGGGCGCACAGGGCAAGCGTTCACGCGGCGCGGCGTGGTCAATATGAAGAACGCGCGCCATCAGGACGACCCGCGGCCGCTGGATGGGGCTTGCACCTGCCCGGCGTGCCGTCAGTATTCCCGCGCCTATCTGCATCACGTCCTGCGCTCGCAAGAGATTATCGCGTCGATGCTGTTGACCTGGCACAACCTGCACTATTTCCAAGAGCTGATGGCGGGGTTGCGCGGCGCGATTGCGGCGGGGCAGTTGGCTGCGTTTGTGGCGGGCTTTCATGCCGAGCGCGCGCAGGGCGATATTGAGCCGCTGTGACGGGGCGAAATCGTCAGGCGTCGGATGTGTCAGCCGCGGGTGAGGTAGATCGACATCTGCTTGAGCAGGGCGTGATCGGCGGGGGTAAGGGTTTCAAGCGTAAGAGTGAGGGCGTGCAGTTGGGCGACATCGGCGGCGGCGGCTGCGATTTCGGCGTCGGTCGCCTCGCGGTCGCCACGCGCGAACGAGGCGACGGTGCGCGAGCCGTCGGTCAGTTGCGAGACGGTGAAGCCGTAGCGCAGGCCGTGTTCGGCGGCGCGGGGCAGGACGCTGTTGGGGTCATCGCTGGCAAGCCCGCTCCACCGTTGGGTGCCAGTGTTGTCAAACCCCCAGCGCACGGTCGGGTCGTGGATGACAAGGCCGAGGCGGGAATAAGTGTCGATCCATTCGGTATCGTAGGACTGAAACAGATATTTGGGCGAGGTGAACTTTACATGCAGCGCAATCGCGAAGCCCGTGGGGTATGCACCGTGCAGGCGCGCCAGAATTTCGCTGATGTGCGTATGTTCGTTCATATTGGCGCCTGCCCCCCGGCTCAAAATTTCCAAATTGCACCTCGTGACATACCGGGCGGGTATGACATACTCCGGTTGCGGAACGCAAAGGCGTTTGACGCAGAACTTGGTATTTATTGAGATGGAACAACCTTTGGAGGGTGGAGACTTTGCCAGATTCGCGCCTGCCGGGTATTACGTCGCATTACGCATCGGTTTTGCGTTTCCGTTGTTTGAATACAATGCCTTGCCCGAGCGCTGGGTCGAGCATTACACGCAGAAGGGCTTAATGCTTTATGACCCCGTGCTGCGTTGGGCCTACGAGAATGACGGCGCGACTCGGTGGAGCGCGCTGTCGCTGGCAGACCCGCGAGAGGTGATGCTGCGCGCGCGGCATTTTGGGCTGACCTATGGCGTGGTGGTGGCCTGCGATGATCGCAGCACCGACGGGCAACGCAGCATCGGGTCGTTCGCGCGCAGTGACCGCGAGTTTGACGATGGAGAAATTGTTTTGCTGGAGAAAAAGTTACGCCATCTGCATGACATCAAGGCGCCGCCCTCGAACCTGACAAAGGCCGAGCTGGAGGCGTTGCGCATGGTGAAGGACGGGTTGCTGTTGAAAGAGATTGCGGCGCAGCTTGTGGTGTCAGAGGGCGCGGTGAAGCAGCGGCTGAAGAACGCGCGGCTGAAACTGGGCGCGCGGACGGGCAGTCAAGCGGTCTCAATGGCGCTGTCGGCGGGGTTGATTTGACCGCCAGGGCCGTGCCGAGCGGGATTTAACCACAAAAACACGCTTAGAGTGAGTTATGGTTATCCACTCATCTTTTAGTAACTAATCAATTAGAGTCTTAGTGATCTACTCGCCCTGCCATTTTGGAGGGCGTAACATGGAAAATATCACTTTCGGTCTGTCGGACATGCATCGTTACGGTGCGGCATACTATGACTACCTTCGGTTGCGTAAACAGTTCTTTGTTGACACTTTGGGCTGGAACATCCCGCATGACGACACGGTGGAGATGGACCAGTATGACAACCCGCTGGCGCATTATTCGGTCGTGCTGCGCGATGGTGAGGTGGTGGGCGGCGCGCGCACGATGGCGACGACCGCGGCCTGGGGCGAACACAGCTACATGTTGCGCGATGCCTTTGCGGGCAAGCTGCCGGACATTCCGGCCAGCGTAATGCCGCATGAGGTGCAGACGCCGCTGGTGTGGGAATGCACGCGGCTGGTGATGTCGGACACGGTGAAAACGCAGGCAGAGCGCAGCCAGTGTCTGACGCTGATCGTCGAGGGGCTGGCCGAGGTCGCGATGCGGCATGGCGCGTCAGAGCTGATGTCACTGTCGCCGGTGTCGCTGATGCGGGCGTTGCGGCAGTTGGGCTGGCAGGCGGACCGGCTGGGCGAGCCCTATGAGAGCGCGGGCGACGGGCGGCGCTATGCGGTGCTGACAATGCCGGTGCATCGCGCGATGCCGCATCCGGCGGCGATGGCGGCGGCACCACGGGCCAGCGCCGGGTTGCAACTGGCGCATTGAGGCGCTGTTCCCGGCGGGCAGGACGCTCGCCGGGGGCTTATGCCGTTTTCGGAGGGTCTTGGGGCTGCTTTGGCGGCGAACGGAGGCTGCGCATTTGTGCGGCGCCGCAGGGCTTGTTACGCGAAACACAGAAATTCCGCGCTATTGTGCGCTTGCCCCTCTGCGCGGCTCACGGCATTGTATGACAAAGCTGTGACCAGATGTGGTTGAAAAGGGCTCTCAGGTGCCCCAGATAGCATAACCGAGTACCGGGGAAGGTCGAGCGTCGCCGAATAACCGGGGCCAGAACCTTCCTGCAAAATGAGGATAGAGCATGAACGACACCCTCTCTGTCAGCTACCCCGTGTTGCCGTTGCGCGACATCGTGGTGTTCCCGCACATGATCGTGCCGCTGTTTGTCGGCCGCGAGAAATCGGTGCGGGCGCTGGAAGAGGTCATGGCGGACGACAAGCAGATTCTGCTGTCGAGCCAGATCGACCCTTCGGTCGATGATCCGACCTCGGATGGCATCTATAAATCAGGCGTTCTCGCCAATGTGTTGCAGTTGTTGAAACTGCCCGACGGCACCGTGAAGGTGCTGGTCGAAGGCCGCGCGCGGGTGCGTATTACGGAATACCTGAGCAACCCGAATTTTTTTGAAGCCAAGGCGGTCCTGCTGGAGGAAACGCCGGGCGACGCGAATGCGGTGAAAGCCATGGTGCATTCAGTCACCGAGGAATTCGAGCGCTACGCGAAGATCAAGAAGAACATCCCCGAAGAGGCGATGGCGGCGGTGTCGGATACGCACGAGCCGGCCAAGCTTGCCGATTTGGTGGCGGGGCATCTTGGCATCGAAGTGGCGCAGAAGCAGGAGCTTCTGGAGACGCTCGACGTCGCTGAGCGGCTGGAGAAGATCTATGGGCTGATGCAGGGCGAGATGTCGGTGCTTCAGGTCGAGAAAAAGATCAAGACCCGCGTCAAATCCCAGATGGAGCGCACCCAGCGCGAATATTATCTGAATGAGCAGATGAAGGCCATTCAGAAGGAACTGGGCGACGGCGAAGAAGGCCAGAACGAGGTCGCCGAACTGGAAGCGCGCATCGCCAAGACGCAACTTTCCAAAGAGGCGCGCGAGAAGGCGGATGCCGAGGTCAAAAAGCTGAAGTCGATGTCGCCGATGTCGGCAGAGGCCACGGTGGTGCGCAACTATCTGGAATGGATGCTGTCGATCCCGTGGGGCGTGAAGTCCCGCGTGAAAAAGGATCTGGGCAAGGCGCAAGCGGTGCTGGACGCCGACCACTACGGGCTGGAAAAGGTCAAGGAGCGGATCGTCGAGTATCTGGCGGTGCAATCCCGTTCGGCCAAGATGAAGGGGCCGATCCTGTGCCTCGTCGGGCCTCCGGGCGTGGGTAAAACCTCGCTGGGTCGGTCTGTGGCGAAGGCGACAGGGCGCGAGTTCATCCGGATTTCCTTGGGTGGGGTGCGCGACGAGTCGGAAATTCGCGGCCATCGGCGGACCTATATCGGGTCAATGCCCGGTAAGATCATCCAGGCGATGAAAAAGGCCAAGACGACCAACCCGCTGATCCTGCTGGACGAAATCGACAAGATGGGGCAGGACTTCCGGGGCGACCCGGCCAGCGCGATGCTGGAGGTGCTGGACCCGGAACAGAACGCGACCTTCGCGGACCACTATCTGGAGGTCGAGTATGACCTGTCGAACGTGATGTTCATCACCACGGCGAACAGCTACAACATGCCGTCGCCGCTGCTGGACCGGATGGAGATCATCCCGCTGGCAGGCTACACCGAAGACGAGAAGTGCGAGATCGCCAAGCACCACCTGATCGAGAAACAGGTCAGCGGGCACGGGCTGAAAAAAGGCGAGTTCCGCATTACCGACGCGGCGTTGCTGGAGATGGTGCGCGTCTATACCCGTGAGGCGGGCGTGCGGAACCTTGAGCGCGAGATTGCCAAGCTGGCGCGTAAAGCGGTGACTGAGATCGTCAAGGGCAAGACCAAGACGGTGGTGGTGACGCCGGAGAACCTTGAGACCTATCTCGGGGTGAAGCGGTATCGCTATGGTCTGGCCGAACTGGAAGATCAGGTTGGCGTGGTGACCGGGCTGGCCTGGACCTCGGTGGGGGGCGAGTTGCTTCAGATCGAGGCGTTGAAGCTGCCCGGCAAGGGGCGGATGAAGACGACTGGCAAGCTGGGCGATGTGATGAAGGAGTCGATCGAGGCGGCGGCCAGTTTTGTGCGCTCGATCGCGCCGGAGCTGGGGATCAAGCCGCCGAAGTTTGAAACGGTGGATATCCACGTCCACGTTCCCGAAGGGGCGACGCCCAAGGATGGGCCGAGCGCTGGCGTGGGGATGGTGACGTCGATCGTTTCAGTGCTGACGGGTATTCCGGTGCGCAAGGATATTGCGATGACAGGGGAAGTGACCCTGCGTGGCAATGTGCTGCCGATCGGGGGCTTGAAGGAAAAGCTGATGGCGGCGCATCGCGGCGGCATCAAGATCGTGATGATCCCGGAAGAGAACGCCAAGGATCTGCCAGAGATCCCGGACAACGTGAAAGCCGGGCTGGAGATCATCCCGGTGGCACATGTGCGCGACGTTCTGCGCAAGGCGCTGGTGCGGATGCCGGAGCCGGTTGAGTGGGACGAGGCGGCCGAGGAAGCCGCGGCGAGCGCGCGGATGAAGGCGCCCTCGGACGCGGCGGGGGCCACCGCGCACTAAGCGGCGGCACACACAAGACTGGGGCGCATCCTTTGCTGGGTGCGCCTTTTTTGTCAAATCCTGCGGGCGCGCGGGGCAGGGGTGTCGTGCCCCTAGCGCGGGCGCGTCTGACGAATTATGATGCGCGCAAGCCGAGGGGGCGGTGCCCGGACAAGCGGCGGATCGAGCAGGAGACTGGGCCCAAGCGCCCGTCGCACGGTAGGAAAGATGAACGTCGCTTCGCCCGAACTATTGGCAATCGCCTGCGCGCAGATCCAGCCGGGAGAGCGGCTATTGTGGGCCTATGCCCCGCCCGCGTCTGAGCTTTTCATGCAGTTTTTGCCGGTCACGGTGTTCGGTATTCTGATCGTCGGGGTGGTGGCGCTGTGGGGGCGCAAGACGGGCCGTGGCCTTGACCGGCTGCGCGCGGCTTTGGTGCCGGTGTTTGGCGTGATCGCGGTGGGGATGATCGTATCGGCCCCGGTGGCGGCGCTGTTGCAGCCGCACGGCGAGGCCTATGCGGTGACCGACCGGCGCGCGATCTACATCACGATCTTGCCGGGCGGCACGACCTCTTTCGGTCCGGCGGATTTGCCGCCTTTGACGGTGGCCCAGTCCGATACCATGACCGGTGATGTGCTGGTGCATGTCAGCCGGGGGCGTGACAAGGCGGGCAACCTGACCGAGGTCAACACCGAATTCACCAATGTGCCGAAAGCGCCCGACGTGGCACGGCTGATCGAAGGGGTCCGCGCTGGCACGCCGATTCCGGTGCAGGACGGGGCGGCGACGGGCGGCATCGGGCGGACGCTTCTGTGCGGCGCCTCGTCATAACGCGCGGCCTGGTGTGGGCACACCGCGACAGCGCGAATTAGTTTGCACCCGCCGGTGGCAGGCGGCAGCCGCGGCGGCTAATGTGGGTATAAGAGTTCAACGAGGAGAGCAGTAAATGGCAGCACGGAAATCGACGACGCCGCGCAAGACGACCCGCAAGTCGAGCAAACCGACCAAGGTGGCGGTTGTGGCAGACGCCGCGCCAGAGCTTGACGAGATGGACGATGCGATAGATGAGCCGATGCTGGCGGAAGAGACCGAGGCAGAGGCCGACGGGGCCGCAAAGGCCGCGACCCTGCGCAAAAAGGAATTTGTGGAACGTGTGACCACGCTGTCGGGCCGCAAGAAGCAGGACGTGCGCGAGATCACAGAGGCCGTGCTGGCGGTGCTGGGCGAGGCGCTGTCGAAGGGGGAAGAGCTGAACCTGCCGCCGCTGGGCAAGATCAAGGTGAACCGCCAACGCGATCTGACCTCGGGTGAGATGATGATTGTCAAACTGCGGCGCGCGGGCGAGAAGGAAACCGGCACGCCCCCCCTTGCAGATGACGAAGAGTGACGCTAATACCGCGCCCGACGGGTGATTAGCTCAGTGGTAGAGCGCTTCGTTCACATCGAAGATGTCAGGGGTTCAAATCCCTTATCACCCACCAAGAACAGCTTGCGCGTCCGGGAAATCCGGGCGCGTTTTGCATTTGGGGCTGCGGTGGGTTTTCCCCGGCGGGGGGCTTGCGCGCCGCCCACCGGACGGGCTATGGAAGCGTCGAGGCGGGTGATTAGCTCAGTTGGTAGAGCGCTTCGTTTACACCGAAGATGTCGGGGGTTCGAGTCCCTCATCACCCACCATAAAAACCAATACCTTAGCCGAAAACTGCGAAGTGCGTTTGAGTTCATCGAACCTTTCGAGGTCCGCCAAACTCGAGAACTGCCGCTGCCTCTATCATGTGATCCGGTGCAAAGCGGGCGTAAACGCGCTCGGTGATCGCCGTATTTGAGTGGCCAAGGTACTGACTAATCTTCGAAATGGGTACGCCAGCGGCAGCCATATCGACGGCAGCAGTGTGACGCAAAACATGCGGGCTCACATCTTTCAGCCCTGCCGCTTCTAAGGCTGCGTTGAAGCCTGTGCGGATCGATTGAACCCTGCCGCCCGCCCACTCGACCACGGATTCGCTGAGCGCAGCCTGGCGAGTGTCCTGCAGCGCCGCGCGAAGCATAGAATTCATAGGAACAACCGCGCGGCCCTTGCGCGGTCCGATCTCATCGATGCGCAGATTGATCTGCCCTCGCTCGAAGTCCACGCGCGTCCAGGTGAGGTCCAGAATCGCGCCGACGCGACCGGCCGTCGTCAGCATCAGGATGATCGCTACACGGATATGCGGCGCCATCTCTACCGACAGGAGCTGGTCGATCTCCGTGCGGGTCAGGTAACGCTCTTTCGGCGCAGGCTTCGGCGGGCGCTCGATCTTCAGCGCGCGCTCGATGATGCGTTCCTCCTGCGCCCAGATAAGGGCGGTCCGCAAGTGGCCAAGCTCGGTCCAGATAGATCCCTGAGCAATGCCAGCACTGCGGCGCTTCCTGTCGTACGATCGGCAAAGGTCAGTGGTGACATGATCGGGGCGGTAGGCTCCAAAATGCTAAAGGACGGCTTTGCCGGTATAGCCCATCGTCTTGGCGATCGGTCGCCCTTCACGGTCGCGCAGATAAGCTGACCAGATTGACGCGATTGTGTCTCCGCCAGGCGGCGCTGTCTCGCGCCGGATGACGTCTAGGGCCTCTGCTTCTGCTTCCTTGGCCGCGAGTGCATCAAGACGATACCGGCGTCTCTGGCCATCCTCTCCGCGCCATGTGACGACGAAACGGCCGTTGAGCCTTCCGATTCTGGCATCCCGCACTCCAAGTCCTCCACTGCATCCGCTGGGATTCGGATCATGCGCCCGACGCGAAAGCCACGCAACTCACCTCGGGCAACCATCTGGCGCACCGTTTCCGCAGAGCACTGCCACCGATCGGCAAGGATTTCGGGGGTGAATGGCTTGTTCATGGCGCTGCCTCCTGCGCGCCGAGACGCGCATCACATTCTGGGCGCCCGCAACCATCTATTGGCGTTCCTGCGTCATGCGCCTGATTCCACGCCGCGCTGCCTGCATACCGAGGACTGCGGCTATGGGGGCAATACCAATCACATTCCTCGCTGCCCACCTTCACGCATTGGCCGTTCGGCATCAGGCCGCAGTCGTCGCAAGCGCAGGCTTCAAAGGCCAAGCCGCAGCTATCACAGACCTCTTCGCCCGGATCATCGTCAAAACAATCTAGTAGCGGATCATAGTCAGCCATCACTCTACTCCCGGCATCTGCCGCCACTCGCGGCCATAGAGCAAATGATCAGCGGCTTTCTTGCCGACGCGTCGCGCACCTATGGCCGATGATCCCGTCAAATCAGGCCACTCAACCAACCGTCCGTCTACCTCATGCCAGAAAGTGCATCGCTGATCGTTCCCATGGGTAAACGGATCGCTGCATCCCTGCATCGGATAGGCCGGTCCGAGATTACCATCCTCGTCTTCTGCAATGGTGACGGGTGGGGTAATCGCCAGACAGGCGGGCGCTGCTGCTGCCCTCCCGGTCGCTGTAAGCGTCGTCAAACGGAACAATGCACAAATGGCGCGGGCTCAGAAAACAGCATGAAGATTATCGAATGGCCCGCATCCATCCCTTGCGCGATGGCAGAAAGCTGGTTTCTGGTGGCATCGACCAAGTCGCCGGGGCGTGGCCTGGATGGTCGCCGTCAGGTCATCTTCCGGGAAAATCGGTACTGGACAAATACGATCACGATGCCGGAACTCTGGGGGCTGCGCGCCAATGCATGGCAGGCCATGATCGACGATCTAATCGGCATGTCAGGCATCCTTCGGCTTCCGGTCCTCAATAGCGGGGCCTTTCGGTTTCGGGGCGATCTGGGGGCATTCTATGCCCTCTTCAGCCTAACGCCGACTCAAATCACAAGTGGCCTGCCTTTCGATGATGACACCACGTTTGATGATGGAGCCGGATGTCCGAACTGAACATTTGGGCACCCTCAACACCCGTGACCTACCCTAGCGGTTAACGGGCGGGCACTCCACTCTGAGCCCCCCCAGCACTGGGGCACCACTTGGGGCATCATCTCTCTCGCGCCACTGAACCCCGCCGCGATTGACGGCATTCTCTCTGGCAGGATGCGGCCTTGGGGCTATGACCTCAAACACCAAAGCGAGAACGCTGCACACGGGCACGCTCACCACTACCGTCTTTCAAGATATAGATGGCTGGGGCGGTAGGATTCCGTCTAGACGGATGGTCCGGTACCAGTTTGATGCAGGTTGGTGGCGAGGTGGGGCAACAGGTGGGGCGGCGTGGTGGCGTCGAGATCAGGAACTCGAAAGATCACAAATAGCTTTCGCAGCCATCTTGAGATCTGGATGCACGTCGTCCAAAGTTAAGCCGCACAAGAAATCTCCCACGGACGTTCTTCCGAGAAGTTTGCCGAGGGATTTCTTGATGTCGCAATCTTGGAGGTGGGTCTCGATCTTGGGATCCTGAGGCCATGCCCACCCTTGAGTCCGCCACCAAGTCTCAGTGACTTCCTGGCCCATAAGACTAGCGATTGACGAAGGAACCAAGGCGTAATTTTCAATCTCCCGGCGTCGCCAAGTTAAGGGCAGAAAATCCGGATAACCTTTGGTTTCTATACCCTTTTCTCGTAGAGTTGCCGCGTCCACACAGGCCAATTCCTTAGTATCTCTATCGCGCAGGCTTACGGCCTTGAGCCCGTCAATAGCCTCAAGCAAGGTCCTATAGAATTTCAGTCGATCTTTATGGGCATCAGTGCTGGCTAGGATTGCCAATTGTGGCGGCCAACGATAGCCACACGTCGTGGATATTGCCTCAAGAATTCTTGCATCGCTTTCGTTCTCAACGATCAGGAGGGCGCGACTGGCGCGGGCCCGTTCGATGAGAGGTGCGTAGTCATCGCCTAGGCCGGACACGAGTTTCACTCGTTGAGCTTCATCAACTAGGGTCTGGACCCATTAAATCGCTTGCGGGCCTTGGAGCCCACTGATTCACTGGTGGCACCAAGGGGGGCCGCCATGACCGATATGTTCCTGTTGTCCGACGACCAGATGGCGCGGATTTCACCGT
>JAJXZX010000057.1 GCA_021779835.1 Pseudomonadota bacterium | reverse complement strand
CGTTCCCGTCCAGCGCCATCCCGTCGCGCTTCGTCTGCGCTTCGGTAAGGCGGTGTTTAGGTCCACTCGCAAATACCCGCAAGAGGAAAAATACAGAAACATGACATTTTCTTGGATCGCTCAAAAAACAGCCCAATATCTTGCGGTCCGCGCAATATTCACAACTAAAGCCCCCCCGGTTGGCGCAACAAGATTGCCCGGTGCCTTGGCCGCGCGCCGCGTGCTGCCCCCCGGACATGCAACAGGGCGCCCGAAAGCGCCCTGTTTCCGACTCACGGCCGCTCAAATCACGCCAAACGCGCCCTGAGTCGTTGCTGCGACCACACCAAACGCACCGCCAACAGGGCAATCGTGATGGCAAAATACACGAACGACGACTGCGACCACACCTTCAGCACCAGAACGAAGTGCAGCGCCCCCAGAAACGCCAGCGGATAGACCAGCTTGTGCAGCCGCTGCCACGCCCCCGCCCCCATCTTGCGCACCGACAGGTTATTCGAGGTGATCGCCAGCGGGATCATCATCACGAAGGCCGCCATGCCGATGGTGATGTAGGGCTGCTTGACGATATGGCTCCACATCTCGCCCCAGCGCAGTTGCAGGTCCAACAGCACCCAGACCGCGACATGCACCACCGCATAGAAGAACGCGATCAGGCCCAGCGCGCGGCGATACTTGATCAGGCTGACCCCGGTCCACTTACGCAGCGGCGTCACGCAGAGCCCGGCAAGGATGAACCGCAGCGCCCAGATGCCGACGCGATGCTCCAACTCTCTCACCGGATCGACGCCCAGATCATCGGTGAAGATCAGCCAGCCGATCCACAGCGCGGGCAGCAACCCCAGAGGATACAGCGGCCAGGCCGGAACCTTGCGCAGCCGCCCGTTTATGGTTTGCGCAATGCCCATCAGAAGTTCTTCTTCAGGTCCATGCCGGTGTAAAGGCTCGCCACCAGATCACCATAGCCGTTGAACATCACCGTATCGATGCGCTTGGCAAACAGCCCGCCACCGATGCGCCGCTCGCTGGCCTGGCTCCAGCGCGGGTGATCGACCTTCGGGTTGACGTTGGAATAAAAGCCGTACTCGTTCGGCGCCATCGTGTTCCAGGTCGTCACCGGCTGCTCTGCCACGGCAGAGATCTTCACGATCGACTTGGCCCCTTTGAAGCCATACTTCCACGGCACTACCAACCGGATCGGCGCGCCGTCCTGCTTGGGCATGTCGGCGCCATAGATCCCGGTCGCCAGAATCGTCAGCGGATGCATCGCCTCGTCCATGCGCAGCCCCTCGCGATAGGGCCAGTCCAGCACGTTGGTGCGCTGCCCCGGCATCTCTTCCGGGCGCAGCACGGTCTGGAACGCGATATACTTGGCAGAGGGCTGCACCCCCGCCCGGTTCAACAGCACGCTGAGCGGGAAGCCATCCCATGGGATCACCATCGACCACGCCTCGACGCAGCGATGGCGATAGATGCGCTCTTCCAGCGTGACACCCTTCAGGATGTCCTCCAGCCCATAATTGCCGGGCTTGTCCACCATCCCGTCGATCTGGATCGCCCAGGGGCTGGTGGTCAGCGTATGGGCATTGGCCGCCGGGTCGGTCTTTTCCAGACCGAATTCATAATAATTGTTGTAGTTCGTGATGTCGTGGAGGGTGTTCGGCTTCTCCATCGTCGAATACTTGCTGGGCACCGTGGTCAGGCTCGCCTCTGCCCGCCCGCCAATCGCCCCCGCCGCGATCAGGGCTCCGGTGCCCGCCATGATCTGGCGCCGGTTCAGATAGACCTCTTTCGGGGTCACATCCGACTCCGTCAGACCCGTGTTGAAAATCTTGGTCATCTCAGTCTCCTATCCTGCGTCGCGCATTCATTCCCGATGAACAGAGATACGGTGATTTCGGCGAAAAGTTGCCTCACGAACCGTCATTTGGCGCTTTCGTGTAGAGTGTTACACGCGTCAAAGCTGGCGCACGTGGCGGCGCAATCAACTCAATCCCGCGTGAAATTGCAGATAAGGGCGCTAAATCAGAGCCTTACCCCCACCCGCATGCCCCACACCCAGCCGCACAAACAAAAACCCCCGCCAGATCGCTCTGACGGGGGCTTCCTGTAACATTACGAGACCTTAGTGATACGTCGCGTGCTGCGGCGCATCCCGACGCGAGGCCGAAACCCTGTCGCCGATGATCAGCCCATCCGCCCCGGCGCTGACATGCACCGTGTCGCCGTCCATCACATCGCCGCCAAGGATCATCTCGGCCAACTGATCCTGCAACGCATGCTGGATCACCCGCTTCAACGGCCGTGCCCCGAACACCGGGTCATAGCCTTCGTCCGCCAGCCACTTCCGCGCGGCATCGTCCAGATCCAACTCGATCTTGCGCGCCGCCAGCCGGGCGACCAAGCGCTTCATCTGGATCGTCACGATGCCGTCCATATCGTCACGCGTCAGCCGATCAAAGATGATCGTCTCGTCCAGACGGTTCAGGAACTCAGGCCGGAAATGCTGCCGCACCGCGTCCATCACCTCACGCCGCGCAGGCGCAGGGTCCGCGCCATCCGGCAGCTGGCTCAGCGTATAGGCGCCAAGGTTCGAGGTCAGGATGATCAGCGTCTGCTTGAAATCAACGGTGCGCCCCTGACCATCGGTCAGAACCCCATCGTCAAGCACCTGCAACAGCACGTTGAACACATCCGGGTGCGCCTTCTCGACCTCGTCGAACAGCACCACCTGATACGGCCTGCGCCGCACCGCCTCGGTCAACACCCCGCCCTCGTCGTAACCGACATAGCCGGGCGGCGCGCCAACCAGGCGGCTCACCGCGTGTTTCTCCATGAACTCCGACATGTCGATACGCACCATCGCGTTGTCGTCGTCAAACAGATACTCCGCCACCGCCTTGGTCAGTTCGGTTTTACCCACGCCCGTCGGCCCAAGGAACAGGAAGCTGCCCAACGGCCGGTTCTCGTCGTTCAGCCCAGCCCGCGCGCGGCGCACCGAATTCGCCACGGCCTTCACCGCTTGGCGCTGCCCGATCACCCGGCGGCCCAGCTCCTCTTCCATCTTCAGCAGCTTGTCGCGCTCGCCTTCCAGCATCTTCGACGTCGGAATCCCCGTCCAGCGCTCAACCACCTGCGCGATCTGCTCTGGCCGCACCGCTTCCTCAACCATCATGTCACCTTCGCGGCTTTCGGCCTCGGCCAGCTTACGCTCCAGCCCCGGGATGATGCCATACGACAGCTCCCCGGCTTTCGCGAGATTGCCTTCCCGCTTCGACACATCCAACTCGGCGCGCGCCTTATCCAGCTGCTCCTTGATGTCGCGCGCTTTCTCCAGCTTGTCGCGCTCGGTCTGCCACGACGCCGTCATGCTGGCCGACTGCTCCTGCAACACCGACAACTCACGCACCAACTTCTCCAGCCGGTCTTTCGAGGCCGCATCGTCCTCTTTCTTCAGCGCCTCCGCCTCAATCTGCTTTTGCAAGATCTCGCGGTCGATCGCATCCAACTCTTCCGGCTTCGAATCCACCTCCATCCGCAGACGGCTGGCGGCTTCGTCCATCAGGTCGATCGCCTTATCCGGCAAAAACCGGTCGGTAATATAGCGATGCGACAGCGTGGCCGCCGCCACCAAGGCGCTATCTGAAATCCGCACCCCATGGTGCAGCTCATACTTCTCCTTAATACCGCGCAGGATCGAAATCGTATCCTCCACCGTCGGCTCCTCAACCATCACCGGCTGGAACCGCCGCGCAAGGGCCGCGTCCTTCTCCACATGCTTGCGATATTCATCCAGCGTCGTCGCACCCACGCAATGCAACTCACCCCGCGCCAGCGCCGGTTTCAGCAGGTTTGACGCATCCATCGCGCCCTCCGCCTTGCCCGCGCCAACCAGCGTGTGCATCTCGTCGATGAACAGGATGATCTCGCCCGCCGCCGCCGTGACTTCCGACAGGATCGCCTTCAGACGCTCCTCAAACTCACCGCGATACTTCGCGCCCGCGATAAGCGAGCCCATGTCCAGCGCCATCAGCTTCTTGTTGCGCAAAGACTCTGGCACGTCGCCATTGACGATGCGCAGCGCGAGGCCTTCCGCAATCGCGGTTTTCCCCACGCCCGGCTCACCAATCAACACCGGGTTATTCTTGGTCCGCCGGCTCAACACCTGCATGGTGCGCCGGATCTCGTCATCGCGCCCGATAATCGGGTCGATCTTGCCCTCGGCCGCCGCCGCCGTCAGATCGCGCGCATATTTCTTCAGCGCGTCATAGCCTTCCTCGGCGCTCGCCGAGTCCGCCGTGCGCCCTTTGCGAATGTCATTGATCGCCGCGTTCAGCCCCTGCGCATTGACCGCGCCCGCATCCAGTGCGTCCTTGGCCTTCGATTTGACCATGCAAAGCGCCATCAGCATCCGCTCAACCGGAACGAAAGAGTCGCCCGCCTTCTGCGCCAGCTTCTCGGCCTCGTCCAACACACGACCCAGCGAGGGGTCCATATAGACCTGCCCCGTATCGCCGGTGACTTTCGGCACCTTCTCAAGCGTCAGCGCAATCGCCTCCGCCACGCGCACAGGCTCGCCGCCCGCCCGCCGGATCAGGTTCGAGGCCAGCCCTTGGTCGTCATCCATCAAGGCTTTCAACAGATGCTCCGCCCCCATACGTTGGTGGCTTTCCCGCATCGCGATGGTCTGCGCGGCCTGAATGAACCCACGCGACCGTTCCGTGAACTTTTCCAAATTCATCGCCATTTCCTTTCAAAAGCACCTGTCCCTCGGGGCACCCGTCGCGCGGCGCGCCCCCTTCGCAGGCCTTGAAATCTATTTGGGAACCACCCCGCGCCCATGCAAGAGCCCCCCTTGCCGCACCCCGGCAAATTTCCCAAAACTCTGCGCTTCTTCTTGGCAAAAATACTCAAATTCCGCCGCCCGCCACGAACGCGACCGCCCGCAAAACCGCGCTCAAACAACCGCGCTCGCCGCTCGCTGGTTCGCCCAGATCACATGCGCCACCACCGCCGCAAAGACTATTCCGCCGCCCAGCAGCGTCATTCCCTCCGGCGTCTCGCCAAAAGCCAGCCAAACCCAGACCGGCGCCAACGGCGCATCCAGCGACCCGATCAGCGCCGTCTCGATCACCGGCAGCGCCTTCGCCCCCAGCATGAACAACACCGAGCCCAGCGCAAGGTTGACACAGCCGAACAACGCCAGCAGCGGCAGCAGCCCCATCACCTGCGGCGCCACCGCCTCTGCCCCGCTGAATGGCAATGCAAAAGCGCCGCTCAACAGCGCCGAAATCACCGTGGCCTGCATCGAGGGAATGTCCGGATGGCGCCGCGTGATCACCATGATCCCCGCCATGCACAAGGTCATGCCAAATGCCATCAGATCGCCCCAGATCCCGCCGTCGCGCCCCAGCCCGACCATCACCACCACGCCCACCAGCGCGGCACCGCTGGCAATCACCGCCCCGCGCGCAGGCACCTCGCGCAGCGCTAGCCGCGCCATGCCCGCGCCCACAAACGGCACCGTCGCATAGATCACGCCCACATGCGCCACCGTGGTGTGCCGTAACGAGGTGATGAACAACACCATGCCCAACCCCGACACCACCGCCAGCAAAACCCCCGGCGCGCCCAGCGCCCGGAACCGCCGCAGCCCGCGCGCGCCCTCGAACGCCAGCACCGCCACCAGCATCCCCAGCGCGGCAAACGCCCCGCGCCAAACTAACATGGTCCAGGCATCTAACGGGATCAGCCGGGTGAAATACCCCGCCGAACTCCACGCCACTGCGGCCCCGGTCACCAGGATCAAGCCCCGCCGATACGCGCGCGGCGTCCCGTCCTCCATCGCCTACCCTTTCGGCGTCAACAACTTCGCCGGGCGTGCCGCCTCGGCGGTTTTCAACAGGCTGAACGTCTGGTTCACATAGCCGACCACACCCGAGATGTGTTCCATGTAGGCCTGCAACTCCGGCGTCCGCTCTGCCTCCACCACCTGCACCGCACGGTCCGGGCCATTGCCCTCGAACTGGCAATAAAACAGGGGATCGCCACGCTTGAGGATGATGTCCTTATCCGTCTCATGCCACTCGAACGCCCACATCAGCGGGCGCGGCCACAGGTTCACCGGGAAGCGCCCGCCAAAAATAGTGCCGGGCAACGGCTGGCGCCGGTAATGCGCAAACGCGTCCAACTGCGTGATGTAAACCATCTCGTCGGCGATAAAGACATAGGGCAGGTTCAACTGCACCGTCGGGCGATCCGGATAGCGCCACTCCGCCTCGTTCACCAAGGTCAACGCCTCGCCCAGCTTCGCGGGCCGCACCGCCCCCGCCGCCCCCGCCCGGTTCACCAAAACCGCCTTGCCCTTGTCATCCCGGGCAAAGCCAAGATGCAGGTCGAACGGGCACTTAATCATGAAATACCGGCTCTCCAACTGGATCACCGCCGGGCACCGCGCCGCCGATTTCGCATGCGTCCGGTTGGTCTGGCGAAAGCTCACCCGCTCCGGCGGATCATAGAGCACCCCCGCCTTGTCGGTCGTGCGCAGCCAGCCAACGGTGATCGGCCCCGCCCCTGCCGCCATCTCGTCGCGTTCATAGGTAACATTGATCTGCATGGACTGACCCCGATACCCCGTGTCACCCCTTCTCGAAGGGTGTTCGAGGCCATGCTCCACCGCAAGCCACACCTTGTCAATCGCACGCGCTTGCCCGCCCACGCCATTGCCGCTAAACCGCCCCAACCCTGCGGAGGATGCCATGACCCAACCCCTGTCCGATGACCGCCTGATCGTTGCCCTCGACGTGCCGAACGCGCTGGACGGCCTCGCGCTGGCAGAAAAACTCGGCGCCGCGGTGTCGTTCTACAAGATCGGCCTTGGCATGCTGACCGGCGGCGGCCTCGCCCTTGCCAACGAACTCAAGGCCGAACACGGCAAACGCATCTTCTTGGACATGAAGCTCTTCGACATCGGTGCCACGGTCGAGGCGGCGGTGCGCGGCCTTGCCCGCTATGACCTCGACTTCCTGACCGTCCACGGCGACCCGCAAGTCGTGCGCGCCGCCAAGGAAGGCGCCGCCGGGTCCGCGCTGAAAATCCTTGCCGTCACGATCCTGACCTCGCTGGACCGCGCCGATCTTGATGCCAACCTGATCCGCCCCGGCGACATCGCGGAAATCACCCGAGAGCGTGCCTCGCGCGCCTTCGACGCCGGTGCCGATGGCATCATTGCGTCACCGCAGGAGGCCGCGATGATCCGCGCCCTGCCCAATGCTGCCGGTCGCCTCATCGTCACCCCCGGCGTGCGCCCCGCCGGAGCAGCGCTTGGCGACCAAAAACGCGTCGCGACCCCGGCGCAAGCTATCGCCGATGGCGCCGACCACATCGTCATCGGCCGCCCGATCTGGCAAGCCGCCGACCCCCGCGCCGCCGCCCTTGCGGTGGTGGCGGAACTTGCGTCGCCGCAAGCCCGCCAACCCAACCACTAAGGCCTGATCCTCAATAGGCGATCGTCATCATCCCGCGGCGATGCGCGGGCGTCTCCAACTCGTTCACCATCGCCACCGCGTAATCCTCGGCGCTGATCCGGCTTTCGCCCGCCGCATCGCTCAGCAGCACCGAGTCGCCGACCCGGAACACCCCGGTGCGCTCACCCGGCGCGATCACCCCGGCGGGCGAGAAGAAGGTCCAGTCCAGTGTGCTCGCCGCCAGCCGGTCGCGCACCGCGCGCAAGGCGGCCGCCTCGGCGCGGTAAATCTCCGGCACATGCGGCAGCACCGGCGAGCCATCGGGCAGGTTCAGCGACCCTGCGCCACCCACCATCACCAGCCGTTTGCCCGAGGCCTTTGCCGCCGCCATCAGCGCGGTCGCCACCGTCGCCGCCTCGGTCATCGCGTCGCCGGTTGATCGCGGCGACAGCGCCGAAACGATCACATCCGCCCCCGCCGCCTGCGCCGCCACCACCTCGGCGTCATTCGCATCGACCGCCACCGCCGTCACGCCCTTTGCCGCCGCAATCCGCCCCGGATCGCGCGCGCCCGCCACCACCTGATGCCCGCGCGCCACCGCCTCGGCCAGAATGCGCGACCCGATCATGCCGCTTGCGCCCAACAGAAATATCTTCATTGCCGTCTCCTGTGCAGTTCAGTTACGATAGGTAACCAGATACACCGTCATAACTACCCACGGAAGACCCACCCTTCCGTCACATAGTCACCCCGAGGGAACCGTCATGCCGCGCGATACCACCGCCAACCTTTCCTGCCCGATCCGCGACGTGCTCGACCGCATCGGCGACGCGTGGAGCCTTCTGGTCATGCTGGAACTGGCGCGCGGCCCCTGCCGCTTTAACGCGCTGCGCCGCGTCATCGGCGCGATTTCGCAGCGGATGCTGGCGGTCACCCTGCGCCACCTTGAACGCGACGGCTTTGTTGCGCGCGAGGTGCTGCCACTCTCGCCGCCGCAGGTGGAATACACGCTGACCCCGCTGGGCGCCACGCTGGTGGACAGGGTCGCCGCCCTGCGCGACTGGGCCGAGGCGAACCAGCCCCGCGTCCATCAGGCCCGCGCCGCCTATGATGCCCGCGCTGCGTGACAGGTGAACTCCGGCCCCGCGCTGCGCAGGGCACCCGGCCATTTCAGAAACTGACCCCCAACCGCTAACCCGCGGTCAGGGCCGCCAACGCCAGCGAAAGCCGCTCCTGCAGGAACGGCACCGCCTTTTTATGCGCTAAGAACTCGACCACCGGCATCATCTGCCACCCCTGCCCTTCGTCGCCGAACACCACGCTTGAAATCTCCAGCGCCGTGATTTCCGCCACAAAGAACAACCCCACCGTCCCCGGCATCACGACCGAGACATGGACTGATCGCCAAACCAACCGCTCCACCCCGATCCGCAGCCCCAGTTCCTCGAACACTTCGCGCACAACGCAAGCTTCCGCGCTTTCCACGCCCTCTCGCCCGCCACCCGGCAAGTCCCAATGCCCGGCGTAGGGTAGCCCCGGCAGGTCATCGCGCAGGATCGCCAGAACCGCGCCGTCCCGCAACAACGCCACCTTGGCGCCGCTGACCTCGGCACCCTCAGTTGTCATTGATGTCGCGATCCCACCGTTTCACCTGCCCCTGTTTCAGCCCGAACACCGCGCGCAAGCCCATCCATGCCAGCAGCGACAGCACCCCAAACACCACCATATGCTTTGGCCCAGAGGCATCCATCCACCCCGAGGGCGGCAGCCCAAGCCACAGGA
>JAJXZX010000056.1 GCA_021779835.1 Pseudomonadota bacterium | reverse complement strand
GGGGGTGACTTTCCCGGATATGGACGGGACGCCCGGTGTTGATCTGATCCTGCCGGATGTCAGCTGGCTGGAAAAACGCGCCGACCGGATCGAGGCGATTTTTATCACCCACGCGCATGAGGATCACATCGGCGCGCTGGGGCATCTGTGGCCCAAGCTGCGCGCTCAGGTCTATTGCCGCCGCTTCACGGGTATCCTTGGCGCGATGAAGCTGGAGGATCAGGGGCAACCGTCGAACGTGATCTCGGTGGTCGAGCCGCGCCCGCATGTGGTCGAGGCGGGGCCGTTCCGCGTGCAGTTCCTGCCGGTGTCGCACTCGATCCCGGAAAGCTCGGCGTTGATTATCGACACGCCGGTGGGGCGCATCGTGCATAGCGGCGATTTCAAGGTGGACGCGAGCCCGGTGGTGGGCGAGCCCTTTGACATCGTTGAGGCACGCAAGGTGGGCGACGAGGGCGTCAAGGTTCTGGTGTGCGATTCCACCAACATTTTCTCGCTGCACGAGGGGCGCAGCGAAAGCTCGGTCGGGCCAGCGATCACCGAACTGGTGGCAGGCGCGCATGGCATGGTGGTGGCGACGACGTTCGCCTCTAACGTGGCGCGGTTGAAAACGCTGGCCGAGGCGGGGCGTGCTGCGGGGCGCACCGTGTGCCTGTTGGGCCGCGCGATGAAGAAGATGGTGACGGCGGCGAACGAGGCCGGGGTTCTGGTCGGCTTTCCGCCGACCGTGGCGCCAGAGATGGCGGCGGACGTGCCGCGCAAGAACCTGATGCTGATCGTGACCGGTAGTCAGGGCGAGCGGCGCGCGGCGTCGGCGCAACTGTCGCGCGGCAAGTATCTGGGCTTGCAGATGAAGGAGGGCGACATGTTCCTGTTCTCCTCCAAGACCATTCCGGGCAACGAGCGTGGCGTTTTGAAGATTGTGAACGCCTATTCGGAAATGGGTGTCGATGTGGTGGATGACAGCACCGGGCGCTATCACGTCTCGGGCCACGCCAACCGGCCGGATCTGGAGCGGGTGCATGATATCATGCGGCCGAAGATGTTGCTGCCGATGCACGGTGAGCATCGCCATCTGCGCGCGCACGCAATGCTGGCGGAAGCGAAGGGGATCGCGTCGGAGGTTGTCACCAACGGGATGATGATGGATCTGACCGGCGACATGCCGGAGGTCGCGGAATATATCGAGACCGGGCGGCTGTATCTTGACGGCAACGTGCTGGTCGGCGCGATGGATGGTGTAATCCGCGACCGTATCCGCATGGCGCTGAACGGGCATGTGCTGATTACCATTATCGTGGACGAGAATGACGAACCGCTGGGCGATGCCTGGGCGGAAATCATGGGGCTGTCGCCCAAGGGCAAAAGCGGCAAGGCGCTGTCGGATTTGATCGAAGAGGATCTGGCGGAGTTCTTGGCGAAGGTCGATGATCGGGTGCTGAAAAACGACGACAAAATGGACGAAGCGGTGCGCCGCATCGTGCGCCAGGTCTGCATGGAAGAGATCGGCAAGAAGCCCGAAGTGACGGTGGTGGTCAGCCGACTGCTGGCCGACTAAGGGCTAAAACGTCACGCTAAGGCCAAGGATAGCGTCGAGGCCGTTCTGGCCGGCGACGTTGCCTTGGTTGACGCGCTCGGCAAGGCCGAAGCGGAGCAGGGTGTTTTCCGCAACGGGGGTGCCGTATTCAAAGCCGACATCAACCTCGCGCGCCGAGGGGCTGAGGGCGACGCCGGTGCTGGCAAAGGTCGCGCTGCCGTTGGAGTACGAGACCGGAAGGGCGAGGGTGGCGCTGCCGCTGGTGATGGCGATGGGCGTGCGCGCGAACAGCGTCATCACGTCGCCAGATTGGAAGGCGTCGGCGGCATCAAAGGCAACGCCCAGCCGGTTGTAGGCGACGGGTGAGAAGCCGGTAATCATGCCCGCGCCGCCGTTGCTGGTGGCGGTGCCGAACTCGCCCTCGGCGCGCAGCGAGAGGCCACGGCCCAAGGGGGCTGCATAGCCCACGGTGAAGGAGCGCGCGGTGCCGGTCAGGGCCCCGCCCATGCCGGGGGCGGTGACGCCGAGCACCGCACCACTTTCCGTGAAGGCATTGACGCCAAGGCGTAGCGCGCCCGCGCCAAGGTCGAAGTCCTGTGCCGCGGTAAAGCCGACGGCTTCACCCAGATTGCGCACCACGGCGATGTGGGTGGTGGCGGATTGCAAAAGCGGCGTCTCGGTGCCGCCAAACAGGCTGGCCGCATCGGGCGAGGCGAGGACATCGTGATGGTCAAGCATCGCTGTGGCGGCGCCAGTGGCCAGCGCGCCGCCGTAGCTTGCCTGTTCGACATAGAAGCTGCCAGACTGCATCTGGCCGAGTTGCAACGCTGAGAGGTCGTTCACCTGGGGCGCGGCGGCGAGGGTGCTGGCGGGCGCGCTGAAATTCCCGCTCATTTGATCGACATAAACGACCTTGGCGGCGGCGAGCGAGGCCGCGATGGCATTGCCGCTGGCGGCGCCGCCAGAGATGGCGGGTTGACCGAGCGGGATGCTGCCGCCTGCCGCAGTGGGGACTTTGACGGTGCCGATCGGCAAAAGTGCGGCCCGAAGGTCGAGAAAGCCCATGCCGAATTGAGAGTCATAGGAATGCACGATGCCGGGTGCGAAGGTGATGGCGCCGCTGTAGTCGGAATAGAACGTGTTGTTCGCTGTGGCGAGCAGGCGATTGCGCAATTGCTGCGGGGTCAGGCTAGGGAAAGCCTGCGCCAGCAGCGCCAGCGATCCGGTAGCCTGTGGTGCCGCAAAGGAGGCGCCGGAGCCGATGATATATCCGCCTGCGTGGGTGTTGTCCGCCGCCGCGACCTGCCCGTTGGCGCCGATGCAATAGGCCGCAGCCTCGGCGCAGGGCGCGGACAGGCGGGCGGCGCTGGTGATGGTGGTCTCGCCGGTGGTTTTATTGGTTGAAAGCGTGGGCAGCACGTTGATGACGGCAAGCCAGCTGTTTCGCAGGTCGGTATAGGCCGAGGGCAGGCCGGCCATCGCGTTGATACTGGTGTCAGTATACACGTTTTGCGCGGCAAAGACGATGACGCCCTTTTTCGCATAGCTTCGCAGGTCGGCAAGGTAGGTCGCCCCGGCTCCAGCGCCGAAATATGAACTATAGCTCGTATTGGCGACGGTGCCGCCGGACAGCCCCCAAGAGTTGTTGACCGCAACAGCGCCCGCAGCCTTTGCGCCCAGCATGTAAGAGCCAAGCAGGGCCCAATCGACCGCGTTATTGTAGTTCAGATAGCCGGCATAAAGGTTCGCGCCGGGGGCGAAACCAATCATGCCGCCGCCGTTGCCGGTGCCCACCATGACCGAGGCGACAGCGGTGCCGTGGAAATCGACGGCGCCAGCGGTGTTGCCTGCGACGGTGATGGTTTTGCCCGCAAATTGCTGATGGCTGGTAAGAACGCCGTCGTCGATCATTCCGACCACCGCTCCCTTGCCGGTCAGGCCGGTGGACAGCGCATAGTCGAGGTGGGCGTCAAGCAGGGCGTTTGAGGTGACAGTTTTGCCGCTGTTGTAAATCGGGCTGCCCGTGATGGTCAGGACATAGGTGATGGTGCTGTTGACGAAGGGGGCAGAGGCGCGCTCGGCCAGCACTTTGGTCATGTTGTAGGCGGTGACGTAGTACTGCGACCAGACCGCCGCGTTGGCGGAGGTGTTCGAGGTTGATCCGCCGGAACTGGTGCTGCCGCTGGATGACCCGCCACTGCTGGAGGATGAACCGCCGCCGCATGCGGACAGCGCCAGAACGCAACACAAACCTACGGCGTATTTCATCGATTCCACCCGACACTCGTTATCGCAATGGTTGCACGAAACCGTGGCAACTATTGGGCAAGATCGGGCATTCGTCTAGGTTGAAATCTACGGGCGTGCAATATCGCCGGAGGTGCGCGGGGCCTGACGCGGCCCCGCGTTCGGGATCAGTCTTGCGAGCTGCGCGGCACAAAGCTGCGGGTCAGGAAGTCGGGCATGTGGTCGCCCATGCCGAGGACCTTGTCGCCGCGACTTTCGTTGTGGTGGTCGTTGCGGCGGCGGTCGGGGCCACGTTCGGCGCTCCGCTCGGGGCTGCGCTCGACATGCGCGGTCCGCTCAGAATTCCGCTCGGCGTTGCGTTCCGGGCGACGCTCTTCCGCGCGGCGCTCGGGGCGTGGGGCCGCTTCGGGTTTGGCGCGTGGCGCTGCGACCGGAGCTTCGCTGATCGGGAGCGGCTCGAACGAGGCCACTTCGTTGTGCGGCGCGACCGGGCGCGGTGCGGTATCGCCACGCGGCGCGCGGCTGCGGCTGGAGCGGCCAGCTTCACGGCCCCCTTCGCGCGGGGTGGACCGGCTGCGGCGTTCGCCACCTTCGCGTTCGGGCGAGGCCTCAAACGCGGGAACCTCACCCAGCGGGATGGATTTTTTCAGCAGCGATTCAATCTGGCCAAGGTATTTGTCGTCAGACGCGCTGGCGATTGTGTAGGCCTTGCCCAGACGTCCGGCGCGGCCGGTGCGGCCGATGCGGTGAACGTAATCCTCGGGGTGCGTGGGCACGTCGAAGTTAAAGACATGGCTGACGGCGGGAATATCGAGCCCGCGCGCGGCGACGTCAGAGGCGATCAACAGGTGGATCGTGCCGTCACGAAAGCCTTCCAGCGTCTTGGTTCGCACCGACTGGTCAAGGTCACCGTGGATCGGCGAGGCATTGAAGCCGTGTTGTTTCAAGGACTTGGCCACCACATCCACATCCATCTTGCGGTTGCAGAAGATGATGGCGTTGGTGCAGCTTTCACCCTCTTGCCGGATCAACGCGCGCAGAACGGCGCGTTTTTCGGCGAAGGTGCGGTCTTTGCGCGAGGGCGTGATCTTGATAAGCGCCTGTTCGATGGTCTCGGACGCGGTCGCCTGCCGTGCAATCTCGATCTTGGCCGGATTGTGCAGGAAGGTGTTGGTGATCCGCTCGATCTCGGGCGCCATCGTGGCGGAATAGAAGAAGGTCTGGCGGGTCAGCGGCGGGGTCAGCGAGAAAATACGCTCGATATCCGGGATGAAGCCCATGTCGAGCATACGGTCGGCTTCGTCCACCACCATGATCTGCACGCCGGTCAGCAGCAGTTTGCCACGCTCGAAATGGTCAAGCAGGCGGCCGGGCGTGGCGATCAGCACGTCAACGCCACGGTCGATCAGCTTGTCCTGTTCGCCGAACGAGACGCCGCCGATCAGCAACGCTTTGGTCAGCTTGAGGTATTTGGTGTAGGTGTCGAAATTCTCGGCCACCTGCGCCGCGAGTTCGCGGGTCGGGCAAAGCACCAGGCTGCGCGGCATACGCGCACGGGCGCGGCCCTTGGCAAGCATGGTGATCATCGGCAGCACGAAGCTGGCGGTTTTCCCGGTGCCGGTCTGGGCGATGCCCAAGACGTCGCGGCCTTCAAGCGCGAAAGGGATCGCCTGCGCCTGAATAGGGGTTGGGTTTTCGTAGCCGGCATCGGCAACGGCTTGCAGGACCTTCGGGTCCAGCGCGAGGTCGAAAAATTTGGTCATGTACGTCCTAAGGGATGCGGTATCGGACCGCATGGGTTTTGGGACGCTGCAATTCCGGGCGCCCCGGCGTCTGTTGAGTCCCTCCGAGAGGGAGACCACGCTGGGGTAGCGGAAAAGCGCGGAAAGGTCAAGGATGTGCAAGGCGGGCGCAATCGGGCGCTTTCATCACGGTTACGCGGGCGCGGGGCCGCCGGTTGCGTCATCGTAAAGGGTGAGGGCTTTGTAATCAAAGCTGCCGTCTGCGGTGGGTTTGATGATGCGAAAATAGGGTGACAGGTCGAAATCGCGCGGCGTGAACAGGGAATGGTGGCGGATGTGCAGGATTTCACGCGCGGCGGGGTCAGAACCATCGGGGCGGATTTCTGGCAGGATCGGGTAGCGCACGGTCTCAAACGCCTCGGCGATCAGGGTGGAGCAGATGGCGCGGGTCGGATCGCCAGAGCCAAGCGCCAACATGCGGCGGCGAAAGCGCTGCGGCACGGGCGGTGTCGGCAGCAGATAGCGCACAAGATCCACCACGTTTTTCAGGTCATAGCGTTTGCCGATCGAGCCGCGCATGAACGCCATGACGCGGGCCATGTCCTCTGGCGTCAGATTGACCGGGCGACAGATGCGGGTGTTGAGGTGGTTATAATAGCTAAGCGGAACAGAGCGGACACCAGCCTCGACGTCGGCCTCGATCAACTCGCCCGCTCCCATATAGAAGGCCGCGTGGGACCAGGTCGAATGGGTCAGGTATTTGATCGCGGCCGAGATGCGGCGGTCCCCCTCGATCAGCAGCACATCGCCGGGGAGCAGCGCCGCGAAAAGACGCGCGGGTGGCATCACAGTAAGGGCGCGGTAGCCCTTGGTCTGTTTTTGCAGGAAATGCGCGATGCGCCGTCCTGCCGCTGCGCTGATGCGATCCATATCCGCCTCCCTTAGTGCCAGAATAGCAGCGATCCCGGGCGTGGGAAGGCGCATCGTTTCGGCGCGTGACGCCGGACGGCCGATACGCCGCCAATCAACATTTGGGGCATAGCGCATTGATTGCAGGGTTGGAGACTGGAACGCTGATTTCAATGTGCAAATATGCACAAAAGGGATGCGTTTTCCGGAAAATCAAAATATGTGAGTGGCTTACACCGCGCCGTGACGGCGTGGGAGGGGGCCGTTACCGGGTTTTAACCGTATTTGCCGCGCTTGTGGTCGCATTTCGCCGTCCGTCCAAAGCCATAGGGCGCGGTGTCAACGGCGGACCAATTCGGCGTGAGGCGGCGTGTGCTGACGGTGATTTCACTTCGGCACGGCGGTTACGCATATTCCAATCATCGGGTCCAACAGAGATCCGATCGAGCAATCAAATTAGAAGGTTTACTACCATGAAACGCATCGCAATTATCTCTGCCCTCGTCATCGCTGGCGCTGCCGGGTCGGTTTCGGCCGCAACGATGGGCTCGGGCGCGCTGCCCTCGATCGACGCCGCAATGGTGCAGCACTATGCGCCGGGCGCCAACCTTAACGCGCTGACGCCGACCAAGGTCGCGCAGATCGAGGTCATCCTTAACGGCAGCAAGAAGGCCGGCAACAACATCGGCGGTCAGTTGATGAACGTTCTCGGCCAAGCCTAAGACGGCGGCCGAGTGGGAGCGGCCGAAAAGAGGACCAAGACCCAGCATAGGTTGGGTTCACCATTGGCGCCCCGGATTATTCCGTGGGCGCCGATTACTTTTGGCGGTCAGACCATCATTTCCTTGGTCGCGGTCAGCTTCACCTCGGGGAAGTCGCGCCCGACGCGGTCGATGTCCCATTGCAGGCGGGTGAGGTACACCAGATCGCCGTCGCTGTCGTGGCCGATGTGGCCCTTGTTGACGTTGACGAATTTCTCAACCGCCGCCTTGTCACCCGAGACCCAGCGGGCCGAAGTGAATTGCGACCCCTCAAAGCGGACGGGTAGGGAATATTCCTGCTCGATGCGGCTTGCCAGCACCTCGAATTGCAGCGGACCCACGACGCCGACGATGAAGCCAGAGCCGATCATCGGTTTGAAGACCTTGGCCGCACCTTCCTCGGCGAATTGCATCAGGGCCTTGTCGAGGTGCTTGGCCTTCATCGGGTCCATTGCGCGCACCGATTGCAGCAGTTCGGGCGCGAACGAAGGGATGCCGGTAAAGCGCAGGTTTTCGCCCTCGGTCAGCGCGTCGCCGATGCGAAGCTGGCCGTGGTTGGGAATGCCGATGATGTCGCCAGCCCAAGCCTCTTCCGCCAATTCGCGGTCGGCGGCGAGGAAAAGGACCGGGTTCGACACCGCCATCGGTTTTTTCGAGCGGACGTGCAGCAGCTTCATGCCGCGTTCAAAGTGACCGGAGGCGAGGCGAACGAACGCGACGCGGTCGCGGTGCTTGGGGTCCATATTGGCCTGCACCTTGAACACAAAGCCGGTAACGGTGGCCTCCGCCGGGTCGATGGTGCGTTCGGCGGCGCGTTGTGGCTGCGGCTCGGGGCCGTAATCGCCCATGCCCGTCATCAGTTCCTTGACGCCGAACGAGTTGATGGCAGAGCCGAACCAGATCGGGGTCATGTGACCCTCAAGGAAGCTTTGGCGGTCGAATTTCGGCAAGAGTTCGCGTGCCATCTCCAGCTCTTCCCGCAGCTTTTCCAGCAGGTCGGCGGGGACGTGTTTGACCAGCTCCGCGTCATCCAAGCCGTTGATCTTGATTGATTCCGCCACCTTGTTGCGGTCAGCGCGGTCCATCAGCTCAAGCCGGTTA
Organism: Pseudomonadota bacterium; assembly: GCA_021779835.1. Taxonomy (GTDB): domain Bacteria; phylum Pseudomonadota; class Alphaproteobacteria; order Rhodobacterales; family Rhodobacteraceae; genus Solirhodobacter. The sequence goes on along the minus strand of JAJXZX010000056.1, from coordinate 1,112 downwards.
TTCAGGATGTCGTAGCAGCCGACAAAGTCGCGCCCGACGCCGATTGGCCACGAAGCGGGGGTCACGTCGATCGCAAGGTTTTCCTGAATTTCGTCGATGATCTCGAAGGTGTCGCGCGCCTCGCGGTCCATCTTGTTGCAGAAGGTCAGGATCGGCAGATCGCGCAGGCGGCAGACTTCGAACAGCTTGCGGGTCTGGGATTCAACGCCCTTCGCGCCGTCGATCACCATGATCGCGGCGTCCACCGCAGTCAGCGTGCGGTAGGTATCCTCGGAAAAGTCCGAGTGGCCGGGGGTGTCAACAAGGTTGAAGCGGTATTTGCCATAATCAAACGACATCGCAGAGGCGGAAACCGAGATGCCTCGCTCTTGTTCCATCTTCATGAAATCGGACCGCGTGCGGCGCGCCTCGCCCTTGGCGCGCACTTGGCCCGCCATCTGGATCGCCCCACCGAACAACAGGAATTTTTCGGTCAGCGTGGTTTTGCCGGCGTCGGGGTGCGAGATGATCGCGAAGGTCCGGCGGCGGGCGATTTCGGGGGGAAGGGCGGGTGCGTTCGACATGGTGCGCCTATAGCGCAGGCGCCGCGGACGGGCAAGCGAGGGCTGATGTGCGCGCGCTCGGCGGTTGCGGGAAACGAGGTGGCTGCGAACTGTGGGGTGGTTGTGACCCTTTCAGAGGGGTGTTGGCCGCCGCATCCACTTCGTTGCGCGGTGTCTGGGCGAGGCATAACGGCTCTGCCTAGGGGTTGGTCGAAACAATATGTTTCGATCTTGGGCAGAGATTGCGCGAGGCATTGGGTTAGGCGTCTGTTAACACCGCAAAGCCAGTGCGGATATTTTTGTCAAAGTCTTTGTCAAATGCGGTGGCTTGATCGGCGGATGGAATTCCGCGCCGATGCTTATGGGCGTTGCAGTTGTGTCTTTTAAGTTTCGAAAAATAAACAATAATAATTATATATCACGCCAGCGTGAATTGACTCCTCGTTTACCTTAATTAATCGGTGCTGAACAATCCTGAAGCCTATGATTTTGTTCGGTGATTCCACGGAACTGATAGCTTTAGATTGCAGGATTTCGTACGATTTGGCTCGAAACCTTGCGAAGTCGGGA
>JAJXZX010000006.1 GCA_021779835.1 Pseudomonadota bacterium | reverse complement strand
ACACTGGCTCGATCATAGGCGTCGCCGACGCTTCCAACGGATGGTTCGATGCCCGCTTTCCCCAAACGCTCAGTATATCGGATCGAGACGTATTGGCTTGGATTGCCATCGCGCGGCCTCCTCTGCGGACGACGGGAATTCCCGGGACGTGGCGAGGCGGCGCTCCAAAATTCGGCGCGTACCCTCTTGGGGCCGAAGTCCGAGTTGCGGACATCGGCATTGCGCGGATCCGCGCGGGTTGAGACATTTCGGAACGCGAATTGGGGCATGAATTGAGGCAAATTTCGTCGCCCGGCGCTGACCCGTCGCTTCATGGGCCGTCAGCCCTGACGGGCGCGACCGGCAGTCCGTTTGTGATGCCAGTGTCAATTTGCTGACAGACGGGATTGCCACCCGTTCGTAAGGTTTCGCAATTGGTCGCCAAGATCCGACAGAATTGCCGACCGGGAGGAACCATGCCGGCTAAACCATCGACCTTAAGAGCAAAACCAACGCGTCTCGACGATCGTTACACCCTGACGTCCGGCACTGTATTTATGTCATGAAATCAGGCGCTTGTACGACTTCCGATCCAGCAAAGACTTGTGGATCAGGCGGCTGGGCTGAACACCGGCGGTTTCATTTCCGGCTATCGCGGATCGCCGCTCGGGCGCTACGATATGGAGCTTTGGGGCGCAGCCAGCCAGTTGCAGAGCCTCGGCATCAAATTCCAGCCCGGCGTGAACGAGGATCTGGCGGCGACGGCCGTCTGGGGTTCACAAAACGTGGGCCTCGTGCCGGGCGCCAAGGTCGAGGGGGTTTTCGGCCTGTGGTATGGCAAGGGTCCGGGCGTAGATCGCTCGGGCGACGTTTTCAAGCACGCAAACCTTGCGGGCACCAGCGCAAAGGGAGGCGTTCTGGTGCTTGCGGGCGATGACCACGGCGCCAAGTCCTCGACCACGGCGCACCAGTCGGAACCAGCGCTGATGGCGGCGGGGATGCCGATCCTCGCGCCGTCGAATGTGCAGGAAATCCTCGACTACGGCCTGCACGGCATCGCGCTAAGCCGGTTTTCGGGCTGCTGGGTGGCGATGAAGCTGGTCACTGACGTGGTGGAAAGCGCCACGACCGTCAGCATCGATCTTGATCGGGTCAAGCCGATGATCCCTCCGGTGCCGCCGATTCCGGGGGGCGTCTCGATCCGCTTGCACGACATGCCGCAGGTGCAAGAGGGGCGGCTTTATCAGGCCAAGCTGCCGCTGTCGGCGGCCTATGCGCGCGCCAACGGGTTGAACCGGGTGGTGGCGGGCAACGCCGAGGCCAAGATCGGCATCGTCACGGCGGGCAAGTCCTACCCCGACACGCTGCAAGCGTTGGCCGAAATGGGGATCGACGCCGAAAAGGCCGGGATTGCCATTCTGAAACTCGGCATGGTCTTCCCGCTCGATCCCGAAGCGGTGGTGAAATTCGCGGCCGGTAAGACCACGCTGCTGGTAATTGAGGAAAAACGCCCGCTGATCGAGAACCAGATCAAGTCGACGCTGTTCGACGCGGCCCTGCCCGAGGCGCCCAAGGTGCTGGGAAAGGCGCTGTTGTCCCCGATTGGAGAACTGGCCCCCAACGTGATCGCCCATGCCATCGCCAAGGTTCTGGGTCGCGAAGAGTTGGCCGCCGAGGTGCCGCTGGCACCAGCGATGAAGTTCGACGCCAACGGTCGCCCGATCCTTGGCCCGATGCGCCTGCCCAGCTTCTGCTCGGGCTGCCCGCACAATACCTCGACCCGCCTGCCTGACGGCAGCCGCGCGCTGGCGGGCATCGGCTGTCACACCATCGCCGCGCTGAACAATCCGCACAACACCATGATGGTTTCTCATATGGGCGGCGAGGGTGTTCTTTGGACTGGGCAGGCTCCCTTTACCGATGAGCCGCATGTCTTCGCCAACATGGGCGACGGCACCTATTTCCACTCGGGTCTGCTGGCGATCCGGCAGGCGGTGGCCTCCAAGGCCGACATGACCTACAAGCTGCTATACAACGGTTTCGTCTCGATGACCGGCGGGCAGCCGGTGGATGGCGAATTGTCGGTGCCGCGCACCATCGCGCAACTGCAATCCGAAGGCGTGGCCCATATCATCGTGGTCACCGAGGACCTTGAGCGGGTGCATGGCGTCGGCGTGCCTACCGGCGTGCCGATCCGCCACCGCAGCGAGTTGGACGCCGTGCAACGCGAGTTGCGGGCGATGAAGGGCACCACCGTGCTGATCTACGACCAGGCGTGCGCGACCGAGCGTCGCCGCCTGCGCAAGCGCGGCAAATGGGCCGACCCCAAGATCCGCACCTTCATCCACCCCGAGATCTGCGAAGGCTGCGGCGATTGCGGCCAAAAGTCGGGCTGCCTGTCGATCGAGCCTTTGGACACCGATCTGGGTCGCAAGCGCCAGATCAATCAGTCGTCGTGCAACAAGGATTTCTCTTGCGTGCAGGGATTCTGCCCCAGCTTTGTGACAGTCCACGGTGCCGAACCGCGCGCCTCTGCCGGTAGCGTCAAGGCGCCCGCCGAGGCCGAGCTGCCGCTGCCCAATACTACCGTTGGCGGCGATCAGCTGGGCGTGTTGTTCACCGGCATCGGTGGCACCGGTGTGGTGACGGTGGGGGCGATCGTCTCGATGGCGGCGCATATCGACGGGCTGGCGGTCTCGACGCTCGACGTCACGGGCCTCGCGCAGAAATACGGGGCGGTGATGACGCATATGCGCATCGCCCGTGATCCCGCACGGCTGACCAGTTCGCGGCTGGCGATGGGCGAGGCCGATGTGGTTGTCGGTTGTGACTTGCTGGTGACTGCGGGCGACGAAGCGTTGAGCCGTCTGCGCAAAGGCACCGCGCGGCTGGTGATCAACAGCGAGGAAGTGCCGACCTCGGAATTCGCGCGCAACCCCGATTGGGCCTTTGCCACCGGTCCGCTGATGGGCCGTCTGAACGCGATGGCGGGCGGACGCTTTGACCTGGTGGACGCGGTGGCTCTGGCCACGGCACTGTGCGGCGATGCGGTTTACGCCAATATCCTCTTGCTGGGCGTAGCCTGGCAAAAGGGGCTGCTGCCTGTCTCGCTCGGCGCGCTGCATCAGGCGATCCGGCTGAACGGCGTCAAGATCGACACCAACCTTGCGGCATTCACCTGGGGCCGTGCCTTTGCCGCCGATCCAGCGCGCGTGACGGCCGCGGCGACCTAGGCGACGGGCCGCGAGGCGGCGTCGCCCTTCGCGCCTGCGGTGATGGATGCCCTGTCCGATATAGTTGCCGACCGGGTCGCGCGCTTGACCGCCTACCAGAACGCGCGCTTTGCGGCGGGCTACAAGGCGCGGATGGATGCGCTTGCCAAGGGTGGTGTGCCCGAGGCCTCGCTGAAGACGATCGCGCGTCAATACTACCGCGTGCTTGCCCACAAAGACGAATTCGAGGTCGGCCGCCTTTACGCCGACCCGGCCTTCCGCGCCATGCTGAACCGGGAATTCGAGGGCGACCTCAAGGTGAATTTCCACATCGGTGGCGGCTGGCTCGCCAGCAAGTACAAGGCCGGCACGCCGAAGAAGGTCGAGAAATCGGCCCTGATGCCGCAGGCGATGGCGCTGCTAAGGCGGATGAGGGGCCTGCGCGGCACCGCGCTCGACCCGTTCCGCAACTCGGACGAGCGCAAGCAGGCGAACAGGCTTCGCTCGCAATACGAGGCCGACCTCAACCAGATCGCAGCGGCGCCCACCGCGGCCACAGTGGCCGATCTGGCCGCCTGGCCGGAAAAGGTGCGCGGCTTTGGCCCGGTGCGCGAACGCAACGCCGTTGCCGCCCTTGCCGCCCGCGACGCCCTGCTCACCCCCCCGCGCCCTCGCTGGCAGCGGAATAGGAGACCCCGGATGATCGACACTTCAACCGTTCTCTCGACGCTCTCCATCTCCTCGGTCGAGCCTTTCATCCTGCGCATCCCGATCGCCACGCCGGTCAAGACGCCGATGGGGATGGTCGATGCGGCCATCGCCCTGCTGGTCCGCGTGACCACAACACAGGGCGAGGAAGGCTGGGGCGAAGTCTGGTGCAACTTTCCCCGCTTCAGCGCCTTCAACCGCGCAGTGATCCTGACCAAGGTGATCCAACCCTTTCTGAAATCGCGCGAATTCGCCGGCCCGCACGCGGCCTTCACCGCGATGAGCGCCGCCGCCAACGTGCTGCGCCTGCAATCCGGCGACACTGGCGCCATCGCTTCGACCATCGCCGGGGTGGACATCGCGCTGTGGGATATCGTCGGCAAACGCGAAGGCCAGCCGATCTGGAAACTGCTGGGCGGACAGGCCGGGGTGATCGACACCTACGCCAGCCTTGGGCGCTCGCATGGCGGCGAAGAAATGATCGACGACGCGATGAAGCGCGGCTTTCGTGGCTTCAAGCTGCGCTGCTGGGGCAACCCGGATCAGCACATCGGGGCCTATCACAAGGCGCGCGCGCAGATTGGCACGCAGATGGCGCTGATGGCGGATGCCAATTCGTCGTGGGATCTCGACAAGGCGGCTGAATGGTCACAGGCCTTTGCCGGGCTGAACATATCGTTTATCGAAGAGCCGGTCCCGGTGGATTCGCCCATGGCGGTCTGGCAGGACCTTGCGCGCCGCGCGCCAACGCGGATCGCGGGCGGCGAGAACATGATAACCGAGGCGGCGCTGATCGAGGCCATCGATGGCGACGTCTACGGCGTAGTGCAGCTCGATATCTGCAAATACGGCGGCTTTTCGGGCCTTGCGCCGATTGCCACGCGTATCGTCGCGGCGGGCAAACGCTATGCGCCGCACATATTCTCGGGTGCGCCGGGCTTGCTCGCCTCGGCCCATATTCTTGCTGCCGCCAATTCGCCCGATGGCGCGCTGGAATACGGCATCGAATACAACCCGCCGCGCGACGATTTCGTGCAGCACAAGGTCCACGACGGCAAAATCGAGATCGGTGACGCGCCGGGTCTTGGCGTCGTGGTCGATCCCGATCAGATCGGACGCTACCACGTCGCAACCCCAAACTGGTGAGCGCTATGGAGACCTTCGATTTCATCGTGATCGGCGCCGGCTCGGCAGGGGCCGCCTGTGCCGCGCGGCTGTCGGAAAGCGGGCGCCACACCGTCTTGCTGCTGGAACCGGGCGAAAAGACCGACAGCTTCAACCACCGCCTGCCACTGGGCGTGGCGAACCTAGTCTACAGCGACAAATACGCCTGGCAGATGGAAACGGGGCCAGAGCCGCATCTGGGGGGCCACAATGTCTATTCGCCGCGCGGGCTGGGTCTGGGCGGGTCGAGCGCAATCAACGGCATGATCTGGGCGATTGGGGATGCCGAGGGCTGGAACGCGTGGGAGGCGCAGGGCGCGACCGGCTGGGGCTGGTCCGACATCCAGCCGGTATTCCGCCGCATCGAGACCTTCCCCGAGGGGCGCGATTTGCAACGCGGGCAATCCGGCCCGATGCACGTCGAATGGCAAAAGCCCGAACCGCTGGGACAGGCTTTTCTGGAGGCCAGCAAGCAGTCGGGATACGCCAAGGCCACGGATTACAACGGCGGCTCGATCGCGGGCTACAGCTGGTTGCAGAACAACACCCGCAAGGGCTGGCGCTGTTCCACCTACGATGGCTATCTGAAACCAGCGATGACGCGGGCGAACCTGAAGATCGCCACCGGCTGCGCCGCCGACAAGCTGGTGTTTGACGGCCCGCGCGTCAGCGGTGTCGAGTACCTGCGCCGGGACGGCAATGGCGCGCCGACGCGCCTGACCGCCAGCGCCCGACGCGAGGTCATCCTTTCCGCGGGGGCCTATCACTCGCCGATGGTGCTGGAACGCTCGGGGGTGGGCGACCCAGCGGTCTTGCGCGCCCTTGGCATCGCGGTGCGGCTTGCCAATACCCATGTCGGCGCCAACATGATCGACCATCTGCGCACTTGCATCACCTACCGCACCAAGGGCGCCCTGACGGTGAACGACATCGTGCGCAGCCCGCTGGCCAAGATCCGCGGCGGGTTGGCGTTCTTTCTGGGCCATCGCGGCTGGCTGCGGACGGCGACGATGAACGCGCAGCTGGTGGTGGATTCGGGCGTCGATGGTGGCCGCCACGACCTCAAGCTGCAACTGAACGGCATTGCCAACGATTTCTCGACGCCCGGTCAGCTGGCCCTCCCGGTCGACCACAAGGCGGGGATCTCGCTGCTCAATTGGCCGATCTATCCACGCTCGCGCGGGCATATCCACGCCAAAGGTCTGTCACCCTGGGATCACCCCGAGATCGTCACCAACTTCCTTGCCGATCCCTACGATCAGGCGGTGACGGTGGCGGGGCTACGGCTGGCGCGCGCGCTGGCGGCCCAGCCCGCATTCGCCCCCTATCTCGTAGAGGAAACCTTCCCCGGCATCGATCATACCTCGGACAGCGAGTTGCTCGCCTTTGCGCGTGGCACCGGGCTGACCGTTTATCATCCGGTCGGCACCTGCCGCATCGGCGCCGAGGGCGCTGGCGTGGTGGATACCCGCCTGAACGCCCACGGCCTGCCGGGGCTGCGCATCGCGGATGCCTCGATCATGCCGGCAATGCCAGCCGCCAACACCAACGCGCCCTCGATCGTGATCGGGGAGCGGGCCGCCGAATGGGCGCTCGCCGCCGCGAAATGACACATACCGCCTTTACAGGAGATCTCTATGCCGTTTGACGATGCCCTCATCAGCCGCCCGAACCACTTCATCAATGGTGCCTTTGTCGCTTCGCATGGCGGTCAGCGCCGCGAATTGATCAACCCCTATACAGAGCAAGTGTTCGGGTCGGTCGCATTGGGCACCGCAGCGGATGTTGATGCCGCCGTCCGCGCCGCCCGCGCCGCTTTCCCGGCCTGGGCCGCCCTGTCGCGCGACGAGCGCGCCGGTTGGTTCATGAAGCTGGCGCAGGCGCTGACTGCGCGCGCCGACACCATCGCGGCGCTGGAAACCGCCGAGATGGGCAGCCCGATCAGCTTTTCCAAACTGGCGCAGACGCAGCTGCCGATCATGATCCTTGGCAGCCATGCGCAACTGTTGAAGAAGGGCCCGCATGACGAGATCATCGGCAACTCGCGCGTGGTGCGTGAGCCGGTCGGCGTGGTCGCCGCCATTGCTGCCTGGAACTACCCGCTTCTGTTGCTGTTTGGCAAGGTCGCCCCGGCAATCGCCGCAGGCTGCACCGTGGTGGCGAAGCCCAGCGAATACAGCCCCTTGACCGCAATGATCCTGGCCGATGTGATGGCCGAGATCGGCTTTCCCAAGGGCGTGGTGAATATCGTCAACGGCACGGGCATCAATGTTGGCGAGGCAATGGTCGCCCATCCGGACGTGGACATGATCACCTACACGGGCTCCACCGCGGTGGGTCGGCGCGTGATGTCGGTTGCGGCTGGCACGATCAAGAAGCTGGCGCTGGAGCTTGGCGGCAAGTCGGCAACGGTGGTGCTGGATGATGCGCCGCTGGAAAAGGCCGTGCGTGGGGCGGTTCAGGGCTGTTTCATCAACGGCGGACAGACCTGCATCGCGCTGACCCGGCTGATTGTTCCGGCGGGCAAGCACGATGAGGCCTTGCAGATCGCGGCTGACGAGGCAGCGAAATTCATTCCGGGCGACCCGATGGCCCCCGCTACCACGCTTGGCCCAATGGCCTATGCTGCCCACCGTGACCGCGTGCAGGAGTATATCCGTGTGGGTCAGGCCGAGGGAGCGACGCTGGTTACCGGCGGTGCTGATGCACCAGTTGGCGTCAACCACGGCTACTTCGTGCAGCCGACCGTTTTTGGCAACGTGCGCCCCGACAGCCGCATTGCGCAGGAAGAGATCTTCGGGCCAGTCCTTTCGGTTCTGGCCGCAAGCTCGGAAGCGGAGGCGATCGAGATTGCCAATGGCACGATCTACGGCCTGAACGGCGCGGTGTGGTCGTCGGATGTCGAACATGCCACCCGCGTCGGGCGCTCCCTGCGCTGCGGCAAGGTGGATGTCAACGGTGGCGGCTTCAACATCAACGCCCCGGCCGGAGGCTTCAAACAATCCGGCATCGGCCGTGAACGGGGCCATTATGCCATGGAAGAATTCATGGAAATCAAGTCGATGCAGTTCAATTCTGACGCCCTGGCAAAAGCCTCGGCAGCCGAGTGAACCATCAGGGGGAGGATGAGATGAGCGACACCAAAGCGACCAACGGGTTGAAGAACGGCGATCCCGGCAAGGCCTTCAAGGGCAAGATCGGACGCGTGATCCCGGAAAGCAAACCTTGGTGGCCAGAGCCGGTGGCGGCACCGAAAGGCGCGCCGAACATTCTGATCATCTACCTCGACGATCTGGGCTTTTCCGATCTCGGATGCTTCGGCTCCGAGATCGAGACCCCAAACATCGACGCGCTGGCCCAAGGTGGCCTGCGCTTCATGAACTACACCACGGTGCCGATGTGCTCGCCCGCGCGCGCGGCGCTGCTGACTGGCAAGAACCCACATTCGGTCGGCTGCGGCTGGATTGCCCACGCCAACCCCGGCTTTCCCGGATATTACTCTGAGATTTCGCAGGACGCGCCGACGCTGGCCGAGATACTGGTCGAAAACGGCTATTCAACGATGATGGTCGGCAAGTGGCACAACACCTGGCACCACAACGTGCATGAGGCCGCAGAAAAGACCTCGTGGCCGACCCAGCGCGGGTTCGAGCGGTTCTATGGCTTCCTTGATGCAGAGACCAACTACTTCTGTCCTGACAAGATCTACGAGGGCAATATCCTCAAGGATATGGACACTTACGACGACGATTACTTTGCCACCGATGACTGGACGTCAAAGGCGATCGGCTGGATGAAGGAACACAACTCCAGCGAGCCGCACAAGCCGTTCTTCATGTATATGGCCTACAACGCCCCCCACATGCCGATCCATGCCAAAGAGCAGGACTCGGGCAAATACGCGGGGCGCTATGCGGCGGGCTGGGATGCCTTCCGCAAAAGCCGCCATGCCAAGCAACTCGCCACCGGCCTGCTGGGCGAGGATTATGCGCTGGCACCGATGCCGCCGGGCGTGCCTGCCTGGGATGATCTGCCCGCCGACAAACAGGCGCTGTTCCAGAAATACATGGAGCTTTATGCCGGTCTGGTTGACAACATCGACCAGAACGTCGGGCGGGTGATGAAATTCCTGCGCGACGCAAGGCTGGACCAGAACACGCTGATCGTGCTGTCGTCGGACAATGGCGCGAGCGCGGTCGGCGGGCTGGAGGGCACGCCGAACTTCATCGACCAGCGCGAAGGTGTGCCGCCGAACCATGTGGCGGCGAAAGCGATGGCCGAGGATGGCCGCCTTGGCAGTCACGAGTCGATGACCGCCTATCCCACCGGCTGGGCCCAAGTCTCGAACGCGCCGTTCTACTTCTTCAAGCGCACGCCGATGAACGGCGGCATCCGGGTGCCGCTGATACTGAACTGGCCCAAGGGGCTGGCCGATGCGGGCGCGGTGCGCAAGGACTGGGTGCATGTGACCGACATCACGCCCACCATCCTTGACGTGCTTGGCATCGAACACCCCGATGCCGTCAAGGGCTTTCAGGCGCGCAAGCCCGATGGGGTCAGCTTCAAGCCGATGTTGCAGGCCCCGACGCCCGCCGCCCGCACCGAGCAGTATTACGAGTTGGAAGCCAACCGCGCCTATATCAAGGGCGACTGGAAGATTGCCTCACTGCAACCGCGCGGGGGAAAGATCGAAAGCCTAGACAACTGGATGCTGTTCAACCTGCGCGACGATCCGACCGAGTGTCACGATCTGGCGGCAAAGCACCCCGAAAAGGTGCAAGAGCTGATGGCCAATTTCGACGAGGCGGCCTGGGCGAACTATGTCTATCCGCTCGACAACCGCGACCTTGCGCGCGCCATCACCATTCCGCCGTTCCTCAAGGAAAGCGTGAACACGCCGCGCGATTTCTACCCCGATACGCAGACCGTCTCGAAGGTAATCATCGGCCCGCTGATCGCCGACCGCAACTTCCGTATCCTGTCTGATTTCGACTGGCAGCCGGGACAGGAGGGCGTGATCTTTTCCATCGGCGAGATCTTTGTCGGCCTGTCGCTTTATGTTATGAACGGCAAGTTGCAGTTCACCTATCACCGTTGGATGTCGCCGATCGAGATGCCCGAAGTCGTATTGACCCCCGGCCACCAAAGCGTGGTGGTGGAGTTCGAGGCGCTGGGAAAACGGCGCAGTCAGGGCCGCCTGATCGTCAATGGCGTCGAGGCGGTGGGCATGACCGACATGTCGCCCGCCATCATCGGCGTGCATTACGAGGGCATCGACATCGGTCTTGACCGGCGCCAGCGCACCATCAGCAAATACGCCGACCGGGGCAGCTTTGCCTATAGCGGTATCATCGAGCGCGTCCGGGTCGAGCCGGGCGATCAGGCGCCAGATTCGCTCTTCAACCGGCTCGAGTCCGAGTTGACCAAGATGCGCGACTGACCAAGCTGCGGCGGGTGGGAAAACCCGCCGCAGGTCTACCGGCCCACGCTACTCGGCGTAGGCCAGCGACAGCAGGGCCTCGCGGTTCGCTACGGTGATCTTGCGGCCCGCCATGCTCAACACACCGTCACGCACCAGATCCTTGAGCAACCCATTGGTGCTTTGTCGCGACAGCCCGATCATTGCACCCAGCGAATCCTGTGTAAGGCGAAGGTCAAGCAGCGTGCCATCCTTCGTTGGGCGGCCATGTGACTGCGCGAGCCACAAAAGACGCGACGCCAGCCGCGCGACAGGCGTACCGATGGCATATTCATGCATCGCACTGAACGAAAACCGCAGACGTTCGCAAAACAATGCAAGGACGGCATCGCGAAAGTCTTTGTCGGAGTCAATGAGTTGCTGAACCGACTTCGCCGGGATACGCAAAGTCACCGTCGAGCCCTGCGCGACATGATCGTGCGGATTGGGCTGGCCGTCGATGACGCCGAAAAGCCCGCTCAGGTTGCCGGGTTCCAGCATCGCGAAAACATGCGTCCGTCCGTCCGGGGTAATGTTTTCGGCGCGGATGGTGCCGACCAGAACGATGTGCAAATCCTTGATGGGGTCACCGGCAGAGCCAAGGGATTCCCCATCGCGATAATGCGAAATGCTGCCCGCACCGATCAGATGGTCGAGCGCCTCTTTCGACATGCTGCGAATGTGCGAAGCGGGGCTTTGCAAAACTGCCGCCACGCGCTCGGGGGGCCATTTATCGCTCGTCGTCACGTTTCCAGCCATCCTGTTCCGGCGATCTCCTTCCCCGATCGGCTGCCCGCGATTTTTGCGGCAACCCGAGGGTCTAGCCTACACCGTGAAAGCGACAGTGCAATCAATGTTTGATCGCGCACAACAGCGCGTCGGAAGCCTTCGACTGAACCCACTTGTTGGCACGCGGACCTAGGCCAACGGATCTGCGAAACGTTGGGCGATATCGGCAGCGTCAAGGCCGTAATCGGCCAGATTGTAGCGGTGTGCACCGTGCTTGCCGTGTTTGTTCGCGCTGGCGTGCGCAGCCAGCGCACCGTGCAGCGCCGGTGAGACTTCGATCCCGGCGCGGCGGTAAATCTCTTCGACCGTGCCCGTCGGGTCACGCCGCAGGTCGTTATACCGCACGTCGATGACGCGGCCGGGGTAGCGCGCTCGCGCCTCGGCATTGCGCCTGATTGCAGTCTCGATCAATCCGACGCCAGTTGCGATATCGGCATCGCGCTGGGGATGTTCGGTGGATTTGGAGCGGGCGGTTTCCCCAAGGCTCAGGTAGCTCGCAAGCTGAGCCACCGGGTCGCGGTAGGTCTGCACCACAATCGCCTCGGGCAATGCATCAAGCAGGGCATCGATCGCGTCGACATGTTCGGGCGCTTTCAGCACCAGCCGCCGGGTTGGGTCAGTGGCCTGCTGGACATTCAGCAGATCGACATATTCGCGGTATTTCTGGTGCATGTCGGCGGTGAACAGCCAGTTCATGTAGGAATGAATCGAGCCGAGGTTCCAAAACATCCGCGTAAGAAAGGACAGCGGCATCATGAACAGGCATTCCTCGGGGCTGTCAGCGCGCATGTAATGGATTGCGTCGAATTCCGGCGTCAGTTTGCGCCGGGTAGCCAGCAACTTGTCAGCGCGCCGGAATCTGGCCGCGGGCGTGTCGGATGGCGACAGGGGCAGCGGTTGCACCAGTTCGTAATATTGCAGCGCGCGGTTGGCAGGATCGGACGAGATCAGCCGATGCAGTGCCGTTGCGCGGCAGCGCGGTGACGATGATCGGCGCGATCAGAGGTGTCTTCAACAGCTGGGGTTGTTGCACCCGCACCCGTTGCAGCAGCAGGCGGTTGATCAGGTGAGTGAGGCCAATTTGCCAATGATAAAGCGGCCATAAGCGTTGAGATCGGCCTCCTTATTGGCCGAGCGCAACAGACGCTCCAGCCCTTCGCGCTAATAGGGGTTGCCGAAGTCGGAAAGCCCGGTGGCACGGCGCGCGGCGGCTTCAAACGTGTAGGGCGTTAGCACGCGCTGGCGCAGGCCGAGACCCTCGGCAAGCCGCAGGGCGGGTTTAAGGCCGCGGAACTATAGCGTATTGCTCATGTCATGACCGTTCTTGCCGGAGAGAGACGCGCCGCGATGATCGGCGCCAACACGGAACAGGTGAGAATGCGCACCGCGTGGTGGGTGCCGACAAAGGCAGGGTCGTGGCCAAGCGCCACCGACACGCCCGACATTTCGGCAATGCCGCCGGGCGTGAAGGCCAGGAAGAGGTTGGCCAAAGGCTCTGACGAGACGCCGTGCAGGGCAAAGGCGAAAGCGGCAGACAGCGCGGCCAGGATGACAAAGACCACGGCGGAATGGACCAACAGCCCGCCCATTGCGCGAAAGGTCAGCCCGGTGATCTGAGTTCCAAGCGCAGAGCCCGCGACCCAAAGGCCAAAGGCGAACGCGAGCGACGGAAACTCGCCATGGACACCGGCAAAGATGTAGAGTGCGGCGGTGGCGAACATCGGCGCCAGAATCTCGGCCGCAGGAATGCGCAAACGGCGCCCGGCCAGAGCCGCGGCACCGCCCACAACGACCAACAGCGCAAACGTGCCGGGCGTGACGGTGCCAAGCAAAGGCGGCGGCGTGACGACACGGGATCCATGCACCAGCGCCAGCGGGATTGTAACCACAGCCAGCATGATGCGGAACGAATGCGACAGCATGATCGTTTCGACCCGTCCGCCTGTGCGGTCCCCCAGTGCCATCATGGTCAGAACACCACCGGGAATTGCGGAAAACAGCGCCGTCGCCTTGTCATAACCCGCGATTCGGCGGAAATAGAGCGTGGCCAGCACGATGCCCAGCACCGAGTAGACCATGATGGCGATCAGCGTGACTGGCCACTCTGCAACGCGTGTCATCAGATCGGGCGGAAAGCGGCTGCCCAGAAATATGCCGGCCAGAACCAGTCCGGCCAGCCGCGCCGGGCCTGCCACCGTCAACCCTTGCAGCCTGCGCCCGGCAACCAGCACCGCGGCCAGTGCCCCGAGCAGCGGCGCCAGGGGAAGCCCCAGCACCTGCGCGACTGCCGCACCGAGCGCCCCGATGGCAAGCGTCTTGAGGGTGCCGTTCATGCCCTGTGATCCTCCAGCACCATATCCGCGCCTTTTTCTCCGATCGCTATGGTCGGGATGTTGGTGTTCGTCGCGGGCATGGTCGGCATGATCGAGCTGTCGATCACCCTCAGACCGGCGAGCCCGTGAACACGCAGCCGCGCATCAACCACGTCCATCGGTCCCGACCCCATGCGGGCGGAGCCAATCGGGTGCCACGAGGTGTCGCCGTTCTCCGTGATGTAATCCATCAGGTCGCCATCGCTGACGCACCCCTTACCCGGCCTCGTCTCTGACACGATGTGAGCGGCCATCGCGGGCTGCGCCGCAATCTCGCGGATAATCTTCATCGCTTTTAGCGCCTTGTTGCGGTCGCCCTCGGTCGAAAGGTAATTGGCGTTCATCGCCGGGTTCACCGAAGGATCCGATGTCGTGATGTGAACCGAGCCGCGGCTTTCCGGATAGATCTGGAATTGCCCCAGTTGGATGCCGGGGAACGGATCAACCGCAATGCCAGACGATCCGCCAGCAATGTAGCGGGTCGCGGCGCTGTAAAGCGTGATCTGCAATTTGAAATCGGCCTTGCTGAGCGTCTTGTCGGTCTTGAGCATGGCGTGCGCAATTGCCGTCGGCGTCGACATGATGCCCTTCATCATCGTCAGATACCGGATCAATTCCAGCCCGCCACGCAATTTGCTGTTCAGCAGGGTATTGGCGGTTATGCCCTTCTTGATGTGGTAGTTCATGCGGGTTTGCAGATGGTCTTGCAGGTTCTCGCCAACACCCGGCAGCTCGTGCAGAACGTCGATCCCAAGGCCGCGCAGCAGCGCCGATTGGCCGACGCCGGAAAGCTCCAGCAACTTTGGCGTGATGATCGGCCCCGCCGACAGGATCACCTCGCGACCGGCGGTCAGGGTCTTCAGCACGCCGTTGTGGCGCACCAGAACCCCGGTGGCACGCTTGCCGGCAAAGGTGATCTTTTCCACCGAAGCCTCGGTCAGAACGGTCAGGTTCTTGCGGTCCTTGATCGGGCGCAGGTAGCCTTTGGCGGTCGAACAGCGCTTGCCATTACGGATCGAGAATTGCAGCCAGCCCGCGCCCTCGGCATCGGCGCCGTTATAGTCGGGGTTCATGTAGCTGCCCCACTGCACGCAAGCATCAAGGAAGCCTTGCGAAACCGGGTCTTTCAGCCCGACGTCAGTGCAGGTGATCGGACCGCCGCGCCCACGTAGATCGGACGGAGGCGCCTTGCGGTCTTCGAGTTTTTTGAAATAGGGCAGCAGGTCGCTGTAGCCCCAGCCCGCATTGCCTTGGTCGCGCCATTCGTCATAGCGCGCAGGCTCGCCCCGCACATAAATCATCCCGTTCAGCGACGATGACCCGCCAAGCATCCGCCCGCGCGGCCAGTAGATCGAGCGGTCTTTCACGTCTTGCTCAGCGCCGGTGAAATACTGCCAGGCGAACTTTGGATCGCTGAGCATTTTGCCGACGCCCATTGGCATCGAGGTCCAGAAGTGGCGGTCCGACCCGCCAGCTTCGAGCAGCGCCACCGAATATTTGCCCCCCGCACTCAGTCGGTTGGCAAGAACGCACCCCGCCGAGCCCGCACCGACCACAATAAAATCGAACGCCGCCTGATCCACGTCTTTCCCCTCCATGACGGTTCGCGTATCGCCGACTATCGGCGCAACACCCCGCTTTGACGGCAGAGAGTGCCGCAGAAATCCGCGCAAGACTGTCAAGCAGGCTACAATCCGGTGACAACGACAACAGATCGAACGCGGCGTCAGCCAGCCAGCGCCGCCTTGAGCTTTTGCACGCCCTGGCGCATCCGCACGAACTGATAGGCAGGCACCAAGGGTTGCGGCGTCGCGGCACTGACACGGCGATCATCGGGTTCAATGATCAACTCGACGAAGGTGGTGCCTTTCTGTTCCAGAATGTCTGGCAGCGCGGCGATCAAAGCCTCGACAGTGTCGATCTTGCGGGTGTCGTCATACCGGGCCGCGCGCGCCATTTCGGCAAAACTACAGACCGATTCGCTGCCCGGTCGGGGCATGTTGGCGATACCGTTGAACTGCACACCGTTGTTCACCACGAAATGGATGAACTTCGCCGGTTTGTTCTGGACCACGGTCACCAGACCACCAAGCTCCATCAGCAGGCTGGAATCGCCGTCAACCACGATCACCGGCAGATCGGGGCGCGCCATGGCGATGCCCAGACCTAGGCCAGCGGCGCCACCCATCAGCGGCACGGAATCGACGCGGCGTTCGGTTTCGCCCATCATGTCAAAGACGAATTGCGAGGTCATGGTGGCGACCAGCGGCGCTTGCGGGCAGATTTGTTTGCGCGCGGCGGCGATTGCGGTGCAGGCTTGTGCGATCTTCATGATGTCCTCGACCCTCAGTTCCAGGTGACGTGACGGCCGACCAACACCACAGCGCCGGTTTCGGCGGTGCGGGCATGGGCGAAGGCCTCGGCGATTTTTGCAACGTCGGCGTCTTCGTCGATCGTCCAGTATTTCAGACCGATCGCTTCAAGCAGCGGCTCCATCATATTGACGACACTGCGGCTGGAGTCTCGTGTGGGCTGGCCAAAGTTTTCCTGCTCGCGCCCGAACTGGCCAACGAAAAAGACGATCGGCACGCCCGAGTCGATGCAGGTCGCACGCAAGGTGTTCATACATTTGTAAAAACCTTGGTTCTGCACCATCACCGCTGGCGTTGCGCCGCCGATGTAAAGGCCGGTGGCCGTCGTAAGTGCCTGATCCTCGCTGCAGGCAAAGACCTGACGGATGCCGCTGTCAGGCGCGCTGATCTTTTCGTGCAAGGCAAATTGCACAAAGTCTGGCACGGTGACCATGTGGGACACCCCGGCATCGCGCAAGGCCTTGAAAAGGCCCGATGCGCTGGGTCCGCCAGGCGGATTCGGTGTCGGAAACTGGCTCATGAATCTCTCCCAAAATCCGGGTTTTCCGGGCCGCCGACGGCTGGCCGCGTCGTTTGAATTGGTCTGCGCCGCCGACTTTTTCCGGGCGGATAGCTTCATCGTCAGGCGCATGACGATGACGGCAAACACCAGCCGGGCCTGCGACTTTGCGCGCCAATAGGCGGCGTACAGGTTCGATCGCTTACGAACTGGCTTCACGGCCTGCCCCCAGTCATCGCGGCACTGCCGAGGCTTGTGCCGGGGAGCGTAAGTGTGGGTGAAAATTGTCTCATCGCCGCGTCCCTTCACGCCCGCCGCACTTGGCCGCCGGCGTCTGTGTCATCATGTGGTGCGATAGCCCGGGTGGCACTCGCGCGTCCGTACGACCATGGCCGATGCCAGTAGGCGTTTCTGTCACTTTGTTTACATACCGACCGAAGCCGCAGAAAAGTTGCGGCTTGCCTCCGGTCGGGGCGGTCTATTCGGCATTGCGGATCGTGCGGGCGAGGTGGTCGGCGAATGCCGGCGACACGCGACGTGCGAAATGCAGGATCTTCGTTTTGCCAATCTGGATTTCATAGCGGTCGTTGAGAAATCCGGCCCAGAATTCATCCGCAAGCTGCGCCGGCGTCAGCATGCCCTTGTTGGATTTCTGAAAGGCCGTCATCGGGTTTCCACCACCGGCGGCATCACCTCGAATACCCGCACGCTGGTCTTTTCAAGCTGCCAGCGCATCGACTTCGTAAAGCTGTGCAACGCAGCCTTGCTTGCGCTGTACATGGCGGCAACCTCACGCGGGACCAGCGCGGCTGCAGACGAGACGTTGATGATCGCAGCTTCTGGTTTGTGCATCAGGTTCGGCAAAAAAGCCTGCGCCAGAAGGATGGGCGCAAGCAAGTTGACAGCCAGTTCTTGTTGGAGGTCCTCCTCCGTCGCCTCAGCAAACGAGGCGGGATAGCGCACACCGGCATTGTTGACGAGAATGTCCACCTCGGGAAACCGGTCCGCCAGATGGGCCCTGTCGTCTGACTTCGCGACATCGGCCACGAAGATATTTGCGCCCGGCATTGTTTTCGCCGCATCGACCAGATGGCTTCGCGGCGGCCGACCAGAATGACCTGGTTGCCCGCCCGATAAAACGTCTGCGCCAAAGCCAGGCCGATACCCGTGCCGCCGCCGGTGATAAGAACCGAGTGTTGCGAAGCTTTCACTCAATTCACCAGTCGCGCTGTGACAGTTCCTCGGCCAGGTTCACAAAGCTGCCGGGTGCCTGCGGGCCGGGGTCGATTCGAAGCCAGTCGATGCGGCCGGGATAGGCGAAGATGCCGCGCCCCTCGCATTCGGCGCAGACCTTTGAGCGACGGTCGAGCCCGATGTCCAGCCCTTCGCCGGTGATGCGCAGGATGGTGGGCGACATGTTCAGTTCGCCTTGCGCGGCGCCGGCTGGCGTGTCGAGGGTGACAACCGCCGTGCCCTGCATCTTGCCCAACGCCTTGTGGCTGATGCGCAAAAGCTGCTCGCCGGGTTGGATCGGCAGGCGCAGGTCGCGCTTGACGATGAATCCACCGTTGTAATGCACCACCAACTCACCACCGATCACGAAGGCGGCTATCCCGCGCGAGATATCACCAAGCGCGAAGATCACGCCCTCTTGTCCCGCGGCGTAGGTGAACGAAACCGTCAGTTCGTAATCGCGGTCAGCCATCAATGGGCTCGCCAAATAGCTGTGCGCGGTCTCTGTGCCGGGATAGAAGGTGTGGCTGCTATCAACTTCGCGTTTGAGGTAGGGGTTGATGGAGAGCCCGCGCTTCACGGTGCGGTTATCCAACGGGTAGACGTAGTTCGCCTCTGCATCCGCTTCGAAGCGCGCGATGATTTCGCGCAGCTTGTCGGGCTGCGTCGGGGCAAGGTTGGTGATTTCCGTCGGGTCGGCAACAAGGTCGAACATCACCCAGTTGTCGAGGTCGATCTTGGTGCCCGGGGGCTGCAACGACGCGATCTTCCAGCGGTTGTCGGCGATGTAGCCGCGATTACCCTCCAGCTCGTAGTGCTGGTTCTGGCGACGGGTCGTTGCCGCACCGTCGAACAGCATGTCCTTGAACGACACGCCATCCATCCCGCGCGTGCGATAGCCCGCGAACTGCGCCGGATAGGCCACGCCCAGAAGATCGAGCATCGTCGGCAGGATGTCACTGACATGCACCCATTCCCGCCGCACCGCACCCGCTTCGGCGATCCGGGCGGGCCAATAAGTGATAAAGGGCACCCGGATGCCGCCGTTCATCGGCGTGCGTTTGTAGAACCGGAATGGCGTGTTGCAGGCATTGGCCCAGCCCACCGGATAGGCTGGTGCAGTATCGACGGCGCCCATCCGCCCCTCGGCCATCATCCGATTGGCAAGCTCGGGACTTTCCTGCATCGTCACGCGTTTCTCGGCATAGTTTGCCGCGCCGTCAGGCCCGCCAATCGACGAGGCACCGTTGTCCGAGGTCAGGATTATCAGCGTGTTTTCGAGCACGCCCAGATGCTCCAACTCATCCAGCACCCGGCCGATGTTCTGGTCGGCGTTGTCGATCAGGGCGGCGTAAAGCTCCATGTAGGTGGCCATCAGCGCGTGCTGATCTTCGGGCACCTCGGCCCAATCCGGCACGCCCGGCGTGCGACCCGGCAGCACCCAGTCGGTACCGATCACGCCCAGCTCTTTCTGGCGAGCAAAGCGTTCCTCGCGCAGCGCCTGCCAGCCTTTGGCATACCGGCCCTTGTACTTCGCCAAGTCCGCGGGTTTGGCGTGCAGCGGCGTGTGCGGTGCGTTGGTGGCGTAGTAAAGGTAGAACGGCTTGTCCGGGCAGGACGAGCGATGCGCGCGCAGCCAAGAGATTGCCTTGTCGGTGAAATCATCGGGCGCAAAATAGCCCTCGGGGTAGGCGTCGGCCTGGATCGGCTCGTTGCCTTCCACCAATTGGCCCGGCGCGTGATAGCTGGTCTCGGCCGAGACAAAGCCATAAAAGCGGTCAAATCCGCGCTGCAGCGGCCAAGAGGCGCGATCGGTTCCGGCGGCAAGGTTGTAGTCGGCCGCGTTGTGCCACTTGCCTACCGCATAGGTCGAATAGCCGGTATCGCGCAGGAGTTCCGGGATTGTCGGCGCATCGCGCGAGATCTCGCCCGCCTGATAGCCGGGATAGCCCGGGTTGGCGTGGGTCAGCCAGCCGCAGCCGACCGAATGCGGGTTTTTGCCCGTCATGAAAGCCGCGCGCGCCGGGGTGCACATCGGCACCGTGGTGTAGTTGTTAAACCGCAACCCGCCCGTCGCCAGCCGGTCGATATTCGGGGTGGCGATTTCAGAGCCAAAGCAGCCAAGGTCGGAAAACCCGAGGTCATCAAGCAAGATCACCACGATATTCGGCGCGCCCTCTGGTGCCATTCTTGGCGCCCGCCACCACGGAGTTGACTCGGCTATGGTCTTGCCGATCACGCCGCCAAACCCTTCGCCCGGATCGCCGGATTTCAGCAGATAGCCATCATCATTGCTCGCGTCGGTCATCATATTCATTCCCCGTGGTCGATGCAGGATTAAAGGCTAGGGCGAAGCCACCCGGATTTCTGTCACATGATTGACAAAGTGTTGCGAAGGCTGCGCATCCCGCCAACCCATTGGTATTGCAAGGTTTCAAGTTATCTTGATGGCCCCGTGGGGATTGATCTGCCGGGCCTGACAGCGGCCGGGTGGCTGACGCATCCTGAGACGGCAACGTTTCGCGACGGTCCTGTGGCCGGTCACAGGATTCTGCCGACGTTGCGGGAAACCAGTGGGTGGGCAACCCCGGCACATCACCGGGGTCGCCTGTCGTCAGAACGAATAGCCGATCTTCAGGCCGACGCCGATCGCGTGGTTACCCTTGAAGTTGCTGGCGACGGTGGTGCCATTGTTCGACGCCTGTGCGTCCCCGATCCAGACGTACTTGACACCGCCGGTGATCTTCATGTTGCCCTGAGTGTAAACTGCTGCGAGGCCGATGCTCGCGTTGCCGTCGGTCGGCCCGAGGTTGCCGGTAAACAGACCATTCGACGGCTGGTAGCCCACGGTCACCGCGCCGGACCATGTGTCGTTGAATTTATGTCCGATACCAAGTGAGTAGTCCATGATGTCTTTTTGATAGGAAATCAAAGACTTGCCGCCAGTAATCTTGCTGTAAACCGCCGGGGTGTAGTTGAATGCCGACCAATTGGACCAACGGGCAGAGCCGAAGACCAGCGTCGATTTGCTGATCGCCGTCTGGAAATCCAAGCTGACGGATTGCGGCATATCGGCCGGCGTGCTGGTCGAAACTACCGCCCCACCCGCGAACGTCTCGTTGCTGGTGGTGCTGTGGTTAAGCGCAGAGTTGTAGGTCAGCGAAACGCGGCGACCCAGCGCGGGCGCTTCGTAGGCAACGCCAGCAACGTAGCCGAAAGCCGATGAGGACGGCACTCTAAGCGTATAGACGCCTTTTGCGGTAATGATATTGGCGCTGGCGTCCAGAGTCTCGTAGCGCAGACCGCCATAGACGCTGAAGTGCGGCGTGACCTTGTATTTCAGCAGGCCCGTCAGCGACGCCGTGTTGAGCTGTGCCGAGGTCCCGGCGGCGTAATATCCCGTGCCAGCCGGGTAGCTGATGTCAGCGCCGAAGGGCTGTTCATAAATCACAGCGCCATCGAGCTTGTCGTTGAAGGATTTCTTCACCGAGAAACCATAGGGCGTTTTTGTATTCGCCATATTGCCTGACGACTTGCCACCCAAGGCGGCTGCCGCGACGCCGGACACGCTGGGCGCGGAATATCCCAAGGACAATTCGGCGTAATTTCCCTTGGCGAACAACGCACCGATCGGCTGCAACGTCTGGTCAAGGTCCCCTGCATATGCAGGTGCCACGGCAATGGCCAATAGGCTGGCCGCCATCCCTATACGAATCATCTTCCCTCCCTATGCGCCTTGGGCGCGTTTATTTGGGACCAAGTCAGCACGAAACCCAGGCGAAAGTCTGTCGCAAACTTGACAGATAGTGATCGCGCGCTCCGCAAGGCTCCCCTGATCCCATTGAGTGGGGCATAGTGTTGTCGGCTGATGGGGTGTGTGTCCAGTGGATTAGTCGCGGTTTGGTGACGCTCGCCCCAGCGAGTTTGCTTCTCCGGGTCGGCCAGCGCCTCAGGCCAGCCAACGCAGAGGAAAGCACCTGGCCAATCCCGTTCCAAACCTGGCACATATCGTCCGCTCGTACCGTGTTAACGCGTAAATTACGCGCCGCCGAAACCCTTCTTTGGGCGTTGAGGCGTCGGCTCGGTTGCGCAAACCCGGCGGAAGCCGCGGGTTCCCTTCCCTTGACCAGCCTCGTCCAATGCCTTGAGTTTGCCGTGCTCTGCGGGATGGTCGACCTGATCTGCCGCGCGGACACGACGTTACGTCGTCGCCATGAAGTTTATCGCAAACGCTGCGAAAGCCGACGAAAACAGACCTGTGGCCCGAGCCGTAGCCTGGCAGAGAGCATCGCGATCATCGTTCAAAGGTATTGCCGCAAGGCTCCTATGCCGTATGGTCATCGAAATGACGCGCGGCGCGACCCTGTCTGCTGAAAGGCCCTACTGCCCGATGACCACAACCTGGACCCTGCCAAAGGTTGAAGCCATTGTCCGCAAGGCGTTGGGGCTGGCGGATGGTATCTCGCATTTTGTTGCGGCCGCCGCTTTCGAAAAAGGGCGTATCATTTCCGTCCCCAAGGGAAATTCAATTTCTCTGCGGACAGACACCGAGCCTTCGCTTTACCTGCTCCTATCAGGCTCCGCACGGATTTCGGTCAACACTGCGGCGGGTCGCGAATTTCTGGTGGTATTTTTTGAACCGGGAAGCATGTGGGGCCTTCGCTGCTGCCTCGACCTGCAGCCGAATTACGGCGACGTTTCTGCCGACACCGACGCCGATGTCCTTGTCCTGACAGGGGCGAACCTGCGCGAGTTGATGCGATCCAGCGTCGAGTTGAACGACGCCGTGGTGCAATTTCTTTGCGCGCGGGTACGCACTGTGTCGGAGGGTTTGATCCAGTTCGCGGTATGGAGTTCGCGCGCGCGGCTGGCATCGCGGCTGCTGGCGCTGGTTCGCTCGCACGGGTTCGAAAGCGAGATTGCAACGGTCAGCCGGGTCGCAATCTCTCAGGAATCGCTTGCTGCGATGATTGGCACGTCGCGCCAGCGGATCAACAAGCTGCTTAAGGACTTCGAAGCGGAGGGGATGATCCGCATCGAGTATAACATGATCGTCGTCACCGATGCTGCCGCGCTACAAGCGGTTCTCGACGACGACTGATATAGATAGGGCGGGTCCATCCCCTGCCCGAAAAGGTTGTGTGACAGGCTGTGGCACGCGGGGCCGCACTGTCCCAAACCCCTGCCGCACAACTCTTCAGGCACTGGGCGGCTCGATCTGGAACGGAATCCTTTTGGCGTAGCTTGCCACTGCGTCAGCCGAGATTTCCCCACGCTCGATAAGTCGGTCCAGACAAAAGAGCGCGACATCGAAGCCCTCAAATACGGCGTCTGCAAGAATGGCAAGATGCTTGAGTTGCTCGGACGACATCGCCGAAAAATGCCGCAAGCTGCGCAGAAACACGGCATCTCCGTCAAAGGCCTGCCCGGAATGCGCGCGCCTTTTTAGTTGAACCTTTTGGTTCGTTCTAACCGGAATGCCCTTCATGAAAAGGAACTTGTAGAACTCCAACCCACTCTTGCGCAGTTCGGCCATCTGGGCGTCTAGCAGGGGCTGATCCTCATACAATGGGATCATCGCAACTTCAGAGATGACGGCAACAGCCTGGGCAAGCTTCGCCTTGGCGCCTTCGAAGACCATAACCTCAGCGCCCTGAACGTCGATCTTCAACAGGTCGAACTCGGGTAGGCTTTCCATGTCGTCAAGCCGGACCGTCGTTAGCGACACGCTTTCAACCGGCTGGGTTGCACGGCGAAACTTTCCGATCAATTTGATCGTCGCCATGTCAGGCGGCAACACGGACGAAAAGAATGGCGACGTGTTGATGTGAAAGACGCGGGTGCTGCCGTCGCCCACCGCCCAGGGCAAGAAATGCGCGGTGTCAGTGTCGGTCAGCTCTGCAAAGGAGCGGGCGTCCGGCTCGAAACCCCAGACCTCTGCCTGCCCGAGATTAAGCAATGCTGTGTAGGCCGCCTCGTTGCCCGGGTTGGCGCCCACATCCACGATCCGCGTCCGCCGTGCGGGTTTCAGCAGATCAATCAAAACAGACACACGATCGCCATCGAACAGTTTGAGCATACGCGCACCAATTCCCGCTACCACAAGATTTCACCCAAGGGGCGTTCCGCCCCCCGCCCCGCCGACCGCGCCAGAAGTGTGCGCAATCCAATGTCCAGTCAAGGGCAACCCGGCCGGATCCGGGCGGATCCGATCCCGTAGGCGGCGCGCCTCAGCACTCGTGCCTCCCACGGGATCGGCTCCCAGACGCGCCTACTTCCGCGGCACCTTGCTCTTCTTCGGAGGCCGCGTGCTATCGGCGGCGATTGCGGCCGTCGGCGAGAATGGGGTGCCTGTGATCGTGCCGATCTTGTTGGCGGGCGGTAGCGGATTTTTGCCGGGAAATTCCGCAAGCGCCGAAACGAAATCCTCCAGCCGGTTGCCCATGTTCAGAAAGACAGTATAGCCAGCTTGCCCGTGCCAAACGATCAGATCTTTGCCGCCGTTACCGGTGTAGTCGATCGTCGAGGTCCTGGCGAGAAGGTCAGCGAGGGTCTTGTATTGCCCCTGGAAATCTATCGTGTCACCCTCTGCCGGGTTAAAATCGGTGACCACTGTGCGCGCAAGCGGCGCGATCGAGAACCGGTCCTTCCCCGGCCCTCCGGTCAGCGAGTCGTACTGTCCCGCAGCGATCAGCAGATCGTCGCCTCGGCCGCCAAACAGCGACACATCGCCCGGACCTGAGGACAGGGTATCGTTGCCGTCTTGACCGAAAAGATAGTCGTGCGGGCCCGCGCCCGTTATGCGGTCCTGTCCCGGGCCGCCGTAAAGCAGGTTGTCGGCGTTAGCGGAGCCGGTCAAAACGTCGTTGCCAGCCCGCCCGACGGCGAGGGCCAGCCCCTGCACATGATCCTCGCGTTGCTTGTCCAAAATATAGGCGGGATCGGTGCGTTCGATGCGGGCGCGGCCCGGCAGCAGGGTCAGCGGCATCGACGCGACCGTGCCAGCCGCATCCTGGCCCAGTGTAAATCCGTTCATGCCCGCCGCGTACGCCGAAAGGTTGTTGAACGACAGTGTTCCGTCGCTTCCTACTGCGGCAAAAGCGGCCTGTCCGTTCTGCAGGCCGGGCCACCAGCCCAATCCGATGCCGTGATCGGCAAACCACTCATAACTTTCGGCGAACAGAGTCTGGCTCCGGTCCTTTGCGAACGGGTTGAATACATCGCCCAGATTAGTCTCGGTGACGAGGATATTGTCGTTCCCAAGCACCCGATAATTCTGGGTCAGCACGGCACTCAGGGATGCCACGTCAGTTGCACGTCCGGTGCCCGCCCAGCCCGGATAGAGGTGCGACGACCAGACCAGCTTTGGACCGATGCCGCGACGGATCGTGTCGAGTGCGGTGGTGCCGTCGGGCATGCGGGTCTCGGCAAGAATGTTGAACAGTGCAGAATAGGCAAAGCCGCCAACCAGAACAGAGCCGTGCCAGCGGCGCTGGACGGCTTGGCCTAGCGTGACCATCGTCGTCGCATAAAGCTGCACAAACCCGGCACGCCCTTCGACATCAGACTTCGGAAGCCGCCCCATCCCGATCTTGAATGAGGCGGGCTCGTTCATCAGTTCCAGCCCCCAAGTTGCTGCGTTGACGTCGGGGTGCCGGTCCAGCCAGTCGAGCAAGTGGCCAAAGCTCGCCTTCGCACGGTCCAGAATTTCGCCCTGCAACGCCTTGCGAATGTCGTCCGCACTCGCGTTGCGGCTGTCGCCAACGCTGCCATAGCGCTGACCTTCCCCATCCATGTAAACAAAAAGGATGCGGAACTTCTGCCGGACCGCTTCAGCCAAAAATGCTTCGTAGCGGGGATCAAGGCTGAAGTCGGCGTTGAACGAATTCGCGTTGAACGGCAGGCGCAACGTATTCACCAGCGGCAGCGCCCGACGCAATTCCTGGGCAAAGGCCACCGGATCCTTCTCGGTGCCAACCGGGATGGTCTGAAGTGGGCCCTGCCAGATGAAATAGCGCCGATCGGCTTGCGTCTTGGCGGCATAGCTACCGTCAGCCTTCGCCGCAGCGATCGCCTCCGGCGCAAATACCTGAATATTGACGAGGGCGACGTCGCTCATGGCGGACATGGTACTACTCCTTTACACATCACACGGCGCATGGCGCCGCAGAGCAGCATCGTCCCGCTTGGTACCACCGTTTACTACCCGAGCCGCACGTTACCATGCAGCCAAATCCGCGACAAGCGCACCACATCGCTGCCCGCGTTCCACCCAAGGCTCGCTGGACAAAGGGGGGCCCTATTGTCTATGGGAGTCCAAGCAGTTTTGCAGCAATGGGTTTATCAGTGGATGCGCGTCGGAAAAATATAGTCTTGATATGCATGGACGATGCCGCCGCCTACTGGAACTACAAAACAGCCTTCGGCGCCAAGCTTATTACTCCCAACCTCGATCGGATCTGCGCACAGTCAACCGCATTCCGCGCGGCCTATTGTCAGGCACCAATCTGCGGCCCGTCACGTGCCAGTTTCATGTCCGCCAAAATGCCACATCAAAGCGGCATTTTTCAAAATGCCGACGCGCTGAGTTGGATGTCCGACCCGGCGGCGCTGAAAGACTCGTGGCAATACCGGCTGAAAAGCGCGGGCTACTTCTGCTCCTCCGGGGGGAAGGTCCATCACGGCTACAAGCCACTGGAAAAGCCGGTGCACAACGTCCTCTATTCCGACCGGCCGAAGAATTTCGGCAATGACATGTCGCTGCCGCCGGGCGTCGAGAAACGCAAATTTGGCGGCCACCGTTCGGGCTGGAGCACGATCGACGAAAAAGACGACGTGACCTATCACGACTACAAGTCGTCAGAATCCGCGATTGCCTTCTTCAACGACTACGACAGCGAGGTGCCATTTTATCGGGAAATCGGACTGTATAGCCCGCATGGCCCGAATATAACGCCAGTGCGGTTCAAGGAAATGTACCGGCCCGGAGACTTCAATCCGCCCGCAGACTGGGCTGGCGGCTACACTCCCAACGCCTATGCCGAGGCGAACTTTCCGACCAACGCCAATCCGGCGAAAATCGTTTGGTGGCGGCGCAGCGTCAGAAATTACTTCTCGGCATTCTCGCACGGTGACTATCACATTGGCCGCGTCTGGGACGCGCTCAAGGCGTCAAAGCACGCCGACAACACCATCGTCATCATCATCGCCGACCACGGATTTCAGCTTGGCAACCTCAACCGTTACAAAAAGACCACGCCGTGGGAGCAGGTCGCCGGTGTGCCGTTCATCGTTCACGACCCCGCCAGTCCCACGCCGCGCGAGGTCTTTGATCCGATTGCGCTGATCGACGTCGGCCCCACAATTCTGGACTACGCCGAGGTCCCGCCGCTGACCCATTGCTTCGGCAAATCCGTGCGGCCTCTGGTCGAGGGGGGCAGCGATCCGTCAAGGGTTGTGCCTACGCTGACCGAGAACGTCATCTCCATTCGTGCCGGACACTTCCGGCTGATCCGCTATGGCGATGGCAGTTTCCAGCTTTTCGATCTCAGAACCGATTACTGGCAACTGCACGACTTGGGCCCCTCTCAACCAGAGTTCCCCGCACTCTACGCGGCGCTTGTCGAAAGCGCTCGTGAAAGCGGCATGGATTTGACCAAGACGGGCGCCGAGTCCGTCATCGCCTTAGAATAAGCTCCTTCAGCCGCTCTGACGCGTGCCGGAAGAACATGGTGTAAGAGACGCAAAAGTAATTGTGCCCTGGTTCGCCGTCTTCCGACTTAAGGATGCGATGCTTCGGGCATCCCCCGTGGCACGCAAATCTGAATTTGCAGCGCTGGCATTGCGCCGTCAGTTTGTCCCGCTTGTCGTTGCCAAAGGTTTCCATGCGGCTGGACCATGCGAGAGAGCTTAGCGGGGTCTCCATCAGATTTCCCAGCAGGTATTCCGGATAGACGTAGTGGTCGCAGGCATAGACATCCCCGTTATGCTCCACCGCCAGCCCGGCCCCACAGGTTTCGGCAAAGACGCACAGCGACGCGGGAAGGCCGCTCCACAGAAACAACTGGTTCTCGAAGAATTGCACAGAGATGCGGCCTACATCCTGCCGATACCAGATGTCGAAGACATCACACAAAAACTTGCCATAGGCCCTTGGGCTGACGCTCCAGTCCGCAACCTGCGCATCGGAGGCCTGCCCAGCCTCGGGCGGGCCTGACAAGCTGCCCGTGGCCAGCTTCCGCTCCACCACCGGGATGAATTGGATATAGTTCGTGCCAAGCTCGCGCAGGAAACGGTAAAGGTCCTTTCCGCGGCTGACATTGCCGTGGTGGATCGCGGTCAACACGTTGAATTCCACCGAATGGCGGCGAAGGGCGTCAAGCCCACGCATCACAGCGTCGTAGGTTGGCCGCCCCGCGCGGTCGCGCCGAAATCTGTCGTGAAGATGTTTTGGCCCATCAACGCTAAGCCCGATCAGGAACCTTTCCCGCGCAAAAAATTCCGCCCATGTGTCATCAACCAGCATGCCGTTGGTCTGAAGCGTATTGACGATTGTGGTGCCCGGCGGCGCGTATTGGCGCTGCAGCTCGACCGCCCGCTCGAAGAAACCTAGCCCCACCAGCGTCGGCTCGCCCCCGTGCCAGGCAAAGGATATTTCCCGCTGACCCGCCGCCAGACCAGCGCTGATAAGCTCCCGCGTGTAGGTTTCAAGCACCGCAGCCGACATGCGGAATTTGCTCTCTTCGGGGTAAAGCTCTTCCTTTTCAAGATAGTAGCAATAGCTGCAATCAATGTTGCAGCGTGGCCCCATCGGCTTGGTCATCGCGGAAAACGGGCGGGGCAGGTTGGGGGGTTGGGCGGTCAAAACACACCTGCGAAGCGCTCTGGAATGCGGTAGAGGGTCGCGTTTTTCGCCGGCCCCCAAATGAATTGGCCGGGGTGCTTTTCGGTCTGCCGCAGCATCGCGCGCCGGAACTTTTTCAGCACCACATCTTCACCGCCCAATTCATAGTTGCCTACGCCGTCCAGATAATTTTCCATCAGGCTTTCCCACGGATGCGGCGCAGAGTCCTCCTGCCCCGCGACCCGTGACTGGTCGACGATCTCTTTGCGCAATTTGGCATTCGACTTCATCAAATCGACATCGCAAAACCGCAGGTGCAAAAGGTAGAGATCTGGCGACAGATGGCGCGGCCCCAGATTGTTGCGGTGCCCGCCGGGCCCGAAAATCGCTGGCGCGCCAATCAGGCAGGGCTTGCTATAGACCCGGCTCGGCCTGAATATCCGTCGGCGCGACAGAATGGTCGCGTCCGGCGCCAGTGGCAGCGGCTCCTCTGACGGGACGTGCATCAGTTCCAGCGCGAAGGGGGCAATATTCTTCGGGCCGTCAGGTTTGCCGGCGTAAGTCGCATCGATGTAAGACACGATATCCGGCGCGGCGACCGGATCGACGACCATGATCTCGTCCACATCGGCTACGATCATCCAGTCGTAGAATTCAAGCATCCCGCTAGCAAACTGGCTCATCATCCGCCAGCGCCGCAGATCGAACTTGAACATCGTCTCGCTGCGCGGAACGTTTATAATGTTGGCGCCCGGGGCAATCCGGTGATGCTCTGGATCGTTGCCGTGGCTGAAGACGAACAGATCCTCGGGCGGAACCTGCGCCGCATAGTATTTGTACCAGCGCTCCAGAAAGAAATAGTCCCGATAGACCATCGTCACGATACCGAGGGGCCGTTTTGTTCGGGTCATCGGGTGCTCCGCAGAAAAGTCCATTTGCACCAGCAGCTCTGGTGTTGCGCTTGCGGCCGTCAGTCAGAACGGGACGCGCTCTGCTCTATCGGTGCGGATTCTAACGAAGAACCCCCATCCCTACAACCGCACATGCGCGCCCGTCGCCGCGCGACCCAAACCGGACAGAGCCGCCCAACTGCGTGAATTGTCGTCAAATTGACAGACACCGCCAGCCGTCCCGATACCGTAGGATTGCTGGCGCCAGGGCGTCCGGATCAAAACGTAGCGGGGCCAGATCGTCCGTTGCCAAGCCTGTGACCGCACCGAAGAGGCGGCCCGGCAAATCCGCAAAGCAGGTGGCAGGGGAGGCCGCGGAATGACAATTCAACTCGACGGAGCGCATGCCAACATGCGTCAGGGGTTCTTGGGCCGAAAGTCGGTGGCTTGGGCCACCTTCGCCCTGACTTTCGCGCTATACATCTTCGATTTCGTCGACCGGCAGGTCGTCACCTCGATGCTGCCGGCGATCAAGGTCGACTGGAACCTCAGTGACACCCAGCTTGGCATGATAATCTCTGTCGTGATGGTAACCGTTGCGGTGTTGGCGATTCCGATTTCAATCCTTGCCGACCGCTGGAGCCGGGTAAAATGCATTGCCGCGATGGCCTTGCTGTGGTGCGTGGCAACGATCGCCTGCGGCTATGCCACCAGCTACGCGCAGTTGCTGACGATGCGCGGATTGGTGGGTGTGGGCGAGGCAGCTTACGGCCCGGTTGGTATTGCCCTTCTGTCAACGCTCTTTCCAGCCCAGATGCGGGCGTTCTTGCTGTCCGCCTTCAATGCCGCGGCCCT
Organism: Pseudomonadota bacterium; assembly: GCA_021779835.1. Taxonomy (GTDB): domain Bacteria; phylum Pseudomonadota; class Alphaproteobacteria; order Rhodobacterales; family Rhodobacteraceae; genus Solirhodobacter. The sequence continues at coordinate 122,569 of JAJXZX010000006.1, read as the reverse complement.
GCTCGGCTCCATCGGCGGCGTCCTGGTTGGCGGCTACATTGCAAAAAATTACGACTGGCACTCGGCCTTTGGCATTGTCGGCGCCCCCGGTCTTGTTCTGGCGCTGCTGTATTTTCTGGTGCCGGATTATAAGACCGTTGAGCTGCGTAAGGCGGCGGCCCACCGTTCGCCTCTGACAAGTCTCGTCGCGATGGGGCGGGCGCTGACGCAGACGCCCTCTGCGATCCTGCTTTACGTCGGCAATGCGCTGCAACTTTTTGTCCTCGCCGCCATGGTTTCCTGGCTGCCCAGCTTCATGAACCGGTCCTATGGGCTTGCCACCGACAAGGCCTCGGTGCGCACGGTCCTTGTGCTGGTTGCCAGCAGCATCGGCGCGATTCTGATGGGGCTTATCGCCGACAGTATCAGCCGTAAAGCGCCGGGCCGGAAATTCGATGTCCTTGCTGCCACAACCTTCCTGACCTTCGCGACCTTCACGGTTGCCTTCAACTTTCTGGCTCCCGGCCCGGTTCAATACAGCGTGATCGTGCTGGGCGGTTTGTTCATGGGCGGCACACTTGGAACCACCAGCGCGCTGACGGTCGAGGTGGTGCATCCAGGCATCCGCGCAACAGCGCTCGCGGTCGGCGCCTTGGTCCAGAATTTGCTTGGTCTGGCGGCCGGGCCAGCGGCCACCGGCATCCTGTCGGACCATCTCGGCCTCGCCACGGCCCTTGGGATTGTGCCGGTCTTCAGCCTGCTGTCGGCGATTGCCGTCCTCGCGATACGGCCGATCTTCCTGCGCGATCTGACGAGGATCGGATGACTGGAACTGAGATTGCCGCACCGGTTTTGCCGCCGATTTCGGTGACGGACGGACACAGCTTCGTGGCTGACATCGCGCCCCTTGGCGTCATGCGCAACGGTCGCCACACCAAAGTGGCGGCGAGGATTGGCGGTCTTACGTGGCGTCGTTAGGTCGGGCCGCGACCTTTTCCTCGACAAAACCCAAAACTTCCACACGGTGGCTCTGGCGCGAAAGGATGACCGGAACCACCGACCGCGTCGATGCCGTAGCGGGAAGGGCGACCGAGGCGGCAGACCAAGATCGACAGGTTGATCCCGCGTGGAGGGAAGAGGGCGCGGGCTCTGCTGATGAAAGACGACTGCACGTGGATGGGAGACCACAGGATGAGCATTCAGAGTGCCGACGCGCGCGTAGGCAGAGACCATGACTATCAGGGTGCGAAATCGGCAGCATGGATTGCCTTCGCGCTGACTTTTCTGCTGAACGTATTTGACTATGTAGACCGGCAAATCGTCGTTTCGATGCTGCCCGACATCAAGACCGAGTGGGTGCTCAGCGACACGCAACTGGGCGCACTGGTTTCGGTCGTCTCGCTGACAGTGGCGATCATGTCGCTGCCGGTCGCCATCCTTGCCGACCGATGGAGCCGGGTGAAGTGCATTGCCCTGATGGCCATCGTCTGGAGCCTCGCAACCATTGCCTGTGGCTATGCCGTGAACTATTTCCAACTGGTATCGCTGCGCGGCATCGTGGGCATCGGCGAGGCGGGCTATGGCGCTGTTGGCACCGCGCTATTGGCCACGTTGTTCCCGTCGCGGATGCGCGCGTTCATTCTGGCTTCGCTACAGGCGGGCGCGGTGGTAGGCGCGATCGGTGGGGTCATACTTGGCGGGGTTATCACGCGCCATTTGGGTTGGCATTCCGCCTTCGGGATTGTCGGCGTTCCCGGCCTGATCCTGGCCGTCCTGTTCTTCTTTGTGCGCGACTACAAGGCCCCCAAGCTGGCACCCAAACGAACCACAGGCTTCAAGCCGCTCGGCGGCGCCGGGCCAATCCTGCGCCAGATCCTCAAGACGCCCTCGACCATCACAGTGTTTCTCTGCAACGGTTTCCAGTACTTCGTGTTCTCGACCATGGTGGCTTGGCTGCCAAGCTTCATGCACCGGTCTTACAATCTCCCGACCGACAAGGCGGCCATGCGCACCGCGATCATTCTGATAGCGACCACGGTGGGAGCGATGCTGTGGGGAGCGGTCGCCGACCGGATGAGCCGTAAGAACAAGACCGCCAAATACAGTGTCATGTCCTTCACGACCTTCATGACGTTCGTCGTTCTGGGCTTTGCGTTCAATTTCCTAAGCCCGGGCCCGGCGCAATATGGCACGCTGGTGTTCGGGGCGATCTTTCTGGGTGGAACAATCGGCACGGTCTCCGCCTCGGCAATGGATGTGGCATTGCCAGCCGTGCGCTCGACAACCGTCGCGATCGGCACGTTGATCCAGGTCTTGACCGGTTTTGCCGCTGGCCCCGTGGTGTCGGGAATGCTGTCCGACGCGTTCGGGCTGTCGACCGCGCTGGCGATCGTGCCCTTGGCCAGTTTGCTCGCCACGATCGGCTTCATTCTGACCCGGCCAATCTACGGTCGCGATCTGGACCACGCTGCAGCAAGGGACGCGGTAAGCTAGTGTCGCGAAGACCTTGCCAAGTTGTCTTGCGCCGTTGAATGGCGGCGCACGAACACACCAACGGCGACGCGGCCAAGCGGTTCCTGCCAAGGCCGAACGCGCATCGAGCCCCAGATGCCGATCCCCTAACGCAACGCCCCCCTGAGCACCCCTCCAAATGAAAACCGGCGAGGATTGCTCCCCGCCGGTTTCGTTTTTCGGCTTCGCAAATCAGCCGTGGTACGCGGCTTCACCGTGCGAGCTCAGGTCAAGACCTTCCCGCTCCGCCTCGGTCGAGACGCGCAGGCCCATGACCATGTCAATCACCTTGTAGAGGATGAACGACACTACGCCACACCAGACGATCGTGGTCAGGACGGCCTCAAGTTGCACCATCTCCTGAGCGCCCATCGAGCCTGCATTCGCGGCATAGCCCACACCACCGAAGGCGTCCGAAGCAAGGATGCCGGTCATCAAAGCGCCGGTAATCCCGCCAACGCAGTGCACGCCGAACACGTCGAGGCTGTCGTCATAACCAAACTTCGACTTCACCGTGGTGACGAAGAAGTAGCAGATCGGCGAGACGACAAAGCCCAGGATCACGGCTCCCATCGGACCGACAAAGCCACAGGCCGGGGTGATAGCAACCAAGCCAGCAACCATACCCGAAGCAGCACCCAGCATGGACGCCTTACCGCGGGTCAAGCCCTCGATCGCCGACCAGCTGAGGATCGCAGCAGCGGTGGCAACGAAGGTGTTGATCATCGCGAGGCCCGCGAGCCCGCCCGAGGTCAGCGCCGAGCCCGCGTTGAAACCGAACCAGCCAACCCACAGGATCGAGGCGCCGACCATGGTCAGCGTCATCGAGTGGGGCGCCATGTTATCCTTGCCAAAGCCGACGCGCGGGCCGATCACCAGCGCACCGATGAAGGCAGCGATACCAGCGTTGATATGGACCACGGTGCCGCCGGCAAAGTCCATCGCACCCATGTTGAAGAACAAACCACCACCGACGGTCGTGGCTTTGCCAGCCGCATCGAGAATGGCCTTGCCTGCCGCGTCAACAGCTGGCGTCGTGACGCCCCAAACCATGTGGGCAATCGGGAAATAAACGAGGGTCACCCAAAGCAGGATGAACACCAGAAGCGAGGAAAACTTGATGCGCTCGGCGAAGGAACCGATGATCAGCGCGGGGGTGATGACGGCAAAGGTCATTTGGAACACGGCAAAGACGTATTCCGGGATCGTGCCGCTCAGCGAGGTCTGGTTCACGCCAGCGAGAAAGGCCTTATCGAGCCCCCCCCAGTAGGGCGACAGGCTGGGACCGAAGGCCATCGAGTAGCCGTAGAGCACCCAAACCACCATCACCATCGCAGTAATCAGCGTACATTGCATCAGCACCGACAGCATGTTCTTGGTGCGCACAAGGCCGCCATAGAACAGTGCCAGACCGGGCAACGTCATGAACAAGACCAACGCGCTAGAGGTCATCATCCAGGCGGTATCGCCGCTGTTGGCGACCGCCGGTGCGGTGTCAGCCAGCGCAGGCAGCGCGGTCGCCGCGGCAAGCGCGGCCAGGCCCATTACTTTCTTGAAGTTTGACATGTCCCTATCTCTTTCCCCTGAACCGTCGCGTCACAGCGCGTCGTCGTTGGTTTCGCCGGTCCGGACGCGCACCGCCTGGTCCACGTCGAGCACGAAGATCTTGCCGTCGCCGATTTTGTCGGTCTTCGCGGTCTTGAGGATCGTTTCGACGACTTGGTCAGCCAGACCGTCCGCCACCACGATTTCCAGTTTGACCTTCGGCACGAAATTCACGGCGTATTCCGCGCCGCGATAGATTTCAGTGTGTCCGGACTGCGAGCCGAAGCCCTTGATCTCGGTCACCATCATGCCGCGCACGCCGATAGAGGTCAGCGCTTCGCGGACCTCCTCCAGCTTGAACGGCTTGATTGCTGCTATGATGAGTTTCACGTCGTTACCCTTCCGATTGGCAGGTGGCCCAGTTCGGTGCCCACGGCCCAAGCAATGCGCCTTCGCAGGTGCAGCACAATATCTCGGGCGCAACAAATGACCCTCAAACCCGAAGCTTATGCACAATTTTTGCACAAACGTGGAGTTTAGATTAAAATATAAGCGGTATCTGAACCGAATCGGATGAGCTTCACGCTCCACATTTGCTCCGCCTCAGGCTATGGTGGCCGCAAAATAGGCATCCTGCGATCAAACAGGACAAGGCATCGGGCAAGACCAGGCATGAGCGGAAGCGGACCGAAACGGCCACCATTGGTGGCGGACCGACGGGTGTCGGCGCCGAAGAGTGGGACTAGATCCGGCGGCGGCCGCAAGCCGCCAACCAAGCCACGGAGCCCGCGCAAGGCTCCGCGGCAGGGCAACATTCTTACTCGGTTCGTCTCACTGCTTCTGCACCGCATATTCCGGATTATCTGGGGTATCGGCTGGCGATTGGGCGTTGTCGGCGCGCTGATCCTGTGCATCGCCACGCTCTATTTCTACTCCACGCTACCACCGGTCAAAACCCTTCTGGACGACCGCACCCGTGGCTCTGTCACACTGCTAGACGATCATGGAACGCCCTTCGCTTGGCGCGGCGAAACCTTCGGCGGCGACATCAATGCCAACAAAGTCTCGCCGTATCTGCGCGACGCCATCATCGCGACCGAAGATCGCCGATTTTACCACCACTTCGGCGTTTCGCCCCGCGGCATCCTGGGCGCCATGTTCATCAACATGCGCGCCGGACGCAGCCCCTTCTCTGGCAACGGCGGGTCCACCATCACACAGCAGACTGCCAAGATACTTTGCCTAGGCCGCCCCTACGATAAAAAGATCTGGCCAACTGAAAGTGATTACGAGGCGGATTGCCGACGCTCCACCCTCGGGCGCAAGGTTGAAGAAGTGCCGTATGCGCTGGCGATGGAGCTGAAATACACCAAGAATCAAATTCTGACCGTGTATCTGAACCGTGCCTATCTTGGTGCAGGCACCCGCGGTTTCGAGGCGGCTGCCGAACGCTATTTTGCCAAACATGCGAGCGAGGTGACGCCCGCAGAGGCGGCGATGCTGGCGGGGCTGCTAAAGGCACCGTCTTACTACGCGCCGACAAATAACCTTGCGCGCGCGCAAGAGCGGGCGAACGTCATCATCGATCTGATGGCCGAACAGGGCTATCTGACCTTGGCGCAGGCTCAGGATGCCCATGCCCATCCGGCCGTTCTTTCTGACGCAGCCGCCGCCCGCGCTGGTGGTTACTTCGCCGATTGGGTCATGGAAAGCGCGCCCAGCTTTCTGACATCGGACACCACCGAGGATGTGATTATCAAAACGACGCTCGACCAGCGCATCCAGACCGCCGCGGAAAGCGCGTTGCGGGACGTCTTTGAAAGCAAGCTGAAGGACGGCTCGAAGGTGCAGGCCGCCGTTGTGGTAATGTCGCCTGACGGCGCCGTACGCGCGATGATCGGCGGCCGCAAAACACAGGTTTCCGGCGCATTCAACCGTGCGACGCAGGCGCTGCGCCAGACCGGATCGGCGTTTAAGCCCTTTGTCTACGCGGCCGCCCTGGACAAGGGGATGAGCCCGGACGACACCGTGATCGACGCCCCCCTGACGATCAACATCAAAGGATCTGGCCCCTGGTCGCCCAAAGATTACGAGCGTGATTACAAAGGCACTGTCACTCTGACCACCGCACTGAAACTATCGCTCAACGTCCCTGCGGTGAAGATTTCGGAACTGGTGGGACGCGATGCGGTTCGCAAGGTTGCCTCTGACTTTGGGGTTCATAGCGAGCTTGCGGCGGGCCCCGCCCTTGCGCTCGGGGTTTCCGAGGTAACGTTGTTAGATATGACAGGCGCCTATGCGGGCATCCTGAATGGCGGATCGTCTGTCACTCCCTATGGGTTGGAAGAGCTGACATTGAAAGGCGACCCCAGCCCTCTGGTCGGAAAGGTCGGCGGCATTGGCGAGCGTGTAATCGCTGAACACTCTGCGAAAGAGCTGATCTATATGATGAACCAAGTGATCGAAAGCGGCACGGGCGTGCGCGCAAAACTGCCCGACAGGCAGGCGGCAGGCAAGACCGGCACGACGCAGGAAGCGCGTGACGCATGGTTCATCGGCTTTACCGCTGACTATGTTACTGGCGTCTGGCTTGGCAACGATGACAATACGCCACTCACTGGCACCACCGGCGGAGGCCTGCCTGCTGATATCTGGCATGCGACAATGGTTAACGTTGATAAGGGGGTGCCGGTTAGCCCTCTACCGATGATTATGCCGGATCCCGGCCACCCGTCAGCCCCGGCGCAACCTGCGTCCGGAGCCCAAAACAGCACGCTGGCTGAACGTGTTCTGCAAAGTGTAATGGGCGCATTCACCGGCAACAACTGACCGACCCCGAATGCAAAGGGGCGCCAATGGCGCCCCCGCAGCGTGTCGTGTTGGTCAGCCTCAGCCAGAAACTTTCAGCTCCGCAATCAATGCATTGATATCACCATGATGATTATCCAGCATCGCGCCGATTTCGGTGCGCTCTGTCGCCAACAGGTTCACACCCTCAATGATGATGTTAAAGAACAGGTCGCGGCCGCTCTTGCTTGACACATCCCAGCGCAAGTCGAACGGCGCTTCACCGCGCAACGTCGCGGTCGATACGACCTCATAGAAGCCATTGACCGGATGAGCGTCGGTCACCTCGATCTTACCACCGATAAATTCGCGGAACCGGCGCCCATATTTGCGCGAGATATAGCCTTGGAACGCCTGCGTGAAGGCCTGCATCTGCGCGGGCGTAGCCGAGCGTGCTGCGACGCCCAATGCCGAACGGGCGATGACCGCAACATCGGAGTATTTTACAAATACCTTCTCAAAATCAACGAACATCTGCTGCTGGCTTTCGCCAGAGTTGATGATCCGGTTGATCTCGGCAACAAGGCTGTCGATCAACTTTCGCGCGGTATTCACGTCAAGCGCCGCTGCGGGCTGAGCCAAAGTCACGAAAGCGACGCCCGACGCCATTCCGGCGATCATGTGGCGGCGCGAGATGTCATTTGCCATAGGGATCCTCATATGGGTCATAAGTGGCAGAAGGGGATTTCTGCCCCAGATCATAGTGCCGCTTTTCAAGAAACAGCAGGCGTTCCTGCGCATAACTATCCGCACTGTCGTGAAGGATCGAGTCGAAGGTGCCGGTAAATTTGTAGCGCTCACCCAATTTTGAGGCGATTTCCATACCGGTCGGCACATAGCGCAGCTTGCTTGGCACCGCTAAGCCGACGGGATCCGCCAGGACATCTACGACCTTACCGACAAGATCGCGCTCGGTCGTCGGACCCAAAAGCGGCGCCTCAATATAAGCACCCTCGCGAACGCCCCACACATACAGCGTTTCACCAAAGTCGTTGCGCTTTTCATGCAGCCCAAGTGCGCCCGCAGGATCGAAAATGCCGCCAATACCGAAGATGGTATTGAACGCAAACCGCAAGGTATTGGCGCCGGCATCCGCAACCTTCAACTGCAGGAGGTCGTTCAGCACATAGCTCGGCAGCGAAAGGTTGCTCGCAAAGTTACCGACCCCACTCCGGACCGGGGCCGGCAGGACCGCCCCATAGGCCTGCGACGCGGGGCGAACCAGCGCGGCGTCAAGCGCGATGTTGGCCGCGTGGTTAGCGCGGTTCTGCGCTTCATAAGGATCGTTGAACTGCTTGCCATTCGGGGCGGCACACGACGCAACAGTTCCGACCAAGACGACCGCCGCCAGAAGGCGCGACACAGAGCGCGTACGAATTGCCGGAGTCGGAAACGAAATATTACGAATCATAGAGCCATATGTCCAAACGAGTTGCCACTAATCTCATGCGTTTTCCCGGCGCACCCCTGATCTAGTGTTGCAACCCCCCTAACACAACCGCTTCGCAGGCCTTTGCATCGGCCACGCGAAGGCTTCCGAAGCAATTTCGGCCGGAAAGGATCAGATTTGCAACACATATCCGCGCCAGGACGTACCGAACTCTGGGCCGCCGCCACGGAAAGTTGGGCCCTGATTCCCGCTGTCATCGCATTTAGCGTGGTGGTGAACGTCCTGATGCTCAGCGGCCCGCTCTACATGTTGCAGGTCTACGACCGCGTTATTCCCAGCGGATCAGAGCCGACGCTGGTCGCCCTGACGGGTCTTCTGGCCTTCTTCGTCCTCATCATGGGACTTTTGGACCACGCGCGCAGTCGCGTTATGTCGCGCCTAGCCGCGCGCTTTCAGGATCGCATGGACCGCCGTGTGTTCGCCGCCACGATGCAGCGCTTGATCGACCAACCCGGCGACCCCATTGCACGCGCCGCCCAGCGAGACCTCGAGGCGGTGCAGCACATGCTTGCCTCCCCAGTTTTGCTCGCCGTGTTCGACATCCCGTGGACACCGGTTTTCGTTGCGGCGATTTTCGTGTTCCACCCCTATCTTGGCCTCTTGGCCGTAGCCGGCGGCGGCTTGCTTATCGCCATCACCCTGCTGAACAAGATCGCGACGCGCGCTCCAATAACGCGAACCGCATATGCCGCCTTCAACGCTGAACACATCTCCGAACAGCTTAAGGGAGAGGCGGAACTAGTGCAAAGCCTCGGTATGCGCCAATCCGGGTTCGACCGCTGGCAGATCGCACGGATTGAGGCGCAGACCAACAGTTTGCAAGCCGGTGACCGTGGCGGCGCCTTCGCCACCCTATCAAAGACACTGCGGCTGTTTCTTCAGTCCGCAATGCTCGGAATGGGGGCGCTTCTGGTATTGCGTGGCATGATGTCGGCGGGGGCAATGATTGCGGGTTCGGTCCTTCTCAGCCGCGCCCTTGCCCCGATCGAAACGGCGATCAGCCAATGGACGGTGGTGCAACGCGGTCAACTCGGCTGGTCGCGCCTACAGGAACTGCTGGACGCCGCGCCACCGGCCCAATCGCATCTTGCCATGCCACGGCCGCGCGCAATTCTGGAAGTTCAACATGTTACCGTCATTCCGCCAGGCGAACATCAAGCCGCGCTGCGAATGTTGTCGTTCAGGCTAGAACCGGGAACCGCACTTGGGGTGATCGGCTCCTCAGCTTCGGGAAAGTCAACTCTGGCGCGCACGCTGACGGGCATCTGGCGACCGGCCGGCGGCAAGGTGCGGCTCGACGGCGCGGCACTCGACAGCTATGATCCCGATATCCTTGCCAGTTATATCGGCTACCTGCCGCAACGGGTAAGTCTGTTCGATGGGACCATCGCCGAAAACATTGCGCGTCTTAGCGAATCACCAGATAGCGCTGCAGTAGTCGCCGCCGCACAGGCCGCGGGAGCGCATGAGATGATCCTTGAGCTCCCGGATGCCTACAACACCCGGATCAGTGCAGGGGGTGGCCGCCTCTCCGGTGGTCAAATCCAGCGCATCGGGTTGGCCCGCGCGATGTATGGCGACCCACTGATCCTAATCCTGGACGAGCCGAACTCCAATCTCGACAACGAAGGGTCGCAGGCTTTGAACACCGCAATCCGTCGGATGAAAGCCGCAGGGAAGACGGTGTTGGTCATGGCCCACCGACCCGCCGCGATTCAAGAGTGCGATCAGCTGTTGCTGCTTGAAGGTGGCGCCCGTCGTGCCTTCGGCCCTCGTGACACTGTTCTTCGCGAGATCGTGCGCAACCACACCGATATCCTGCGTAGCGCCAATCAGGGGGGTGTCGCATGACCCCACGTTGGTCCGCGCGTGGCCCGCTTTGGCTTGGATACCTCAGCCTCATTGCGCTGATCTTTGGTTTTGGTGCATGGAGCGTCACTACAAAACTCGCAGGCGCAATAATTGCACCCGGCGTGGTCGAGGTAGAACAGAACCGCCAGATCATCCAACACCCGGACGGCGGCTTGGTCGACCAGGTGCTGGTTAGCGAGGGGCAACATGTGCGCGCGGGGGATGCCCTGATCGTCCTTGACGGCTCCGATTTGCGGGCGTCCGCCGACCTAATGCGAAGCCAGCTTTATGACATCCACGCCCATGCGGATCGACTCACCGCCGAACGCGACGGCGCGCACGCGATCACATTCGCCCCCGACGTTCTGCAGGCTGGCACTCAAGATCCGACGATAAACGACCTCGTCGAAGGGCAAACCCACCTTTTTGAGGCGCGGCTGACTTCGCTTGCACAACAAACCGACGAACTGAAGAAACAGCGCGACCAGATCGGCAGCGAGATCGACGGTTTTAACGCACAACTGACCTCGATCAATGCGCAGATCGTCCTAACCAAAACCGATCTTTCAGACCAGAAATCTTTGTTTGACAGAGGGTTAGGCCAGTCGTTGCGTGTTCAAGCGCTTCAACTCGACATGGCAAAACTTACCGGTTCGTATAACTCTCTCCTCGCCAGCCGGGCAGGGGCAGAGGCGAAGAAAATTGAACTTGAAATCGGCCTCGCGAAACTGACCTCGGCGCGACGCGAGGACGCGATCACCCAATTGCGCGACCTTGCCAGCCGCGAGTTGGATCTCACAGCCCACCTTCAGGCGCTCACTAAGAAGATCGGTCGCCTGACAATTCGTGCCCCGATTTCCGGGATAGTGTACGGGCTGGCGGTTACGCGCGCGCACTCAGTGATCCGTGCCGCGGATACCGTGCTTTCCATCGTTCCGCAGGACCGCCCGCTTCTTATCACCGTCCACGTGGCACCCGTTAACGTCGAGGAAGTGTCTGCGGGCCAGTTAGTCCGCCTGCATTTCTCCGCCTTCACCGGACGTACCGCGCCCGAACTGACCGGCCGTTTGCGCGATCTTTCCGCCGATGCATTCAAGGACGACCGCACCGGCCAATCTTACTACCGGGCGGAAATCGTTCTCAGTCCGGACGCGACAGCCGAGCTTAACGGCAAAGCGATCTTGCCCGGCATGCCGGTGCAGGCATTTATCCAGACCGGCGAACATACGCCGCTCGCCTATCTGCTCAAGCCGCTGAGGGAGTACTTCGATCAGGCGATGCACGATAGCTGATCGGGGGTTTTCGTCCGCCTCTCGGGCGAGTAACCTAACCCGGACATTACAACCGGAGAAGCGCGATGGCTGGATCAATTGAAGCTCGTCTTGCAGAAATGGGCGTGACCCTTCCAGAGGCCCCGGCACCTGCAGCGAATTACGTTCCCTTTGTCCGGGTGGGCAATATTGTCCATGTCTCCGGTCAGATTTCTCAAGGTCCTAATGGATTGATCAAAGGCAAACTCGGCGCCGATCTCAATATTGCCGACGGATCCGAGGCTGCAAAACGCTGCGTGATCAGCCTTCTTGCACAAGTGCGCGCCGCCTGCAGAGGTGATCTGGCGAATCTTGTCCGAGCGATCAAGCTGACTGGCTTCGTCAACTCGACACCCGATTTCACCGACCAGCCAAAGGTGATTAACGGCGCGTCGGACTTCCTCGTTGCTGTCCTCGGCGAGGCGGGCCGTCATGCGCGTTCTGCTGTATCCGCCGCCTCACTTCCCTTCGGGGTCGCCGTCGAAATCGAGGGAATTTTCGAGGTCCGCTAATGCCCAGGTTGCCTGACACATTCCTTACCGCCCCGATCGCGCATCGGGGCTACCATGACCGCTCGGCGGGCCGCCGCGAAAATTCTCTCTCGGCTTTCAGGGCGGCCATAGCGGCGGGATACGGCATCGAGCTTGACGTACAGCCGTCGTCGGATGGCGTCCCGATGGTCTTTCACGATGACACTCTCGACCGCCTGACTGACCAGACCGGCCCGATCCGCGATAAAACTGCTGCGGCGCTTGGCGCACTCCACCTAACGGACAGCACCGATACCATTCCGACGCTGGGTGCCGTGCTTGATCTGGTTGCTGGGCAAGTGCCGTTACTGATTGAGATCAAAGATCAGGACGGGGCCAACGGAACGAATGTCGGCCCGTTGGAGGAAGCCGTCGCGAAGACGCTCCGGGGCTACAGTGGACCTGTTGCTCTGATGTCGTTCAATCCACACTCAATGGCGGTGATCGCGCGCGTGTCGCCTCACCTGCCGCGCGGGCTGACCACCTGTTCTTACCCGGCCCAGGACTGGCCCGATATTCCACCCGCCGACCGTACGCGATTGGCTGCAATCCCAGATTACGATCGGGTCGGTGCCAGCTTCATCAGCCATGAAGCGGCGGACCTTACCCGTCCGCGCGTGGCTGCGCTGAAGGCCGCTGGCGCGGCAATCCTTTGCTGGACCATCCGCAGTGTCGAGGCGGAGACTAAGGCCCGGCAGATCGCGCAAAATATTACGTTCGAGAGTTATCCCGCAGCGATCCCCTCTTGACCGTCGCCGCGCACGGCACAGCTTTGCGCGGCTGCCGAGCATGGACTTGCCGATGACCGATACGATCGAAATCACCGTTCTTTCTCTGGTCACCGAGATTGAGCAAAAAGATTGGGACGCTTGCGCTTGCCCGGAAGCGGCAACGGGCCGCCCTATCGACCCCTTCACCACGTATCGCTTTTTGTCGGCACTGGAGCGCTCAAAATCGGTTGGCGGACGCAGCGGCTGGCGCTCGCGACCGCTTGTCGCGCGCCGGGCAGGCGAGGTGATCGCGGTTGCGCCGCTTTACGCGAAAAGCCATAGCCAAGGTGAGTACATCTTCGATTTCAACTGGGCGCAGGCCTACGAAAACGCGGGCGGGCATTACTATCCCAAATTGCAGATGGCCGTGCCTTTCACGCCGGCTACCGGTCGTCGCTTCCTGACCCGACCTGACAGCGTTGACGCAGGGCAGGCAGCGCTCGTGCAGGCAGCCGTGCAACTTGCCGCAGAGGGTGGCATGTCCTCCCTCCACATCACTTTCTGCACCGAGGCGGAAGCCACCGCTGGTGTGGCGATGGGACTGATGCACCGTGTCACCCAGCAGTTCCACTGGCAAAACCCCGGATACCGCGACTTCCCCGCCTTTCTGGACAGCCTTGCCTCGCGCAAACGCAAAGCCATCCGCAAGGAGCGTGAAACAGCACAGGGATTCGGCGGCACCATCCATGCCCTTACTGGCGACGCCATCCAGCCCGAACACTGGGACGCCTTCTGGCGCTTTTACCAAGATACCGGCGCCCGCAAATGGGGCACACCCTACCTTACCCGCGCGTTTTTCGACGAAATGCACGCAACTATGCGCGACGATATCCTGCTCATCATGGCAGAACGGCAGGGCCAATGGGTCGCGGGGGCGCTCAACTTTATCGGGCGCGATACCCTTTATGGCCGCTACTGGGGCTCGATTGAGGAACACCCCTGCTTGCATTTCGAATTGTGCTATTATCAGGCGATCGACTACGCACTTGCCCATGGCCTTGCACGGGTCGAGGCGGGGGCCCAGGGCGAACACAAACTTGCGCGCGGCTACCTGCCGACGCCGGTGCATTCGCTGCATTGGATCGCCGATGCTGGTTTTCGCAAGGCCATCGCGCGCTATCTTGAGGCAGAGCGGAACGCCGTGGACGAGGAGATTGAGGTGCTGACGACCTATGCCCCCTTCCGCAAAGGCCCCCGGCAGGACCATCCTGAATAAACCTTACCAGCGAAAGGCCAGCGTATGACGGATAAGATTACGTTCTACACCAACCCTCAGTCACGCGGCCGCACGGTTCGCTGGATGCTGGAGGAAATCGGCGTGCCCTATGAAACGGTCGTGCTGGATTTCGCGACCACGATGAAGGCACCCGACTACCTTGCAATCAACCCGATGGGCAAGGTTCCGGCAATTCGCCATGGCAAGACCGTGGTGACCGAAGTCGCGGCCATCCTGACCTACCTCGCCGAGACGTTTCCAGCGGCGGGCCTCGTCGGCACCGACAAGGGTGCCTACTACCGCTGGCTGTACTTTGTCGCAGGTCCGTTGGAATATGCGTTCGTGGACGATGCGATGGGCTTTGCGGTTCCCGCTGACAAGGAGGGAATGATCGGCTATGGCACGCTAAAACGGGCGCTCGATACGTTGGAGGGCGCGGTCACCGCCCACACCTGGCTCGCGGGGGAGCGGTTCTCTGCGGCAGATCTGTATGCGGGCGGATTGATCGGTTGGATTCTGCGGTCTGCTCCGCTTACCGAATTTCCCGGCATCCACGCTTATTTTGATCGCATCAAGATGCGCCCGGCTCTGGCGCGCGCGAACAACATGGACAACGCCCTTGCGACCCAGAAAGGCTGACTCAATGGCAGAACTCCTTCACGAAGACGCCCGCCGCGCGACCCTGCCCGCCCTTGGCGAAACCGGCTGGGGTCCGGTCGAAGGCCGCGATGCGATCCGCAAGGTATGGAAGTTCAAGAGTTTCGTCGAGGCATGGGGGTTCATGTCCGCCGCCGCGCTGGTGGCGGAAAAGCTGAACCATCACCCGGAATGGACCAATGTTTACAACGTGGTGGACGTGACGCTGACCACGCATGACTGCAACGGCCTCAGCGCGTTGGACGTAAAGCTCGCCCAACGCATGGACAAGCTATCGGGGTCGGCCGAAGTTCAGCGCGACCACACGCAGCCAATTGAGTGCCTGTGTCAGATCCATGCGAGGGGCCACTGAGGCCCCTCGCCACCACTTTAGATGGCCTCGAGCATCGCCTCTCCGCCCGAGGTTTCGCAAACGCCCGGTGACGCTTCGAGGTGCAAGACCTTCACCACGCCGTCGTCAACAAACATAGCATAGCGTTTGGACCGACCGATCAGGCCCGCGGGTGGCGCATCGAAATCCATGCCAATAGCCTTGGTCAACGCGCCCGCCGCATCACCCAACATGCTGATCCCCGCCTTGGTGGCCCCAGTCGACTCGCCCCAGGCGCCCATCACGAAGGGATCGTTGACCGACAGGCAAACGACCTCATCAACGCCCTTGGCATCAAATTTCGCCTTGGTGCGGATGAAGCTCGGCACATGGGCCGTCGTGCAAACACCGGTGTAAGCGCCCGGCACCGCAAAAATCACCACCTTGCGGCCTTTGGTGATGGCGCCAAGCGTCACCGTTTCGGGGCCATTTGCGCCCAAGCGGGTCAACGTAGCCTCGGGCAGGCGATCCCCTTCAGAAATTGTCATTGAACTAATCCTCGCGCGTTGCGTTTCCGGTAACATGGCATATAGGCTCCGCCACGGCAGGCGACCACAAATTTCGGAGGCTGACATGGCGGGAATCCTAGTGATTGGGGCGGGACAAGCCGGGGCCTCAGTGGTCGCCAAGCTGCGCACACTGGGCTATTCTGGCGACCTGACGCTGATCGGCGAAGAGCCGGTGCCGCCCTATCAACGCCCTCCGTTGTCCAAGCAATATCTGCTGAAAGAGATGACGCTGGACCGTCTGTTCCTGCGGTCCGACGAATTCTACGCCGAGAACAAAATCACCCTGCGTCTGGGCAACCCGGTGACGGCCATCGACACCGCCGCCAAAACGGTGACCGTCGGTGACGCGGTCATTCCCTACACGCAGCTTGCGCTGACCACCGGGTCCACCCCGCGCCGTCTGCCTGCATCCATCGGAGGTGCGCTGAACGGCGTCTATACTGTCCGGACCCTCGCCGATGTAGACCAGATGGAGCCCGAATTTCGCGCTGGCCGCCGCGTTGTGATCATCGGCGGCGGCTACATCGGGCTAGAGGCCGCGTCGGTCGCTGCCAAACTCGGCCTTGATGTGACCGTGGTTGAAATGGCACCCCGCATCCTGCAGCGCGTTGCTTCACCCGAAACCTCCGCCTTTTTCAGCAAGGTTCACGCGGCGCATGGGGTAAAGATCCTTGAGGGCGTGGGGCTTGATCGCCTCATCGGTGACACCCGTGTTACGGGCGCGAAACTGACAAACGGCAGTGAACTGCCGGTCGATTTCGTGATCGTTGGTGTAGGGATTACCCCATCAACCGCCGTGGCCGAAGCCGCAGGTCTGAGCATCGAGAACGGCATCAAAACCGATGCCCAAGGCCGCACCTCCGACCCCGCGATTTGGGCCGCAGGTGATTGCGCCTCTTTCCCGTGGAAAGGCGGCCGCCTGCGCCTTGAAAGCGTTGGGAACGCGATTGATCAAGCCGACATCGTCGCGGAAAACATGCTTGGCGCGGGCAAGGATTACGTCGCGCAGCCGTGGTTTTGGTCCGACCAATACGACGTCAAACTGCAAATCGCGGGCCTCAACACCGGCTATGACCGCATTGTCACCCGGCCCGACGGCGAGGCGGTGTCCTTCTGGTATTACAAGGGCGATACACTGCTTGCCGTGGACGCGATGAACGACGCGCGTGCCTATATGATCGGCAAGCGACTGATCGAGATGGGGAAATCTCCGGCACCCGAGGTGATTGAAGACCCCGACACTAACCTAAAAGCGCTGCTGAAAGCGTGAGGATAATTGGCGGGCAATATCGCGGCCTGACGCTCGCTTCGGTGGGCAAGGGCGATCTGGGCGCGCATCTGCGTCCAACCACCGACCGGGTGCGCGAGTCTATCTTCAACCTGTTGATCAACGGCGGCTACGGCAACCCTGTCACAGGCGCGCGTGTCCTCGACCTTTTTGCGGGGACCGGCGCGCTGGGGCTGGAGGCGCTGTCGCGTGGCGCTTCTCATGCCACCTTCGTTGACGATGGCGTCGCCGCACGCGCCCTTTTGCACAAAAACATTGACCTCACGCGGGCGATGGCCGTCACCGACATTTACCGTCGCGATGCGACGAAGATGGGCGACAACCGCAGCCCCGGCTACTCGCTTGTCTTCCTCGACCCACCCTATGCGATGGGCCTTGGCGAAAAAGCCATCGCCTCCTGTGTCGCTGGAAAATGGCTCAGCCCCGGCGCGCTTATCGTGTGGGAGGAAAGCGCCCCCACCCTGCCGCCCGAGGGCTTCGCCCTGCTTGACCAACGCAAATACGGCGACACCATCATCACGATGCTTCGGGCACCGGAATGACGCGCCCCCACTTTCACGCTGTGATCTTCGATTGTGACGGGGTGTTGGTCGATAGCGAGCCCGCGGCGTTCGACCTGCTCGCCGACGACCTGTCCCGCCACGGCCTCACGCTTCCGCGTGACAGGATGGAGCGTGACTTTCTCGGTGGCACCATCCGTGGCGTCTGGCTAAAGGCGCGCGCGCTTGGGGCGACGTTCCCGGATGATTGGGTCGAGGATTTTTACGAACGGCTCTACGCCCGTCTCGCCCAAGGCACCGCGCTGATCCCCGGGATCGAAGCCGTGCTGGACGGCCTTGATGCGAACCATATCCCCTATGCCGTCGGCTCCAACGGATCGGACCGCAAGATGGAGGTGACACTGGGGCAGCACCCTGCCTTCCGCGCCCGCTTTCAGGGACGCCTGTTCTCTGGCCAAACGCTCGGCACCCCAAAACCGGCCCCGGATCTTTTCCTGCACGCCGCCCGCGAGATGAAGGTTAAGCCGCAAAACTGCGCCGTGATTGACGACAGCCCAACCGGTTGCCTTGCCGCCCGCAACGCGGGCATGGCCTGTTTCGGCTTTGCAGCCCATGACGATGGCAAAAGCCTTAGCGCCGTTGGCGCGACCGTCTTTCACGACATGTCAGAGCTGACCGCCCTGCTGAGGCTTTGACGCTGGCGACACTGCCGCCCCGACCCGTTTCTGAAAGGTCAGCGAGGTCGCACGATCAAAGCCCGGGTGCCGCGTCTCGGCGGTATTCCTGAACCCCATTGCCGCAAAAATCGCATGGTTCTCGACCAACTCGATCCGCGACTGCAGCTCCAACACTTCAAACCCCAACGCCGTCGCGCGCGCCTCGGCTTTCTCAACCAACCGTCGCGACAGCCCGCGCCCGCGATACCCCGCCGCGACAGCCAACCGGCCCAAGTATAGCCGCCCCGACTTTGGCGTCAGGACCATGCATGCGACGGGCGCTCCTGCGTCTTCGATCACCCAAACCTCGCCGTTGCGCGCGCTTTCGGCGATGTCGTCAGCGCGCAACATGTGCATTGACGAAGGCGGATCAATGCGCCCCTCCATGTAGGCAAATGCGTCGCGGATCAGCCGTAGCACTGCCGCCCAATCATAGTCGCCCGTCGCCTGCAGCAGCTTCATTCGCGCACCAATCTTGACAAAGGTCGGTCAGGATAGGGCACCAAACCGGCCCGCCTCCGATGTTACCGGTGAATTTTGGCTGGTTGACTGTCCCGCCGTCAAGCACTGCGCTTTTGGCCAAGATGTTGTGGATAACGCCGGATTGCCTCGCATCTTCTGGTGTTCACCGTTGACTCACGCCCCTTGGACACGGACGATAACAGATCAAACGGGAATCATACGAAAGGTTGTCTCTTGCGGTTCACCCGCCTGCGCCTCAACGGCTTCAAAAGCTTCGTTGACCCGACCGATCTGGTGATCGCGGACGGGCTGACCGGCGTTGTTGGCCCAAATGGTTGCGGCAAGTCGAACCTGCTGGAGGCCCTGCGTTGGGTGATGGGCGAAAACCGCCCCACCGCAATGCGCGGCGGCGGGATGGAGGATGTGATCTTCGCAGGGGCCTCCACCCGCCCCGCCCGCAATTTCGCCGAGGTGGTGCTGACCATCGACAACGGTGAACGCCTTGCGCCTTCGGGCTTCAACGACGCCGACCAGATCGAGATTGTGCGCCGCATCACCCGCGACGCTGGATCTGCCTACAAGGCAAACACCAAGGACGTGCGTGCGCGCGATGTGCAGATGCTGTTTGCCGATGCCTCGACCGGCGCGCATTCGCCTGCGCTTGTGCGGCAAGGCCAGATTGCGGAACTGATCAACGCCAAGCCCAAGAACCGGCGCATGATTTTGGAAGAGGCAGCGGGGATTTCTGGCCTCTATCAGCGCCGTCACGAGGCTGAATTGCGCCTGTCTGCGACGGAAACGAACCTTGCCCGCGTCGATGACGTGCTGGAACAACTCGGCGGCCAGATCGCCACACTTGCGCGCCAAGCGCGCCAAGCCGCCCGCTACCGCGAGATCGGCGAAGAGTTGCGCCGTGCTGAAGGCATGTTGCTATTTCGCCGCTGGGCCGAGGCAGATCATGCGCGCCTTGCCGCGGAGGGCGATCTGACCGAGCGCACGAGGCTGGCCGCCCAAGCCGAGCTTGCCGCGCGCGCCGCTGGCAAGGCCCGCATGGCGCGCGAAGACGCCCTGCCGCCGAAACGCGAGGAAGAGGCAATCGCCGCTGCCGTGCTTCAGCGGCTGATCGTGCAGCGTGACGCCCTGAAGGACCAAGAGGCCCGCGCGCTGCAACTGATCGAAACCCTCACCGGCCGCATCGCCCAGCTTGGCCGCGATATGGAGCGGGAGGCTGGCCTTAACCGTGACGCTGGCGAAACCATCGAACGGCTGGAATGGGAGCAGGCGCAGATCGCCAAAGCCCACGAGGGTCACGAGGCGCGCCTGACCGCCGCCGCCGACGCAGCGCATGAAGCAGCGGCGGTTCTGCAAGACCGCGAGGCGAGCCTATCGGAGATGACCGAGGATGTCGCCCGCCTTGCCGCGCGCCACCAATCCGCGCACCGCATGTTGGCCGATGTAAAAACGACGGTGGAGAAGAACGAAGCCGAAGCAAGCCGCGCGCGGGATGCCGTGGCGACTGCGGATAGCGCATTAGCGAAAGCGTCCGAAGACTACGACGCGGCGGAGGAGTCGCTTTCGACCGCGATGTCCAACGCCGAAGAGGCGGAGTCGCTGCTGACCGAGACGGAAGCCGCCCGCGCCGAGGCGCAGGGGCGTGAGGCGGAGGCGCGCGCGCAACGCTCTGAAGCTGAGGGCGAAGCGAATGCGCTGCGCGCCGAAGTTGCTGCCTTGGCGAAACTGGTCGACCGCGAGGCGCATGCAGGCACCCAACTCCTCGACCGCGTGGTGGTTGAACCCGGCTACGAAAAGGCACTCGGCGCGGCGCTTGCCGATGATCTTCGCGCGCCGGTGATTTCCACAGAGGCGCGCTCTGGTTGGGTCACCCTGCCCGAATACGACACCGACCACCCGTTGCCGAAGGGTGTCGAATCGCTGGCAGCCCATGTCGGCGTGCCGGACGTCCTGCAACGCCGCATCGGGCAAATCGGCCTTGTTGAACGCGACCAAGGTGCTGCCCTGCAAGCCGCGCTGAAGCCCGGCCAGCGCCTCGTCAGCCTCGACGGCGATCTGTGGCGCTGGGATGGCTTCCGCGCCGGGGCGGAGGATGCACCCAGCGCCGCGGCTTTGCGGCTGCAACAGCTCAACCGCCTGGTCGCACTAAAACGCGATCTGGAGGAGGTGGCAAACCGTGCCGATGGCGCCCGTCAGGCCCATGAATCGCTGCAATCGCGCCTCACCGACCTTGCCCGCGCCGACCAAATGGCACGCGATGCCCGCCGTGCCGCGGATGGCCGCGTGACCGAGGCAAACCGCGCCCAGTCGCGCGCGGAGGCTGATCGCTCGATCGCAAGCGGCAAGCTGGAAGCCGCGACGCTCGCCGTTGCGCGCTACGAGGAAGAGGCGATGGGAGCCCGCGCGCGTCTGCGTGAAGCGGAAAATGCTGTAACCGCCCTGCCTGACCTTCACGCCGCCCGCGCGCAGGTCGAAGACGTCAAGATGACAGTCGAGGCAGCGCGCGTAACGATGATGACGCGCCGTTCCGGCCATGACGAGACCCGCCGCGAGGGCGAGGCGCGTGTGAGGCGTAGGCAAGAGATCGTCAAGGAAGTCTCGGGTTGGAAGCTCCGCTTGGAGACGGCCGAAAAGCGCATTGCCGAACTTGCCGAACGCAAACTCGAAAGCGAGGCGGAGCTTGAAGAGGCCAGCGTCGCCCCCGAAGAAATCGCCGCCAAGCGCGACGAGTTGGGCGATGCAATTGACGCTGCCGAGGGACGACGCGCCAAAGCTGCCGATGCGTTGGCAGAGGCGGAAACCGCGCTTCGCGAGGCCTTCGCCGAAGAGCGCGACGCCGAACGCCTGGCCGGCGAGGCGCGCGAAGCCCGTGCCCGCGCCGAGGCCCGCACCGAGGCAGCGCGTGAAACCGTGGCCTATGCGGTCGAACGTATCCGCGAGGAAACCGAGGAAACGCCGGAAGCTCTGCTGCACACACTTGGCACCGAGCCGGAAAAGATGCCAAACGTCGAGGCGCTGGATAACGACGTCAACCGCCTCAAACGCCAACGCGAGGCGCTAGGCGCGGTGAACCTGCGCGCCGAGGAAGACGCCATCGCGGTGCAGACCGAACACGACACCTTGTGTGCCGAGAAACTGGACCTGGAGGAAGCGGTAAAGAAACTGCGCGCGGGCATCGCTGGCCTCAACCGCGAAGGCCGCGAACGCTTGCTGACGGCGTTCGAGCAGGTGAACCAGAATTTCTCGATGCTTTTCACCCACCTTTTCGGCGGTGGCGAGGCGAAGCTCGTGCTGGTCGAATCCGACGATCCGCTGGAGGCCGGGCTGGAGATCATGTGCCAACCGCCGGGCAAGAAACTTTCTACCCTCTCGCTTCTGTCCGGCGGCGAGCAAACGCTGACAGCTATGGCGCTGATCTTTGCCGTATTCCTCGCCAACCCCGCGCCGATTTGTGTGCTGGACGAGGTCGACGCGCCGCTGGATGACGCCAACGTCACGCGCTTTTGTGACATGATGGACGAGATGACCCGCCAGACCGAGACGCGGTTCCTTGTCATCACCCACCACGCCGTGACGATGAGCCGGATGGACCGTCTGTTCGGAGTGACGATGCAGGAGCAAGGCGTCAGTCAGCTGGTATCGGTTGACCTGAAGAAAGCTGAACAGCTCGTCGCTTGACGGTATCATGGCAAGCGACGCCCTGCGCGCCTAAAGCCGCCCTAGCAATTCTTGGGTTGGCCAGCCGTCTGCCGGAAGCCCTAGCCGCACCTGCTCTTGCTGGACCGCCGCCCGCGTCGCCGCACCCAATATCCCGTCCAGCTTGCCGACGTCATGCCCGTGGCGCATCAGCTTTTTCTGCAAGGCAATCATTTCGTCCGCCGATAAGGCCGGGTCGGGATGACCAGCATCATACTCGGGCGCGCCTTCGATCTCGGTCGCGAAATAGGCCGCCGTCGTCACGTAGATAAAGCTTTTGTTCCAGTCGAACAGGACCATATAGTTCGGATAGACCAGAAACGCTGGGCCCTTACGTCCCTGCGGCAATAGAACGGACGCGCTCAACGAACCGGCGGGCAACCCGCCCACACGCGGCTTCACCCCCATCGCGTCCCATTCGGCCACCGTCATCTGATGATCCAGCCCAGTCTTGGCCCAATCGAAGGACGCAGGCAGCCGCACCTCGGTCAGCCAAGGCTGCCCGGCGTGCCAGCCAAACATCGACAGCATGTGCGCCGCCGACAGAATCGCATCCGGCGCCGACGTCTTCAGCGTCACGCGCCCGTCGCCATCCCCATCGACGCCCCGTTCCAGAATATCCTTGGGCAGCATCTGCACCATGCCGATCTCGCCCGCCCAGGCGCCCTTGGTCGTCGCCGGATCAAACTCGCCCTTTTCATATAGGCTCAGCGCCGCCATCACCTGCGGCTGAAAGATCTCTGGCCTGCGGCAATCATGCGCCAAGGTCACCAGCGCATTCCGGGTATTAAAATTACCCTGCACCGCGCCAAAGTCCGTCTCGAACGCCCAGAACGACAACAATATCCCCGGTGGCACTCCGTAGGTCTTGCGCGCCCGCTCGAACACGCTGGCATATCTCTGTGCATTCGCCCGCGCGCGTTCAAGCCGCCCGCGACTGATCAGCGAATGCGAAAACTCCTCGAACGTCTTGCGGAATACACCCTGCGCCAGATCGGCCCGTAGTACGCTCTCGTCGTTCACCGCGCCGGCAAAGAAGGCATCAACTTTGGCCGGGGAATGACCTTCCGTAATTGCTTCGGATTTCATCGCGGCAATGAAGGCCGGGAAACCGCCGCCACAAGGCACCGCCGCAACCGGACCCGCCGCCAAGGCCCCAAGCATCGCAAAAGCTAGCAATCGCATCGTGGAAACTCCCTTTGGAACGGACTCTAACAAGGGACAGCCGCGATGCAAGCGCGCCTATTCCACCACCGCAATCAATGCCTTCGCCGCCGCCTCTGCAACCATTGCCGCCACAGCACACGAGGCGAGCCGCGCCTTCGCGCCGTCGGCCCGGCTGGTCAGCACGATCGGCACCCGCGCGCCCAACACAATCCCCGCCGCCTCTGCATTGGCCAGATATTCCAACTGTTTAGCCAGCATGTTGCCCGATTCAATATCCGGCACCACCAGAATGTCAGCCCGCCCCGCGACAGGTGAGTCGATATGCTTGATCTCTGCGGCGCGAAAGCTGACAGCATTGTCAAAGGCCAGCGGCCCGTCCACCACCCCGCCGGTAATCTGCCCGCGATCTGCCATCTTGCACAGTGCTGCCGCATCGATCGTCGACAGGATCTTTGGGTTCACCGTTTCCACCGCCGACAGGATCGCAACGCGGGGCTTCGCCAAACCCAGCACATGCGCCAGATCGATTGCGTTCTGCACGATGTCCGCCTTGTCCATCAGCGTCGGCGCGATATTAACCGCTGCATCGGTGATCATCAGCATCCGCGGATAGGCTGGAACATCAAAGATGAACACATGGCTAATGCGCCGCGCAGTCCGAAGGCCCGTAACATCCTGCGTCACCGCCTTCATGAAAATATCGCTGTGCAGGTCGCCCTTCATCAAAATCCGCGCCTTGCCACTACGGCACATTTCGACCGCTGTCTCAGCGGCCGCTTGGTCCGAAGCCGCCGCAACCAGTTCAAAGCCCGAGATGTCGAGCCCGAGGCTTGCCGCGAGCGCGGTGATCCGCGCAGCGGGTCCAATCAGGATCGGCACGATAACCTTGGCCGCCGCCGCCTCGCAGGTGCCGCGCAAAGCGACCTCGCTAATCGGATAGACCACCGCGGTCGGAATGGCGGGCGTCACTTCGGCCTGTGCAATAATTCGGGAAAAGACGTGGTGAGTGCGGCGTACAGTATCATCGGTCTGCGTCATCGGTCTGCGTCCCTGAATGTCCGGTATTCTGCAGCAGTGCGCGATCAATCCTGCGTCTAGCAATCAACCGCGTTGATCTGCGTCAGCTTTCCTAACTGTAGAATACATATGAGAAGCGTCGCGCGCGCGGATTCAATTCGCCGCTCTCACCTTCCCGTTCCAGCCTGAATTCCACCTCGACACCCTCGCCTGCGCCGATTAAGTTAGCGATACCACGGGAGTCTGGACGAGCCAATGCCATGACCAAGCCGCATGTGCTTCAGATCGGCAGCTACCCAGAGTGGGACGAGGCGCCCCTCAGCGAAGCCTACGCGCTTCACCGCTATTACGCTGCCCGCGATCCTGCCGCTTTTCTAGCCGAGGTTGGCCACAAGGTCCGGGCAATTGCAACGAGTGGCACTGCAGGCGCAAGCCAAGCCATCATCCACGCCTGCCCAAACCTCGAACTGATCGCGATATATGGCGTTGGGTATGACGCAGTTGACCTCGCCACCTGCCGCGCTCGCGGCATCGCGGTTACCAATACACCCGACGTGCTGACCGGCGACGTTGCCGACCTCGCCATCGCGATGATGTTGGCGCTCACGCGCCGCACCGTGCAGGCGGACGCTTGGGTGCGCTCGGGGAATTGGGCCGCGCAGGGATCTTTCCCCGTTAGTCGCCGTGCCTTTGGGCGCAGGGCCGGTATCCTTGGCCTTGGCCGCATCGGCACCGCAATTGCGCATCGCCTTTCTGGCTTTGGCATGGACATCGCCTATTCGGCGCACAGCGCCAAAGCGACCCCTTGGACCTTCATCCCCGACCCAATCGCGTTGGCAGCCCGGTCCGACATCCTCTTCGTCGCCCTTGCGGCGTCGGCAGAGACCCGCCACATCGTCAACGCACAAGTGTTGCGTGCGCTTGGCCCCGAAGGCATCATCATCAACATCAGTCGCGCCGCCAACATCGATGAGTGCGCTCTTCTTGAGCTGCTGGCGTCCCATGGCATCGCCGGTGCTGCTCTGGATGTGTTCGACGCAGAGCCGAACTTGAACCCGCGGTTCCTCCAACTCGATAATGTTCTGCTGCAACCCCACATTGGCTCTGCCACGGTTGAGACGCGCCGTGCCATGGGCCAACTCATGCGCGATAATCTCACCGCCCACTTTGCGGGGCTTCCCCTTCTGACACCCGTTACCGAATAAAGGTTCACATTCAATGAGCAATGCAGAGATCGGCCTGATCGGGCTTGGCACCATGGGCGCAATGCTCGCCCTCAACATCGCAGAAAAGGGCTTTCCCATCGCGGTTTGGAACCGCACCACCGCGACCACGCACAGCTTCTTTGCGGGCGCGGGCGAGCTTGCGCAACGAATAACGCCCACCGATACGCTCACCGACCTCGTCGCCGCCATCAAACCGCCGCGCGCGATCATCCTGATGGTCCCGGCAGGTCCCGCGGTCGATGAACAAATCGCAGCCCTCACGCCACTTTTGTCTCCGGGCGACATGATCATCGACGCGGGCAACGCCAATTTCCACGACACCGACCGTCGCGCCGCCGACACGGCCAAAGGCGGCCCACGCTTTCTTGGCATCGGCGTCTCGGGCGGCGAGGAAGGCGCGCGCCACGGCCCCTCGATCATGGGCGGCGGCCAGCGCGAAGATTGGGACCGGGTCGCCCCCATCCTGCGCGCCATCTCGGCCAAGTATGAGGGCGAACCCTGCGCAACCTACATGGGCCCGGCAGGTGCGGGGCACTTTGTCAAAGCCGTCCACAATGGCATCGAATACGCCGACATGCAGATGATCGCCGAGGTTTACGGCGCGTTGCGGGATGGCATGGGGATGTCCGCCACCGCCATCGCCGAGGTCTTCCGCAGGTGGAACACTGGGCCGCTGCAATCCTACCTTATTGAAATCTCTGGCGAAGTTGCCGCGGCAGCCGACCCGCTAACCGGTAAGCCGATGCTTGACCTCATCCTCGATCGCGCAGGCCAGAAAGGCACTGGCCGCTGGACCGTGATCGAGGCACAACAACTCGCCGCGCCCGTCACGGTGATTGAGGCGGCAGTAGCGGCCCGCAACCTTTCCGCCCGTCTGGCAGAGCGTCAGATCGGAGAGGCAACGTTCGGCCCCGCCCCGCAACACCTCGCCCCCGGCGCGCTGACCGTCGACACGCTACAGCAGGCGTTGATGGCGGGAAAGATCCTCTGCTACGCGCAAGGCTTTGCGATGATCCAGGACGCTGCAAAGGCATTCGACTGGCCGCTCCCCTTGCCCGACATCGCCCGCGTTTGGCGCGAAGGATGCATCATCCGTTCCGCAATGCTCAACGATATGGCAAGTGCTCTGTCCGCGCATCCGGGGCAAAACCTCATGCTCGCGCCCGCCTTCACTGAACGGCTGAAAGCCACCCACGGCGCGTTACGCGAAACCGTAGCCTTGGCCGCGCGGCAGGGCTTGCCGATGCCTGCACTGTCTGCGGGTCTGGCGTATTTCGACATCATGCGCACCGCACGCTCTACCGCGAATATGATCCAAGGCCAGCGCGACTTCTTTGGGGCCCATGGCTTTGACCGCACCGATGGAGCGGATCATCATCATGGCCCGTGGGGTGGCCATTTCTGAACGAATATTCGCATTGGTCGGGCGGCTAAACGTCGCCCGTCATTCGCGCCCCAACCGGTCCAAATAGCGCCCATAGTCGGTCTTGCCGAACAGCTTGGCCTGTCGCGCAAGCCCGGTCTTGTCGATCCAACCGGCGGCATAGGCGATCTCGTCGGGGCTGCCGACCTGCAACCCCTGCCGCAGCTCCAGCGTCCGCACGAAGTTGCCCGCGTCAAGCAGGCTGCCATGCGTGCCGGTATCCAGCCACGCATAGCCACGCCCCATTTTTTCGACCTGCAGCGTGCCCTCGGCCAAATACATCTCCAGCAGCGTCACGATCTCCAACTCGCCACGCGGCGACGGCTTCACCTCACGCGCCTTTGCGGGTGCGGTTCCATCCAGAAAATAGAGCCCGGTCACGGCATAATCCGATGGCGGCACCTCCGGCTTTTCGATAATCGAGCGCACCACGCCGTCGCGATCAAACTCCACCACGCCGTACCGCTCGGGGTCCGACACGCGATAGCCGAACACGGTTCCTCCTACTTCGCGCGCATCCGCGGCGGCCAGAACCTCGGGCAATCCGTGCCCGAAAAAGATGTTATCACCCAGCACCAGTGCCGAGGGTGCGCCGTCAAGGAACTCTTCGCCCAACAGATAGGCCTGCGCCAAGCCGTCGGGCGAGGGCTGCACCACATAGGAAAGCCTCAGTCCCCACTGGCTACCATCGCCCAGCAGCCGTTTGAACTGCGGCTGGTCGTCGGGCGTGGTGATGATCAGAATCTCGCGAATTCCCGCCAGCATCAGGACCGAGAGGGGATAATAAATCATCGGCTTGTCGTAGAGCGGCAGCAGCTGCTTCGACACTCCCATGGTGATCGGATAAAGCCGCGTGCCCGAGCCGCCAGCCAGAATAATACCCTTACGCTCGCTCATTTACCCGCTCCCAACTCGTGTAACACACCGGCCAAACCTGCGCGCCAATCAGGGCGTGCGATGCCGAACGCCTCAGCCAACGACGTGCAATCCATCCGCGAATTTGCCGGCCTGCGCGCGGGCGTCGGATAGGCAGAGGTTGGAATATCCTCGACCGTCACCGGCATCCTGGCCTGCGCAAATATCTCGCGCGCGAAGTCGGCCCAACTTGCATCCGGCGCGCCCGCGAAATGATAGGTTCCGCCCACCTCGGGCCGCTCGCCCAACACCCGCGCCATCTGCAGCACCGCCGCCGCAATCGCCGCGGCGGGCGTCGGCCCACCGACCTGATCGCCCACCACTGTCATCCGCTCGCGCGTCGCGCCGACACGCAGCATCGTCTTCACGAAATTCGCGCCATGCGCCGAAAACACCCAAGAGGTACGCAAGATGCCATGCACCCCGCCCGCCGCACGCACCCCCGCCTCTCCCGCGAGCTTCGTGCGCCCATAAGCACCGAGTGGCCCGGTCGCATCGTCGGGGCGCCACGGCCGGTCACCCGACCCGTCGAAGACATAATCGGTCGAGATATGCACGAACGGCACGCCTAGCCCCGCGCAGGCACGCGCCATTGCCGCTGGAGCTTCGCCATTTACCAGCAATGCCGCCGCTTCCTCGGCCTCTGCCTTGTCCACCGCGGTCCATGCCGCTGCGTTGATCACAGCGTCAGGACGATGCGCGGCGATCGCCGCAGCACATGCGGCGGGATCCGACATATCCGCCACGTCACGGCCCAGAAACACCGCGTCTGGCGCGATGCGCTGCAACTCTGTGGCAACCTGCCCGGACCGACCAAATACCAAAAGTTTCATAATGCCTCCGGCTGAACAATCGGGCGACGACGGACAAGCCCCTGGCCCGGCAACTCGACATATCGGTAAGTCAGCGTCGAGACCATGACCGTTACAACACAGCAAGCCACCACGAACCCGTCGCCCATCCACTTCGTTGTGCCGAACAATTGCTGGACCTGATTGGCATAAAGTGGGGTATGCATGTGGGCCTGCACCACCGTCGCCAAATTCTTCATCCGGGCATGAACAAAGGTCTGCGTCATGTAAATCGAATAGGACAATGTGCCCAACGTGACAAACACCCGGTGCGCCAACAGCGACGAAAGCACACCCCGTTCAGCCGTGAAGGTCCAGACAGCAAGCCCGAATACAATCGGTCCGAGCATGGTAAGCCCCAGCCCCGGCGCGAAGATTACGAAGATCACCACAAGCGCCATCACCGGCACCTCGATCCAACCCATTACCCGCGCAGGCACCAGATCGCGCTTCCAAATCGCCCAAAGCATCACGCCCGTGCCGAACCCGACAAGGCAGCGCAACATCCCGCCATCCGCCTCAAGCGCCATCGAGGATCCATGCCAGATCAAAATCATCAGGGGTGCGAGCACCAGCGTCAGGGCCCAGAATATCGCATGACCGATCCGGCCAAACATCATGGAGCCGGCAAAGACGAGATAGGTCCAGACCTCTGCGCTGATCGACCATGACGGCACATTCCAACTGGCAATTCCCGGCCCGGCGAGGCTTTGCATCAACAACAGGTTTTCTGGGATCAACTCAAGGCTGCGCGTGCCCGAAAACGGGTCGTGGCCCAACATGCCATGCCCGATCGGAAGCACGGCCATCATAACCTCAACCAATAAAAAAAGGACAAGCATGAACACGTGCAGCGGATAAACCCGCGCCAGGCGCAATGCCATGAACCGGCCGGACGAAACCGATCCAGATGTCAATTTCTCCTGATAATTCGCGGCGATGACAAACCCCGACAGCACGAAGAAGAAGTCGACGAACAGCCAGCTGTCGCGCACCAGAGGCAGCGCGTCGACATGGCTGTTCGCTCGGAAATGGAATAGCGCCACCATGATCGCGCAAACGCCGCGCAAGCTGTCGAGGATAACAAATCGATGCTTGGGGCGCCCGGCGATCATCCCTGACCCAGCCGCTTGCCAACCCCGTCGCGCGCCTCGAGCGCCCGCCACCAATCCTCGTTGTCGAGATACCAGCGCACCGTCCGCTCCAGCCCCTGCTCCAGCGTAACAGAGGGGCGCCAGCCCAGTTCCTCGCGGATGCGAGTCGGATCAATCGCATAGCGCGCATCATGGCCGGGGCGATCCATCACGAATGTGATCAGGTGTTCATATTTGTCCGCCGCGGGCTTCAACCGGTCCAGAATGGTGCAAATCATCCTCACCAGATCAATGTTGCGCGCCTCGTTCTCGCCGCCGATATTATAGCTGCGCCCCAATGCGCCGCGCGTCAGGACCGTCAGCAAAGCGTCCGCGTGATCTTCGACAAACAACCAGTCGCGCACATTGGCACCGTTGCCGTAAACCGGGATCGGACGCCCGGCGAGCGCGTTGAGGATCACCACCGGAATAAGCTTCTCCGGAAAGTGGAACGGCCCGTAATTGTTGGAACAATTGGTCATCACCACCGGCAGGCCATAGGTCTCGGACCAGGCGCGCACCAGATGATCGCTTGCCGCTTTCGACGCCGAATAGGGGGAGTTCGGCGCATAGGGCGTGTCTTCGGTGAACTTGCCCGTCGCGCCCAAAGTGCCAAACACCTCATCGGTCGAGATATGGTGAAAGCGGAACCCGGCAGGCTTGCCCATCCGCATCCAATAGGCGCGCGCGGCCTCCAGCATGTTGTAGGTGCCGGTGACGTTGGTCTCAATGAACGCGCCCGGCCCGTCGATCGAGCGATCCACATGGCTTTCTGCGGCAAGGTGCATCACGGCATCGGGTTGATGGACCTGAAACACCCGGTCCAGCGCGGCGCGGTCACGAATGTCCGCTTCCTCAAATGCATATCCGGGCGCGTTCGATACCGAGGCCACGTTCTCAAGGCACGCCGCGTAAGTCAGTGCGTCAAGGTTCACCACCGAATGCCCGTCGCGGATTGCCTGCCGCACCACCGCCGATCCGATAAATCCAGCCCCGCCCGTCACTAAGATCTTCATTCTGCCGCCGCCATTGTGAACGGAGATTTGAAATCAGCGAAGCCCTGCGCCTCAGCGTCTTTTGCCGATAGCACCGGCACGCCGTCAAAGCCCCAGTCAATCCCCACGCTATTCCACCGCACCGCGCCATCGCATTCCGGCGCGTAATGGTCGGTGCATTTGTAGACGATCTCGGTATCCGCCTCCAACGTCAGGAAGCCGTGCAGAAACCCTGCCGGAATCCACAGCTGGCGCCCATTCTCGAAGCTCAGATATTCCGCCACCCAGTGCCCATAGGTCGGTGACCCCGCGCGCGCATCCACCGCGACGTCGCGCAAACTTCCGCGTCCGCAGCGCACCAGCTTGCCTTGCGCGTGGGGTGGCGACTGATAGTGCAAGCCGCGCACCGTCCCCGCCTCGCGGCTAAGCGAATGGTTGTCCTGCACAAATTCGGGCAGCTGCAGCCCCGCCGCTTCCAGCGTCCGGCGGTTCCAGCTTTCCGAGAAAAACCCTCGCGCATCGCCGAACCGTTTCGGGGTCAGCACCAGCACACCGGAAAGCGAAGTCTGTTGAATGTCCATATCACCAATCACATTGTAAGCAAGATCAGCGCGGGGCTAGCATGGGACTTGCATCGTGTCACGCGGTGCCGGTCAAATCTTCGCCCCAGCAGCCTGCCGCAGCATCCACCAACCCTTCAGACAGCGCAACCGGATCAGCGCCAGCGCGGCCGCCGCACGTTCGCGCAATCCCGAAAGCTCGGTCGCAACCACGACGCGCGGCAGATCCTTTAGCGCAATCGCGACCTGCCCCAAACCGAAAAGCGCCCAACGCCCACGCCCAACACCACTTAGCGGAAAGGCCTCCCGCGTTACGCGCCGCCACTTACCCGCCAGCGCGGCCCAGTCCTTGCGGGACGGATGCCCCACCCGCAATTTATCCTCATAAACCAGCAGGTAGCCCTGTGAGCGTGCACGCAGACACCAGTCAATGTCCTCTGCCAACCCGGGGCGGAAATCGCCCACCGCCTCAAACACATCCCGGCGTGTGAGCAGGTTCGCGGTTACAGCGAACCCGCGCCGCTCGACATACCATTTGCAGCGAAAGGCAAAAACCGCCTCGTAGGCCTCGGCACCCGACCGCGGAGGCGGCGTTTCGTCGAATACATCGACACGCCCACCGACCAGATCGCCCCGTCCGCAGACCTGCAGCGCCGTCGCAAGCCAATCCGCCGCGGGCACGCAATCGGCATCCAGAAAAAACAACAGGGGCGCCACGCTTTCGCGCACCCCCCGATTCCGCGCCATCGCCGCACCTGCCGCCGACTCCTCCAGAAAGCGAACCTGCGGATAGGCGTCGCGGATCGCGTCCAGGGGTTCGGCGGAGCCATTGTCGACCACCACCACCTCTACCGCGGACACGTCCTGCGCCGTCAACGCCGTCAGGCATCGTCGCAAGCGGACGACATCGTTGAAATGCGGGATAATGATCGCTGCGCGCGGGTCACTCATAGCCGTAGTCATAGCCATACAACCCGTCGGCATAGTTGCACTTGTTCAGCACGATACCCATCACGTTGGTCAACTCTGCCAACTGCCGCTCTGCAATGTCGATCTGCGCTACTGGCGTCTTTTCCGCCTCTGCCAGCATCAACACGCAATCGACGTTTTTAAGAAAGCCAAAGGTGTCGTCGCTCGCCATCATCGGAGGCATGTCATAAAGGCAGATGTCCGGCTTATAAGCCGCCTCGATCTCGCTTAGCACATCGGATGTTTGCTGGCTTTGCAGCAACTCTGCCGAATTTGGCACGCGTTCCATGGTGAACCCAAACGCGAGATTGTCGCCATAGCGCATTCCCAGACTGGAAAACGGCACCCGCCGTTCCAGCACGTCGGGCATACTGAACTCGCTTTGTTGCGCCAGAATGCCCGCCAACCGCGGGCGCCGCAAATCCAGATCCAGCACGAGCGTGCGCACATCGCTTTGCCGCCCGAAGCTAAACGCAAGGTTCACCGCTGTTGTCGACTTACCGCAGGCGGAGTGAGGCGACACCAATGCGATCCGACGCCAGTCGTGCTGCCGTGCCTGCTGCAATATCCGCGTGCGCAAGTGATCATAGGGCGCCACGCCCGGACCGCCGCTTAGCGCTATGATGCGGTTGCGCTCAAGCATAGGCCGTTTGATCTCAATCGGCGTCAGCGATAACCACGGGTCACCCCCTGCCGCCGCATGCTCTGGCCCGATCTGCGCCGCAGAATTTCTCGATCCACGTTTCGCCCGCGCTTTTTCGATCGCTATCTGAAGCCGGTCCATGCCTGCGCCCTTCCTGTAGGATACCGCCGATGCGTCATCCTCTGATACCGAATTTGTCCATCAACTGCTGCCCAAGCAGATCCAGCGGCATGTAATACGCATTAATCGCAAGGATGATTGCCGGAACCAGCGCCAGAACCAACAGGATCACCAGACTCCTGATGGCGCTCCGGCGGTAAACTTCGCGCCGGGTGCGCAGATACGGGATCGTCGCAATTGGGGTGATGCCAAGCCGGTTCACCAGATCGACCGGCCGCCTGATCGTCTTGTTAAACACCTCCATCAGCAAGACCAGCCCGAATCCCGCTAACAATCCCATTCCGATGCCACCCCCGGCAATCAGCACGCGCCGCGGTTTGACCGGATCGGTCGGCACCGCTGGCTGTTCAATCACGGTGATGCGCTCTCCACGCGACAGCGTCGCGATTTTCTCGCCGGTATTGGCCTGCGCCTGATTGGCAACGGCCGCATTATACTGCCCCTGCAGGCTGTCATAGTCACGCTGCAGCGCATCCAGCGCCAGCGCATTGGCTGGCACCTTCGCGATCTCCGCCTCCAGCACCTTCTGGCGCGCAATGATGTCGGCCCGTTGCCCGCTGAGGTTGTCAAGCTGGGTCTGAACGTCGGACAGCTGAATATCCATCAGCGATTTCGGCCCCCCGGCCGCCGCCCCGCCCGGCGGCGGTGGCGGAGTTTGCGCGTCAACCACCTTCTGCATCTGATCGACTTGCGCCTGAATCAACTTCACCCGCGGGTTCGCCGCCGAATAGATGGCAAGCGCCGCCGACAACTGCTCTTTCAACGTGTCAAGCTGCCGCTTTTCCGGCGACCGCACGTCCCCGCCATCGGTATGCCCGACCGAGCTGAACAGCTCTAACAACCGGTTTTTTTGGGTCACCGACGCCGCCGTATCGCGGTCGTTCTGGTTCAGCTGTGCCTGCATCAACTGCTGCTGATTACGCATGTATTGCAGGTTTTCCGGTAGCGAGTCAGCGTTTTCATGCTTGAACGCCAGTATCTTCGCATTCAGCGCATCCAGCGCCGCACTCAACTGTGCAACCTGCTGGTTAAAGAAATCCAACGTCTGCCCCGCCTGATTGGTGCGCACCCGGGCATCGTCTTGCAAGATCAGCGTCAGATATTCGTTGACCACCCCAGCGGCGAGTTGCGCGGTGCGCGCGTCAAAGCTGATCGTCATGATCGTCGCTTGATCGCGCCCCGATGTCGACGTGATCGAAGTGCGATCAAGCATCGCCTTCACGATCTCATCGGCGCTCATGTCCGCCTGCCCCTTCAGCACGTTCAGCTTCTTGGCAATGGCCAGAACATTCGGCCGCGTCAGCAACCTTTGCTGAAAGATCTGCAATTGTTCGATCGCAGGCGTCGAGACCGTCGGTCCCGCCAGCTTGTCGGGAATCTGCGACCCCTCAATGGTAATCTGCGCGGCCGACGTGAAGGTTGACGGCAATACCGTCGCCAACGTGATGCCGATACCTGAAATCACACTGGCAACGAGCAGAAAGTACGGAAGCCGCCGCATAAACAATGACAGATAGTAGCGCTTGACCGGGATCATCTTGCGACCTCCTCGACCGGGGTTTGCGCACCAAAGAAAACGCCATCGGCCAGAACACCCTGCACGACTTCCCGCGAGACCTCGTGCTGCTCGCCGCTCCACGCATACAACATCGAAAAATCACAAAGTTGGTTCACCAACCGCGGTATTCCCCCGGTCAGGTCATGCACCAAGGTCATCGCATCGGCAGTGAACTCATTGCCCGTTCCGCCCGCCGTCACCAACCGATGCTTCACATAGGCCGCAACCGTCGCCGCATCCATTGGCATCAGGTGGAACGTCGCCGCAATGCGTTGCGCCAACTGGCGCATCTCGGGGCGCCGCACCATGTCGCGCAACTCGGGCTGACCGACCAGAACCAACTGGATCAACTCATCCTTGTTGGCGTTGATATTCGTCAACATGCGAATCTCTTCCAGGCCCTCGATCGAGAGGTTCTGCGCCTCGTCGATGATGACCACAACCCGACGGCCCGCCGCATATTCCTTGACCAGAAAATCCTGTAACTTGTGGAACATACCCACATAATCCAGCCCCGGCTCGGTCGTGATACCCAGCGCGCTCAGCACCCACTGCAACAACTCGCCACGACCACCCTGCGCATTGGAAATCAGCCCGACGGTGATCTCTCGGTCCATCTCGGACAGCAGTTGCCGCAACAGCGTGGTCTTGCCCGACCCAATCTCGCCCGTGATCAGCGTGACCGGCGCACAAGACATTATGCCGAATTCCAAAATAGAATAGGCGCGCCGATGCTGGTCCGACCAATACAGAAAGGCCGGATCTGGCAATAGCGTGAACGGGCGTTCTTTCAGCCCGAAGAACTCAGCGTACAAAGTGACGGGCACCATAGCCTGCGATATTTTCCCGTTTTAGAACTGCTCAAGTGTCACGGGGGTTCGGGAACTGTCGCCCCGTTAAAACCCGCAATCCCTTTTTCTATAACGAATTCTGCGCGACGCTTCATCCGCTTTTTTGCGAAACCCGCCGTCTGCGACAAAGAAGGCATAGTTTTCACCGCGCCGACCCACAGCGTGGAAAGGCGCACGCAATCCAGAGCGTGCTGCGACCCTATGGCTGAACTCTGCGGGGCTTCATCAAGCTAAATCATTCCTTAATTGATCACGCTTTCGCCACAGTCTGCCAAACTTAAGCACGATTTCCCGGCGATAGGTTGCCCATGACCTTCCGACCAGGTGGGCCTCGAAGCGTTTAACCAACAATTAAGCAATTCGGTGTCGAGTGGGCAAGTCGCGAAGGCGGAAGGAACGCGGGGCGAAAGTCAAAAAGCCCTGGGACTGACGTGAACGGTTATCGGTTGGGAGACTACGCTATGTCACTTCAATACACGGGCCAAACTTTCCGCGGCGCAGCTGTCGGCACCAACGGCCAATGGCCTTGGCCGCGCGGCGGCGCATATCGGTCGGGCATGAAGCGCGTATTGGAAGTCGCCTTTGTGATGCTGACCTCGATCATAACGCTTCCCCTGATCCTCATCCTCGCGGGTCTCGTTGCGCTGGATGGGCACGCGCCGATTTACTGGCAACGTCGTGTCGGCAAAGGTGGCCGCGTCTATAACATGATGAAAATCCGCACCATGGTGCCGAATGCCCATGAACAGCTTGCGGCCTACCTGGATGCCAACCCGGCTGCGTGCGCCGAATGGAATGCAACGCAAAAGCTGAAGCATGACCCCCGCATTACGCCTATGGGCCGTTTCCTGCGCAAATCTTCGCTGGATGAGCTGACCCAGCTTTGGAACGTGCTGATTGGCGACATGTCTCTTGTCGGCCCGCGCCCGATGCTTGTCGAACAGCAAGAGCTTTACAGCGGCACCGCCTATTACGCTCTGCGTCCGGGCATCACTGGCCTCTGGCAGGTCTCTGAACGGAACGAGGCTGTGTTCGCCGTGCGCGTTTTCCACGACACCGAATATTACCACCATTTGTCGCTTCTGAACGACATCAAGATCATCGGCCGCACCTTCGGCGTCGTGCTGCGCGGCACCGGTTACTGAGCCAAAACCCCCATCTTCGAACCGATTTCACGCCGCGGAGCTTGCCCGCGGCGCGAAACATGGCAGAGACATCACATGCCCAGGATGCTAACACTGGCAAAAAAGAGAACTTGAGGTCGGGCAGATGTTAAGACGTGCGGTTTTCGTTCTGATGCTGCTGACATCGGCGTTTTCCCTGAGCGCCTGTGATTCCGCCAAACAGCGCGCGCAGCAACACTACCTTGCTGGCCTTGCCCTGCTGAAATCCGGCGACGTTGATCGCGCGATGATCGAATTCCGCAATGTATTCAAGCTCGACGGCACCAACCACGATGCCCGCGCCACCTATGCCAAGCTGCTGCGCGACCGTGGCGACCTGCATGAATCCTACAGCCAATATCTGCGCCTCGTCGAACAATACCCCGACGATATAGACGGCAATCGCGCGCTGGCCGAAATCGCGCTGGAGACTGCGAACTTCGACGATGCGCAGAAATACGCAACCATCGCGGCTAAACTCGCGCCCGAGGATGCCGACATCAAGGCGATCCTGCTGACCCTGCAATACAAGGAAGCGCTGCGCAAAGGCGATGAGGCCAGGCGCAAATCGCTGGCCGACAGCGCTACGGCCCTGGTCGCTGCGGCGCCAAAGGCCACGCAGGCGCGCCAGCTTGTGATCGACAACCTCCTGCGTGCGCAGGATTGGCCCGCTGCCCTGACCCAGATCGACGAAGGCATCGCCCAAACCCCGTTGGAGCGCAGCTACTACCAGCTTCGCCTTGGCGTGTTGGGCGAGATGAAGGACAAAGCCGCCATTGAGGCGCAGCTTAAGTCCATGCTGACCGTCTTCCCGAAAGACCCCACCATCCCGACCGCGCTGGTCAGTTGGTACATTTCGGAAAACAACCTCGACGCGGCAGAGACGTTCCTGCGCTCGCGGATCGACGCGAAATCGGCGGACAACACGCCGCGCCTCGCGTTGTTGCAATTCCTGACGCTGCATCGCGGCCGTGACGTGGCCAAGGCAGAACTGGAACGCTTGATTGCCTCGACCGATACGCCCGATAAGACCGTGCTGAAATCCCTGCACGCCGCTTTCGCCTTTGAAGACGGCGATCACAAGGCGGCCATCGCCGAACTTCAGACGCTGGTTGCCGATGCCCCGGCCGTTGCCAAGACCAACGCGATCAAAGTGGCCCTTGCCCGCATGCTGGCCGCCGATGGCGATCAAGCCGCCGCGTCGAAAACCATCGACGACGTGCTGAAGGCCGACGCCGGGCAGATTGACGCGATGAAGCTGAAGGCCGGGTGGCTGATCGACGCCGACAATACCGGCGAGGCACTTGTCGTGTTGCGTGACGCTCTCGGTCAAAGCCCGCAAGACCCCGCGCTGATGACCCTGATGGCGCGCGCCTACGAACGTGACGGCAATCGCAACCTGGAGGCCGACGCGCTGCTTCAGGCCGTTAACGCCTCGAATCACGCCGTGCCGGAGTCGTTGCAATACGCAGGTTTCCTAATGAACGACGCCAAGTATTCCTCGGCCGAGTCGGTGCTGATCGACGCGGTCCGGGTGTCGCCCACCAACCCGGACCTGCTGTCGGCGCTGGCGCGCACACATCTGGCGATGAAAGACTGGACGCGCGCCAGCCAGGACATCGACACCCTGCGCGCGCTGAACACAGCCACCACCACCGACACCGCCAATCAGTTGCAAGTCCAACTGCTACAGGCGCAAAGCCGCGGTGACGATCTGACGGCCTTCCTCAGCAACCTCGCCAACAGCGGCGCGTCTGGCATAAGCCCCGATATCGCGCTTATCCGCGCTCAGGCCCAGCGCGGCGATCTTGCCGGTGCGCTGACCCGGTCCGCAGATCTCGCCGCCAAGAACCCAGACAGCGCCGCGGCACAGTTGATCCACGCCAGCGTCCTCGGCGCCATGGGCCGCACCGAAGAAGAGGAGCCGATCCTGCGCACGATGATCGCCAAAGAGCCCAAGCAGGAAGCGGTTTGGAACGAGCTTTATCGCCTCACGCTCGCCAAAGGCGACGTGAGCGCGTCCAACACGGTGCTGGCGGACGCTCTCACGGCACTGCCCGACAACGCTGACCTGCTGTGGACCAAGGCCGGTGTGCTAGAGAAGTCTGGCGACGTCGAAGGGGCTATCGCGATTTACGAGGGGCTTTACGCCAAACACAGCGATTCAGAGATCATCGCCAACAACCTCGCCAGCCTGCTTGCCACCGCGCGCAACGACAACGCCAGCTTGCAACGCGCCTTCACCGTCGCCCGCCGCCTGCGCGACAGCAAGCAACCGGCGTTTCAGGATACCTACGGCTGGATCTCGTACCGCCTTGGCGATTACGACACCGCCGCTCTCTCCCTGAAGGCGGCCGCCACCGGTCTGCCGCACGACCCCGCCGTGCAATATCACCTCGCGGCAGCCTATGCCGCGCAGCACCAGGATGCCGCCGCGCTTGCGCAATACAAGCTGGCCGCGCAACTGATCGACCCGGCGCATCCGCCTGCCTTCAAGACGCAGCTCGACGCCGAGATCGCGCGCCTGACTGCCGTTACAAAGTAACCCGGCGACGCGGCAATTCTGCCGCACCTAACGCATTTTCCTGTCTGTGATTCTTTGCCTTTCATCCATCTCGGCGTAAGGTCCGGATTGAGGCAAGGTTTCGCCAAGAGGCCATAAAAATGAAAAAACTACTGATCTGGCTGATCTTCAGCCTGATGTCAGTGACTGCGGCGCATGCGCAATCACGGTACGACATTCGTCCGGGCGATGTGTTGCAGATCGAGGTGCTTGAGGACTCAAGCCTGACCCGAAGCGCATTGGTGCTGCCGGATGGCACCATTAACTTTCCCTATGCCGGCACCCTGCATGTCGCGGGCCATACCGTCGATCAGGTCCGCAAATCGTTGACCACAGGCATTGCGCCAAATTTCGCAGCAACACCAACGGTCTACGTCTCGATAGGCAGCCTTGGCGCGCGCGTGGACACCAACACGGCGGCCACTGGCAGCAAGGTGATGACGGTCTACTCGATGGGAGAGGTCGCCAAGACCGGGCCGCTGGAAGTGCCACCGGGCACGACGCTGCTACAATTGCTGGCGCAAAGTGGCGGCTTCACAAAATTCGCGGCCACCAAAAGGGTGGAGTTGCACCGCATCGACCCCCAAACCGGGGCCGAAAAAGTAACGAAGTTCGATATGAGGAATGGTGCTGGTTCTGCCGGAGCGACACGGCTGCAACCCGGTGACGTGATTGTCGTCCCACAACGCCGGCTATTCGAACTGGGGTGACAATGAGTGCTGCCACGATCCTGAAATCAAGACCCGCTATCATCCTCGCGCTTTGCGCTGTCCCCGCTTTCTCGCTTGCACAGGTCGCGGGCGTCCTGCCCGGCTCCACCCCGACGCCAGCCCGCGCCGCGCCGCAGGATGCTGGCCTTGTGGTAACATTGGGGTACCAAACTTCGTTGCGCGCGGGCGATAACCTTGGGAACACCGGCGCCGCCAACAAAAATTCCTACATTTTCGACAACACTCTGTCACTCGGCGTCAAATCGACCACGCGCGACACCAGCTTCAGCCTCGACACCTCCGGCATCCTGCGCACCTCGAATGCCACCGGCACCAGGCAAGGCGCGCTCGACAACCAGACGATCAAGTTCTCCTACAGCCACAGCAGCGCCAACAGCAAGCTGACGCTAGACGGTTCGTATAACAGCGCCAGCATGGCCTTTCTTGACCCGCTGTTACTGAGCGATCTCAGCGGTTCAGACCTCATCCCCTCCAATGCGAGGCGGAACTACCTGGCGGGTGGCGTGACGTTTGAAACCGGCATTGATGGGCCGCTTGGCCTGCAATTTCAGGCGCGGCGTCAGGCTGTGCAATATTCCGGTACCTTGTCGCCCGGCCTCTACGATTGGGCGCACAACCAATTCGCGCTTGACCTGCGCGCACAGGTCGGGACCGCCACGCAAAGCCATCTGCTTGCGAACGAAGACACCTATAGCGCCAACGATGCCGCACAAACCACGCACCGCATCGACACGCTGCGCTTCGGCGTGACCCATGACATCGACGCGGTAACCCAACTGTCGGTGACGCTTGGCGCCGGACGGCTGACCACCGGCGGCCTTCTCGCCACGCCCGTCCAAAACGCGGGCGTCGGGTCGCTCGACCTTAACCGCACGCTTGCCAACGGTGGCGCTGGCCTGTCCTTTGACCGCAGCCTCGACATCAACGGCCCGCGCTCTACCCTGCGTGCCGGGCGCAACTACGACTTCGCCGATGGCGCGTTCAATGTCAGCCTTGGCGCGACGCAGGGCACGCGCGGCGGCGGCAAGGCGATCGGTGGCCTCACCCTGAAACGAACGACCACCAGTGGCCAGATCGACCTTAGCCTTTCGCGCGACATCAGCCAAAGCGCCTCTGTGAATGAGGAGCTGGTCAACCGCGCCACCCTCACCTATGCCCGCCCCCTGACCAAGACCTCCTCGCTCGCGCTTTCGCTTGAATACGCGCTGGCAGAGGACGCGGGCTACAACACCGTTACCACCCATCGCTGGAGCGGCGCGCGCGCCACCTTCAGCCAGAACTTGACGCCAGACTGGGCCCTGACCACCGGCTACCAATATGTCCACAACAACAGCGGATCCACCGGCGCCGCCAATTCAAACTCTGTCTTCATCACCTTGGGGCGAACTTTCACCTTCCGGCCCTGATCCCACCTGAACAGCGAAAGCGGTCGATGACCCTGCTCAACACTCCCGGCGACATCAACGGCGCATTGCCTTCGGTCAATGTGCGCGGCCTCGCCTGGTTTATGCTGCTGATCGTGGGGGCGTTGCCGCTGTTCTGGATCGGCTTCGTCTCGCTTGCGCAGGCGTGGTCGCGCCCGGAATACAGCCACGGGCCGCTGATCCCGTTGATCTCGACCTACCTCTTCCTGCGCGAGCAGCGCCGCATGCCTTTGCCCGAGGCCCATGTCACAGATCGCTGGTCTGGCCTGCCGGTGCTGGCGCTCGGCCTTGTCATTGCCGTCCTCGGCAACCTGATGCGCATCCCAGACATCGTCACCTATGCCTTCATCATCTGGCTTGGCGGCGTCGTGCTGACCATTTTCGGCTGGAACCGCGGCGTCCACCACCTGTTGCCGGTCATCCACCTTGTGTTCATGCTGCCGCTGCCCCAGCAGGTCTACTGGCACCTCAACATCTTCCTGCAACACGTCTCGTCCGAGATGGGCGCGTGGTTCCTTGACCTTCTCGGTGTGCCGGTCTTCCTCGAAGGCAACATCATCGACCTCGGCGTCTACAAGCTACAGGTGGCAGAGGCCTGCTCTGGCCTGCGTTACCTCTTCCCGATTCTGTCGTTCTCCTACCTCTTCGCCATCCTCTACCGCGGCCCGTTCTGGCACCGCATCGTGCTTTTGCTGACCGCCGCACCGCTGACCG
Organism: Pseudomonadota bacterium; assembly: GCA_021779835.1. Taxonomy (GTDB): domain Bacteria; phylum Pseudomonadota; class Alphaproteobacteria; order Rhodobacterales; family Rhodobacteraceae; genus Solirhodobacter. Next base: position 80,267 of record JAJXZX010000006.1, on the reverse strand, counting down.
TTCTGATGAACGCGGTGCGCATCGGCATCATCGGCTGGCTCGTCGATCGCTACGGCATCGCGCAGGCCGAGGGGTTTTTGCACTTTTTTGAGGGCTGGGTGATCTTCCTGATCTGCGTCGCCCTCCTCTTCCTGCTCGCACTTGGACTGCAGCGCCTGTCGCCCAACCCGAAATCGCTGTCAGAGGTGATCGACCTCGACACCGACGGCTTTGCTGCGATCTTCGCCCGCCTGCCCGGCATCCGCCCCTCTGCGGCACTTGCCGTCGCGGCGCTTGCCACCCTCGCCCTGTCGCTCGCCCTCACCTTCGCGCCCGCCCGCCATGCCCAACGGCCGGATCGCACCCTGTTCGCGCTATTCCCGCGCCAAATCGCCAACTGGTCGGGCACCTTCGTCACGCTCGACCCCGAGGTCGTGAAAGTCCTGCGCGCCGACGATTACATCAACGAAAACTTCACCAACGGCGCCGGCTCGGCCAACTTTTTCGTCGCCTACTACGACCGACAGACAGAGGGCGAGGGCATCCACTCCCCCACCGTCTGCCTGCCCTCTGGCGGCTGGGAAATCGAAAGCCTCGCCCCCACTACCGTCGCCATGCCCGGCACCGCTTACGGCACCTTCACCCTCAACCGAGCCGTCATCGTGCAGGGAAACACCAAGCAATTGGTCTATTACTGGTTCGAACAGCGCGGCCGCCACATGACCAACGACTTTGCTGCCAAAGCCTCCGTCATGCTAGATAGCCTCACGCGCGGGCGCACCGACGGCGCCCTCGTGCGTTATGTAACCCCGATCAACCCGAATGAGCCCGCCGGTGCCGCCGACACCCGATTGCAGAAAATCATGGCCCTGACCCTCAAGGTCTTACCAAAATACGTCCCCTTCTGAACGCGCGCGACCCCTTACACCGCCGTTCTCACCCGATCATCCTTGGCCCCCGAGGCCAGCAAGGCAGCCAAAACCAATGACTGACAGCCCCCTTCCCTTTCGCAACCGCGCGCGCCGATGGATCGTTGAAAACCCCGTTGCCGCCGTCATCACCCTCGCCTGCCTCGCGATCGAGGCCGTGTTGCAAGGCGCGGACAATGGCCTTTGGGGCGCGCAAAACTGGCGCGACATTGCCTTCACCGACGGTGCCTTCTGGGCACCACTCCTGCACGGCGCCCAACCGATTTTCGCCACGCAGCCAGAGGCGATGTTCCTCACCTATGGCTTCCTGCACGCGGGCCTGTTGCACGCTGGCGTCAACATGGCCTCGATGGTCTCGCTTGCGGTGCCGATCAGCGCGCGCCTTGGCCAGCGCCGCTTCGCGGTGCTTTACGTCATAGCTCTCCTTGGCGGCGGGGCTGGGTTCGGTCTGTTATCATCGCTGCAAGCGCCGATGATCGGTGCCTCCGGCGCGCTTTTCGGCCTCGTCGGTGCCATCCTAGCCTGGGCTTGGGCCGACCGCCGTGCTTACGGACAGCGCCCGGTTGAGATCATGCGCGCCCTCGCCCGCCCCTTCATCATCCTTATCGGCCTGAACGTGGTGATGTTCTGGGGCACCGGCGGTCAACTCGCGTGGCAAACCCACCTTGGCGGCTTCGTCACCGGCTGGATTGCAGGCATGCTGCTTGACCCAAAGGCACGTCGGCGGCGCTAAACCGTCCCTTCCGTCATGGCGGAGCAACATCGACCCATACCAACCGATGGCGCGAGGCGCCTTCCGCGAGGGCACCATCGTCCTCGTCCGCTGCGGGCCAGAAAACACCGCTTCCCGTGACCTTCATGTCGGCAGAGGGCAACACATAGTCCACCCTCAATGCCCCGGGCTGGCCTGGTTTGTCCCACACTGCCGTGGCGCGCCCCGGTTCGCCGCGATGGCGTGCATTCAGCGGCAGCAATGCGGCGGCAAATCCGCCCGAACTAGTGGGCGCAGGGTCTTGCAGATGCGGGTCCGCCAACAGGGCGCGCATGGCGTCACCGCGCCCGTCGCCATCCACCGGGTCAAGGTTGGCATCGCCGAGGATAACAAACGCACCATCCGGCGGCCTCATCGGCAGCTTCCCGTCAATATAGGCCTGCCAAAACGCAACCTCGTCATGGTTGCGCCGACCGTTGCGATCTTCTGGTCCGTCGAATACCGGCGGGCTGGCAAAAAACGCCGACAGGTGCAACACCTTACCGTCGGGAAGGTCCAGCGCCACGTCCCAATGCCCGGTCGTGGGCAGCCGCTGAATCGCTTGTGCAGAGGACGTTAAACCAGCACCCGTCATCAGCGACCCAGGCAGGTCTTTCCATAAATACCCGGTAAAATCCTTCGATTTCGCCTGATCGACCGGGTAGCGCGACAACAGCGCCATGGCCCCCTGCCCGAAAAATTGGCCCCAACCCTGCGCATCGCCGGGCCCGCCTAATCGGCCATCGCCATCAAGGTCCAGACCGGTCGCCACCCCGCTATTGGGGCGCAGCGCATAACTATAGGGGTACTCTGCCCCGGCAATGGAGAGAGCGCCCACATAGGCATTGAGCGCCACCAGCCCCTGATCGAAGTCAAACCCCGTGAGGAGAATAACGTCCGGGTTTACCTTGCCGATCACTGCGACCGTTGCGTCAATCTTCGGGTCAGTGCCTTTCAAGATATCCCGCAGCAGCAGCCCTGGTCCCTTGCGCTGCAACTCGACATTGTAGGTCGCGATGCGCAGATTGGCAGCCGCGATTCCGGCAGCATGCAGCCAGATCAGACCGGCTGCAACGAGGGATCGGCGGCGGCGCGACTTTGGCGCCGTTTTTCGCGGATCATGTCGGCGATCCTGCTCATCGCAATGCCGCGCATGAAAAGGCTCGCCGGAAGAAACGCCCATGTCGCCATCGTCCAAATCAAGGTCTGCGGCGACTCAAGCGTAATCGGCTGGAACGATGCCGAGGCCGCCTTCACCACCACCGGAATCAAGAATGGCAGCAAAAAACCTAAGGCAACGTTAAAACGGGCGTCCCGTTCGAGGCGGGCGACCACATCACCGCCAACGGTCGGATCAAACGTGGGCAGGTTAATCCAGACGTTGAAGGCGCCATTGCGCGAGGGCCAGTCGAAAATCTTTAGCAAGATCACAAAGACCGACAGCGTCAAAAGCGAGATCAGGTAGGCCATCCCGGCGCACATCCGCACCAGTTCCAGATGCTCGGCGGACATACCCTCTGGCATCATCAGCACAACCAGCCGCACAGGACTATAAGGAAAATCAATGGCTTGCCCGATAATCGCACCAATCGCGCGCACGAAAACAGTCAACGGCGTCTGGTCGGACAGCCCGCGGCAGATCAGGGTCAGCAGGAAGACTGTGGCGAAAAGCGACAGGTAGCGAATGCGGTTGAACGGCGGCGCATAGCGGAACTCGATCAACCCCGGATAGGCCGAGGCATACTCGAAAAAGGTCAGCGCACCCGCAAAAAGCCCCATAAAAGCAATGGCTTGCGTCGTATCGGTTCCAGACCCCGACCCTTGCAGGAGGAGCGACGGCGTCGCAAGCAACACCATTACCAATACGGCGCGCACAAACGCGCCCGGTATCTTGTCAACCACCGCTCTACTTCCCTCAACCTGGACGGGGGAGGTGCGATGCCGCCCCCTTGTTCCACTTGGGTTTCGCCAATTATGGCGCTCTGCCTCAAACTTGCCCAAGTTTTGCCTTCTTTCATCACAGGTATCAACTACTCGTTAAGAAAACCCTTTTCTTTTGGCTATTTGAGGGAAAATCTGTCGCCACTTTGCATCAATAATGCAGCAAGAAAGAGGCCGAAGCGGGAGATTAAAGCAAAAAAGAGGCCGCCCCGAAGGACGGCCTCGATTCAAACCGTGCTTCAGACCCTTAGATCCAGGGGTGCAACGTCGCCATTTTGGACTCGTAAGTATCGATATCCTTTGCCTTTTCCAGCGTCAGGCCGATATCGTCCAGACCGTTCAGCAAGCAGTGCTTCTTGAACGCGTCCACTTCGAAGCTGTAGGCGTGGCCATCCGACGACGTGACGGTCTGCGCCTCCAGGTCCACCGTGATGCGGGCGTTGGCGCCTTTGCGGGCGTCGTCCATCAGGGCGTCAACCGCTTGTTTCGGAAGGGTAATCGGCAAAATACCGTTCTTGAAGCAGTTGTTGTAGAAGATGTCGGCGAAGCTGGTCGAGATTACACAGCGGACGCCGAAATCCAGCAGGGCCCACGGCGCATGTTCGCGCGACGAACCGCAGCCGAAGTTATCGCCCGCAACAAGGATCTCCGCATGACGATAGGCCGGCTGGTTCAGAACGAAGTCTTTGATTTCGTTGCCGTTCTGGTCATAGCGCATCTCGTCGAACAGGTTCTTGCCAAGGCCGGTGCGGGCGATGGTTTTCAGAAACTGCTTGGGGATGATCATGTCCGTATCGATATTAACGAGCGGCATGGGGGCCGCGACGCCGGTAAGAGTGGTGAATTTATCCATCGGATTTTAGTCCTGTTGAGCCTGCCGGGCCGCCGTATGTAAATCGTATGGTAACAATATGTATGTCATGCATACGATCATACGCTGCCCGGCAAGGGGGTCACATCATGTCACGAATGTCGGTCAGGTGGCCGGTCAGCGCCGCAGCCGCCGCCATTGCGGGCGACAGCAGATGAGTGCGACCGCCGCGGCCCTGACGTCCCTCGAAGTTGCGGTTCGACGTTGCCGCGCAGCGCTCGCCCGGCGAAAGCTGGTCGGGGTTCATCGCCAGACACATGGAACACCCGGCAAGCCGCCACTCCAGCCCCGCGTCGATGAAGATCTGCGCAAGACCCTCTTCCTCTGCCTGCGCGCGCACGAGGCCCGAACCCGGAACCACCATCGCCCGCATACCATCCTTGATCTTCTTGCCTTTCAGCACCGCCGCCGCCGCGCGCAGATCCTCGATGCGCCCGTTGGTGCAGGAACCGATGAACACGGTGTCAATCTTGATGTCGGTCAGCTTTTGCCCCGGCGTCAGACCCATATAGTCCAGCGAGCGCTGCACCGCCTCTACCTTGCCGCCGGTAAAATCCTCCGGCGACGGCACAACGCCGGTGATCGGCAGCACGTCCTCGGGCGACGTGCCCCAGGTGACGACGGGCGCGATATCCTCGCCCCGCAGCGTCACGACCTTGTCGAAATGCGCGCCTTCATCGGTGAAGAGCGTTTTCCAGTAGGCCAGCGCCGCCTCCCATTTCGCGCCTTTCGGCGCGTGCGGACGACCCATGACGTAAGCAAAGGTCTTTTCGTCCGGCGCGATCAGACCGGCGCGCGCGCCGCCTTCAATCGCCATGTTGCAGACCGTCATACGGCCTTCCATCGACAACTCGCGGATCGCCTGACCGCAATATTCGATGACATGGCCGTTGCCGCCGGCCGTGCCAGTGGCGCCGATCACCGAGAGGGTGATATCCTTGGCGGTGACACCGGGGCGAAGCGACCCGGTGATTTCCACCTTCATGTTCTTCGATTTCTTCTGGATCAGCGTCTGGGTGGCAAGCACATGTTCCACCTCGGAGGTGCCGATGCCATGCGCAAGCGCGCCGAACGCACCATGCGTCGCCGTGTGGCTGTCGCCGCACACCACCGTCATCCCCGGGAGGGTCCAGCCCTGCTCGGGCCCGACGATGTGCACGATGCCTTGACGCACGTCGGACACCGGGTAGTAGTTCACCCCGAAATCGCGCGCGTTCTTGTCGAGCGCCTCGACCTGAATACGCGAATCCTCGGTCATGGTGGCGGCATTGGCGCGGTCGAGCGTGGTCGGCACGTTATGGTCCGGCACAGCGATGGTCTTTTCCGGCGCGCGCACCTTGCGGCCCGCCAAACGCAGGCCTTCAAACGCCTGCGGGCTGGTGACTTCGTGCACAAGGTGACGGTCGATATACAGCACACAGGTGCCGTCTTCCGAGGTTTGGACGACGTGGTCGTCCCAGATCTTGTCATAGATGGTTTTAGGAGCGGTCATGGCTCGGGTCTCTCACAGCTGAGGGTATGGGTGTGACGTCAGGCAGCGCACGAACAGGCGCGAACGGCGCGTTCAGCCGTGGGCTAGAATCGACAGGCAAGCGCCGTAAAAGCGCCAAGGCAGGCGCGCGCGGTCATCCATGTCGAAAAAGCGTGTCATGGAGGTTGTTCTACGCCTGATTCTGCAAGCTGGCAATATGGAGGCGACGGGCTTCGTGCGCGCCGCCAAAAACCAGCGCCTGGCTCACCGTAAAGCGGCGAACCGGGCGCGGTTGATGAATTGGCGCGGTCGTCGCCTAGAAGTCGAGGTTTTCCACGTTCAGCGCGTTTTGCTGAATGAACTCGCGGCGCGGTTCCACCACGTCGCCCATCAGCTTGGTGAAAATGTCGTCCGCCTCCGCGGTATCGTCGATCTTCACTTGCAACAGGGTGCGCGCCTCGGGGTCCAAAGTGGTTTCCCACAACTGGCTTGGGTTCATCTCTCCCAGCCCTTTGTAGCGTTGCAGGCTAAGACCCTTTTCGCCCTCGGCAAGAATCGCCGTCAGCAATTCGACCGGCCCGTGGATCAACTGCTCGCGGTCCTTGCGCACCAGTTTCGCCGGTTGCGCGTAAACCTCTTGCAGACCCGAGGTATGGCTCGCCAACCGCCGCGCCTCGCCGGACCGCAGCACTTGGCCATCCAGCGTGCGCACTTCCTCGACCCCGCGCAGGTTGCGCACGAACCGCAGCCCGTGGTCCTGCGTCGGCCGCCCGACCCAACCGCGTTCATATTCCACCGCGATCAGATCCAGACGCGCCGCAACCTCATCGCCGACGCCCTGCGCATCGGCGTCGATCCGCCCTGCGACCAGCGCGCCTGCAATCGCCGCCTGCTCCAGAATATGCTGCGGATAATGCGTCGGAAATGCCTGCAAGATGCGCCGCACCACGCGCGCCTCTTCAACCACGCGCGCCAGATCGGCCCCCACGATTTCCTCGCCAGAGCCCAACCGCAACGCAGCCCCTTCAACGCCCATCTGGATCAGGTATTCCTCCAGCGCGGCCTGATCCTTGAGGTAAACCTCGGATTTGCCCCGCGCGACCTTATACAGCGGCGGCTGCGCGATATAGAGGAACCCACCCTCGATCACCTCCGGCATCTGCCGGAAGAAGAACGTCAAGAGCAGCGTCCGGATATGCGCGCCGTCCACGTCGGCGTCGGTCATGATAACGATTTTATGGTAGCGCAGCTTTTTGATGTCGAACTCGTCGCGCCCGATGCCCGTGCCCAGCGCGGTAATCAGCGTGCCCACCGTTTCCGACCCCAGCATCCGGTCAAACCGCGCGCGTTCCACGTTCAGGATCTTGCCCCTGAGCGGCAGCACCGCCTGATTTTTCCGCGCCCGCCCCTGCTTGGCCGACCCACCCGCCGAATCCCCTTCGACGATGAAAATTTCGGACAGCGCCGGGTCTTTCTCCTGACAATCCGCCAGCTTGCCCGGCAGGCTCGCCACGTCCATCGCCGTCTTGCGCCGCGTCAGATCGCGCGCTTTACGCGCCGCTTCCCGCGCCAAGGCCGCCTCAACGATCTTGCCGACGATCACCTTGGCTTGGCTGGGGTTTTCCTCAAACCATTCGCCCAGCTTCTCGTTCACCAGGTTCTCGACCGCTGGCCGCACCTCAGAACTGACCAGCTTGTCCTTGGTCTGGCTGGAAAATTTCGGGTCCGGCACTTTCACCGACAGCACGCAGGTCAGGCCTTCGCGCGCGTCATCCCCGGTGAAATCCACCTTTTCCTTCTTCGCGATCCCCGAGGATTGCGCATAGGCGTTGATCGTCCGCGTCAGCGCGCCGCGAAAGCCCGCCAAATGGGTGCCGCCATCGCGCTGCGGAATGTTGTTGGTAAACGGCAGCACCGTCTCGTGATAGCTGTCGTTCCACCACATCGCGACTTCGACGGTAATCCCGGCGCGCTCGCCCATGATATAGATCGGCTCTGCCATGATCGAGGTTTTGGAGCGGTCGAGGTATTTGACATACTCCCGCACCCCGCCCTCATAGAACAACTCCGACCGCAGCGGTTCCGCAGGCCGTTCATCCTCCAGCACGATCCGCACGCCCGAATTCAGGAAGGCGAGTTCGCGCAGCCGATTCTCCAGCGTCTTGAACACATAATCGAGGTTGGAAAACGTGCCCTCGGCAGAGGTGGTCTTGGACGACGCCATGAACCGCACCTCGGTGCCCTTGCGCCCGTTGGCATCGCCCACCACGCGCAGCGGCTCAACGGTAAAGCCGCCCTCAAAGCGCGCGAAGTGTTCCTTGCCATTGCGCCAGACGCGCAGTTCCAGCCAGTCGGACAGCGCGTTCACCACCGACACGCCAACGCCGTGCAGACCACCCGAAACCTTATAGCTGTTCTGGTCGAATTTGCCGCCCGCGTGCAGTTGGGTCATGATGACCTCTGCCGCCGAAACGCCCTCTTCCTTGTGCAGGTCAACCGGAATGCCGCGCCCGTTGTCGCTGACCGAAACCGAATTGTCGGCGTGGATTTTCACGCTCACCGCGGTCGCGTGGCCCGCCAAAGCCTCGTCAATGCCGTTGTCCACCACCTCATAAACCATGTGGTGCAGACCCGACCCGTCGTCGGTATCCCCGATATACATACCGGGGCGTTTCCGCACAGCCTCCAAGCCTTTGAGAACCTTGATAGAATCGGCGCCGTATTCTTCCACGGCCTTCTCGTTGTCGGACATGCGGTCTTTCCTTGAATTCACCCCGGATTTATAGCCGCCCGGGCCGGGAATGTCACGCTTTGCACACAAGATTTAGCGGTCAAAGAACCGCAATCGCCAATCCCACGATAATCAGCAGACCACCCGCCAGCAGGTTCACCCGCCGCAGCACAACCGGAGAGTTCAGCAGCAACCGCGCCCGCCCCACCATCGCCGCGGTGAACAGATTGCCCGCCAGCGGCACCGCCATCGACAGCGCGATGATCGTGACAATATCCGGCGCGCGGATCGTGCCCAGATCAAAGAAGCCGGGCAGCACCAGCATGTAAAACAAGATCGCCTTGGGATTGCCCAATATCGCCGCGACGCCAGCGCTGAAACCAACCCACAGCCCCGGCCGCGTCAGCCGCCCATCCGGGTTGATCGCCCGCCCCGCGTGCCAGATCAGCCCGGCGCCCATACCCATGAACATCGCCGCCGCAACATAGCGCAGCGCGTCCATCAGCCCGGCATGGTTATCCGCCACCACCTTCAGGCCAAAGATCGCCACCAATGGCCACAGGATATCGCCCAGCGTGACGCCCAAAGCCAGCGGCCAGGCCGAGCGGAACCCGCCGGTCAGCGCCCGCGCCGTCAGAGCAACAAACACCGGCCCTGGCGTGATCCACAGCCCGAACAACGCCCCGGCATACAGCGCTAGCTGCGTGAGTGTGATGGTCAATTCGCCGTCCCTCGCCGCCAGCGCGGCAACGCCAATCTTACGCCTTCGGCTTCGCCTTGGCTTCCGCCGCCGCCTTCATCCGCGCCAACAGCGCCGCCTTGTCTTGAGCCGCGCCAAAGGGGTTCTTGTCGGTGCCCTTGGCATTATGCTCTTTGTGGCGCGGCGTGCCCTTGCCGGTCTTGCTCGCGCCTGATTTTCCATAATCCATCGTCATACCCTCGCGCCCAGCGCCTATTTCCCCGCTCATGCCTGAAATCGCGCTCCGCTTCAAGGATGCGCGCTGCACAGGGCAACATCACCCCTCCGGCAGCGTCAGGCTTCCATCGTCGCCCAATTTCCAGAACGGATTCATCGCCAGTTCCCAAACATGCCCGTCAGGGTCGGCGAAATAGGCTGAATATCCACCCCAAAACACCTTCTCGGGCGCCTTCAACCCAGCCGCCCCCGCTTGCAAAGCCAGTTGATAGGCCGCGTCCACCTCGGCCTCGCTTTCAAAATTCTGCGCCAGAGTCACCGCCCCGGTCCCGAGCCGAGCCCCCGCCCGCCCCTGATCGGCCGCAAGGTCGTCCAGCCCGAACAGCCCCAAAACCGCGCCGTTCATCTGGTAGAAAACCACCCCCTCCGGCGCCAATCGAGGCTCCCAGCCCAGCGCCGCATAAAATGCCTTCGCCCGCGCCAGATCCGCCACGCCAAGCGTAATCAACGTCACCCGTTGCACCTTCATTGCAGTCCCGCCTCCCTGATCTCCGACACGCCCGCCGCCTCGTGGACCTCGAACCCCTGCGCCCGCCCATCAAGCTCGGCAAACAACTCCACCCCGGTGCCCGTCATGAAGGCCTGCGCACCAAGCCCACAGATTTCATCATAAAGCGCCGCGCGCCGCCCTGCATCCAGATGCGCCGCAACCTCATCGAGCAACAGAATCGGCGGCGCCCCGAAATCCGCCGCCAAAGCCCGCGCATTGGCAAGGATCAGCGAGATCAGCAGCGCCTTCTGCTCGCCGGTCGAGCATTGATCCGCCGCCACCCCCTTCGCCGCGAAGGTCGCCGTCATGTCCGCCCGATGCGGCCCCGCCAACGTGCGCCCCGCCGCCATGTCCCGCCGTCGCCCTGCCGCCCAAACCTCGGCCAGCGGCCCCTCGACCGCCTCGGGGTTAATCAGGGCCAGATCGGCGCGCGGAAACGCCGTTTCCGCCCCGTCCTGCGCCGTCATCAGCCGCGCCACCGCCGCCGCCCGGTTGGCCTCGATCAACTCCGCCGCCTCGGCCATCTGCCCCTCAAGCGCGCCATACCACGCCGCGTCGCTGACCATGTCTTTCAACAGGCGGTTGCGTTCGCGCATCGCCTTTTCATAGCCCAGCACCGCCTCGGCATGCCCCGGCTCAAAGCTCATCGTCATGCGATCGAGAAAGCGCCGCCGACCGTCCGCGCCTTCCAGCCACAGCCGATCCATCGCCGGCACCAACCATAGAACCCGCGCAATGCGACCCAGCATCACCTGCGTCGCCGCCTTGTCATCGATGCGCACTTGCCGCCCCTGCACCCCCTCGGCCCAGGTTTCAACCTCATGGACCAGCCGAAGGCTGCGCAAGTGGGCAGAGACTTTCCAGCCCAAAGCCTCCGGCTGCCGCGCCATCTCCTCGACCCGCGCGCGCCGCAGCCCGCGCCCCGGCGACAGCAGCGATACCGCTTCAAGGATATTGGTCTTGCCCGCCCCATTCGGCCCAAAAATCGCCACCGGCCGACCGTCCAGCGCCAATCGCGCCGCGCGATGCGAGCGGAAATGCGACAGGCTCAGCTCGGACAGGGCAAGTACGGGCATCGACCGCCCTTCTTTTTGGCGAAAATACTCTGCGGGGGTCCGGGGGTGCAAAACCCCCGGCGCCGGGCTGGTTAAACACGCATCGGCATCACGACATAAACCGCCGAGATATCGTTCCCCTCGCGCATCAGCGTCGGATCACCGGAAGAGTTGAACAGGAACACGGCGTTTTCGCGGTCCACCTGGCTGGCGATTTCCAGCAGATATTTCGCGTTGAAGCCGATCTCCAGCCGTTCGTCGCCATAGGCCACAGCGAGTTCTTCCTCTGCCGCGCCGCTATCAGGGGCGTTCACCGAAAGGACCAGCCGGTCCTCGTCCAGCGACAGCTTCACCGCGCGCGAGCGTTCAGAGGACACCGTCGCCACACGATCCACAGCCTTGGCGAATTCGGCGGCGTCCACCTCCAGCTTGCGCGTGTTGCCGGTCGGGATGACGCGGGTGTAATCTGGGAAGGTTCCGTCGATCACCTTCGAGGTCAGCGTGATCTGCGGCGTGGCAAAGCGCACCTTGGTCTCAGAGACCGAGACCGCAATCTGCATATCGTCGTCGTCCAAGAGCTTGCGCATCTCGTTCACGGTTTTGCGCGGCACGATCACGCCGGGCATCCCGGCGGCGCCTTCGGGCAAGGGCGCGTCGATGCGCGCCAGCCGATGGCCATCGGTCGCGACACAGCGCAGCACGGGGCCGTCTTCGCCAGTTGCGACGTGCATATAAACGCCGTTCAGGTAATAGCGCGTCTCTTCGGTCGAGATAGCGAATTTCGACTTGTCGAACAACCGCCGCAGCACCGGCGCCGGGCAGGAGAAGTTCGACGAATACTCCGACGTCGCCATCACGGGGAAATCTTCGCGCGGCAAGGTCGCAAGGTTGAAGTTCGATCGCCCAGCCTGCACCGTCAGCCGCCCAGAGGCACCGTCATCGGCCAGTTGCACCAAGGCGCCATCGGGAAGTTTCCGCACGATCTCATGCAGCATCACCGCCGAAACCGTGGTTGCGCCCGCGCGTTCGACCACGGCGGGGGCCTTGTCGATCACCTCGATATCAAGGTCGGTGGCTCGAAAGCTGACGCTGTTGCCTTCGGCCTCGATCAGCACGTTGGCGAGGATCGGAATGGTGTTGCGGCGCTCAACAACCGATTGCGCCTGACTGACGGCCTTCAAAAGCGCGGCGCGCTCGATGCTGATCTTCATTCCTGATACCCTTTCGTAGCGGGAGGCCGAAGTTAGCCGTATCCGCCAAAGTCACAAGTGTTTTATCGACTTTCCGACGCTTTACCGGGGCCGTCAAGACGACACCCCCGGTTGCGGTCGCCCTGTGACCCGGGCGACTCAGCTTTCCAGCAGGCGGCGCAGCAGTTGCAGGTCTTCTGCCATCTGCGAATCGAGGCCTTTGAGTTCCTCGATCTTGCGCACGCCATGCATGATCGTGGTGTGATCGCGACCGCCAAACCGACGCCCGATCTCTGGCAAGGACCGCGGGGTCAGCTGTTTGGCAAGATACATCGCGATCTGGCGCGGGCGGGCAATGGTGCGCACGCGCTTCGGCCCGATCATGTCGGACAGGCGGATGTTGTAGTGTTCGGCCACCTTGCGCTGAATTTCTTCGATAGTCACCTTGCGATCCGAGGCGCGCAGGATGTCGGCAAGGCAGTCTTGCGCCAGCTCCAACGTGATCTCGCGCCCCACGAGGCTGGCAAAGGCGAACAGCCGGGTCAGCGCGCCTTCCAGCACGCGGACATTGGTGGTGATGCGGTGAGCAAGGAATTCCAGAACGCCGTCAGCAAGGACGAGGCCTTTGTATTGCTGACGGTAGTGTTCGGCCTTCTGTTGCAGGATGCCAAGGCGCAGTTCGTAATCGGTGGGGTGAAGGTCGACGACCAGGCCACATTGCATGCGGCTTTTGATGCGATCCTCAAGATCCTTGATCTCGCCCGGCGCGCGGTCGGCGGAAATCACGATCTGTTTGTTCTGGTCCACCAGCGCGTTGAAGGTGTGAAAGAACTCTTCCTGCGTGCTGTCCTTACCCGCGATGAATTGCACGTCATCGACCATCAGCACATCAACCGAGCGGAACAGTTCCTTGAAATCCATGATCTGGCGCTCGCGCAGCGCCTGAACGAAGCGATACATGAATTGTTCGGCGGAAAGGTAAAGCACGCGGAGTTCTGGGCGGCGCGTGCGCAACTCATGCGCGATGGCGTGCATCAGGTGGGTTTTGCCAAGCCCGACGCCGCCATAGAGAAACAGCGGGTTGAAGCTGACGGGCCCGCCATCTGCAACGCGGCGTGCAGCGGCGTGGGCCAGCTCGTTCGGTTTGCCGACCACGAAGGAGTCGAAGGTGAAGCGGGTATCAAGCGGCGCGCTAAGCTGTTCGGTCTCGTCGGGCGCGCGCCCGTTCGCCGGGCGCTTCGCCGCCGCAGGGGGCGTCGCCGTTACGCGGGCGGGACGTGCGCCGCTTTGGACGGCAAATTCAACACGCTCGACTTCGGCGCCGGCGGTTATCAGGTGCTGGCGAATCTGGTCGGAAAAATTGCGGGAAACCCAAGTGCCGAAAAAGCTGGTCGGGACGTTGAATTTGGCGACCCCCTCGGTCAGCCCGGTAAACTGAAGCGGTTCAATCCACGTCGCGAAGTTATTCTTTCCGACTGTCTTAAGAAGTTCGCCACGCACATGCCCCCAGGTATCGTCCGTCATTTTCTTTGACCCGCTTCATTACACATTTTCTGTTCTGCTTCACCGGGCGGCGCGTAGTTCTGAACCCCGGTTCACTGACACAACATGCAGGCCGTCCCACCTTGCCGAAAACAGACCGATGCCAAAGCGCAGTGCTTTGGCACATCAGTCCAATCTTCGTGGCGGCCACACCGAAAAACACCACGCCCCAAATCCGAAGACTGGAGGAGGCGCCCAACAGCGGGACGCAGGTTTCATAGACATGTCGTAACCGCAGCGCCGGTCCGTGGACCTGTGCTGACCGATTCTTCGATCCGACAACCTGTTGGAGCCCCACTCCCCCAGCCTGTCTTCATCTCATGGTTCGGGTGTTTTTATCTTGCATACGTTTGGCTTGGCAGCCCTGCCCGTATGCTTAGATACCCGATGCCACGTCATGTCCCCCCAAGGCGATCTGACTCGCTCCTGCAAGCTATCAAGCCGCGTGGAAGCTGCGCAACTGAACTATCGCCTTGACTCACTCTTTGTCGCACCGAATCCCGGAGGCCGTGCAAAAAGAGCACGGAGGCCCAAAAAGGCGATAAAAATGACAAAGGGCGCGCCCAGATGGACGCGCCCCAAATCAGTGAATTTTGGTCAGATCAGGCTGCGATCGACTTAACGCGCGCAGACAGACGCGACATTTTGCGAGCAACCGTGTTCTTGTGCATGACACCCTTGGTCACACCGCGCGCCAGTTCCGGCTGAACCGTGCGCAGGGCTTCCGCAGCTGCTTTGGAGTCGCCAGAAGTGATCGCCTCTTCGACTTTGCGCAGGAACGTACGGATGCGCGAGCGGCGTGCCTTGTTGACGGCATAACGCGCTTCGCTCTGACGGGCGCGCTTCTTGGACTGGGGCGTGTTGGCCATGTGTTCGAATTCCGATATCGGTTCGCGTAAATCTTGAAGTCGCGCTTTTAGGAGCGACTCGGTGTTAAGTCAACTGGGCAGAGCCATGAATTTCGCGGAACTGTTACGGTCGCCCTACCCCGCTGCCAGTGTCGGGGCGAATATATCACATTCGCCCTAGCGGTCCTGGAATTTCGGTTGCCGTTTTTCAACGAAAGCGCCCATCCCCTCTTTTTGGTCCTCGGTGGCGAAAAGCGCGTGGAACAGGCGGCGTTCAAAGAGAATCCCCTCACGCATCGGCGTTTCATAGCTGCGATTGACCGCCTCTTTGACTGACATCGCCGCAAGCTGGGACTTGGCGGCGATCTTTTTCGCGGCCTCCATCGCCTCGTCGATCAGCGCCGCTGCGGGAACGACGCGCGACACCAGACCGGACCGCTCTGCCTCGGCGGCGTCCATGAAGCGGCCGGTCAGATGCATATCCATCGCCTTCGACTTGCCGACAAAGCGGGTGAGTCGCTGAGTGCCGCCGATGCCCGCAATCACGCCGAGGTTAATCTCTGGCTGCCCGAATTTGGCGCTGTCAGAACAGATGATGAAGTCGCACATCATCGCCAATTCGCAGCCGCCGCCAAGGGCATAACCGGAAACGGCGGCGATGATCGGCTTGCGCACACGCAGCATCGTCTCTGCGTCCTCGGTGAACATGTCGCCGACAAACACATCGACAAAACTCTTGCCCGCCATCTCGCGCACATCGGCGCCGGCGGCAAAGGCCTTTTCCGACCCGGTCAGAACAATGCAGCGTACTTCGTCGTTCTTGTCGGCTGCGGCAAGGGCTGTGGCGAGTTCCGACAACAGCTCGGCATTGATCGCATTCAGGGCTTCTGGCCGGTTCAGGCGGATCAGCGCGACCTTGTCTGCGATCTCGACGATCAGAGTCTCATAAGCCATCGGAGCCCTCCCGGTTGGTTGTTTGTGGCGATTGCTTAGCAGGAGGGGCGCAGGGATCAAGTCATCTCTGGCACGTCGGGCAGTAGTAGGACGAGCGGCCCGACTGTGTGACCCGCGCGATGAGGCCGGTGCATCCGGGCGTCGGACAGGGCTGCCCCTCGCGGTCATAGACGCGGAAGGTGTGCTGAAAGTAGCCAAGCTCGCCATCAGTCTGCCGATAGTCGCGCAGGGATGAGCCGCCCGCCTCGATCGCCTCGCCCAGCACCTGACGGATCAGGGGCACCAGCGCGACGACCTGTTGGGCGTCGATCTGACCGGCGAGGCGCTGCGGGTTGATGCCAGCGCGGTGCAGCACCTCGCAGACATAGATGTTGCCAAGGCCCGCCACCACGGTTTGATCCAGCAGCGCCGATTTGATCGGCGTGGCGCGGCCCTGAAGGCGGGCGATCAGGTAGGGCTCGGAAAAGTCGTTGCCGAACGGTTCTGGCCCAAGGCTGGCAAGCAGAGGATGGGTCGCTGCCGTCGCGGTTGCCATCAGGTCCATTGCGCCAAAGCGGCGCGCGTCGTTGAAGGTGATGCGGGCGCCGTTTTCCATGTCGAGCACAACATGGTCATGCTTGGCAGGCGCGGGATGGTCGTGGTGGAACACACCCGGCATCTGACCCGAGATCAACATACGTCCAGACATGCCAAGGTGGATCAGCAGCGTCTCGCCGGTGGAAAGATCGGCAAGGATGTATTTTGACCGGCGGCGCAGGCGTTCGACACGGGCCCCGGTCAGACGCGCGGCCATGCTCGGCGGAAAGGGAAAGCGCAGATCGGGGCGGCGAATCTCGGCTTTTTCGATCACCTGCCCGGCCATGGCGGGCTCCAGCCCGCGACGGACTGTCTCTACCTCTGGCAATTCGGGCATGGTGGCTCTCCCTGCGACGTGGGGCGCATTGTATCGCCCGTCGGGCGTCCTATAAGAAGGGGCAGATTATAGAACGGCAAGGCCCGATGACCGAAGATAGTTCAAAGACCACGCATTTCGGCTTTCAGACAGTGGCCGAGGATCAAAAGGCCGGGATGGTGCATGGGGTGTTCACCCGCGTGGCCTCTAAATACGACATCATGAATGACGTGATGTCGGTTGGCATCCACCGCATCTGGAAAGACGCGATGATGGATTGGCTGGCGCCACGCCCCGGAACCAAGCTGCTGGATGTGGCAGGTGGCACCGGCGACGTGTCGTTCCGCTATCTGAAGCGCGCGCCGGGATCGCATGCGACCGTCCTGGACATGACAGAGCAGATGCTGGTCGAAGGACGCCACCGGGCCGAGGCTGAAAGCATGGCCGACAACCTCGATTGGGTGGTGGGCGATGCGATGGCACTGCCGTTTCCGGCCAATACCTTTGACGTCTACACCATCAGCTTTGGCATCCGGAACGTGACGCGGGTGCAGGATGCGTTGAACGAGGCCTACCGCGTGTTGCGCCCCGGTGGGCGGTTGATGGTGCTGGAGTTCAGCCAGTTGCCCAATCCGGCGATGCAATGGGCCTATGATCGCTATTCGTTCAACGTGATCCCGGTGATGGGACAGATCATCGCCGGGGATCGCGACTCGTATCAGTATCTGGTGGAATCGATCCGCAAGTTCCCCGATCAGGACACCTTTGCCGCGATGATCCGCGCTGCCGGGTTCGGGCAGGTGAAATATCGCAACCTGACGATGGGCGTGGCGGCCCTGCATTCCGGGTGGAAACTCTAGGTGCGCGGGCCTCACAATATCTGGCGGCTGGTCCGCACCGGCGCCACGCTGCAACGCACCGGCGCGATGGGTGTGGTGTTGGAGGCGTTCAACGCCCCGCCTCGGCTGCGCTTTGTCGCGCGCGCGCTTGGCTGGCCGTTCAGCTGGCTGGGCTTGCGCGGAGATATGTCGCTGCCACCGGCAACGCGGGCGCTGACCGCCTTGGGCCCGGCCTACATCAAGTTCGGGCAGGTGCTTTCGACGCGCCCCGATGTGGTGGGCGACGAGCTTGCCGATCAGTTGCGCTATTTGCAGGACCAACTGCCCGCCTTTCCGCTGGCGACCGCCAAGGCGATGATCGAGGAAGACCTTCAGATCAATGTGGACGAGGTGTTTTCGGAGTTCTCGGAACCGGTCGCCGCAGCCTCTATTGCGCAGGTGCATCGGGCACGGCTGGCGGAAACCGGGCAAGAGGTGGCGGTCAAGGTGCTGCGCCCGGGTATTGAGCGGGCTTTCCGCAAGGATATTGACGCCTTCTACCTTGCCGCCTCGATCATCGAGACACTGTCGCCCGCCTCGCGGCGGCTGCGCCCCACCGAAGTCATCACCCATTTCGAAGGCGTGGTGATGGGCGAGCTTGACCTGCGGCTGGAAAGCTCTGCCGCGTCGGAATTCGCGGCGAACACCGCGCAGGACACCGGGTTTCAGGTGCCAGAGCCGGATTGGGCCCTCTCGTCGCGTCAGGTGATGACGATGAGCTGGGCCGAAGGCGTGGCACTGGGCGATAACGCAGCCCTTGATGCCGCCGGGCATGATCGCGCGGCCTTGGGCGAGCGGGTGCTGCAACTGTTCCTGAGCCACGCGCTGCGCGATGGCTATTTCCACGCCGACATGCATCAGGGCAACATGAAGGTCGCCGCGAACGGTGACATCATCGCCTATGACTTTGGCATCATGGGGCGCATCGACGAATATACCCGCCGCGTTTATGCCGAGATCCTGTTCGGCTTTATCCGCAAGGACTATCGCCGCGTCGCAGAGGTCCACTTTGAGGCGGGATATGTGCCAGCCGATCGCGACATTGATGAATTCGCCCGCGCCCTGCGGGTGGTGGGAGAGCCGATCTTTGGCATGGACGCCACGCGCATCTCGATGGCGCATCTGCTGGCCTATCTGTTCGAGGTGACCGAACGTTTTGGTATGCAAACCCGGACCGAACTGATCCTCTTGCAACGCACGATGGTGGTGGTCGAGGGCGTCGCGCGCTCGCTTAATCCGCATATCAACATCTGGCAGGTCGCTCAGCCCATCGTGGAAGGCTACATCAAGGAAAACCTCGGCCCGCGCGCCATGCTGCGCGATCTGATGCGCACGGCGAAAGTGCTGGGCCGTTTCGGGCCAAAGTTGCCACGCATGGTCGAGGCGCAACTGGTGCGGCAGGTCGAACCGGTGGCGCCGCAACAGGTGCGTGGGCAGTTGCACCCGCTGGTGTGGATGGTGGCCGGCGCGGTTCTGACCGGCGTGGGCATCTGGATCGGCACGGTGTTGTAAAGAAAAGGGCCGCCCGAAGGCGGCCCCACATGACCCGCACCGGGGCCGAAGCAAAAGCCAAGTGGCTTAGACGTTGACGCTGTCTTTCAGCGCTTTGGCGACGGTGATCTTGACCACTTTGTCGGCAGCTTTGGTCAGCGTCTCGCCAGTGGCGGGGTTGCGAACCTGACGCTCCGGACGGGCGCGGCACGCGATCTTGCCCAGACCCGGCAGGGTCACAGAGCCGCCAGCGGCGATCTCACGGGTGACCACATCGGTGATCGCATCCAGAGCCGCGCCAGCGGTCTTTTTGTCCCCGCCCATCGCATCGGCAAGTGCTGCCACCAGCTGAGTCTTGGTCATTGGTTTCATCATCGCAGAGTTCCTCAAATCTTGCCCCACTTCACGCAGGGTCTTTCATGCCCATAGCGGGCGCACCCTGCGGCTACACAGGTTTTTGAGGGACAAATCAAGCCTTTTCGGCCCAAAATCGGCAAAGCATAGCGTCAGAGGAACGCGGTTTCTTCAAAACTGCGTAATTTGCGGCTATGGATTCGATCCAAGGGCATATCCCGCAGCCGTTCCATAGCCCGCACACCGATTTCCAGATGGCGTGAAACCTGCGTGCGATAGAACTCGCTTGCCATGCCGGGCAGCTTCAATTCGCCATGCAGCGGCTTGTCCGAGACGCAAAGGAGCGTGCCGTAGGGCACCCGAAAGCGGAACCCGTTGGCGGCGATGGTGGCGCTTTCCATGTCCAGCGCGATGGCGCGCGACAGGCTAAGACGATGCACCGGGCCGGACTGATCGCGCAGTTCCCAGTTACGGTTGTCGATGGTGGCCACCGTGCCAGTGCGCATGATGCGCTTCAGCTCGTAGCCCTCAAGCTGGGTAACCTCGGCCACCGCCTCTTGCAGCGCGATCTGTATCTCGGCCAGCGCCGGGATCGGCACCCAGACGGGTAGGTCAGCATCCAGCACGTGATCCTCGCGCAGGTAGGCATGTGCGAGCACGAAATCACCCAGAGACTGCGAATTGCGCAGACCCGCGCAGTGGCCCACCATCAGCCAGGCGTGGGGGCGTAGCACGGCGATGTGGTCGGTCGCGGTCTTGGCGTTCGACGGGCCGACACCGATGTTGACCAGCGTGATGCCCTGCCCGCCGGGGCGTTTCAGGTGATAGGTCGGCATCTGCGGCAGCTTCGGGTAGGCGGCCAGTGGCGCATCTGCGGTGGTGATGATGGCATTGCCGGGACCGACGAACGCTGTGTAGCCGCTGGCCGGATCGGCCAGCGCCTGCCGCGCGTAGGCCTCGAATTCTTCGATGTAGAACTGGTAGTTGGTAAACAGAACATGGTTCTGAAAATGCTCTGGCGCGGTCGCTGTATAGTGGCTTAACCGCGCAAGGCTGTAATCCACCCGCTGCGCCGTGAAGGGTGCCAGCGGGCCAGATCCGTCGGCATTGACCAGCCGCAGTCCGTTAACGATGTCATCATTGGTGGTCGACAGATCCGGCACATCGAAGATGTCGCGCAGCGAGAAGTCGAGCACGCCCTCCTGCGGAATATTGACCTCCGGGTGGCCCGCCACCGCGAAATGCACCGGAATCGGCGTCTTTGAGGGGCCGATAATCACCGGCACAGAGTGGCTTTGCATCAAAAGACCGATCTGCTGCACAAGATAAAAGCGGAACAGATCCGGCCGCGTCACCGTGGTTGAATAGGTGCCCGGTTCGGCAACATGGCCGAAGGACAAGCGGCTGTCGGCCTTGGCATGGCTGGTCGTAGTGATACGAATTTCCGGGTAAAAGGCGCGATACCGTGCGGCGGGGCGACCCTTGGTGACAGCGGTGGAGAAATGCTCCA
The DNA here is from genome assembly GCA_021779835.1 of Pseudomonadota bacterium. Taxonomy (GTDB): domain Bacteria; phylum Pseudomonadota; class Alphaproteobacteria; order Rhodobacterales; family Rhodobacteraceae; genus Solirhodobacter. Next base: position 59,414 of record JAJXZX010000006.1, on the reverse strand, counting down.
CCAAAAAGGCGGTCGCGGCGGAATATAGCTCTTCCAGTCGCGCCACCGCGCCTTCGGCAGTGTCAAAAGCCTCGGGTGCGTAATCGGCGGGCGTGATAATCGGAAGGTTCAGATCGGGAAAGGTCATGGCGGTCCACTCAAAAGGTTGCCGATCATGCACCCGGCGCCGGTATGGTTTCAAGCCCGCATGTAGTGGGGCGCAGAATTGCTCCGACCAATGCCGCGATCAAGTGAAGCTATGATGACGCCTTAGCGCTTTCCCAGCGCCAGCGTGGTCTCACGCAGCCACGCCATGAACCCGCGCGGGTTGGACGCCCACTTCGCGATCTCTTCCCGCCCGATCGGCGCACCGACAATCGGCGCCTGCGGCTTGTTCAGTGCGAACGCCACCTCGTGCAGCAGCAAACCCTGCCGGATGATCGGCGAGATCTTGTTCGCAATCTGATACCAGCGAGAATTCTGCCCGGGGAAATGGATCGGCACGATCACGGCATTGCTGCGCAGGATCATCTTGGCGGTAAAGGGGTTCCATTCCTGCTCAATCGCGGGGCCGAACCATGTCTCGGACGTCGCGACAGAACCAGAGGGGAACAGGATCACAACGCCACCGTTTTGCAGATGCTCCATCGCGATCCGCCGCATCTCAAGGCCCTTTTCCAGCGCGCCTTCCTCATGCGGGAAAGGCACCGGCACCATGTGATACGCGATCTCTTCGATGCCAGTCAGCAGCGAGCGGGTCAGGATCTTAAAGTCCTCGCGCACGTTGCCCACCAGCTTGGCCATCACAAGGCCATCCACCAATCCATGCGGGTGGTTGGCGACCACGACCACAGGCCCCGTCGCCGGAATATTGGCGATCTGGTCGGCGGGTGTCTGGAGGTCGATCCCCATCAGGGTCAACGTGCGCTGCCAGAACTCCTGCCCGCGCGCCGGGCCCATTGCCTCGAACTTTCGGATCAGGTGCAACAGCGTGATCTTGCCGGTTAGCCATTCGATGGCGCGGATCGACAGCACCTTCCACAGCTCGGTGTAGGTGCCGGAATAGGACAACCGCCGCTTGTCATACGGTTTGTAGTCGGGGTCCCCGACAAACTTCGCATTCTGGCCGGAATCATTCACGGGCGATCAGTCCTCTCAGACGCGAGCGCGCCCGTCTCAGAATTCTTCCCCGAAGCGGTCTGCCACAAGCGTCTCTAGCGCGTCGGCCAGCTTGTCAGCTTCTGCCCCGCTGGTCCGGACCTCAATAGAGGTTCCGCGCGATGCTGCCAACATCAAAAGACCCATGATCGAATCGCCCGAAACCGATAGCCCGTCGCGGCTGACCTGCACGCTTGCGTCATGTCCCTCGACCACTTCGACAAACTTTGCCGACGCGCGCGCGTGCAGACCTTTTTCGTTAACGATACGCAACATGCGCTCAGCCATCAGGAATCCTGCCCCGCACCTAGATCGATGCTGTTAATATATTTGCGCCCAGCTTCCAGCGCGACGGTGACGGCCTCTTGCACGGGGAGCTTGCGGGATTTCGCAAGCTTCACCAGCATCGGCAGATTTGCGCCGTACACGATACGGCGATCAGTGGCCACGCAAGCGCGCAAGCACAGATTCGACGGTGTGCCGCCGAACATGTCGGTCACCACGACCACGCCCGAGCCCTCATCGACCGCGTCAGCAGCCTCGCAGATTTCCGTCTGCTTTGCCGCGCGGTCATGCGGATCCTCGATCGAAATCGCAAGGATTCCGGCCTGCTTGCCCACGACATGTTCGACCGCCGCGAGATATTCCCGCGCCAACCCACCATGTGCGACGATCACGATTCCGATCACGCCTTGTCACCTTGCCGTCGTTTGGGCATCACGCCGCCCGCCGTTCCAATTCTCGGTGCCGTTTAGACACTTGCCAACCGGCATCCGCAAGGACTTTGGCCAACTTTTCCGCTACGGCAACCGATCGGTGTTGCCCTCCGGTACACCCAAAGCCGATCGACAGGTGCGATTTGCCCTCTTCGACCTGCGCCGGCAGCATCAGCAGGATCAGATCGCAGAGCGTTTTGAAGTAGGAGTCGAACCGTTCATCCGCTGCGACATAGGCCGCAACCCTTGGATCGCGCCCGTCCAGAGGGCGCAGATCGGCGTCCCAGTGCGGATTGCGCAGAAAACGCGTGTCAAACACCATGTCCACCCCGCGCGGCACACCGCGCTTGTAGGAAAAGGAATGCAGGGAAATCACCAGCCGCGCGGCGGCACCCTTGTCGAACCAGCGGTCGATTTCATTGCGCAGATCATGCGGGCTCATCTCGCTGGTGTCGATCACCACATCGGCGCGCACCTTGATCGGGGCAAGCAGGTCGATCTCGCGGTCGATCCCATCGGTCGCAGGCTCGACCGGGGCCAGAGGGTGACGGCGGCGGGTCTGCGAATAACGACGCACCAATTCGTCGGGCATGCAGTCAAGATACAGCACCTCTGATTCGACATCGGCTGAGACTGCGAGACGGTCGATAAGCTCGATCAGAGCCGAGGCGGAAAAGTCGCGGTTGCGCACATCGATGCCCAGCGCGATCGGTCGTGGCAGAGGGGCCCCTTCCAACAGACGTGGAATCAGCGACAAGGGCAGATTGTCGATCGCCTCATAGCCGAGATCCTCGAACGAATGAATCGCGGTGGACCGGCCGGCGCCCGAAGGCCCGGTCACCAACACCACCCGGTGTCCCCATTGCGTCGCCTTCATCCCGCGCCCCTTCGTCAGACGGTTCCCCCACCTTTAATGTATTGCACAATGATGGCCGGAAAATGGTTGGTCGCGACGCCGTGAATCAACGGGATCGTGCAGGTCAATAACGTGATCGTCCGGTGAATTGGTAAACGTTCGGTTTCTATCTGGTCAAGATCGACAACAAGCGACACCGGCACCCTCGGCAGCGCCTTTCCCTTCAACAACCCTACACCGCGGGCCTCAATCATGCCAGCAAGAGCATACGGCGCAGAGGCGATAATTTCGCCACCTCGCTGCTGCAGGCAGGTCCGGTCATCCGCCACCAGATCGGCGCCCAATGCCATCAATTCAAGCGCCAGTGAGGATTTTCCGACGCCAGCTCGCCCAAGGACAAGGATGCCCTGTCCACCCAGCGCCACGCAGCTTGCATGTAAGATCATGTCGGCGGCCTTGGGGTCGGTTCCGGGTATCGCCGTCCGGCTCACACCGGCAGACCCACCACAAAGCGCGCGCCAAGCGGGTCAGAGGTCGGGTCGGCGTCGGTCGGGCGGATGTTTTCCGCCCAAATCACGCCGCCATGCGCCTCGACGATCTGCTTGGAAATCGCCAACCCCAACCCGGAGTGGTCGCCGAACTGCCCAGGAGGGCGCTCCGAGTAGAACCGCTTGAACACTTTGGTCAGCGCCTGTTCCGGAATGCCTGGCCCGGTATCCTCGACGACCACCAGCACCCGGTTTTCACGCTTGCGCGCCCAAACCCGCACCGCGTCACCCTCTTCGCAGAACGACACCGCGTTGGTGATAAGATTGACAAACACCTGCGCCAGCCGCCCTTCGAGACCCTGAATGATGATCGGTTCTGACGGCAGGTCGGTAATGAAATCAACCTTTTTCGCCGACGCATCCTTGCCTAGGTATTCGGTCAGGTTGCTGAGCGTCTTGACGAGGTTGAATGACTCTTCATCTTCCTTCACCAGTTCGCTGTCCAGCCGTGAGGCATTGGAAATGTCGCTGACCAGCCGATCCAGCCGTCGCACGTCATGTTCAATCACGCCCAGCAGCTTTTCCCGCTGGTCGTCGCGCTTGACGATCCGCATCGAAGCAACGGCAGAGCGTAGCGAGGCCAGCGGGTTCTTGATCTCATGCGCGACGTCGGCCGCAAATTGTTCGTTCGCTTCAATGCGGTCGTAAAGCGCCGCGACCATGCCGCGCATCGCCACCGACAAACGCCCGATCTCATCCGGTCGCGCCGCCAAATCGGGGATGCGCACGCGGCTCGGGCTCATCTTTCGGGCGTTCTTGTCACGCCCGAGCTCCGCCGCCGCCGCCAGATCCGACAGCGGGTTGGCAATCGTCGAGGCCAACACCAGGCTCAGCCCGATCGACACCAGAATCGCGATCACGAACATCTGGAGCACCTGTTCGCGTTCATTGCGCACCAGCAGATCAATTTCGCCCGCCGCACTTGTCACCGCAACGACGCCGACAACTTCGTTCCCGCTGCGCACCGGCGTCACCGCGGTGAAAATCGCGTGGCCAGACGGGTCGGTTCCGGTCTTGATCTGCGCCGTGCCCGCCAGAGCTGGCGGCACCAACGCTTGCACGATCGTTTCCACTGACCCACCCGCCACCGGCGCGTGCCGCGGCGCCAACAAGCCGGAGATGCCCTCCCACAACGCGTTCAAGAAGTCAGTGATAACGGTGTTGCGCACCGGCTCGTCTATCCCGGCAACCGGCGCCTGCGGTTTGCCTACTACAGAGCCAAGGGCGGTTCCGGACTGGTCGAACACAAAAACCTCGCTGCCCGGAGTCAGGGTCAGCGTCCGCAATATCCCCACCGTCTCCGACCCGAGCGTGGGCGCCGCGGACGCCTGCACGACGCGTCCTTCGATCACGTTGGCGATAAGCTGGCTTTCCGCCACCAACCCCCGTTCGTGCTGCGTCACCAGACTATCGCGGAACGGGTTAAGATACAGCACTCCGGTCACAAGCAAGATAAGGCCGACCAGATTGAACGTCACAATCTTGCGCGCCAACGGCGAGCTGTTCAGCGACACGAAGCCAGAGCGATTCCGACGCGAGACAATCTCGCTGTCGATGGACGAGTCGGGCGTGACGAAATCATCGCCAAGCAGAACGTCGCCATGCCGGGACTTTGCCTTTTTGCCGCCCATATCAATGCTTTGCGCGAAGGTCATTCTTCGTTGTATCTGTAACCAATGCCATATAGCGTTTCGATTGCCGAGAATTCGTCATCCGCCGTCCGCATCTTCTTGCGCAGGCGCTTGATGTGGCTGTCGATCGTGCGGTCATCGACGTAGACCTGATCGTCATAGGCGATATCCATCAGCTGATCGCGGCTTTTCACGAAACCCGGCCGTTGTGCCAGCGCCTGCAACAGCAGGAATTCTGTCACTGTCAGCGAGACCTCCTTGCCCTTCCAGATCACCGAGTGGCGCAGCGGGTCCATCGTCAGGTTGCCGCGCTCCATCACCTTGTTCTCTTCGGTGACGCCGACTTCGCCGGTCGCAATCGCATCCTGACGGCGCAGCAGCGCGCGGATACGTTCGACCAGAAGCCGCTGCGAGAACGGCTTTTTCACATAATCGTCCGCGCCCATGCGCAGCCCCAGAACCTCGTCGATCTCGTCGTCTTTCGACGTCAGGAAGATCACCGGAAGGGTGCTTTTTTGCCGAAGCCGCTGCAACAGGTCCATCCCGTCCATACGCGGCATCTTGATGTCCAGCACGGCCATATCTGGCATGCGCTTATTGAACGCATCCAACGCCGATTGGCCATCGTTATATGTTTCGACTTCGAACCCTTCCGCCTCGAGGGTAATAGAAACCGACGTCAGGATATTCCTGTCATCGTCGACGAGTGCGATCCTCGACATTTTTATTTCCCTTGCACTGCTCTCGTTGCCCACTTTTTTGCCATATTCTCTGGCTTTCGGCCTTTGGAATCAACTGCTAAGTGCGAATCACCCCATAGTCGCGACTCAGTTGATGCGAAAAATCGGAACATTTGACTAATATGTCTCACCTTTCTGGAATGGTTGCGCTAAACTTCCGATGGTTGCGCTAACTGTGGCAAAGCGTTCTATTCCTTCACAGAAACATCATGTTATAGGGCGGCGACGGGTGCATAATTCACTCGTCGGGCACCAATTTGGCCCTTGGTGCCCGAACCTGACGTGACAATCGCCGTGCGGACGGCATCAGGAGCTTGCAAATGACTCATGGACGCGTGAACCCCGCCCATCGCCTTGAAACCCAAGGTATGACCGGACTTGGCACAGTCTATTATAACCTGATGGAGCCCGCCCTCGTGGAGGAGGCTCTGAAACGCAACGAAGGCACGCTGGGCAACGGCGGCGCGTTTCTGGTATCGACCGGCAGCCATACCGGCCGCTCGCCCAAAGACAAGCATGTCGTGCGTCATCCCTCGGTCGAAAGCACGATCTGGTGGGAAAACAACGCGCCGATGGCGCCGGACGCGTTCGAGCGTCTGTATCAGGACATGCTCGCCCACATGAAGGGGCGCGACTATTTCGTGCAGGATCTGTTTGCCGGCGCTGAGGCGGCGCACCGTCTTGACGTGCGCGTGGTGACGGAACTTGCCTGGCACGGCCTGTTCATCCACCACATGCTGCGTCGCCCGACGCGCACCGAGCTGGACAGCTTCCTGCCTGAATTCACCATCATCAACTGCCCGACCTTCAAGGCTGATCCGGCCCGCCACGGATGCCGCTCGGAAACCGTGATCGCCCTGGATTTCGACCGCAAGCTGATCCTGATCGGCAACACCGCCTATGCTGGCGAGATCAAGAAGTCGGTCTTCACCCTGCTGAACTACATCCTGCCCGCCAAGGGCGTGATGCCGATGCACTGCTCTGCCAACCACGGGATCGAGGAACTGGAGGACACCGCCGTCTTCTTCGGCTTGTCCGGCACCGGCAAAACCACGCTCTCGGCTGATCCCAGCCGCGTGCTGATCGGCGATGACGAACATGGCTGGTCGGACTCGGGCGTATTCAACTTCGAAGGCGGGTGCTACGCAAAAACCATCAACCTGTCGGCAGAGGCAGAGCCAGAGATCTACGCCACCACGCATAAATTCGCGACGGTGGTGGAAAACATGGTGTTCGACCCCGACACCAAGGAAATCGACTTTGAAGATGACAGCCTGACGGCCAACACCCGTTGCGCCTATCCGATGCACTATATCTCTAACGCCTCGTCGTCGGGTCGTGGCGGTGCGCCGAAAAACATCATCATGCTGACCTGCGACGCCTATGGCGTTCTGCCGCCAATCGCGCGGCTGACACCGGCGCAGGCGATGTATCACTTCCTGTCGGGCTTCACCTCCAAGGTGGCTGGCACCGAACAGGGCGTAACAGAGCCGCAGCCGACCTTCTCGACCTGCTTCGGCGCACCCTTCATGCCGCGCCGGCCAGAGGTTTACGGCAAGCTCCTGCAAGAAAAGATCGCGCAGCATGGTGCGGCCTGCTGGCTGGTCAACACCGGCTGGACCGGTGGCGCTTACGGCACAGGCAAGCGGATGCCGATCAAGGCGACGCGCGCCCTGCTGACGGCGGCGCTGGATGGCTCGCTGGGCGCGGTGCAATTCCGCAAAGACCCGAACTTCGGCTTTGACGTGCCGGTGCTGGTGCCGGGCGTTGATGAAAAGCTGCTGGACCCGCGCCGCACTTGGGCCGATCAGGCGGCCTATGATGCACAAGCCAGGAAACTGGTGGGCATGTTCGCAAACAACTTCGCGCAATATGTGCCGTTCATCGACGCAGACGTGAAAGCGGCTGCGATCGGCTAAGACGCGCAGTGTTGCACCAAAAGAAAGGGCATCCAACCGGGTGCCCTTTTTCCGTTACATCATCAGCGCCTGCCGGATCAGGTTTGCCCCAATCAGCGTCAGGATCACCAGCGTCCAATGCCGGAACCGCATGGCATCCAGACGGTCGTGCAAGCGAAAGCCGGTCGCCATCCCAATCAGAGTCGGCACCACCAGCGCTGCCGACAGTGGCAACGTCTGCGCATTCAACACGCCCGACTGCAGGTGCGCAAAGAGCAACATCACCGCGCCAATCAGATACACCACCCCCTGCACCCGCACGCTTTCCGTCTTCTCCGTGCCCGTGGAGATCAAAAGCGCGATGGTCGGCGGCCCCCAGACCCCCGACAGCCCACCGTAAAAGCCTCCGACCGCGCCGGTCAGAACCTCGGCCATTGGGCGGTTATCGGCGTGATAGCGGATTTGCAGCCCGGCAAGCTGGGTCAACGCAAAGATCATGATCGGCACCCCCAGCGCGCCCAACAGCAGGGCCTGCGGCACGCTCCGGATCAGTTGCGACGATATCGCGATGAAAACGCAGGTGGTTGCGATCAGCCGCCACCAGTCGCGTACTGCGCCGAAGGCGGGGGCGATGCCCTGCCGGAACGCCTGAAACAGGTTGGAAACGACCGTTGGCAGGATCAGCGCCGCCAGCGCCTGTTCCGCGGGCAAAACCGAGGCGAAGCCAGAGATCATGATCATCGGCATGGCAAACCCGATGGCGCCTTTCACAAAACTGGCCGCCAGCGTAATCGCCACCACCGCCATCATGACCATTGGATGAAGTCCGAACATCGTGCCGCTCCCTTGCTCCGCGCCGCTATAGCGCGGATCGCGAAGGGGTGCAGCGCGAATCTGACGCGACACTTTGCTTCAATCTGGCGTGTAATTGCGAATTATTGTTGCGCTGCGATTGCAAAATCCCTATCCACAATGCACCTGCAGCAAAGGAGCCGACTCATGGCGCATGATGGGGCCAAGATGCCAACCAACGCACCGCTCGCTGACCTTCTGGCCCTCACCGCCACCGTGGTGCCGGAGATCGAGGCGCTGCAGACAGAAGCGACCGCAGCCCTGCGCGCGCGCGTCACGGCCAATGGCCGCATTTTCCCCGCGCTGCTCGAGGAACATCAGTTCGCTGCCCACACGCTGTCGTGGCTCGCCACCTATGTCGAAGCCTTGCGTCAGATGCGCGCTTGGGCGGGTCGCCTGTCCGATGACGGCCACTTTGGCACTATGGAGGCTCTGATCCTGCAAATCGCCTTTGGCGAATACCTAAGCCAGATCGCGGGCGGCATCCCGATGAGCCAGGGTGAAATGGCCCGCCTTGCCGACCTTGACCTGACCTATGCCCCCGGCACCGCCGCTCAAATGCTGATGACGGGGGGCAACACTGCCGCCGCCCGCGCCGCCCTAGTTGCCTGCATGTGCGACAACGCGGGCCACGCCACCTTCGGTGCCTCTGGCCTTGACGAAGAGTTGGAGATGATCCGCGACCAGTTCCGCCGCTTTGCCGACGAAAAGGTCATTCCCTTCGCCCATGACTGGCACCTGAAGGACGAGCTGATCCCGATGGAAATCATTGCCGAACTCGCCGAAATGGGCGTTTTTGGCCTGACCATCCCCGAGGAATTCGGCGGCTTTGGCCTGTCCAAAGCCTCGATGGTCGTGGTGTCAGAGGAACTCTCGCGCGGCTATATCGGTGTCGGCTCGCTTGGCACCCGGTCGGAAATCGCCGCCGAACTGATCCTGTGTGGCGGCACCGACGCGCAAAAGGCTCAGTGGCTGCCGAAACTCGCCAGCGCCGAGATTTTGCCCACCGCCGTCTTTACCGAACCCAACACCGGGTCAGACCTTGGCAGCCTGCGCACCCGCGCGGTGAAAGAGGGCGAGGACTACCGCGTCACCGGCAACAAGACATGGATAACCCACGCCGCGCGCACCCATGTGATGACCCTGCTCGCCCGCACCGACCCCGACACCACCGACTATCGCGGCCTCAGCATGTTTCTGGCCGAGAAGACGCCCGGCACCAATGCGGCCCCCTTCCCCACCGAAGGTATGACCGGCGGCGAAATCGGCGTGCTGGGCTATCGCGGCATGAAGGAATACGAGCTTGCCTTTGACCGCTTCCGCGTGAAGGGCGAAAACCTTCTGGGCGGGGTCGAGGGGCAGGGCTTCAAGCAACTGATGCAGACGTTTGAATCCGCCCGCATTCAGACCGCCGCTCGCGCCATTGGCGTCGCGCAATCGGCGCTGGAGACGGGCATGCAATATGCCGAGGATCGCAAGCAATTCGGCAAATCGCTGATCGAGTTTCCCCGTGTCGCAGGCAAACTTGCCATGATGGCGGTGGAAATCATGGTGGCACGGCAACTCACCTACCACTCGGCATGGCAAAAAGATCATGGCAAGCGCTGCGATCTGGAGGCCGGGATGGCAAAGCTGCTGGGCGCGCGCGTTGCATGGGCTGCCGCCGATAACGCGCTGCAAATCCACGGGGGCAACGGCTTTGCGCTGGAATACCGCATCAGCCGGATCCTGTGCGACGCCCGCATCCTCAATATCTTCGAGGGTGCCGCTGAGATTCAGGCGCAGGTCATCGCGCGCCGTCTGCTGGACTGACGTCCCAGGACGACGGGGGCGGGCGTTCCCCCGCCCGCTAGGTTTACGGCTGGTTAACCGATACCGGGCATCACTGGCGCCTCGCCTGCCCCCAACGTTCCGGGGCCTACAGCAAACCGAGTGTGCCAAAACGGCCGCCGGGGCTTGTCCGGTTGGGCCGGGACGCACCGCCAGACAGGACCAATCATGGATACGTTCAAGGATTACCCGACCACCCCAACCTCGCCCATCCACGACGCCGCAGCCGTCGCCCCCAGCGACACGGCGACGCTCACCGAAACAACGCGCGCGCTTTATGTTGGCCAAACGGGCGACGTGGCACTTGTCACCGCGGGCGGACAAAGCGTCACCTTTACTGCAGTGCCCGCAGGCAGCCTTCTGCCGCTGCGCGCCACCAAAATCCTTGCCACCGGCACCACCGCAGGCGCAATCCTCGCACTCTGGTAACACGGCAGGCCCCGCGCGCCGGCTTCCCCTCGCGGGGCCTTGACCTCGACCTGCCAAATCGCAAGAAGGAATGGGTACACAGGCATTCGTCCGGGAAAGGCTGCATGTTTCGTTCCGCCTTCCTGATCCTCTCTGGCAACACCCTCGGTTCGGTTCTGTTGCTGGCACGCAGCCTCGTCATTGCCCGCCTGATCTCGGTTGAAAACTTCGGCATCGCCTCGACCTTTGCGCTCTCGATGTCCATCGTCGAAATGATGTCTGCCCTTGGGCTGCAACAGCAGATCGTGCAGCACGCCGACGGCGACAGCCCCCATCTGCAAGCCGCGCTACAAGGGTTCCAACTGCTGCGCGCCGCGCTTAGCAGCACGATGCTGCTGTTGCTTGCCGCACCCATCGCCACCTTTTTCGGCATCCCGCAGGTGGCTTGGGCCTACCGCGTGATGGCCATCCTGCCGCTGCTGAATGGCGTCACGCATTTCGACATTTACCGCCTCAACCGCCACATGAATTACCTGCCGGGTATTCTTGCCACGGTGATCTCTGTTGCGCTGTCGCTGATCCTTGTCTTCCCGCTCGCCCATATCTTCGGCGATTACCGCGTGATGTTGTTCGCCGTCGTCGCGCAAACCATCACCGCCATCCTCGTCTCGCACCTCGTCGCGCGCCGTCCCTATCGTATCACCCTCGACCGCAAGATCATGCGCGAGGGGTTCCACTTCGGCTGGCCCGTCCTTCTGAACGGCATCCTCCTGTTCGCGGTTTTCAATGGCGAGCGGATGATCGTCGGGAGAGAGCTTGGCATGGCCTCCCTCGCGGTATTCTCGCTCGCCTTCTCACTGATCCTCACGCCCACACTGGTGATGGAAAAAAGCGGGCAGTCATTCTTTTTGCCGCAACTCTCCGTCGCGCGCACCAATCCGGACCGGTTCCGCCATATCGCGATGGTAACATTCGAGACGCACCTGCTGTTCGGTGCCGTCACGGTCGTCGGCATCGCCCTGCTGGGTCAGCCGATCGTGCATCTTCTGCTTGGAGCCAAATACGCCGCCGCGCTGCCTCTGCTGACATGGCTTGCCATCATGCAGGGCATTCGCGTCGCCAAGGGCGGCAGCTCCACCGTTTCGCTGTCTTGGGCACATACGGAAAACGGGTTGGTCGCCAGCCTGATGCGCGTCGCGCTTTTGCCACTTGCATGGTACATCGTTGCCCATGGCGGCAACCTGATCCAGATGATCTGGATCGGCACGGCGGGCGAAATCGTGGGGTTTGCAGCCGCCTTGTTGATGACACGCCGCCGCTTGCGCCAGCATTTGCATTTGTCGCTTGCGCCACTAACGTTGCCGCTGGCGTCAACCATCGCGCTGTACAGCCTTGCCTGCATATATGCGGCGGATCAGTCTCTGTATCGGCCCACCGCCCTGCCACAACTGCTGACTGGCGGGCTGCTGTTGATCCTGCTCGCCCTCGCCGCCATCGCAATGAAAGACCTCCGACTCTTTATCGCCAACCGCTCCAATCCCTCCAAGAGTGTCTGATCGGTGGCAACCTGCGCTGGCATATCGGCAAAATTAGGGAAGCGTTAACCCAGAAGCCCAACACTCCGTTCGCAAGTAGTTTACAAGCGAAAGGAACCGGTGGTGGTACTCGGCAAGGTCGCAACGGGCCGTGATAATAACTTCAACCTGATCCGGATGCTCGCTGCGATTGCCGTCTTGGTCTCGCACGCTTGGCCGATGACCAAAGGTGCGGCGGCGGCAGAGCCGCTGGTCGGGATCGTTGGGGCAACGCTTGGCACCCTTGCAGTCTACGTCTTCTTCGCCACTTCTGGCTTTCTCATCACGGCAAGCCTCAGCCGCGCGGCCTCCGCCCCCGACTTCATCGCCACCCGCGCGCTTCGGCTCCTGCCGGGCCTCGTGGTCTCGGTCCTGCTTGTCGCGCTTGTCATAGGCCCGGTCGTCACCACGCTTCCCACCGATGCCTACCTCTCTGCACCCGAGACGTGGACCTTCGTGCTGCGCAACATCACCTTGGCGAAGTGCCAATACACCCTGCCGGGCGTGTTCGCTCCTAACCCCCTTCCCGTCATCGAAGGCTCGATGTGGACACTAATTCACGAGGTTGCCTGCTACGCCTTCGTCCTTGCCGCAGGTGTCGCGGGGCTGTTCGCTCACCGCCGCGCCTTGATCGCCGCCCTTTGCGCCTACGGGGCGCTCTGGATGCTCGCCGCGCTTGCACCGAGCCTGCCGCACCGGCTCAACGATTGGCGGATGCTGTCGCTGCCTTTCGTGATGGGTATGGCGGCTTGGGTCTGGCGTTACCGCTTGTCCCTCAACGCGGCTATCCTTGGCGCGCTGATCGTCGTTGCGGCGCTGACGCGGCATACGCCCGTGGCGTTCCCCGCGCTTGCCGCCGCCATCACCTACGCGACACTCTGGTGTGCCTATATCCCCGGCGGGCGCACACGGACCTACAATCGGCTGGGCGATTACTCCTACGGGCTTTACCTCTATGCCTTCCCGCTGCAAGGGCTTGCGGTCTGGCTTGCTGGGCCAATGTCGCCCACCGCAAACATTGCGATGTCACTTCCAGCGGCGCTCTGCTGCGCAGTCCTGTCATGGCACCTGATCGAAAAACCGGCTCTAACACTGCGCTATTCCCGCACACGCGGCCGTGCACGGCGTATCGCGCACAGCTGACCTGTCCCGCAGCAGCCGTCATGCGGGCTGAACCGCCCCCGCCACCGCGCCACCGTCATTGCGCACCGCGCGCCCCATCATGTCCACCGGATAAGGCGCCATCCCGGCAGGCACACGCGGTAACGTGTTCCCTGCGCCCGGCGTATAATCCCCGCCCCCCGCGCGCCCTCCGGCAAAGCTCTGGTCGTTCGCCCAGGCCGTCACCAGTGGCGCCGTGGCCGAGCCATAAGCATCCCCCAAGCCCGCAACCTCGCCCAGCCAGACCCCAGCGCCCGGCACAGCCACTCCCCCGTCAGAGCTGCCCTGCACAGCCGCATTGCTTTGGTTGCCAACGTTGTAGGCGGCGGGCCAATTCCCAACCAGATTGCTGTTCGCGCCAAACACATCCGTCTTTGTATTGTGCTGCAAATCGACCGAAAACCGCCGAAAGCCACGCTTGGCGATCGTTGTGCTGCCACTATCCTGATACAGCCAGTTGCTGCGCGACCCCACCGCCGTCACGCCGATATACAGCACGTTCTGCGCCGCAAACACGTCACTATCCGCCTGCATCCGCAGCACCGCGCCAGTTGCCCCCCCGGTCTGCTCCAGCACACAGCCAACCAGCCCCTGCCCGCGCGCGCCAATTTCCAGCCCGCTCGCCAGAAACGCCTGATGGCCATCCACCGTTTCAGTCAGCATGCAATGATGCACCAACTGCCCCACGCCCACCTCAACATTGGCGAACCCGGTCACGCGCTGCATCGAGTAGAGCTTGCACCCCACCGCGTTAAAGATCAGCGTGCTGCCCCAGGCCCCGGAACAGCCTACCGCGTTGATTTCTTTGCAGGCATTTCCGTTGTAAACAGAAAACAACCCGTCCGCCGCGCCATCAACCTCGACCAGATACATCCGCCCGGTGCGATAGATCCACGCACCGAAAGTCGAGGTGCCGTTGCGATCGACCGTCACATTCTGCAACACCATCATGCGATCAAGCGTGGCAATCGTCGCCCCGTTATCGAGGAAAATCACTGAGGCCCCCACCTTGCGCAGCGTCAAATCCTTCAGCTTGACCTTGCTCGGGAACCCTGCTGACACGTTGGCCCCGTTGTCCGTGTAAACCGTGCTGGCCTTCGCGTTCACGTCCGCCGCCTCGATCACCAGCGGAATTGCACCCGATGTTGCGGCACTGAAATTCGCGTGCGCATGGACGCCCGCCACCAGCCGGATCGTGCCGCCGCTGGTATCGCTGCGCCCATAATGCGCCGCGTTAAAGGTCTTGATCGCCGCCGCCGCCGCCGCAATCGTGGCAAAAGGCGCTGCCATGGCCGTGGCCGCCGCGGCCGACACTACCGCCGTGGCATTGCTCCCCACTGTGGCATTCACATAGGCAAAGGCGTCGCCGTAGCTACCCGCCCGGTCGTTCAAGAACTTCAGCACCGACAGGTTGATGGTCGGATAGGCCCCGGCATCGACCGACAGTTGGAACGCGTTGCCAACCCACGGATAAATCACCGCATCCAGTGTACAAATCACCCCCGCCGTCAGCGTGCTAAGGTCAATATTCGCCTCAAAATACGGCGCATAGAGGCCAGAAGCGAACTGCCGCGACGTCATCGCACTCACCATCTGCGTCACCGTATTCACCCCGTCCGAGGCGATGAACTTCACCGCCGCCACCGGCCGCCCGGCGCGCGCATAGGCATGCGCCACCGCCAATTGCGCGGCAAACGTCGTGCCTCGCGCCCGCTCAAGATCCGGCGTCAACCAACACGCAATCGGCTGCGGATATGCAAGGTTAGAGCCATTTGTGACCCCCGGCACCACGTCGCCCGCATAGACGAAATCTGACAGCGCCACCCGATCCGCCGTCAACGTCGCCTGCGCCGGATAGGGCTGGCGCACCCGCGCCATAAGTGTCAGGTGGTCCGTCACCGTTACGGCCGCCCCCGCCGCGTTGAACCCGGCGCGCTGCACGCTCAAGATCTGCGGCGCGGCAACTGGGTTAAACGTCTCGGGCGGCGTCGGATAGGTCACGCTCCACCCATCCGCATTCACCGCCTGCACCGGCTGCACCACCGCCGCCTTGCGCAAAGCCATCGGGTTCGTCAGGCCAAGGCCGATCATCATGGACATCTGCAATCTCCCTCAAAGTCCCGCACGCGGACCCTGAAAACTGCAATGTGCGATGGGCCCGCACCTGCGCGGACAAGTCTCGTTTCCGCCCAACGACATCAGGCGACCGAGGCCGTGCATAGCACAGCCCCGCCCGCGTTGCGCATTTGCCCAAATCACCGTGCGCTGCCCTGCGCGATTAGGTCAGCCCCTGTTCGGCCAGCGTGCTTTCCCTCGCATCCGCCGTCAGGAACCGCCCATATTCGCCAACCTCGATGTCAGAGCGTAAGATCCGCGCCGGATTGCCCGCCACAAGCGACCGGGGCGGCACAGACTTCGTCACCACCGACCCCGCACCAATCACCGAATTATCACCAATCACCACCCCCGGAAGGATCAGACTGCGCCCACCGATAAAGCAGTTCTCGCCAACCCGCGTGTGCAGATATAGGCCCCGCGTCCGGTCATGCGTCAATATCCGCGCCTCGAACGCTACATAAGACGCTCGCCCCACGTGGACACCAATCGGAAAGGTCCGGTCCAGCTTGGCCGACATCGACAGCATCGCCGTCGGATGAATGTCCATCCCCCACACCCGCGTCAGCCAAATCCGCCGCAGCGAGACCAGCGCGTTGCGCAGACCCGCGATCCGGTTCAGCCCCCGACGGCGCGCTTTCTTCATCGGCATGGTTTCAGTGGTCATCCCGGCTCCGGTGTTTCGCGTGCGAAACCGACTGGCACGCAACATTGGGGTTGGCAACAGGCTACCGCGCGCGGCACTGTCGGGCAAGCGCTGCTCCATGCCGCCCCACTTTGAAAGCTCCTCTCGATGTTCCTCCGACTGATCGCCCTCTGCGCGTTGCTGGTTCCCGCGACGGCCCAAGCCGATGTCACCATTGCCACCCCCGCCGCCCTCGCCCAAGCGCTCGCCACTGCGAAAGGGGGGGAGGTTTTCCGCCTCGCGCCCGGCGATTACGGCACGCTCACCCTCACCACAACGGCGTTCAGCGCGCCCGTCACCCTGACCTCCGCCGACCCGTCACATCCCGCCCGCATCGACGGATTGGCCACGCACGGCACCTCCAACCTTACCCTGGACCACCTCGCCTTTACCTACACTTTCCACCCCGGAGACCAGAAATGGGCGGCGCCCTTCACCATCACCGGCGGCCAGAACCTGACGCTAAGCGACAACACCTTCATCGGCGCCAATGCCTCCGGCACCGCAACCATCGTCGATGGCCTGGGCAACGGCAACGGCCTGATGGCGCGCGGCGTCTCTGGCCTGACCCTCACCGGCAACCGCTTTAGTGACTTTTTTACCGGCCTCACCGTGCGCGAAAGTGACCACATCATCATCCGCGCCAATGACTTTTCCGCCATGCGCTCTGACGGGATGGACATTATCGCGGTGCAGCATGCACTGATCGAGGGCAACCACAGCCACGACTTCATCGGCCAGCCCAACTGGAACGATCACCGCGACATGCTGCAAATGTGGACCAATGGCGAAAAGACACCCACCACCGACGTCACCATTCGCGGCAATCACTTTGACATCGGCCACGGCAGCTTTACCCAGTCGATCTTCATCCGCAACGAACAGGTCGATCAAGGCCGCGCCGGGACAGAGATGTATTACCGCAACATCGTGATCGAGGATAACACCCTCACCAACAACCATCATCACGGCATCACGGTGGGCGAAACCGATGGCCTCATCATCCGGCACAACACGGTGCTGGAGGTGCCAGACACCTCGGCCACCGCCGCCAGCCGCATCGTCGCGCCCGCAGCCTATGTGCCCACAATCAACGTCAACCCGAAAGACCGCAACGTGGTGATCGAGGGCAACGTTACCGCCGCGATCAACGGCTACACCCAACAGCCCGACTGGACGGTGCGCGATAACGTTCTGGTGCATCGCGGCTCTAACATTGCTGAAAACGGCTATGGGCACAGCTTCATCACCTCAACACTGACGAGTGGCGGCACCATCCTCGCCCGGCCGGGAGGCGAGATTGACCGGCTTCACGCAGGCGCGCCCGCGCTCCACTACCGCCCCACGGCCAACGCGGCGCTGTTCTCGATTAACGCGACATCAGCCACCGCCCGCCGTTTTGATGCAAGCCTCAGCACTGGGCCGGATGCCAAGCCGCTGCCGCCCAATGCAATAAGCTGGCGGTTTAGTGACGGTTATACTGCCAGCGGCACCGTCATCACCCATGACTTCCAGTCCCCCGGCACCTATAGCGCCACCCTCACCCTCGCGACGCCGATCCCGGTCAGCGTCACGGTGCCCATCACCATTGTCGCCAACGATTTGCTGCGCTTCGACCCCGCAACCGGCGCGCTTTTGGTGCGCTCGGGCGCGATGATGAAGCCGCTTTCTGGCCTCAAACCGGTGAATCCGCCCGGCGCAGAGACCTTTGCCCTCGCCACCGGCCAAGGAGGCCCTTTCACCTCGGTTGACAAATCACTGCTCTCCGACATGTTTGACGCCACAACGCTAGACATCACCCTCAAGCTGCGCGCCGCCGAATCCACCGACCCCTCAGGGCAGATCCTGCGCATTACCAATTCGCTTGTGCTGACCATCGTGCCTAATGGCGGGGTGCAACTGTGGATGATGGCCGCCAAAGGCCCGATCATCCTGCACACGGGGGCGCTGCCCCTGCTGGACCATAACTGGCACGATATCGCGCTAAACTATGACGACGCCTTGGGCACTGTCACGCTGGCCACCGACGGCACCTTGCGTGCCAGCGCCGCCACCGCGGGGCCAACCTATCCGCGCCCCGGCAGTCTGACGCTTGGCTACCCCGGCGGAAAATCCTTCACTGGTTTCGTGGGCGGCTTCACCTTGCGATGACGCAAAAACCACACGTTTGCCAAGCTCACGGATCCCCCGTCTCGCCTGACCGCGCCAATTGCGTTATAAACCCGCAACAGACCAAGCCCGAAACGGGCACCGGGCAACAAGACAGGCAATCGAGTGGCAGCGACCGATACCAGCGTCAGCCAAGCGCGCATGGCCACAGCGGTCCTGCCGTCGCCTGATACCGTCATCACGCGGCTGCCGTGGCCGCTGGTTGCCTATCTCGCCGCCGTTGTGTTGCCGGCGCAGTTCCACCTTGGCTCGCTTCTTCTTACCACGCCGCGCCTCGTGCTGATTGTAGGTGTGTTGCCTTTGACGATCCGGTTATTCAGGGGGCAATACGGGCGCATCCTGCCCACCGACATCTTCTTTTTCCTCTACACCCTCTGGCTTCCCATCGTTCTTTTGGTCAACAACCCCGACAAAGTCCTGCAAAACGCCGGATCAACGGGCGTAGAGTTCTTTGGCGGCTATCTCTTCACCCGCGCCTATATCCGCAGCGCCGCCGATTTCACCGCGCTTTGCCGTGCGCTGACCTTCGTCACCTGCGCCTTCCTGCCCTTCGCTATATACGAGACGATCACCAACCAGCCGATCATTCTCGATTTGATCCGCAAGATCCCCGGTCTGACGAGTGACTATTCCGTCCATTATCCCCGTCGGCTTGGCTTCGCGCGGGTTCAGGGCGTCTTTCCCCACCCGATCCTGTTTGGCATCTTCTGCTCGATGACCTTCTCGCTCTGCCTGATTGCGCTCAAGGATGTGTTAAGCACAACCAAACGCTTTCTCTGCACCGCGATCATAGTAATCTGCACCTTCCTGTCCCTGTCCAGCGGCGCGATCCTTGCCATCATGCTTCAGCTTTTTCTGTTGGGCTGGGCACTTCTGCTATCATCAAGCCGCCATCGCTGGCTGATCCTGCTTGGCGTGTTCGCCGCGCTTTATGTTGGCATCGACCTGCTGTCGAGCCGCACACCGATCCGGGTCTTTATGACCTATGCGACCTTTTCGTCCCAAACTGCCTATTACCGAGACATGATAAACGAGTTCGGCATGCAAAACGTCTGGGCCAATCCGATCTTCGGCCTCGGCCTGCGCGACTGGGCACGCCCGGCCTATATGTCCATGCCAACGATGGACAACTACTGGCTCGTTGTCGCCTCGCACATGGGTATTCCCGGCTTTGTGATGCTGGTAAGCGGTTATGGCACGGCGATGATCCGTATCGGCTTTCGCAACTTCGACGGTGATCCTCAGTCGTTCCGCCTGCGCCGCGCGTGGATTTTCACCTTCGTCGGCTTGACCCTGTCACTTGTCACGGTCGATATCTGGGCCACCGCTTACTCCTACGTCTATTTCGTGTTTGGCGCCGGCATGTGGATGCAAACGGCAGAGCCAGGCACACCCAACCTCGGCACCGCCGCGTCCGTCGAGCACGGCGGGCGTCTGCCCTTCGCACGCCTGCGCCGTAATGGGTCCGACCCGAGCCCCAACCCCACCCGTATCGCCGACACCACCGACCACACCCGTGCCGCACGCAAGAGGCTCAAACTCACGGGGGCAGGCCGCGACGGCCCCCGCTACACGCGCTTCCCGCAGCGGGACGACACCGACCACTAAGCCGCCATCGCCCCGATACTCCCTCCCATGAAAGACCCCCGCTCGATGACACCGCCCGCATCCCTGCCCGTCCTCGGCGTCATCATTGTCACCTATGCCTCGGCCGATGTGATCCTCGACTGCCTCGAAAGCCTGCTCGCTGCGCCCGGCGTTCGCCTGCGCATTGTGGTGGTCGATAACGCCTCGCCTGACGCCACCATCAGCACCCTGCGCTCCTGGGCCGCAGGCACCACGCCCTACACCGCCGCCGCCGACATCCCCTTCCCGCTGCCCGCCGCACCCAAACCTCTGACGCTGCTCACACCCTCTGACGCGCCACCAACCGGCACCTCGATCACGCTGATCCAAACCGGCCGCAACGGCGGCTTCGCGGCAGGCGTCAACGCGGGCCTTGCTTACCTTGCCCGCGATCCAGAAATCACCCGCTTCTGGATTCTCAACCCCGATAGCGTCGTGCCGCCGCAAACCCCCGCGCTATTCGCCAACTACGGAGGCGCCGCGGCGCGCTTTTCGCTGATGGGGGGACGCGTCAACTACCTGCACGCGCCCGACACGATCCAGATCGACGGCGGCACCATCGACCGCTGCACCGGCGTCACCGGCAACCTCAACCTTGGCCGCTCCGCCGCCGCGACGCCACAACCTGATGCCACAGCGATCGACTTCATCATGGGCGCCAGTATGGTCGCCTCGCGTGAATTCTACGAGGCGACCGGCCCTTTGGAGGAGGCCTATTTCCTGTATTACGAGGAGGTTGATTGGGCTCAGCGTCGCGGCGCCCTGCCGCTGGCGATCTGCCCCGGCGCCACCATACTGCACCGCGCGGGCACATCAATCGGCTCGCCCACGTTGGAGCGCAGCGCCTCGCCGTTCTCGGTTTACTTCAAACACCGCGCCCGGATGATCTTCACCCGCCGCTTCCTGCCGCTGTCGCTGCCCGGCGCCTACGGCTATTCGCTCGCCAAAGCCGTGCAACTGGCACTGAAAGGCCAGCGCCCACAGGCCATGGCCCTGCTGCGCGCCACGCATGGCATGGCCCCGCCCGCCTCGGTCAAAGCGGCTCTAAACCAGTAAATCAGTTGAAGCGATTATCCCGCGGAAAGCCACGCGGCGCCATCCGTCCCGCCGTCGCGCGCGCCGCAAGCCATTCGCTCACATCCGGCTCCACCCGTGTGCGCCCCGCCGGATCTTTCCAGCTTAGCCCATCGGCCAGCACAAACGTCGTGGCATCCGACAACCCGCCATCTTTGTATTTCTGCAGCCGGTTGCCCTTGCCGCGCGCCATCTCGGGCAGATCGGCCAGCGGAAACACCAGCACCTTGCGGTTATCGCCCACCACCGCAACATGATCGCCGCGCACGATCCGGCACACCTTGGCGCGCGCATCGTCGCGCATGTTCAGCACGACCTTGCCCGCCCGCGTCTGCGCCACGACCTCGTCCATCGGCACCACAAACCCATCGCCAGCCGAGGACGCCACCAACAGCTTTTCGCCCGGCTTGTGGATCAGTATCTCCATGATCTCCGCCTCGTTCGGCAGATCGACCATAAGGCGCAACGGTTCGCCCATGCCGCGCCCACCCGGCAGGTTCGCCCCCATCACGGTGTAAAACCGCCCGTTAGAGCCGAAAATCAGGATCTTATCGGTCGTCTCGGCGTGGAAAATAAACCGCGCCTCGTCGCCATCCTTGAACTTCATCTCGCTATCCAGCGCAACATGCCCTTTCATCGCGCGAATCCAGCCCATTTTAGAGCAAACCACAGTGATCGGCTCACGCTCGATCATCGCCTCCAGCGGCACCTCCTCCACTTCGCCCGCTTCGGCAAAGTCCGACCGCCGCCCGCCATTCGCCGTGCCTTTACCGAACAACAGACCCGTTTCGCGCAACTGCTCGGCAATCCGCTTCCACTGCAACCGCGGGTTGTCCAGAAGGTCGGCGATCTCCGCGCGTTCCTTCATCAACGCGTCCTGCTCGGCCAACAGCTCCATCTCTTCCAGCCGCCGCAACGACCGCAACCGCATGTTCAGGATCGCTTCGGCCTGCACGTCCGTCAGCGTTGGCTCGTCAATCGCCCCCGCCTTTGCCAGCGTGCGCGGCGAGATATAGTCCTTCTCGCTCGTCGCCCGTTTGTGCGGATGCCCCCAATCCTCGACCATCAAGGCCACTTTGGGGTCGTCGTCATAACGGATGATGTCGATCACCCGGTCAAGGTTCAGGAAGGCGGTGATGAATCCCTCCAACACCTCCAACCGATGGTCGATCTTTTCCAGCCGGTGCTGGCTGCGCCGCTGCAACACCTCGCGCCGGTGATCCAGAAATGCCTGCAACACTTCCTTAAGCGAGCAGACCTTCGGTGTGCGTCCGTCGATCAGCACGTTCATGTTAAGGCTGAAGCGCACCTCAAGATCGGAATTGCGAAACAGCATCCCCATCAGCATCTCGGGGTCCACCGTGCGTACCTTCGGCTCGATGATCAGCCGCACATCCTCGGCGCTTTCGTCTCTGACATCGCCAAAAATCGGGATCTTCTTCAGCTGGATCAACTCCGCCAGCTTCTCGATCAGCTTGGATTTCTGCACCTGATACGGGATCTCGGTGACGACAATCTGCCACGTCCCACGCCCCAGATCCTCGACATGCCAACGCGCGCGCAAACGGAACGAGCCCCGCCCCGTCTTATATGCCTCCAGAATATTCGCGCGCGGCTCCACGATCACGCCGCCGGTCGGGAAATCCGGCCCCGGCACCAGCGCAACCACCGCCTCATCTGTCACGTCAGGTTCTTTGATCATCAACAGGCAGGCGTCGATCAACTCGCCAAGGTTATGCGGCGGGATATTCGTCGCCATCCCCACCGCGATCCCGGAAGAGCCATTGGCCAACAGGTTCGGAAACGCCGACGGCATCACCACCGGCTCTTCCTCGCGCCCGTCATAGTTCGGGCGGAAATCAATGGCGTTTTCGGCCAGACCATCCATCAACGCCTCGGCCGCCACCGTCAGCCGCGCCTCGGTATAGCGCATCGCCGCCGGGTTATCCCCGTCGATGTTGCCAAAGTTGCCCTGCCCGTCGACCAGCGGATAGCGCACGTTGAAATCCTGCGCCAAACGCGCCATCGCGTCATAAATCGCGGTATCGCCGTGCGGGTGATATTTCCCCATCACCTCACCGACTACCGCCGCGCTTTTCCGATAGCCAGAGGTCGCGCTTAGCCGCATCTGCTGCATCCCGAACAGAATGCGCCGATGCACCGGTTTCAGCCCATCGCGCGCATCCGGAAGCGCGCGATGCATGATGGTGGAAAGGGCATAGGTCAGATACCGCTCGCCGATCGCGCGGCTCAGCGATTCAGAGGTCGTCGCAGCCCCCAGTTCAGGCTCGATATTGGGCTCGTCAGGCGTTTCGGTCATGGATGTTGTGTAAGGCGCGCGCCGCGCTCGGTCCAGACCGAAAAGTGCGCGTCGGCTACGGGGAAAGAATCCGGCATTTCCCGTCCCGCCGCGCACCCCATCCGCGATAGGATGACGCGAGAATAAACGGTGGGCCTGACAATGTTCCGATTAACCGCGCTGCTGATTGCCGCGCTTTTTGCGGCTCTCATGCTCGGGGGGCGCAACCCTGACGCACCGCAAATCGGTTTGGTTTCGCAACGCCCCACCCCGGTCGCGGTGCCGGCCGCACCGACCAACGTGCGCTACACCCCGCCCACCACCCTCGCGACGCCAACCCCGCGCCAACAGGCCCTCGTCGGCACCCTGGCGCCGGCCCCAACACCCGCACGCGAATTCGCCACCCTGACCGCCAGCGCGGTCAACGTCCGCTCCGGCCCCTCCACTACCACCGCTTCGCTCGGCACGCTTTTGCGCGGCGACACTGCCCTCGTCATCGCGCGCAGCAACGGCTGGGTCCATATCCGTATTGAGGGCGACGGCCTCGACGGCTATGTGATGGAAAAATTCCTCAAGCCAGCGCCCTGAAGCTCTCGCGCTTGCCCAACGGATCGCTCCCGACTAAGCACAGGCGCACCGCCCAAGCGTTTCCCAAAACGCCGCCGTTGCAGGAGAATCTCTATGCCGCCCCGCTCCATCCTCATCACCGGCTGCTCCTCCGGCATCGGCTATGACGCCGCCCACGCGCTGCACCAACGCGGCTGGCGCGTCTTTGCCACCTGCCGGTCCGAGGACGACTGCGCCCGCCTGCGCGACGAAGGTTTGGAAAGCTTCCCGCTAGACCTCGCCTCTGAATCCAGCCTCGATTCCGCTGTATCAGAGACACTTTCCCGCACCGGCGGCACCCTCGACGCGCTCTTCAACAACGGCGCTTTCGCTTGCCCCGGCGCGGTAGAGGACATCCCCCGAGCCGCGCTGCGCGAGATATTTGAGACCAACCTGTTCGGCACCCACGACCTCACCCGCCGCCTGATCCCCACCATGCGCGCGCAAGGCCACGGCCGCATCGTGCAATGCTCCTCGGTCCTCGGCCTTGTCGGTGCCAAATGGCGTGGCGCCTATGTCTCCACCAAATTCGCGCTGGAGGGCCTCACCGACGTCCTTCGCATCGAAATGCGCGGCACCCCCCTGCATATCTCACTGATCGAGCCCGGCCCCATCGGCACCAAGATCCGCGTCAACTCGATCCCGCATTTCGAGGCTTGGATAGACTGGGAGGCCTCGCCCCGCGTCGAACAATACCGCGCCAACCTGCGCACCCGCCTCTATAACTCCAGCGGCCCCGACCCATTCCAACTTACCCCCGCTGCCGTCACCAAAAAGCTGATCCACGCGTTAGAAAGCCCGCGCCCCCGCGCACGCTACTACGTCACCACGCCGACCTACCTGATGGGCGCGCTAAAACGCCTGCTGCCGACCCGCACACTCGACTGGCTCATCGCCAAGGGCTAACCTCTTGGGCGCATCTGCCGCAGCGCTTTTCGGTTCGCTTTCCCCCATCAGCACGCTAAATCAATGCTTAGCTCACCGGAGACGCGCCCATGTTCCACGATCCGCTTTTCATCCTTGTCGTCATCGCGGTCCTCTTGGTCGCGGGCATCCTCATCACCGGCATCGGCAGCTTCGGCGTCAGCGGCAAATTCCACGCGAAAAACGCCAACCGCCTGATGCGCTACCGCATCTACGCGCAGTTCGTCGCGATCATCCTCGTCCTGATCTGGGTCTACTTCCGCCGGGGGCTGCACTGATGGTCGTCCTGAACCGCATCTACACCAAAACCGGCGACGCTGGCGAAACCGCGCTTGGCAATGGCGCGCGCGTCGCCAAACACTCTGCCCGCGTTACCGCCTACGGCACGGTCGATGAAACCAATGCCACCCTCGGCCTCGCGCGCCTCCACGCCACGGGCGAGATGGACGCGGCCCTCGCCCGCATCCAGAACGACCTCTTCGATCTTGGCGCCGACCTTTGTCGGCCAGAGATGGAAAAGGACGCAGAGGCCGCCTATCCCCCCCTTCGCATCATCGCCAGTCAGGTCGCGCGCCTCGAATCCGAAATCGACGCGATGAACGCAAACCTTGCGCCCTTGCGCAGCTTCATCCTGCCCGGCGGCTCCGCGCTTTCCGCCCATCTCCACCTCTGCCGCACCGTTTCACGCCGCGCCGAACGCCTGACGGTCGAAGCCGCCACGCTGGAAGAGATCAACCCAGAGGCCATCAAATACCTCAACCGTCTGTCCGACTGGTTCTTCGTCGCCGGTCGCGTCGCCAATGATGATGGCAAGGCAGACGTCCTCTGGGTTCCCGGCCTCACCCGCTGACCCGAAAACGCGACGTCGCAACGCGCCTTCATGTCGATTTTAGCCTGTTTTTCGCGCTGCATTGCGGCTAACACCCTAGACAAGCTTGCCAGCCCCCCAGCCCACGGGGGGCACTGATATAGGAGAGACACGCCGATGAAGGTTCTGGTGCCGGTAAAACGCGTGATCGACTACAACGTGAAGGTTCGCGTCAAGGCGGACGGGTCCGGTGTCGATCTTGCCAACGTGAAAATGTCGATGAACCCCTTCGACGAAATCGCCGTCGAACAGGCGATCCGCCTGAAAGAGGCCGGCAAGGCCGAGGAAGTCATCGTCGTCTCGATTGGCGTTAAGCAATCACAGGAAACCCTGCGCACCGCGCTGGCGATGGGTGCCGACCGCGCCATCCTGATCGAGGCCACTGACAACGTTCAGACCGATATCGAGCCGCTGGCGGTCGCCAAACTGCTGAAAGCCGTCGTCGATGCCGAACAACCCGGCCTCGTCCTGTGTGGCAAGCAGGCGATCGACAACGACATGAACGCCACCGGCCAGATGCTCTCTGCCCTGCTGGGCTGGTCGCAGGCCACCTTCGCCTCCGAACTCGACATCGAAGGCGCCGACGCGCTTGTCACCCGCGAGGTTGACAGCGGCATGCAGACGATCCGCGTCAAAATGCCCGCCGTCGTCACGGTTGATTTGCGCCTGAACGAGCCGCGCTATGCCAGCTTGCCCAACATCATGAAGGCAAAGAAAAAACCGCTCGAGGAAAAGACGCCCGCCGATTACGGCGTCGATGTCACGCCACGCCTCACGGTCGTGAAAACCACCGAGCCGGCTGGCCGCAAGGCTGGCGTCAAGGTCGCCTCGGTTGACGAACTGATTGCCAAACTCAAAGACGAAGCGGGGGTGCTCTGATGGCTGTTCTTCTTCTCGGCGAAGTGACCGACGGTCAGCTTTCGGTCGATTCCACCGCCAAGGCGCTGACCGCAGCCAAGCTGATAGGCCCCGTCACCGTGCTGATCGCGGGCCAAGGTGGCGATGCGGCCGCGGCAACCGCTGCCACGCTTGACGGCGTGCAAAAGGTGCTGTTCGCGGGCGATAAATCCTACTGTCACGTCATGGCCGAACCGATGGCCGCGCTAATCGTCAGCCTTGCGGGCGACTACACCCATATCGTCGCCCCGGCCACCTCGGATGCCAAGAACATCCTGCCCCGCGTCGCGGCGCTTCTCGATGTGATGGTGCTCTCCGATGTCTCGGGCGTGGTCGATGCCGAAACGTTCGAGCGTCCGATCTACGCCGGCAACGCGATCCAGACCGTGAAATCCTCGGATGTGAAAAAGGTGCTGACAATCCGCACCTCGACCTTCGAACCCGCTGCCATTGGAGGCTCGGCTCCGGTGGAAAACATCGCCGCCGCCGCAGACCCGGCGCTTTCGGCTTGGGTCGAGGACAAGACGGCCTCTTCAGACCGCCCCGAACTCACTTCGGCGGGCATCGTCGTCTCAGGCGGTCGTGGTGTTGGCAGCCAGGCCGACTTCCACCTGATCGAGCAGTTGGCCGACAAGCTCGGTGCCGCCGTCGGGGCCAGCCGTGCCGCCGTCGATTCTGGCTACGCCCCCAACGACTGGCAGGTTGGCCAAACCGGCAAGGTCGTGGCACCGAACCTCTACGTTGCGATCGGTATCTCGGGCGCGATCCAGCACCTTGCCGGCATGAAAGACTCAAAGGTCATCGTCGCCATCAACAAAGACGACGAAGCCCCGATCTTCCAGGTTGCCGACTACGGTCTGGT
Organism: Pseudomonadota bacterium; assembly: GCA_021779835.1. Lineage (GTDB taxonomy): Bacteria > Pseudomonadota > Alphaproteobacteria > Rhodobacterales > Rhodobacteraceae > Solirhodobacter. The sequence continues at coordinate 31,938 of JAJXZX010000006.1, read as the reverse complement.
CGCCGACCTCTTCACCGCGGTGCCAGAGTTGATCTCCAAGCTCTGACCCCGACCGCACCGCGAGATATCAAGGCCCGCCCCAAGGCGGGCCTTTTTACGACATCAGCCCGCGCAACACCGGCGCCAACTGTCGCGCCACCTCTTGATGCACCGCAGGCCCAGGCACGCCAACCGCGGCCGCCTGATCGAAGGGCGACACCACCATCCCCTCGACCCCATGTGCCATCGCATCTTGCGAGATGACCATTTCGAGATAGACCGTCGCGCGCATCCGCACCTCGTCAACCATCGCCCGATTCACCAACAGCGGGTCATGGTCAAGCCGCGGCGGCGTACCGGCCTGCTCCGGCGCGTGATCCGCAAGCCACAGCAGCACCGTCTTGCTGCCCAATCGCGTCAGCAACTGCTTCATCCGCGCGACCCAAGCCATTTGTAGCTCGTCCACCACCACGGCGAACTTATCCGGCGAGATCGCCTGCAACGCCGACAACATATGCCGGGTAAAGTGGAATTCGGTGAAATCCACCTCGCGGAACAGCGATTTCATCAGCGGCGATGCGCGCAAAAAGCGATCGTTCCGCCGCGGATGCACTGCGTAATAGCGATTCGACATGTTATGTGCGCCAAGCACCTGCACCACCGTCGTCCGCGCGTGCTGGCAGGCCTCTGTCACCTCGGCATCGTTCAGAAACACATCAACCCCGGCGTTGACATAGCCAAGATTGACCATCCGCAGGCCCGTCGCCCCTTCAATCAGCGCGGGATAGGGTTTTTCAATGAAGCGCCCATAGGTTTCTGTGCCGCCCAATACCGCACAATAGTCCCCCTCCAGCCGCCGCCGCGGTCCGCGAAACAGAAGTTTCGATGTGCCATAACGACACGGATCATAGTCAAGGGCACGCTCGCCCATTCCTTCAAACGCCATTTTACCCACCATTTGTCGCTTTACCCGACGCGGAGAATGCGACTCGGATGTTTCCAAATGGCTAAACTCGCAAATTGAGCCATATTTTCACGATCTCGCGCCCTTGCGCCCGCGCCGCACCGCCGCATATGGTCGGGCAAAAGATCACAAGGGGCGTGGCACGGATGGAAATCAGCTCGGTCGGCATCGTTGGCGCAGGCCAGATGGGCAACGGCATCGCACATGTCTTCGCGCTCGCAGGCTATGACGTCCTGATGACCGACATCAGTCAGGAGAGCCTCGACAAGGCCGTCGCGCTGATCGACCGCAACATCGAACGCCAGGTCGCGCGCGGCAAGGTCACGGCAGAGGTCAAGGCCGCCGCGATGGCGCGCATCAAGACCACGCTCAAACTCGCCGACCTCGGCCAATGCGACCTCATCATCGAGGCCGCGACCGAGCGCGAAACCGTGAAGCAGGCGATTTTCGAGGATCTGCTGCCGCATCTGAAACCGTCCACGATCCTCACCTCCAACACCTCCTCGATCTCGATCACCCGCCTTGCCTCGCGCACCGACCGGCCGGAAAAATTCATGGGTTTCCACTTCATGAACCCGGTCCCCGTGATGCAACTGGTCGAGTTGATCCGCGGCATCGCCACCAACGCTGAGACCTACGATACGCTGCACGCCGTGGTCGAGCGCCTCGGCAAGACCTCCGCCACCGCCGAGGATTTCCCCGCCTTCATCGTCAACCGCATCCTGATGCCGATGATCAACGAGGCGGTCTACACGCTTTATGAAGGGGTCGGCTCGGTCAAATCCATCGACGAATCGATGAAACTAGGCGCAAACCACCCGATGGGCCCGCTGGAGCTTGCAGATTTCATCGGCCTCGACACCTGCCTCGCCATCATGAACGTGCTGCATGAAGGATTGGCCGACACGAAATACCGCCCCTGCCCCCTCTTGACGAAATATGTCGAGGCTGGCTGGCTTGGCCGCAAAACCCAGCGCGGCTTTTACGATTACCGGGGCGAGGTGCCCGTGCCGACACGCTGAACTGCCGACGCGATCAGGCCTTGCGGAACAGTGCGATCACGGCGCGATGATCCCGATGCGACGCATCCGCCGCCGCGCCATAGACCGCGACCTCTTCCAGCCGCAGGTCGGTAATCTGCGCGCCCAAAGCCTCAAGCTTCGCGGCAAACCCAGCGTCACGATAGACGCCCGTATGGATCGACAGCGCAAATTGCGCGCCCGGTGCAGCAAGCCGCAAAAGCTCGTCAAACGCCCCCGGCCCGACATGGCCATAGGTGAACGTCCCGGAACTGACCACGCCGTTATAGGTGCGATCCGCCAGCGCCACCCCGCGCGTCAAGTCGGCCAGATGCGTCGCGCGGTAGATCCCTTTAGCCGCTGCCACCGCCAACATCTCGGGGGAAATATCAATGCCATCGACCGGCTCTACCCCCAACGCACGCAGCCGCGCCGCCAACAGCCCGGTCCCGGCGCCGACATCCAACACCGGACCTCGCCCTGCCGCTGCCGCAAAAGCCTCTGCCACCGCATTGGGCAGCCGATACTCCTGCGCGGCGGCAAACCCCGCATCATAGCTCTGCGACCACTCGCGATAAAGCCGCACCGAATCCTCGGGCGTTTTCAACCGATAGGCCGCATCCAGATCTGGTTTATCCTCGCTCATTCCCCCATCACGCACCGCAGCCGCGCAAAAATCAAGCCTTCCCTTGCGCGCGCACCCCGTGGATAATCACCGCCATGAACACGCTCCTTTCCATCGGCCACGGCTTTTCCGCCCGCGCGCTTGCCCACCTGCTGATCCCGCAGGGATGGCACGTCATCGGCACCACCCGCACCGCCGAAAAGGCCGCCATCCTCGCCGCCGAAGGGGTCGAGCCGCTGATCTGGCCCGGCACTGACCTCACCCAAGCGCTCACCCGCGCCACCCACCTGCTCACCTCCGTCGCCCCCGGCCCGACCGGCGATCCCGTCCTTGCCGCCTACGGCCCGAAAATTGCCGCCGCCCCGCTCAAATGGATCGGCTACCTCTCCACCACCGGCGTTTACGGCAACCACAGTGGCGACTGGGTGGACGAGTCCGCCCCCCTCAGCCCCGCCACGTCCCGCGGTGCCGCCCGCGTCACGGCAGAGGCCGCGTGGGCCGCGCTCGGCGCCCGCACCGCGCCGCATATCTTCCGCCTCGCCGGCATCTACGGCCCCGGTCGCGGCCCGTTTGAAAAGGTGCGCGACGGCAGCGCCCGCCGCATCGTCAAACCCGGTCAGGTCTTTTCCCGCATCCATGTCGAAGACATCGCCCAAACCCTCGCCGCCTCCATCGCGCGGCCCAACCCCGGCGCCATCTACAACGTCTGCGACGATGACCCGGCAGCACCCGAGGATGTGCTGGCCTACGCCGCCACCCTCCTTGGCCTGCCCCTACCCCCCGCCATCCCCTTTGATGAGGCGGAAATGACCCCAATGGCACGCAGCTTCTACGCAGAATCGAAACGCGTGCGAAACACCCGCATCAAAACCGAACTCGGCGTCAAACTGCTCTACCCTGACTACCGCTCGGGGCTAGAGGCGCTGCTGGCCATCGAAACGAACCTATAACCCCCGCCGCCCGCCATAAGCCGCCAAGGCCCGCGCGCGGCCCTCTGCCAAGGCCACCACGGGCGCAGGATAGGGCGCACCCGGATCAAGCTGCCACGCCACGGGAGCCGCGCGATAGAAGTCCAGCGCCTCCTCGCCACAGCCCGGCCCGACAATGAACCGCCGCCGATAGGCGCGGTCCGCGTCATAGCGCTCTGCCTGCGTTGCGGGGTTAAACACCCGGAAATAGGGCGCGGCATCCGGCCCGCATCCGGCCACCCACTGCCAGCCCATCGCATTCGCCGCCGGGTCCCAATCTATCAAACACTCCGCGAACCAGCGCTGGCCAATGCGCCAATCGGTCAACAGATGCTTGGTCAGATAAGAGGCCGCAATCATCCGCGCCCGATTATGCATTGTCCCCGTCACATACAACTCGCGCATCGCGGCATCGACCATTGGCTCGCCCGTCATGCCGCGCCGCCAGCGCTCTGCCACGAGCGAGTCGCCCTGCCACGGGAAATCCTGCCAATCCTCGCGCCAGTTCGAGACCTCGATATGTGGCGTGTGATGCATCAACGCCCAGGCAAACTCGCGCCACACCAGCTCTTTCAGGAACGTCTCTGCCCCCGCCGCGCCCTCGTGCATGGCGCGCATCCCCGCGTGCCAAACTGTGCGCACCGAAATCTCGCCCAGCGCGAGGTTCTCTGACAGCCGCGACGTGCCAACCCGCCCCGGCACGTCGCGCCCCTCGCGATAGCCCGCGATGCCTGCGTCAAGAAACCCCGCCAACCGCGCCTCAGCCGCCGTCTCGCCCACCCGCGCGTGCTGGGCCACAACCGCCGCCCCGCGCCGCATCGCCTCGCCCAGATGCCAGTCCGCCAGCCGCTCGCTTTCGGGCCATACCGCTGGTGCGGTCAAGCGCGTCACCCGCGCCAAAGGCAGCCCGACATCGCGCCCTTTCACCGCATTCCAGAACGGCGTGTAAACCCGGTAAAACCCACCTTGCGCCGTCGCCACCTGCCAAGGCTCATGCAGCAGAAACCCCGGAAAACTCTGCGCATCGACTCCTAGCGCGCGAAGTGCCGCCTTCACCCCCGTATCGCGCCGCTTGGACGCCGGATCATACGCCCGCCCCCACCACACGGCAGAGGCACCTGTTTCCGCCACCAACCGCTGCAAAGCCACCAAGGCCGCGCCCCGCCGCAGGATCAACCGAGAGCCAATTGTGGTTAGCACTTTGGCGAAGGCATCAACCCCCTCACCCAACCGCCACTTCGGCGCGGCCCCCAGCGCCTCGACCGTCTCGTCGCACAGGTAAACTGGGACAACGGGCCTCCCCGTGGCGGCAGCGGCGGCAAGCATCGGGTTATCCGCCAGCCGTAAATCGCGCCGCAGCCAGACAATGATTGGCGCCGAGTCGGACATCCGTAATCCTAACGAGACGCCTTCGGCGTCATTCCATTCAGGTCGCCGCGAGACGCGGCTCCGTTAAGGGAGTATTTAGGCCAAAAAGAAGCAGAGGCCAGGGGGTAGAATTTGGTTACTGATAAATGATTTTGCGGTTTATCAATATGATAGGCAAGTGTTGCACAGTGCCGCTTCAGGCCCGCAACACGACCACCGCAACGCCCAGCGTTTCCAGAACCTTCGCCTCGATCTTGGCCGCGCTCATCCCCGCGACCGCATACATCGCCTCGGGCGAGGCCTGATCGATGAAGATATCGGGCAAGACCATCGAGCGGAATTTCAGACCCCGGTCGAACACCCCCGCCTCAGCCAGAAGCTGCGCCACCTGAGAGCCAAAGCCCCCAATCGCGCCCTCCTCAATCGTAATCAGCGCCTCATGTTCGCGCGCCAACCGCAGGATCATCGCCTCATCCAACGGCTTGGCAAACCTTGCATCTGCCACGGTCAGGGAAATCCCGCGCTGCCCCAAGGCCTCTGCCGCGACCAGAACCTCTGCCAGACGCGTGCCGAACGACAGCACCGCAACGCGCGATCCCTCTCGCATGATCCGCCCGCGCCCGATCTCCAACGGCACGCCCTTCGCCGGCATCTCGACGCCCACACCCTCACCACGCGGAAACCGGAAGGCAGAGGGGCGGTCATCAATCGCTGCCGCCGTCGCCACCATGTGGACCAGCTCCGCCTCGTCCGCGGCGGCCATCACCACCATACCCGGCAGGTTCGCCATGAAGGCGACGTCAAACGCCCCGGCATGGGTCGCGCCATCCGCCCCGACCAGCCCCGCCCGATCAATCGCAAAGCGCACCGGCAGCCGCTGGATCGCCACATCATGCACCACCTGATCGTAGCCGCGCTGCAAAAACGTCGAGTAGATCGCGCAGAACGGCTTCATCCCCGCCGCGGCCAGTCCGGCAGAAAATGTCACCGCGTGCTGCTCGGCGATGCCCACATCAAAGCAGCGCTTGGGGAAGCGTTCAGCGAACAGGTTAAGCCCGGTGCCATCCGGCATCGCCGCCGTGATCGCCACGATCTTGCCGTCAGCCTCTGCCTCGCGGATCAGGCTTTGCGCGAAAACCTTGGTGTAGGACGGCGCGTTGGAAACAGCCTTGGCCTGCTCGCCAGTCAACACGTTGAACTTCGCCGTAGCATGGCCCTTGTCGCGCGCTGCCTCGGCGGGGGCATAGCCCTTGCCCTTCTTGGTCAGCACATGGATGAGGATCGGCCCCGTTGCCCGCGCCTTCAGCGTGCGCAGTAGGGGCAGAAGCTGGTCGAGGTCGTGGCCATCAACCGGCCCGACATAGGAGAACCCCAGCTCCTCGAACAAGGTGCCGCCGATGGTCATGCCCTTCAGCATCTCTTTCGCCCGCCGCGCGCCCTCTTGGAACGGCTCGGGCAAGAAGCTGACAGCGCCGCGCGCAACCGCCTTCAGCTCTTGAAACGGCTCGCCCGCGTAAAGGCGGCTAAGGTAGGACGACAGCGCCCCCACCGGCGGCGCGATGCTCATCTCGTTATCGTTGAGAATGACAAACAGCCGCTTTTTCAGATGCCCCGCGTTATTCATCGCCTCAAACGCCATGCCCGCCGACATAGAGCCATCGCCGATCACCGCGATCGCATCGCCCACGCCCTCTGCCCCCAAATCGCGCGCCACGGCAAAGCCAAGCGCCGCACTGATCGAGGTTGACGAATGCGCTGCGCCGAACGGGTCATACGGGCTTTCCGACCGCTTGGTGAAGCCGCTGAGCCCGTCCTTCATGCGCAAGGTGCGGATACGGTCGCGTCGCCCGGTCAGGATCTTGTGCGGATAGCATTGGTGCCCGACGTCCCAGATCAGCTTGTCGCGCGGCGTGTCAAACACGGCGTGAATCGCCACGGTAAGTTCAACCACGCCCAGCCCCGCGCCCAGATGGCCGCCGGTTTCCGACACCGCCGAAATCGTCTCTGCCCGCACTTCGTCAGCCAGTTGCTTTAGCTCACGGTCGCTCAACGCCTTCATATCGGCGGGCACTTTCACGCGGTCCAGCAGCGGCGTCAGCGGTCGATCGGTCATATCCGTCCCTCATTCCGGCCCCGTGGCGGGCCGTCACATCTCGCGCGCAATAACGAAGCGCGCGCATTGCCGCAAGGCGTCCGCCCCCGCGCCATATGGCCCCAAGGCGGCTTCCGCCTCGTCCACCAGCGCCTTGGCCCGCGCCCGCGCCCCATCCAGACCCAATAGCGAGACAAAGGTCGCCTTGCCCGCCTCGGCATCCTTGCCCAGCCGCTTGCCCGCCTTGCCGGCATCGCCGGTCACGTCCAGGATGTCATCGGCGATCTGAAACGCAAGGCCCAGCGCTGCCGCATAGTGGCCCAGCGCCGTCGCATCCGCCCCCGCCATCACCGCGCCCGCTTCCGCCGACCAACGGATCAGGGCCCCGGTCTTGCCAGCCTGCAACGCGGTAATCTCTGGCAGGGTCAGCGGCATTGGTGCCGTTTCCGCAGCGATGTCCAACGCCTGTCCCAGCACCATACCCTCGGCCCCCGCCGCGCGTCCCATCCCGGCGATCAGCGCCAAACGCACATCGGCCGTGCCAATCACCGGCTCTGCCAGCATCTCGAACGCCAGCGCTTGCAGCGCGTCGCCCGCCAGCACCGCCACCGCTTCATCCCATTTCACATGCACCGTTGGCTGTCCGCGCCGCAGCGCGTCATCATCCATCGCAGGCAGGTCGTCATGCACCAGACTATAGGCGTGCATCGCCTCCACCGCCGCCGCTGCCATCACAGCGCCTGCCTCCGGCACCCCATGCAGCCGCGCGCCCTCCATCACCAGAAAGCCGCGCAAGCGTTTGCCGCCCTGCACCGCATAGCGCATCGCCTGCACCAGCGGTATCTCGGCCCGCCGCGCCAAGACCGCATCCAGACAGGCCTGAATCCGCGCCGCATCTGCCGCCAGCGCCGTCACAAACATGTGCTACAGCCCTTCGACCGGCGTCGCACCCACGGCACGCCCCTCGGCGGCGCGGATCTGCTCCACCTTTTCCTCAGCCGCCTTCAGCCGCGCGTCACAGTGCTTTTTCAGCTCGGCGCCGCGTTCATACAGCATGATCGACTGCTCCAGCGGCACATCGCCCCGCTCCAGTTGGCCCACGACCTTCTCCAATTCGGCCATCGCCTCCTCAAAGCTCATCTCTGCCACCGCTTTGCCGCTCATCCGCCGCACTCCCTCAACACTTCGACATGCACGGCGACCGAGGCCGCCAGTGCTTGCAGATCATATCCCCCTTCAAGTGTCGAGACCACCCGCCCGCCACAAACCCGCGCCGCCACATCGCAGATTGCGCGGGTGATCCAGCGAAAGTCCGCCTCGCGCCACATCAACCCCGCCAGCGGATCCTCGGCATGGGCGTCAAACCCGGCGGAAATCAGGATCAACTCTGGCTGAAATGCCTCCACCCGCGCCAGTGCCGCTTGCCAGGCCACCCGCATCTCCGCCCCGCCAGAGCCCAACGCCAGAGGCAGGTTCACCACATTGTCATGCGCGCCCCGCTCTGACGCCGCGCCGGTTCCGGGGTAAAGCGGCATCTGATGCGACGATACGAACAGCACGCGGGCGTCGTGCCAGATCAGATCCTGCGTGCCGTTCCCATGGTGCACGTCGAAATCCAGAATGGCGACCCGCGCCAAGCCGTGATGGTCCAAGGCCCGCTTCGCCCCGATCGCCACGTTGCCAAACAGGCAAAACCCCATCGCCGTCTCGACCTCGGCATGATGCCCCGGCGGGCGACACGCGACAAAGGCATTGCCCGCCCCGCCACCGAGCACCAGATCTACTGCCGCGCAAACGCCGCCCACCGCACGCATCGCCGCCTCGAACGACCCGGGCGACAGGAATGTATCGCCATCCAATTGCGCAAACCCGGCCTTCGGCACCGCCCCCCTCACCCGCGCCAGATACCGGGCAGGATGACAGCGCAACACCTCGGCCTCTGCCGCAAGCGGCGCCAGCATGCGCACCACGTCCAACCCGGCCAGCCCCCGCCCCACCGCGTCCAGCCGCGCCACCCGCTCGGGATGCCCCGGCGGCGTGATATGGTCCAAACATGCGGGATGCGAGAAAACGACGGTCCCCTTCACCGGCACCCTCCCCTTTGCCTTGGTGAAACTATCCATGGAGCGCGCGCATCATACCCTGCGGCGGCCCAGAAAAGCTCAGTCCGGCGCAAGCATATATCCCGCGCCGCGCACCGTCTGCAGATAACGCGGTTGCTTGCTGTCCGCCTCTATCTTGCGCCGCAACCGGGTGATCTGCACGTCCACCGCCCGCGCCGTCGCTTGCCCATCGTCGCGGCCCAGATCGGCCACCAACTGCTCTCGACTCACCGCCTCGCCCGGTTTTACCGCGAAAATCCGCATCAAGGCGGCCTCGGTGGCGGTCAGACGGATCTGCTCTGCCCCGCGCCACAACTCGCCGCGCTCCATCTCATAGCGCACTGGCCCCAGATGCAGCACCTTTGGCCCCACCTCTGCCGCCTTTGCCACCGGCACGCGTCGCAAAATCGCGTTGATCCGCAACAGCAGCTCTTTCGGCTCGAACGGCTTGGCAAGGTAATCATCCGCCCCTGCCTCCAGCCCCTCAATCCGGTTCCCGGTCTCACCGCGCGCGGTCAGCAACAAGATCGGCGTCGACATCTTGGCCCGCAGACTGCGCGTCAGGCTGATGCCATCTTCGCCCGGCATCATCACGTCCAGAACGATCAGATCAAACTCCAACCCGCCCAGCAACCGGCGCGCCTGCGCCCCATCGCGCGCCGCCGTCACCAAAAACCCGTTCCGCATCAGGAACTTTTGCAGCAACCCGCGAATGCGCTCATCGTCATCGACGATCAGCAGGTGAACATCGCCGCCCTCACTCATAAACCTGCATCCCGCAATGTTTGATACTGCCGCCGCATCTCCGGCTCCATCATCGCCTCCAGCACTTGCCGAAAGCCCGCCACCGCTTGCGGCCCCGCTGCGCGATAGGCCGCGCGCATCCGTCCGCGCTGCGCTTCCGACAACTCGCGCTCCAACGCGTCTCCAGTCGTGGTCAGGAACAGATGCCGTTCGCGTTTATCCTTGCGCCCGACCCGGCTTTCCACCAGCCCATCCTCGATCAGCGTGCGCAACACCCGGTTAAGCGACTGTTTCGTCACGCCGAGAATGGACAACAGGTTATTCACCGTGGTGCCGGGCGAGCGGTGGATGAAATGCAGCGCCCGGTGATGCGCGCGCCCGTATTCCTTGCTTTCCAGAATCCGGTCCGGGTCGGCGGTAAAGCCGCGATAAGCGAAAAACATCGCCTCGATTCCCTTGCGCAACTGCTCGTCCGTCAGAAACAGCAGGCTCTCGCCACCCCCCGGTCCCGCTCCGCCCTCCGCCATCGCGCCGTCCTTTCGCATCACAAATTTTGTGCGTTATGCTGATTTTATGTCAGCCTTGTTGACTTTCCAAGAATCAATTGTTAGCGAAATGCAGTTTTCGCGCAAGATTATGTCCATACCGGACCTATCGCGCGCAACATTCGCAAACCCGACCCGATATGGGCCGAACGGAGGGTAAAATGGCCGGTGCCTATGACGACCGCGACGGAAAGATCTGGATGGATGGCAAACTCGTCGAATGGCGCGACGCGAAGGTGCACATCCTCACCCATGCGCTGCACTATGCCTCCAGCGTATTCGAGGGCGAGCGCTGCTACAACGGTAAGATTTTCCGCGGTCGCGACCACTCGGCCCGCCTGCTGAAATCGGGCGAGCTTCTGGATATGCCGATCCCCTACACGGTCGATCAGATCGAAGAGGCGAAATACGCCATGCTCAAGGCGAACGGCTGGACCGATGCCTATGTGCGCGCCGTCGCATGGCGTGGTTCGGGCGAGGATATGGGCGTCTCGGCCAAGCGTAACCCGGTCCGCATGGCGGTCGCTGGCTGGGAATGGGGCAACTACTACGGCGACGCCAAGATGAAGGGTGCCAAGCTCGACATCGCGAAGTGGAAACGCCCCAGCCCGGAAACCATCCCCTCCGCCGCCAAGGCCGCCGGTCTTTACATGATCTGCACAATGTCCAAACACGCGGCAGAGGCCAAGGGCTGCTCTGACGCGATGATGATGGACTACCGTGGCTATGTGGCCGAAGCGACCGGCGCCAACATCTTCTTCGTGAAGGATGGCGAGGTTCACACCCCGCTCGCCGATTGCTTCCTGAACGGCCTGACGCGCCAGACCGTGATCGGCATGCTCAAGGAAAAGGGCATCACCGTGCATGAACGTCACATCATGCCCGCCGAGTTGGCAGATTTCGAACAGTGCTGGCTGACCGGCACCGCCGCCGAGGTCACCCCGGTCGGCCAGATCGGCGACTACATGTTCGAGGTCGGCGCGCTGACCCGCGACATCTCGGAAAGCTACGAAAAGCTCGTGCGCGCATAACCCGCCGCGACCAACCCATCGCGCCCGGGGCTGACCCCAGCCTCGGGCGCTTTCCTTTCGGCTGATCGGACCCTCATGGACAACCTGCGCGGAAGCCTTTTCATGGTGTTCTCGATGCTGCTTTTCGCGGTCGAGGATATGCTGGTCAAACTCGCTGCCCACAGCCTGCCCTTGGGCGAGGTGATGGCGATCGAAGGCACGCTAGGCGCGCTGATTTTCGCCCTCGTTGCCCGCGCCAATGGTCAAAGCCCGCTGCCCCGCGCCTTCCTCTCGCGTCGCATCGCCGCCCGGTCGGCGTTCGAGGTGACGGGCCGCCTGTTTTACGCCCTCGCCATCACCCTCACGCCACTGTCGTCAGCCTCGGCAATCCTGCAAGCCACGCCACTCGTCGTCGTCGCTGCCGCGGCCCTGATCCTGAGAGAGCGCGTGGGTTGGCAGCGCTGGTTGGCCATCTTCATCGGTTTCGCAGGCGTCCTGATGATCGTGCGCCCCGGCAGCGCGGGGTTCAGCACGCTGTCCCTTCTCGCCCTGATCGGGATGCTTGGCTTCGCAGGCCGCGACCTTGCTACCCGGATGGCACCGCCGTCGCTGTCCAGCCCACAACTTGGCGTCGCGGGCTTCCTGATGCTGGCCCTCGCCGGGGTGCTGCTGCTCGCCCACTCCGGCACAGTGCTCTGGCCCACCGGCACCTTGCCGCTGATCCTCGCCGCAACCGCCACAGTCGGCACTATTGCCTATCACGCCCTCACCAAGGCCATGCGCACGGGAGAGGTCTCTGCCGTCACCCCGTTCCGCTATTCGCGCCTGCTGTTCGGCCTTGCGCTTGGCATCATCGTGTTCCACGAACACCCCGACGCACTGACGCTTTTGGGTAGCGTCGTTATCGTCGCGTCCGGCCTCTACACGCTCGCCAGCGGACGTTCCGCCCGGCGCATCTCGGTGCTACAGCGCCCTTAACTCGCCAGCACCGGCCAGCGCGCACATCCCCAGCGCCACAGCGCTAACACAACCACGCCCGCCGCCGCGCCAACACAAGAACCGGCAAGGATGTCGCCCAAAAAGTGCCATTGGCCCAGCATCAAGGCCATCGCCAACACCCCCATCAAGCCCGCACACAGCCAGCGCAACCGCGGATAAAACGCCCAGACCACCGACAGCAACGCCATCGCCTGCGTCGAATGGCCCGAGGGGAATGCCTCAAATCGATTGCCGCCATGGAACCAGTGAAATCCATAGCGCCCGGTGCGCAGATACTCGCCCGGCACGGTGCGCCCGAATAACGGCTTCAGCAGGTCATGCGTCAGCACATTGCCCAACAGCAGCGCCAACCCCGCCAGCATCGCCGCCTCAACCCAGCGCGGCCGGTGCCATCCGGCAATCACATAGCCAACGCCCAGCGCCACCCCGACATAGCCAAGATAGATCATCACCGGCCATTTCACCGGGTCGCTGGAAAACAGCTCAAGGCCAATGCCGATCTTCGCCAACGCCGCCGCCAAGGGCCTGTCGATCCACAGCACCGAAACGACGATGCCTACCAGCAGGGCAAGGCAGCCCAATATCGTGCGGCGCGGCGTCATCGTCGGTTCAGATCTCCAAAGGCGCAGATTTTGGCCCTTAGGATGCAGCTACACATCCCCGGTCCCAACTTCAACCGCCGAGGGCTGTCGCCCGGCAAGCCCCCCGATCAAACCACCGTCAACGCTGGACCACCGGCGAATTGTTGCGCACCTCAGCCGCCTGCTGCCCCGCGTCAAAATCCCGCCCCGCCGATAACTCGGTCGCCATTGCGCACCATCCACGCTATCTCTCCCCTCGCGCCGCACCACCACGGCCCCTCCGGGCCTGGCATGAAGGGGATAGCCTTGCCCGACAGTTCCAGCCCTGCCCGCGACAAGATCCGGCTGGCCGCGCTGGAGCGTCCGGCGCAACGCGCCCTCCGCCGTGCCGGATTGCTCGCCATCCTCGCGGGCGCCCTCTGGCCGCTTCAGGCCGCGACCATTGCCTTCCTGGTCTCGCACTGGGTAAACGGCACTGTTGCACCTGCAATTGCGCTCATCGCAGCCGCAATCTTCACGCTGATCGGAGGACTGCGCGCTCTGCTCGACCACCGCGCCGGGGCCATCGCCTTTAACGCCGCCGACCTCATCCTCGGGCACGAACGCGCCCGGCTTATCACGCGCGAAAGCCTTCGTGCTGGCACCTCCGGCGGCCCGGCCTCTGCCGCCCTTGCTGCGATGATCGCGCAAAAGTTGCCGATGCTGAGCCCCTACCTCACCCGCTACCGCCCCGCCGCCGTCCGCGTCGTGGCCCTTCCCGCGCTTCTCATCGTCATCACCGCCTGCATCAGTTGGGCCGCCGCGCTGATCCTCATAATGACCGGCCCACTGATCCCGGTTTTCATGGCCCTCGTCGGCATCGCCGCAAAAGAGGCAAGCGCACGGCAGTTATCCGAAATCGGCGACATGAACACCCTTCTGATGGATCGCCTTGGCGCGCTCCTCGACATCCGCCTACTTGACGCCGGCGAACGCACCGCCCGCGATTTCACCGCCCGGGCCGAGGGGTTGCAGACCCGCACCCTCGCAGTTCTGCGCATCGCCTTCCTGTCCTCCTCGGTGCTGGAACTCTTCGCCGCTCTCGGCGTAGCGATGATGGCGGTCTATGTCGGCTTTTCCCTGCTTGGCTCGCTGCATTTCGGTACCTGGAACGGCCCGCTGACCCTAGCACAGGGCATCTTCCTGCTGCTTCTCGCGCCTGACTATTTCCAACCCCTGCGCGATCTCGCCGCCGCGTGGCACGACCGGGCCGCCGCGATGGCCGTCGCAGGCGAGCTTGCCGTACTAGAGGCCACACCAGTGGCGCAAGTGCTGGGCCAAGGCATCGCCAGCGCCCCCCTAACAGGCGCGCCGATCATAGAGACCTCCGGCATCACCGTCACCCGCGCCGGGCGTCCGTTGCACCTGCCAGACCTGTACGTCGGCGCGGGCGAGCGTTTGGCGATCACCGGCCCAAGCGGCGCGGGAAAGTCCACCCTACTGGCCGTTTTGGCCGGATTAGAGCCTGTTTCAGCCGGCGAGGTGCGCGTCTCAGGCACCCCACTAACAGCCGAAAACGCCGACGCTTGGCGCGCCCGCCTCGCTTGGGCCGCGCAATCCCCGCATTTCCTTGACGCCACACTGGCGCAGAACCTGGACCTGCGCGAAACCGGCACCGACCTTGCCCCCGCGCTCGCCGCCGCTCAGACCGAAGGCGTGGTGGCGACACTTCCGGGTGGCTTGCAGGCGAAACTCGGTGAAACCGGCGGCGGCATTTCTGGCGGTGAGGCACGGCGTCTGATGCTTGCCCGCGCCTATGCTGGCGCGCCAGAAGTGCTGTTGGCCGACGAGCCGACCGCCGACCTCGACGCGGAAACTGCGCAAGCGGTGACCGACGGCCTGATGGCGATGGCCGCGCGCGGCATCACCCTGATCGTCGCCACCCACGACCCCCGCCTGATTGCAACGCTTGGCCGCGAACTCCGGCTGGGGGCAGGGATATGAGCGCGCTTTGGTCCGTCTGGCGCCTTCTGTGGCGCGCGCGTCAGGCGACGATGGCATTGGGCGCCCTGCTGGTGGTGGCAGTCCTGCTCGCCGGGGCGGGCCTCCTGTCGCTGTCGGGCTGGTTCATCACTGCAACCGGCGCGGCGGGTCTGGCCGGAGCGGGCGCGGTGTTCAACCTCTTCGGCCCCAGCGCAGGCATCCGCGCCTTAGCCCTGGGCCGCACTTTCGGGCGATATGGCGAGCGCTTGCTGACCCACGACGCCACCCTCGGCGCACTGACGGCCTTGCGCGTCGATCTATTACGACGCCAAGCGCGCGCCGGACTGGACGCCATGCTGCGGCTCCGCGGCGCGGTGGCGCTGAACCGCCTAACGGCGGATGTTGACGCGCTGGATGGCGTCGCACTTCGGCTGGCTCTACCGCTTTTAGGTGCGATAGTGACACACGGGGTGGTCTTCGCTGCCCTGTGGGCTTGGGTCGGCCTGCCCGTCGCGCTCTGGATTATCGGCACCTTCGTCGGTGGTGGCGTGCTGGTGTTGATCGTTACCGCACGTGCAGCCCGCGCCCCGTCCATCGCCGCCGAACGCGCGACTCAAAGCCTGCGCCAGGCCGTCATCGACCTTATCCGCGGCCGGGTCGAGCTCATCGCCTACGGCCGCATGGGCAGGCAAACCGCTTGCGTTTCCGCCGCAGACATTACCGCACGCCGCGCCCTACGCCAGCAAGACCGCACCGACCGCGCCGCCGCCCTCGCCCTGTCCTTCATCGCCACGCTCGCGGTTGCAGGCGCAATGGTGATCGGCAGCGCGCTGATCGCCAACCATCGGACCAACCCCGCTCTGGCCGCGCTTGGGGTCTTTGCCGCCCTCGCGCTGGCCGAAACGCTGCACACCCTGCGGCGCGGGATGGCTGATCTGGGCCGCATGCGCGACGCCGCAGGCCGCGTGATGGAACGGGCAGAGACCACACTGGCGCAACCTTCGCCCCACATCGCCCAAGGCGGCCCCGGCCTGACCGTCACGGCGCTTAGCTATCGACGCGTCGGGGCGTTCCGCGCAATTTTCACCGACCGCTCGCTGACCGTCGCACCGGGCGAAACCGTCGCCGTTGCTGCCCCCAGCGGGGCCGGTAAAAGCACCCTGCTCTTCGTGATCGCCGGTCTGCTCACGCCCACCACCGGCGATATCCTCATCGACGGAACCGCAATTTCCGCAATGACAGAGCCTGATTTGCGCGCCCGCCTCACCCTCCTACCCCAACGCACCGCGCTGGTCGCGGGCAGCATCCGCGAAAACCTCGCCCTTAGCCGCGACGACCTTGATGACACCGAGGCTTGGGCGGCCCTGCAAGCCGCCGCGCTCGACGGCGTGATCCGCGCCAAAGGCGGCCTGGACGCCCCTTTGGGCGAGGCAGGCGCTGGACTCTCTGGCGGGGAGGCGCGGAGGCTCGCGCTCGCCCGCGCTTTGCTGCGCCGCCCCCGCGTGCTGTTGCTCGATGAGCCGACCGAGGGGCTGGACCCCGTAACGGCGGCGCGCGCGCTCCACGGCATCCGCGCTTACCTGCCCGACGCCGCCATCCTGACTACCTCGCACCGCAGTGCCGAACTTGGCTGGGCTGACCGCGTCATTTTGCTCACCTGACCTTCGGAATTTCGCGCTACTTATTGATACAATTACCATGCACCTTTGATCTCGATCAAATCATGCATTCCCAAGACGGAATATATCCCTCGTATAACATGAGTCGCCGGAACATCTTTCCGGCCCATCCGGAGCACCGAAAGATGGACATCAGTATCGTCGAGCTCTCTCGCTTGCAGTTTGCGATGACCGCTCTTTACCACTTCCTGTTTGTGCCGCTGACCCTCGGCCTCTCGCTCATCGTCGCGATCATGGAGACTGTCTATGTCATGACCAACCGCCCCATCTGGCGTCAGATGACCAAGTTCTGGGGCACCCTGTTCGGCATCAACTTCGTCCTGGGCGTCGCTACCGGCCTCACGATGGAGTTCGAGTTCGGCATGAACTGGAGCTATTATAGCCAATACGTCGGCGACATTTTCGGTGCGCCGCTGGCGATCGAAGGGTTGATGGCCTTCTTCCTTGAGGCAACCTTTGTCGGCCTGTTCTTCTTCGGCTGGGACAAGCTGCCCAAGGTGCAGCACATGATCGTGGCTTGGCTGGTCGCCATCGGCTCTAACTTCTCGGCTTTGTGGATCCTCATCGCAAACGGCTGGATGCAGCACCCGGTTGGCGCCACCTTCAACCCGATGACGATGCGGATGGAGATGACGAGCTTTTACGACGTGATGTTCAATGAGGTCGCGCAGGCGAAATTCGTGCATACGGTCTCGGCGGGCTACGTCACCGCCTCGGTCTTCGTGTTGGGCGTTTCGGCGTGGTATTTGTTGAAGGGGCGTCATGTCGAACTGGCGCGCCGTTCCATCGCCATCGCCTCTGCCTTCGGTCTGGCCGCGGCCCTGTCGGTCGTCCTGCTGGGTGACGAAAGCGGCTATAACGCGGGCCTTAGCCAAAAGATGAAACTCGCCTCGATCGAGGCGATGTGGCAGACCGAACCCGCGCCCGCCGCGTTCACCGCCTTCGGTATCCCCGATCAGGCCAATCACAAAACGCGCTATGCCGTGCATATTCCGTGGCTGATGGGCATCATCGGCACCCGGTCTTTCGACACGCCGATCCCCGGCATCAACGATCTGGTGAAAGAGGCCGAAGGGCGTATTCGTGATGGCCTGATCGCCTATGACGCGCTGATGACCTATCGCGCGGACAAGGGGAATGTCCCTGCGGATGTGAAAGCGACCTTCGAGCAACATTCGGAAAACCTCGGCTACGCTTTCCTGTTGAAGAAATACGTCGAAGATCCCCGCACCGCGACGGATGCGCAGATCAGCGCGGCGGCCAACGACACCGTGCCAACCGTGTGGCCACTGTTCTGGGGCTTCCGCATAATGGCGGGGCTTGGCTTTGGCTTCATCGGCACGATGATCTACTTCTTCTACCGCGCCTCTTTCCGCCGGATGAAGTTTCCGCGCGGGGCGTTGATCCTTGCCGTTGTGATGATCCCGACACCCTGGATTGCCGCCGAAATGGGCTGGATCGTGGCAGAGTTCGGGCGCCAACCCTGGACGGTGGACGGTGTGTTGCCAACCGCGATGTCGGTCAGCCATCTGTCTGCCACCGACCTTCTGCTGACCATCGCTGGGTTTGCGACGCTTTATACCGTTCTCTTCATTGTCGAGATGGGGCTTATGCTGAAGTACATCCGCAAGGGCCCCTTCCAGGATGTCGAGGAAACGCAGACTTGGAACGATGCACATGAAACCCGGCTGCGCGGCGGCGCACATGCCGCACCCTTTGCAGCGCCTGCGGAGTAACGACCATGATCATGTCTCATCTTATCGACCTCGACACCGTGCGCGTGATCTGGTGGGGGCTGCTTGGCGTCCTCCTGATCGGCTTTGCACTGACGGACGGATTCGACCTTGGCATCGGCGCGCTTTTGCCCTTTGTCGGCCAAACCGACCTGGAGCGGCGCGTCGCCATCAACTCCATCGGTCCGACGTGGGAGGGGAACCAAGTTTGGTTCATCCTCGGCGGCGGCGCCATCTTCGCCGCATGGCCACCGCTTTACGCGGTCAGCTTCTCCGGCTTCTACCTCGCGATGTTTGTGGTGCTGGCGGCTCTGATCCTGCGGCCGGTGGCGTTCAAATACCGCTCCAAGCGCGAAAGCCAAAGCTGGCGTGACACGTGGGACTGGGCGCTGTTCATCGGCGGCGCCGTGCCCGCGCTGATCTTTGGCGTTGCGGTCGGCAACGTGCTGCAAGGCGTGCCGTTCCACTTTAACCAAGACCTGTTGTCGATCTACGAGGGCTCATTCTTCGGCCTCCTCCGCCCTTTTGCGCTGCTGGCAGGTATCGTCTCGCTGACCATGCTGATGACCCACGGCGCGGCATGGCTTGCGGTAAAGACACAGGGCCCCGTGGCCGCACGCGCACGCGCCATCGGCTCTGTCACTGGGCTGGTTGCGGTTTTGGGCTATGCGGCGGCCGGGCTCTGGCTCGCCTATGGGATCCAAGGCTACCATATCGTTGGTGCCGTAGCCCCAAATGGCCCGTCCAACCCGCTTTACACCGAAGTGGCGCGCGGCGGCAGCTGGCTCGACGCCTACACCCTGCGCCCGTGGATCCTGATCGCCCCAATTCTGGGCTTCGGCGGGCTGTTGCTGACCGTCCTCGGCCTGCGTTCCCGCCGGGAAATCAGCACGCTTCTGTTCTCCAAACTGGCTATCCTTGGCGTGATCTCTTCGGTGGGCCTGACGATGTTTCCTTTCATCTTGCCGTCCTCCACCGACGCACATTCCTCGCTGACGGTGTGGAACGCCTCCTCCTCGCAAATGACCCTGTTTGTCATGCTGGTGGTGACGGTGATCTTCATGCCACTGATTCTGCTCTACACCGCATGGGTCTACAAAGTCCTGTGGGGCAAGGTGACAGAGGCCGACGTGGCCGGCAATTCGCATAGCGTTTACTAAGAAAGGACACTGAAAATGTGGTACTTCGCTTGGCTCCTCGGGCTGCCGCTGGCAGCAGGTTTCGCGGTTCTAAACGCGATGTGGCTGGAAATGCAGGAGGACGCGTATCTTTCCGGCGAACAGAAAAAGCCCCGCCACCTGTAAGGTCCGCGCGCCTCGAACCATTTGATGCAACTGGTTTCTTCAACGGGCCGTGGTTGTCACACCGCTAACCGATAAAATCAAAACGCCCGAGCCGTTAAGCCCGGGCGTTTTGATTTTAGTGGTGAGCCCGACGGGATCCGAACCCGTGACCTACTGATTAAAAGTCAGTTGCTCTACCAACTGAGCTACAGGCCCACACTAGGCGGCCTAACTAGAAAGATCGCCCACCACCGTCAAGAGCAAAAGGACGGAATATTTGCGCGCATCTGGCAAAAAGATTTTGGCGCGCGTATATCACCGCGCATGAGGGAAACGCAGCAATCCAACGGCCTGCCGTTCATGAAGATGCACGGGGCGGGCAATGACTTCGTGGTCATCGACCAACGCGGGGCGCCTGCGCTTGTCACCGCGTCGCTCGCGCGCGCTATCGGCGACCGCCACACTGGCGTGGGCTTCGACCAACTGGTGACGCTGGATGACGCGGCTGATGCCGACATCCTGCTGACCTTCTGGAACTCTGACGGCTCCATCGCCGGCGCCTGCGGCAACGCCACGCGCTGCGTCGCGCGCCACCTGATGACCCAGACCGGCAAAGCGGCCCTCACGATTCGCACCGCGCGCGGACTGTTACATGCAGAGGATGCGGGAGACGGCCTGACCCGCGTCAACATGGGCGCGCCGCAGCTTGACTGGGCAGAAGTGCCGCTTGCCCGCCCCGCCGACCTTCTGCACCTGCCGCTGCCCGGCGATCCCGTTGCCGTCGGCATGGGCAACCCGCATTGCATCTTCTTCGTCCCAAACGCCGAGGCGGTCGATGTGGCAAACCTTGGCCCCGCGCTGGAACACGACCCCCTGTTCCCCGAACGCACCAACGTCGAATTCGCCAGCCTCATCACCCCAGACCACCTGCGTATGCGCGTGTGGGAGCGTGGCGCAGGCATAACCCTCGCCTGCGGCTCCGGCACATGCGCCACTGCGGTCGCTGCCGCCCAGCGCGGGCTTACGGGGCGTAGCGTCACCATCGACGTCGATGGCGGCACGCTGCACGTTGACTGGCGCGACGATGGCGTCTGGCTGACCGGCCCCACAGCGCATGTGTTCGACGGCATCCTGACCCCCAGCTTCCTCGCCGCCCACAAATGAGCGCGCCCATTTTCACCACGCTTGGCTGCCGCCTGAACGCGTATGAGTCAGAGGCGATGAAGGAACTGTCAGAAGGCATCGACAACCTCATCGTGGTTAACACCTGCGCTGTGACCGCAGAGGCCGTGCGCAAAGCAAAACAAGAAATCCGCAAACTGCGCCGCGCCCACCCCGACGCCACCCTCGTCGTCACCGGCTGCGCCGCGCAGACCGAACCTGCCACCTTCGCTGCGATGCCAGAGGTGTCGCGTGTAGTTGGCAATACGGAAAAGATGCAGGCCGAAACGTGGAACGCCCTGCGCATCCCCAATCTGATCGGTGAAACCGAACGCGTGCAGGTCGATGACATCATGTCAGTGCGCGAAACCGCGGGCCACCTGATCGACGGCTTCGGCCGCCACCGCGCCTACGTGCAGGTGCAAAACGGCTGCGACCACCGATGCACCTTCTGCATCATCCCCTTTGGGCGCGGCAATTCCCGCTCAGTCCCCGCCGGGGTTGTGGTCGAGCAGATCAAGCGCCTCGTCGGGAAGGGCTTCCAAGAGGTCGTACTGACGGGCGTCGATCTTACCTCTTGGGGCGCCGACCTGCCCGCAACCCCGCGCCTTGGGGATCTGGTGATGCGTATCCTGCGGCTGGTCCCCGACCTTGCCCGCCTGCGCATCTCCTCCATCGATTCGATCGAGGCGGATGAGAACCTGATGCAGGCGATTGCGACAGAGCCACGCCTGATGCCCCACCTGCACCTTTCTCTGCAAGCGGGCGATGACATGATCCTGAAACGTATGAAGCGCCGCCACCTGCGCGAGGACGCCATTGCGTTCTGCACAGAGGCGCGTCGCCTGCGCCCCGACATCGTGTTCGGCGCCGACATCATTGCAGGCTTCCCGACCGAGACCGAGGCAATGTTTGAAAACTCGCTAAAGCTGGTCGACGATTGTGGCCTGGCATTCCTCCACGTCTTCCCTTATTCTGCCCGTCAGGGCACGCCCGCTGCCCGCATGCCCGCCGTCGTCGGCGCCGCAATCAAATCTCGGGCCGCGCGACTGCGTGCCGCCGGCGACACGGCACTCGCCCGCCACCTCGCCGCGCAGTTGGGCAAAACCCACCGCATCCTGACCGAGTCGCCCCGCATGGGCCGCACCGAACAATTCACCGAAGTCGCCTTCACAGCTGACCACCCAGAAGGCCAGATCGTCACCGCGACGATCACCGGCCATGACGGCACGCACCTGACCGCCTAGCAGCGCGGACCGAGGCGGGGGCTGTCTACCCCGTCAGCGCGGTTACAAAGCGGCTTACCCCGCGGATATCTCTGCCAAAGCAATTGAAAAGCGCGTTCCCGGCCAGAGCCTCAGCCACGACATCGGAATGCCTGTTTCCTTGATGAAGGCGTTGCAGCGGTGTGTCATGTTTTGCTTGTTTCCCAGACACGTCAGCCAGAGCTTCAGGCGACAGGGAAAAGCCGCGCCATTCGCGATGGCGCAATCACCCAGTCAGCCACTTCCGTCAGGACTTTACTGCCGGTGGGGAATTTCACCCCACCCCGCCTAGCCCTTGGCGTCGTCGCAATCCCCGGTTACGACTGAACGACCACAGGAGCGACGAAGATGCACCCCAACCCCGCCTTTCGCCAAACTCCCGCGGCCCGCAACCTCGCCTTTGCGCGCGATCGTGGGTTCGGCACCCTTGCCGTTAATGCCGACGCGGGGCCGCTTCTGTCGCACATCCCATTTCTGCTGGCAGACGATGGCGCCAGCGTGGAACTTCACCTGGTCCGGTCAAACCCGATCACCGCCCAGCTTGGGTCGCCGCAACCCGCCGTAATGTCGATCCTAGGGCCAGAGGGGTATATCTCGCCCGACTGGTATGGCGCGGTCGATCAGGTGCCAACCTGGAACTATGTCGCGGTCCACTTGCGCGGCACGTTGGAGCTTTTGCCGCAGGATACGTTGCGCGCCATGCTGGACCGGTTGTCCGCCCATTTCGAGGCGCGCCTGTTGCCCAAGAAGCCGTGGTCCAGCAGCAAGATGACCGACGGCGTGATGGAGCGGATGATGCGGATGATCGTGCCTTGCCGCCTGACGATCACCGATGTGCAGGGCACATGGAAGCTGGCGCAAAACAAACCGGAGTCCGCTCGCCTTGGTGCGGCTACCGGGTTGGAGGCGTTGGGCCCTGACGGCGTCCGGCTTGCCGCACTGATGCGCGCGGTTGTCAGCGACTGACGCTGCGATTGCTTTCCCTTGGGCGCCAATCGCCCTAACCTATGCCCATCGAAAGCCGGAAGGAACCGCGATGCGCCTCTATCACTCCCCCACCTCTCCCTATGTCCGCAAGGTCATGGTGCTGCTTATGGAAACCGGGCTGGAAGGCTCTGTTACGCTGGTTCACGCGGCGGGCACACCGGTTGATGCCGGCACCATGCCCGTTGCCCAGAACCCGCTGGGCAAGATCCCGGCGCTGGAGCGTGCGGATGGCCCGGCGATCTACGATAGCCGCGTGATCTGTCGCTATCTGGACGATCGTGCCGGGGGCAAGCTTTACCCCACCGGCCCGCGACTGTGGGAGACGCTGACCCTAGAGGCGACGGCGGACGGTATCCTCGATGCGGCAATCCTGATGGTATATGAGGCGCGCCTGCGCCCGGAGGACAAGCGCTATGCCCCGTGGGTAGACGGGCAATGGGCGAAGATCGCGCGGGCGCTGGATGCGGTAAATGGCCGCTGGATGAGCCATTTGGCCGGTCCGCTGGACATGGGACAGGTCGCGGTTGCTTGTGCGCTGGGCTATGTTGATTTCCGCCACGCTGACCGCAACTGGCGGTTGGGCCGCGAGGCATTGGCCGATTGGTTCGCACGGTTCAGCGAGCGCGATAGCATGAAGGCGACGATGCCGCCCGCGTAAAGCAGCCAACTTTACCGACGGATTGCGCCGCATCGCGGCCGACAGGAGCGCTTACTGCGTGACGACATGCCTCGGGGTTCCACCATTGGGCGCACTCGAACAGGGTGAAAAGACCGGCCTCTGGCAAGCGGACTGGCTGCAACAGGAAAATTTTTCCGCGCCCACCCCTTGAACTGCGCCCGAATGTCCGCTGGACGGGCGCAAGATGCGACGTTAAGTAGGCATTGGAACGGCTGCAGGAGACTGCGGCCCTGTAGTTGCTAGGCCATCCAGCAGGCCAGGGAAGGGAGAATTCTAGTGTCCCAAGCAGAAGACCATCAGGGTACCCGCAGGGATTTCCTGTATTACGCGACCGCAGGTGCGGCCGCTGTCACCGGAGGCGCCGCAATCTGGCCGCTTATCGATCAAATGAACCCCTCTGCCGACGTGGCCGCACAGGCGACTAAGGAAGTGGACGTTTCGTCGATCAGCGCCGGAACTCAGCTGACCGTCAGCTGGCTCGGCAAGCCGATTTTCATCCGCCACCGCACCGACAAGGAAATTAAGGAAGGCCGTGCCGTTAAGGTCGCCGACTTGCCCGACCAGAATGCCGAAAATCCGAACGTGCCTGCGGGCTCGCTTGCGACCGACCAGAACCGGACGGTTGACGCGGATGGCAAGTGGCTGGTGATGATCGGCATCTGCACGCACCTTGGCTGTGTGCCTTTGGGCAACAACGCCGGCGAGTTCGACGGCTGGTTCTGCCCGTGCCATGGCTCGCAATACGACACGGCCGGCCGCATCCGCAAAGGTCCGGCGCCGCGCAACATGGACATTCCCGTCGTCAAGTTCACCGACGCGAAAACGATCAAGCTGGGCTGAGGAGACAGAAATGGCTGGAATTCCACACGACCATTACGAGCCGAAGTCGGGCTTTGAGAAATGGCTCCACAAGCGCCTGCCGATTGTTGGGCTGCTTTATGACACGCTGATGATCCCCACGCCGAAAAACCTTAACTGGATGTGGATCTGGGGCATCGTCCTGACCTTCTGCCTTATCTTGCAGATCGCCACCGGTATCGTGCTGGCGATGCACTATACGCCGAACACCGGCCTCGCCTTCGCCTCGGTTGAGCATATCATGCGTGACGTGCGCGGCGGCGACATGATCCGCTACATGCACATGAACGGCGCGACGCTGTTCTTCATCGCGGTCTACCTGCACATCTTCCGCGGCCTCTACTACGGCAGCTACAAAGCCCCGCGCGAAGTGACCTGGATCATCGGTATGCTGATCTACCTTGCCATGATGGCGACGGCGTTCATGGGATACGTTCTGCCCTGGGGCCAGATGTCGTTCTGGGGTGCAACGGTTATCACCGGCCTGTTCGGTGCCATCCCGGGGGTCGGGCCGACCATTCAGGCGTGGCTCCTCGGCGGGCCTGCCGTCACCAACGCGACGCTCAACCGCTTCTTCTCGCTGCACTACCTGCTGCCCTTCGTGATTGCCGCGCTCGTTGCGGTTCACATCTGGGCCTTCCACTCGACCGGCAACAACAACCCCACGGGTGTTGAAGTGCGCCGGACCAGCAAGGCCGATGCAGAGAAAGACACGGTTCCGTTCTGGCCCTACTTCGTGCTGAAAGACCTGTTCGCGCTGGCGCTGATCTTCACGATCTTCTTCGCCATCGTCAGCTACATGCCGAACTACTTCGGCTCGCCCGACAACTACATCGAAGCGAACCCGATGAAGACCCCGGCCAGCATCGAGCCTGAATGGTACTTCCTGCCGTTCTACGCGATCCTGCGTGCCTTCACGCAAGACGTCTGGGTAGTGCAGCTTGCGCACTTCGTGACTTTCGGCCTGGTCGACGCCAAATTCTTCGGCGTGCTGGCAATGTTCGGCGCGATCGCGGTGATGGCGCTGGCCCCCTGGCTGGACACCTCTTCGGTGCGTTCGGGCAAATACCGCCCGATGTTCAAGTGGTGGTTTGCCCTGCTGGTGATCGACTTCGTTGTTCTGATGTGGTGCGGCTCGCAGTTCCCGACCGCCATCATCGGGTGGGTCTCGCTGATCGCGGCGACCTACTGGTTCGCCTACTTCCTGATCATCCTGCCGCTTCTGGGTGTGATCGAGAAACCGACGAAAATTCCGGCGACGATCGAAGACGACTTCAATGCGCACTACGGCACGGGCGGCAGCGCCCATCCGGCCGAGTGAGAGAAAGGACAGAACTGAGATGATCAGGAAGCTTATCCTCACCGCCCTTGCCACGGTGGCATTCACGGCGGGAAGCTCGTTCGCGCAGGAAGTCGATCCGGTAATCAAGGACGTGCCCTTCTCGTTCGACGGGCCGTTCGGAACCTACGATCAGCACCAACTGCAGCGCGGCCTTCAGGTCTATACTGAGGTCTGCTCTGCTTGCCACGGCATGAAGTTGGTGGCGATCCGCACACTTGGCGACGTCGGAGGGCCGCATCTGGCTGCCGATCAGGTCAAGGCATATGCGGCGGCCTTCCCGGTGAACGATACGGCGTCGAACCCGCAATACAACGATGCCTCGGGCAAAACGCGGGCCCTTACACCGAACGACAACTTCCCGGCCAACAACATGATGGGTGCGCCGGACATGAGCGTACTGGCGAAAGCTCGCGCGGCATTCCACGGGCCCTACAAGCTGGGGATCAACCAGTTGATCCACGGTATCGGCGGGCCGCAGTACATCGTGGCGATTCTTGAAGGCTACACCGGCAAGACCAAAGACGTGGCGGGCAACACCGTCTACGAAAACGATATCTTCCCGGGCGGCTGGATCCAGATGCCGAACACCGTTCTCAGCGATGGTCAGGTGACCTTTGCCGACGGTGCGCCCAACGACAAGCTGAGCGAGGCGAAAGACGTTGCGGCCTTCCTGATGTGGGCGGCCGAACCGAAGATGATGGAGCGTAAGCACGCGGGCTTTGACGGGGTATTCTTCCTGATCATCCTGACCTCGCTGCTCTATCTGACCAACAAGCGGATCTGGGCGCCCATGAAGGGCAAGAAGACCGCCTGATCGTCGGGCAAAGCGCCTTTCGAGCAGAAACAGAAAACGCGCCTTGGGAAACCGAGGCGCGTTTTTGTTTCAGAAGTAGCCGCGCTGCGCGTCCCGTCTCAGATCAGCCTACGGTGCCACGGCGGGAAATCTCGCGTCGCGGGAAGCACCGCTATACCGCGAACCGCATCCGTCTGCCCGCCATTGTTGCGCGTTCAGGGCGGCCCTCCCGACGCCAAAAGGCTCCACGTACGTCAGTTCTTCGGAGCATTGGCGTTGCGTCCAGCGAGGATTACGCTGACGGTATAGGCTTTTTCTGGGGTGAGCCCGGCAAGGATCATCGCGGCAGACTCCGGCTTCATTCGACCAAGAAAGCCCGCAGCGAACTCTGGGGCCATCTGTTGAAAAATGGGGGCGGCATCCTTTGGCTTCATATTCTCATAGACTGCGGTCAGCTTGGACACGTCTTTTTCGGCCGCCCCGTCCGCCAGCGTCAGTTTCGCGCTAAGACTATCCTCGGCCGCCTTCAGCGCCGCAAGCTTGGCGGTGACGGCCGTGTCTGTCAGCGCCAATGCGGCGGCGCGATTGGCGACAGCAGTCTCGCGCTGCGCCACCCGCTCTTCCCGGGCTTTCATTGCATTGACCAAGGGCATGATTTGCGCGTCAGTGCCAAGGCTGGGGGGGCAAGCCGCAGGTCTCGTTGCCGCGCTGGCGGCATCGGCCACAGCGGGGGCTGTTCCAACCGCCCACGCCTCGCCAAGGCCCAGGCCAAGGCGGATGATGCCGGAGGTGGCCATCAGTCCGGCGATCACGAAAAGGACACCGCGGCCTGGGCGTCGCGACTTGCGTGCCTTGACCGCGATCATTCCGCAGCCTCCGTCTCGGCGCGGCTGACGCGGCGCCGGACAAATCGCGGCTTGCGCTGCTCATCCTCGGCGGCGACGCTTTCGGGTAGATCGTGCATCGAGGCGAGCAGAAGCTCCAACCGCCCAGCGACCTGCTCCGCACGCGAGGTAAGACCCTCCAACGACGAGCTTGAAGCGGTGGCGGCGCCGCCAGCCTTTTCAAGCGCGCGCGTCATATCGTCAACCTGCGCGGACAGAACCGCAATGGCACCGCCCATGCCACTTTCCAGCGTGCTGAAACGCGTCAGTCGCCGGGACAGGACGATACAGTAGACCGCGGCACCAAAAGCCCCGGCGGCAAGAAGAAAATCGGCGATAATGGCCATCGGACCCCCTAGTTCAAGACGAATTCTGTAATCAACAGATCGCGCACCTGCCCCTCGCCCGTGACGATCTGAATACGGCGCAGCATTTGCGCGCGCAGGCGGACCAGAGCCGAAGGATTTTCAAGATCGGCGGGCTCCACCGCGCGCAAGTAGCTATTGAGAACGTCAAGGACACGGGGCATCAGGGCGGTCACCGACGCCTGATGCGCATGGTCAACCTCCAACTGCGCAGAGAAGCGCAGGTGAGACGATTTCGATTCGGGGCCAAGCGAGACCACCAGCGCCTGTATCGGGACAAATGCGATGTCGGCGGGGCCCGGTGCCCCCTCTACGGGTTTCGCGTCGGTCTTGGCCGCACCAAACAGCAAACCGCTATAGGTCGCGTAAAACCCCCCACCACCGAGAATGAGCATCAGAACGACGCCGATCAAAAGCGGCAGCTTTGAGCGTTTCTTTGGCGGCTCCTCTGACAGCGTAGCGTCGTCGGCCATGTCATCCTCCGAACCAGTTGGCGAACAAAGGTATAGACCGGCGTGGACTAACCGATTGTTAAGGGCGATCGGCGAACGATGCAGGAACTGGGCAGGAGCCCGGATAGAAGGAGAATCGCCTTGCAACAGATGATGTCGCTCTGGTCCGCCCTCGACATGCGTCGGCGGGTGATCGTTCTGGTCGCAACGTTGGCAATGTTTGCAGCGGTTCTGGGTCTGTCGCGGATGGCGGCCACCCCCTCGATGGCACTGTTGTACTCCGGGTTGGAAAGCCGCGCCGCCGGCGATGTGGTGAAGTCGCTCGACGCAAAGGCGGTGAAATATGACGTGCGGGGCGATTCGATCTGGGTCGATGCCACGCAGCGTGATCAACTGCGTATGACGCTGGCAACCGAGGGGCTGCCCGCGAATGGCGGTGCTGGCTATGAGTTGCTGGACGGAATCTCCGGCTTTGGCACAACCTCACAGATGTTTGACGCCACCTACTGGCGCGCGAAAGAAGGCGAGTTGGCGCGGACTATCGCTACCAGCCCGACAATCCGCGCCGCGCGGGTTTATATTTCTGCGGCGCAATCGCAGCCATTTCGTCACGACGTCAAACCCACCGCCAGCGTGATGGTAACGACGTCGCAGGGTCGGCTGAGTATGCAGGAGGCAAAGGCGATCAGATATCTGGTCGCCTCTGCCGTGGCGGGTCTGCAGCCCTCCGATGTTGCGGTCATCGATTCTGTTGGCGGGCTGATCCTGTCGGGGGATGACACGGCTGCTGCCGCGTCGAGCGGCGCTGATCGCGCGGCAGCGCTAAAGCGGGACATCACCAATCTGCTCGAAGCGCGTGTTGGCCCGGGCAAAGCCGTCGTCGCAGTCAATATTGAGACGGTGACCGATCACGAATCGATCGTGCAAAAGACGTTTGATCCCGCGGGACGCGTAGCGATCAGCACCGACACGCAGGATCAATCCACGTCATCGACCGACAAGGGCTCGGGCGCGGTGACGGTAGCCAGCAATCTGCCGAACGGGGCAGCAAACAACAACGGCTCCACCTCACAGAGTCAGAATAAGGACACGCATGAACGGACGAATTACGAAGTTTCGACGACGCAGCGCGAGTTGGTGAAACCCCCTGGCGCGGTCAGCAAACTGTCCGTGGCGGTGTTGCTCGACGGACTGCGTAGCGTCGATGCCAATGGCAAGGAGGTCTGGACACCGCGCCCGGCGGACGAGATCGCCGCGCTGCACGACCTCGTGGCATCGGCGGTGGGTTACGATGAAAAACGCGGCGATGTCATCACGATCAAATCATTGGCGTTCGAACCAATCTCTCCCTTGGGAACCTCATCCGGCAGCTCGTTTCTGGCGCGGATGAATATCGATGCGATGTCGGCGATACAGCTTGCCGTCCTCGCGATTGTCGCGCTGGTCATGGGAGTCTTTGTGATCCGCCCGATCCTTACCTCGTCACGCGCCCGTGCCTTGCCGGCGCTGGGAAGGCCTGACAATGCGCCCGGATCCAATGGTGTCGGGCGAGTTCTGACCGGTGAGATCGATGACGGAACTTATATGCCCGACCGGATGAACCTTGTGTCGAACGAAGAACAAGACGGCGCGATGAGTCAAGTTACGGACGGCGATCCGGTGTTGCGTTTGCGGCGTCTGATTGCAGACCGTCAAAGCGAAACAATTGAAATCCTGCGTAATTGGGTCGAGGACCGCGAGGAAACTGTGTCATGAGCAAGGGGCTCAAACTGGAGATTTTCGAGGCGGGCGAGCCCGCATCGGACACAGTGTTGATGGAGGCAACCGAGCTTGAAGAAGCGCGTTTGGCGGCCTTCGAGTCCGGGTATTCTGCAGGATGGGAAGACGCAGTTGCCGCGCAAAAGGGCGAGCAACTTACAATTGGGGCCGACCTGGCTCGGAATTTGCAGGCGCTGTCATTCACTTTCCACGAAGCGCGGACACATGTCTTGCGCTCGCTTCAGCCCCTATTGACCGGCATGGTTGAAAAGATTTTGCCTGACCTGGCGAAAATGATGCTTGCGCCTTTGGTTGCGGAGACCATGCGCCCGCTTGCCGAGCAACTGTCAAACACGCCGATCACAGTCGAGATCAACCCTGCGGCTCGGCCTGCGGTCCAGTCATTGTTGGCGGAACAGACCAGCCTGCCGCTCCGCTTGGTTGACGAACCAACCCTTGGCGAGGGGCAGGTCTACATCAAAGCCGGCGACGTAACGCAGCACATCGACCTCGACACAGCCGTTGCGGAGATTCGCGCGGCAGTTAATGGATTCTTCAATCCTCAGAAGGAGGACCGACTTCATGGATAACCCAAGGCCAAACCCAGTAAGTGTCGATGGCGCAACAATGAACCCGTTTTCGCAGGTGCCAATCGAAATCGTCATTTCGGTGGGGAAAGCCCGCCCGCTGGTGAAGGATCTGCTCCGACTGGAATATGATTCGGTTCTCCCTCTCGACCGGCGGGTCGATGACCCTGTGGAGCTTTATGTCGGCGACCGCCTGATCGCGCGCGGAGAATTGCAGGAGCTTGACGGCGAACAAGCGGGTCAACTGGCGGTCCGCCTGACGGAAGTCGCAAATCTCTCCAACGGCTTGTGACGCATGCGGGTTTTGTGGTTTACCGTAGCGCTGGCCTGCCTGGCGACCCCACTCTGGGCGCAGCAGATCAACTTTTCCATCGCCGATGGAGGGTCACTGACAACCCGGACGGTACAGATATTTACACTGATCACTGTGCTCAGCCTCGTGCCGGGACTTGCGGTTATGGTGACCTGTTTTCCCTTTATCGTGACCGTTTTGGCAATCTTGCGGCAGGCCCTTGGGTTACAGCAATCGCCGCCAAACATGCTGATCGTGAGCCTCGCGCTGTTCCTCACCTATTTCGTGATGGAGCCGGTTTTCACCCAAGCCTGGACACATGGGGTGCAGCCACTGATTGAAGGCTCTATTACGCCTGATGTCGCGTTTACCAAGGTGGCAGAGCCCTTCCGCGTCTTCATGTCAACGCGACTGGATCATGCGACCTTTGACGAATTGCGTAGCCTCCGCCCGGACTTTGCCGGAGTAAAGACCACAACCGATGCGCCGCTTTCGCTGCTGGTGCCGTCATTCCTGCTTAGTGAGATCCAGCGGGCCTTCGAAATCGGTTTTCTCGTCTACTTGCCGTTTCTTATCATCGACCTCGTTGTGGCCGCCGTATTGATGTCGATGGGCATGATGATGGTGCCGCCCGCGATCGTCTCCTTGCCCTTCAAGTTAGCATTTTTCGTTGTCGCAAACGGCTGGACGCTGGTTGCTGGCGCCTTGGTGCGAAGTTATTTCTGACGCCCAAGGGGCGTTGTTGCACAACTCTGATCGTGGCCGATTCACATTGTGAATCCAGTCGGTTAGACAGGCCGCATGAGCAAGCCATCACCCGCCCGCTACCGCACCACGAACTGGTCCAGCTACACCGCCTCAC
>JAJXZX010000030.1 GCA_021779835.1 Pseudomonadota bacterium | reverse complement strand
GGCTCTAAGCGCCCCCTCGACAAGCCGCCCGGCTTGCGGTTTGGTGCGCCGGAACA
This sequence comes from Pseudomonadota bacterium, assembly GCA_021779835.1. Taxonomy (GTDB): domain Bacteria; phylum Pseudomonadota; class Alphaproteobacteria; order Rhodobacterales; family Rhodobacteraceae; genus Solirhodobacter. The sequence goes on along the minus strand of JAJXZX010000030.1, from coordinate 39,405 downwards.
GGAGGCCGCCATGACCCAGACACGCAAGATCATCATTGACACCGACCCCGGTCAGGACGACGCCGTGGCGATCCTTCTGGCACTTGGCAGCCCCGAAGAGATCGAGGTGCTGGGCATCACTGCCGTCGCGGGAAATGTGCCGCTACCGCTGACTGAAAAGAACGCGAGGATCGTCTGCGAACTTGCTGGAATGACTCACATAAAAGTCTTTGCCGGATGTGACGCGCCCTTGGTGCGCAAGCTGGTCACGGCCGAGCATGTGCATGGCAAAACCGGGCTGGATGGCCCGGTGCTGCCCGACCCGGTGATGCCGCTTCAGGCGCAAAACGGCGTTGATTTCATCATCGAAACCCTGCGCCGCGAACCTGCCGGAACCGTGACGCTCTGCCCCCTCGGGCCGCTCACCAACATCGCAACCGCGTTCCAGCGCGCGCCCGATGTGGTGGCGCGGGTGCAGGAAATCGTCCTCATGGGCGGCGCCTATTTCGAGGTCGGTAACATCACTCCGGCGGCGGAATTCAACATTTACGTCGACCCGGAAGCCGCTGATATCGTTTTCAGATCTGGCGCACCTCTGGTGGTGATGCCACTTGACGTCACACATAAAGCGCTGACCACCCGCCCGCGGATCGAGGCGTTTCGCGCCCTCGGCACGGAACCCGGCCGCATGGTCGCGGAATGGACCGACTTCTTTGAGCGCTTCGATATGGAGAAATATGGCAGCGAGGGCGCGCCCCTGCATGACCCTTGCGTGATTGCCTATCTGATCCGGCCCGACCTGTTCTCAGGCCGCCACATCAACGTGATGATCGAGACGCAGGGCGAATTCACTGCGGGCATGACGGTGGCCGACTGGTGGCGCGTTACCGGCCGCGCGCCGAACGCGCTGTTCATCAGCGAGATCGACGCCGATGCCTTCTACACTCTGCTGGCGGAGCGGATTGGGCGGCTCTAGCCGGCGACACAGAAAAACCGCGCCCGTGCGATGGAAGCGGCGGGCGACAAGGACTATGTATCTGGGGAAAGCAGGTCCGATATGCTCCACATCGACTTCGACAACTCCTATTCCCGCCTGCCCGACCGCTTCTTCGCCCGGCTCGCCCCCACACCGGTCGCCGCCCCGGGACTGATCGCGGTGAACGATGCTTTGGCGCGCGAATTGGGGTTGGACCCGGCCGCGCTGCGCAGCCCCGATGGTATCGCGATGCTGGCGGGAAACCGGGTGCCGTTGGGCGCCGCCCCCTTGGCGCAGGCCTATGCCGGTCACCAGTTTGGCGGCTGGTCGCCGCAGCTTGGCGATGGGCGCGCCATCCTGCTGGGCGAGGTGATCGACGCCTACGGACAGCGGCGTGACATTCAACTGAAAGGCTCCGGCCCCACGCCCTTTTCGCGGCGCGGCGACGGGCGGGCTTGGGTCGGCCCGGTGATCCGCGAATATCTGGTGAGCGAGGCGATGCACGCGCTTGGCGTCCCCACCACCCGCGCGCTGGCCGCCGTGACCACGGGCGAGGATGTGTACCGCGAAACCACCCTTCCCGGCGCGGTTTTGGCGCGCGTCGCGTCCAGCCATATCCGCGTTGGCACCTTCCAGTTTTTCGCCGCCCGTGGCGATGTCGAGGCGCTGCGCCTGCTGACCGACCACGCGATTGCGCGCCACTATCCGCAGGCCAACGGCGCCTTGGGCCTGCTGGAGGCCGCCGTCGCGGCGCAGGCCCGCCTTGTCGCCCATTGGATGAGCCTTGGCTTCATCCACGGCGTGATGAACACCGACAACTCCCACGTCGGAGGCGAGACCATCGACTACGGCCCCTGCGCCTTCATGGATGACTATCACCCCGACCGCGTGTTCTCGTCGATCGACCAAGGCGGGCGCTACGCCTACGGCAACCAGGCGCAAATCGCGGTGTGGAACATGGCGCAGCTTGCGACCTGCCTTTTGCCGCTGATCGACCCCAATCAGGAGGCGGCGGTCGAGGCGGCAACGGCAGTGGTCCACGGCTTTGCCGACCATTACGAGGCGGCGTGGCAGGCGCGCTTCCGCGCCAAGATCGGCCTGTTGTCGCCAGAGGACGGCGACGCCGCGCTGGTCGAGATGCTGCTTGGCCGCATGTCGGTGCTGCGCGCCGATTTTACCCGCGTTTTCCGTGGCTTGGCCGATGGCACAGCGCGGCAAGAATTCAGCGAACCCGACGCCTATGATAGCTGGGCCGCCGACTGGCACGCCCGCCTTGCCCGCGAGGGCCGCACCCAGCCTGACGCACAAACCGTGATGGCCCAGGTCAATCCGGCGGTGATCCCGCGCAACCATCGCGTCGAGGCCGCCATTCAGGCGGCGGTCACAGGCGACTTCGCCCCGTTCCACCGCCTAAACGACGTCCTCGCGCGCCCCTTCGACACTCGCCCCGAGGATGCCGACTACCGGGCCGCCCCCGCCCCGCATGAAGCCGTGCGCAAGACCTTTTGCGGAACCTGACCATGCCTGCCACGCTTCCTGCGCCCAAACACGGCTATCGCGTCGCCTCCTACAACATCCGCAAATGCCTTGGCATCGACCGCCGCCGCCTGCCCGAACGCACGCTCCGCGTCATCGTCGCCACCGGCGCCGCGGTCGTGGTGCTGCAAGAAAGCGACCGTCGCCTTGGCGTGCGCCCCGCAGCACTTACGCCCGACCTGATCGCCGCCGGGTCCGACTACCGCCCCCTTCCGGTCGCGACCAGCGGGGTCAGCCTTGGCTGGCACGGCAACGCCATCCTCGTGCGGTCCGAGGTCGAGATGCTCGACGTCCACCGCATCGAACTACCGGGGTTGGAGCCGCGCGGCGCCGTCGCGGCAGACCTCTCGATCAACGGCCACGCCCTGCGCATCGTCGCGGTGCATCTGGGCCTGCGCAGCGCGGACCGCCTGCATCAGTTGCGCCGGATCAGCGATTGGCTTGCCACCCGCCCCCGCGCGCCTACGCTGATCATGGGCGATTTCAACGAATGGTCGCCCACTGCCCCGTTCCCGCCGCTCCACCCGGAATTTGACGTGCTGGCGCCGGGCCCCAGCTATCACGCGCGCTTCCGCCTCGCGCCGTTGGACCGCATCGCGCATTGCAACCTCTTGCACGTCACCGCTTGCGGCGTGCTGGATCAGGGCGACGCCGCGCGCGCCTCTGACCACCTGCCGATCTGGGCCGACGTCCGCGCCGCACACTAACCCCGCCCAACCGGGGCGAATTTCGCCGCTTTCTGCATCACCCGCTTGGAAAAACACTGGCAGCGCCGCGCGCTTTCCCGTAAACCGCGCCCCATAAGCGGACCTGCGGAGCGGACATGACAGACAGCCTCATCGCGCGCTGCGAGACCAAGGGTCTGCGCATGACCGACCAGAGGCGCACCATTGCCCGCGTGCTGGAAGGCTCTGACGATCACCCCGACGTTGAAGAGCTTTACAACCGCGCCACCGCCATCGACCCGCGCATCTCGATTGCCACCGTCTATCGCACGGTCAAGCTGTTCGAAGAGGCTGGACTGCTCGACAAGCTGGAATTCGGCGACGGGCGCGCGCGGTATGAGGATTCGACCCGCGAACATCACGACCACCTGATCGACATGAACTCAGGCGAGGTGATCGAATTCGTCGATGAAGAGATAGAAGCATTGCAGGACAGAATTGCCACAAAGCTGGGGTACACGCTGAAAGGCCACCGGCTTGAGCTTTATGGCGTCCCGTTAACCCGGAAGGACAAATGATGAGCACGATCGTAGACATCCACGCCCGCGAAATCCTCGACAGCCGCGGCAACCCCACCGTCGAGGTGGACGTTATCCTTGAAGACGGCACCATGGGCCGCGCCTCGGTGCCCTCGGGCGCCTCGACCGGCAGCCGCGAAGCGGTGGAAAAGCGCGACGGCGACAAGTCGCGCTACATGGGCAAGGGCGTGCTGGAGGCAGTTGCCGCCGTTAACGGCGAGATCGCGGACGAGATCGTGGGCTTTGACGCGACCGAGCAGGTCGCCATCGACCGCATGATGTGCGAAATCGACGGCACCCCGAACAAGGGCCGTCTTGGCGCCAACGCCATTTTGGGCGTCTCGCTCGCCGTGGCCAAAGCCGCCGCCGATTTCACCTCGCAGCCGCTCTACCGCTACATCGGCGGCACCTCGGCGCGCGTCCTGCCGCTGCCGATGATGAACATCATCAACGGCGGCGAACATGCCGACAACCCGATCGACATTCAGGAATTCATGATCATGCCGGTCGGCGCGGACAACATCCGCGAGGCGATCCGCATGGGCTCCGAAATCTTCCACACGCTTAAGAAAGAGCTTTCGGCCGCAGGCTTCGCCACCTCTGTCGGCGACGAGGGCGGCTTCGCCCCCAACCTCAGCTCCACCCGCGATGCGCTTGATTTCATTCTGAAAGCCATCGAAAAGGCAGGCTACCGTCCGGGCGAGGACATCGGCCTCGCGCTCGATTGCGCCGCGTCGGAATACTACAAGGGCGGCAAATATGTAATGACCGGCGAAGGCAAAACCTTCAGCTCGGAAGAAAACGTGGCCTATCTTGCGGCGCTGGTGAACGACTACCCGATCCTGTCGATCGAAGACGGCTGCGCCGAAGGGGACTGGGCCGGTTGGAAACACATGACCGACGTTCTGGGCGGTAAAATCCAGCTGGTCGGCGATGATATCTTCGTCACCAACACGGAAATCCTCGCCCGCGGCATCGCCGAAGGCTGCGCCAACTCGCTGCTTGTCAAGGTCAACCAGATCGGCACCCTGACCGAAACGCTCGACGCCGTCCGCATGGCCGACCGCGCGCGCTACACCTCGGTGATGAGCCACCGCTCGGGCGAAACCGAAGACAGCACCATCGCTGACCTCGCCGTCGCGACCAACTGCGGCCAGATCAAAACCGGCTCGCTGTCGCGCTCGGACCGTCTGGCGAAATACAACCAGTTGATCCGTATCGAGGAAATGCTGGGCGAGACGGCAGAGTTTGCAGGCTGGTCGATGTTCCGCGCCTAAGCCAGCGGTTCCGTCCAAAATAGCGCCGCCAGTGGCAAGCCCGTGCAGAATATGCGCGGGCTTTGCTTTTTCGGCCCGCAATGTCGCGCACCGCCCAAAACAACCGCAATTCGCCGTGGCAACCCGGTGCCCGCCTCTATAAACGAAGATCATGACCGCCAGCATCGCCGCCCCCCGCCCGAACGAAGACAGCCTGCGCGGCTTTGGCTTTGCGCTGACCGCCTACCTGCTTTGGGGCGTCTTGCCGCTGTTTCTCAAAGCGGTCGCTAACATCCCCCCGACAGAGGTGATCGCCCACCGCATCCTGTGGTCCGTTCCCATCGCGGGCGCGGTGCTGTGGGCCACCGGGCGCACCGGAGATTTGCGTGTCGCGCTGCTCAGCCCGCGGATGCTGGCGATGGCGGCACTGACCGCAACCCTCATCACCATCAACTGGGGCACCTATGTCTGGGCGATCGGCGCGGGCCACACGCTTGACGCCGCCTTGGGTTATTACATCAACCCGCTGTTCAGCGTCGCGATTGGCGCGATATTTTTGGGCGAGCGTCTGGGCCGCGCCCAAATTGCGGCCATTGCCCTTGCCGCCGCCGCAGTGGTCGTGATCGGCGTCGAGGCGGGCCACGTCCCCGTCATCTCGCTGGTCCTGACGTTCAGCTGGGGCGCCTACGCGTTCTTCAAGAAAATGCTGCCCGTCGGCCCAAATCAGGGGTTCTTCCTAGAGGTTCTGCTGCTCTCCGTTCCTGCGCTCGGCTACATGCTCTGGCTCGGCCACACCGGACAGGGGCATTTTCTGATGGGCAACCCGCGTGACACCTGGCTGCTTCTCGCCTGCGGCCCGGTGACGGCGCTGCCGCTGATGATCTATGCCAACGGCGCGAAACTGCTGCGCCTCTCCACCATCGGCATCCTGCAATACATCACCCCCACGATGGTCTTCCTTATCGCGGTGTTCCTGTTTGGCGAGCCGTTCGGCACCGCCCGCATGATCGCCTTCCCGATGATCTGGGCGGCGCTGGCGATCTACACCTTCGCCCTCGTGCGTCAGGCCCGCGCCGTCGGCCGGTAGGTGCCGGGGCGGCTGACCTGCCCGCCCCCCACCGCCGCACTGACGCCGGTGGTAGAGGGGCAAGAGGTCGGCAACCCGTTCAGCACCCGCGCCGCGAGATAAGCAAAGGCCTGCGCCTCCAGCATGTCGCCGTCCAGATCGACCGCTTCCACCGGCAGCACCGGACAGGTAAAGTGGCTCTGCACCGCAGCCATCAGCGTGGCATTGTGACGCCCGCCGCCGCCCACCAGCACTCCACTCGGGGCCTTGGGGAAATGCTCCGCCCCGCGCCCCACCGCCGCGGCCGCCGCAGCGGTCAACGTCGCCGCCGCGTCAGCATCTGACAGTGGCGCCACCGCCTTCGCCAAAGCCGCAAAATCATTCCGATCCAATGATTTTGGCGGCATTCTTGAGAAATAGGGTGAGGCCAGAAATCCCGCAACAATCCCCTGATCCACTCGGCCAGAGGCCGCCAGCGCGCCGCCCTCGTCCTGCGCCCGCCCCAGCCGCGCCAGCAACAGATCGTTGATCGGCGCATTGGCCGGGCCAGTATCAAACGCCAGACACGCCCCGATATCCTCGGGCCGCGCAAAGCTCGGGTCCACCCATGTCAGATTGCCCACGCCGCCAAGGTTCAAAAACACCAGCGGCTCCTCCGCCCCGATCCACTTGGCACAGGCGAAATGGAAGAACGGCGCCAGCGGCGCACCCTGCCCGCCCAACCGCACATCGGTAGAGCGGAAGTCCCAGATCACCGGCACGTCCAGCACCTCGGCCAACACCGCGCCATCGCCGCATTGATGCGTGCCGCGCCCGTGCGGATCATGCGCCAGCGTCTGGCCGTGAAACCCCACCAGCTCGACATCGCTAAACCCCGACATAAGCTCGCAATGCGCGGACTCCACCACCTCCGCCGCCGCCTGCACCCCAGCCTCGCCCGGCCACTTGCCAAAGGCCGCGCGGATCGTATCGCGCTCCGCCGCGGTGTAGGGCCGATAGGCACTCTCGCCAAAGCCCTGAATGCTGACCCCATCGGTATCGACGATCGCCGCATCCACCCCGTCCAGCGAGGTGCCCGACATGGTGCCCAGTACCCGGATCATCTCTGTCAAGACTGCTTCCCCTTGCGCGCGCGCGCCGATATAGAGGGCGCGGACCCCGAGAATGGACGAAACGCCGATGACCTACCACCCGAAATCAGACTTCATGCGCGTGATGATGGAGCGCGGCTTCATGGCCGGCTGCACCGATTATCAGGCGCTGGACGAGGCTTTCGTCAAAGGCGTGGTCGCGGCCTATATCGGCTTTGATGCCACGGCGAAATCGCTGCATGTTGGCAGCCTGATCCAGATCATGATGCTGCGCTGGCTGCAAAAGTGCGGCGGCAAGCCGATCGTGCTGATGGGCGGCGGCACCACCAAGGTGGGCGACCCCTCGTTCCGCGCGGATGAGCGCCCGCTGCTCAGCACCGAGCAAATCGACGCGAACATCGCCGGGATCAAGCAGGTGTTCACCTCCTACGTCCAGTTTGGCGAGGGCGCGACAGATGCGATCATCCTCAACAACGCGGAATGGCTCGACAACCTGAACTACCTCGATTTCCTGCGCGACATCGGGCGGCATTTCTCGGTCAACCGGATGCTGGCGTTTGAAAGTGTGAAGTCGCGCATCGACCGCGAGCAATCGCTGTCATTCCTCGAATTCAACTACATGATCCTGCAAGCCTATGATTTTCTGGAACTAAACCGCCGCTATGGCTGTTTGTTGCAAATGGGCGGCTCGGATCAGTGGGGCAATATCGTCAACGGTATCGACCTCACGCGCCGCGTGCTGGATCACGAGATTTACGGCCTGACCTCGCATCTGCTGACCACGTCCGACGGCAAAAAGATGGGCAAATCGCAAAACGGCGCGGTATGGCTTAACACTGAAATGCTTAGCGCTTACGAGTTCTGGCAGTTCTGGCGCAACACCACCGACGCCGACGTCGGCCGCTTCCTCAAGCTTTATACCGAGCTTCCGATTGACGAATGCGACCGCCTCGGCGCGCTGGAAGGGTCCGACATCAACACCGCGAAAATCACGCTCGCGAATGAGGTCACCACCCTCCTCCACGGCGCCGAGGCTGCCGCGGCGGCAGAGGCCACCGCCCGCGAAGTTTTTGAGAAAGGCGGCGTCGGTGATGATCTGCCGACCCTGACGCTGACCGCCGCGCAAATTGGCGACGGCATCTCCAACGCCGCGCTTTTCGTGCAGGCAGGCCTCGCCGGGTCCGGCAAAGACGCGAAACGCCTGTTCGCGGAAGGCGCAGCACGCATCAACGATCAGATCGTGACGGAAACCCGCCTGATGACCCTCGCCGAAATCGCGCCCGGCCTCAAACTCTCCGCAGGCAAAAAGCGCCACGCACTGGTAAACGTCCAGTAAAGCGCCCGCATTTTCTGTCTGACACTATCCGCAGCTGTCCGGGGGGCAAACGCCCCCCGACCACTTTCTCACTCCTGAACCGTGACTTTCGCCATATAGTCCGGATCGGTGACTTGGCCCGACGACGGGTCGCCCCGCTTGATCGCATCCACCACATCCATGCCAGAGATGACATGCCCGAAAACGGTATACTGACCGTTCAGGTTGTCCGCCGGTGCAAACATGATGAAGAACTGCGAGTTGCCGCTATTCGGATCGCTGGCTCGTGCCATGCCCACAGTGCCACGCGAAAACGGCACCTTGGAGAACTCGGCGGGCACATCCGGCAGCGTCGAGGCGCCAAGACCTGCCTGCGACAGATCGCCTCCGTGCTTGCCGTATTGCACATCGCCGGTCTGCGCCATGAAGCCGTCGATCACGCGGTGGAACACCACCCCGTCATAGGCGCCCTGCTTGGCCAAGGTGACAATCTGCGCCACCGTCTTGGGCGCGATCTTGGGCAAAAGATCGATAACGATCTTGCCATGATCATGCCCCGCCACCTCAATCACCAGATTGGGGCCGGGCGTGTCGGGGAAGGTCACCGGCGTTTTGGAGGCCTGCGCATCCGCCATCGGGTTCTGGAAAATCAGCATGCCGCCAAGGATGGCGCCACCCAGAACCATCAGCCCCGAGACGATCAAAACCTGCTTAGACATCGGACGCGACCTTGACGCTCAGCATCCGGTCCGGGTCTGCCGCAGGCTCGCCGCGCTTGATCTTGTCAACATGCTCCATGCCGGAAATCACGCGGCCATAAACGGTGTATTGCCCGTTCAGGAAGTGGTTGTCCTTGAAATTGATGAAGAATTGGCTGTTGGCCGAATTCGGGTTGGACGACCGCGCGGCCCCCAGCGTGCCACGGTCATGCGGCAGTTTCGAGAATTCCGCCGGCAGATCCGGCAAGCTCGACCCGCCCGTTCCCGCGCGGTTCAGCTTGAAATCCTTCGACGCGTTGCCATGCTCCACATCGCCCGACTGCGCCATGAAGCCGTCGATCACGCGGTGAAACACCACGTTGTCATAGGCGCCAATCCGCGCCAGCTCTTTCATCCGCTCGGTGTGCTTGGGCGCCACGTCCTTGAACAGCTCAATCACCACCGGGCCGTCTTTGAGGGTCAGGATGATGGTGTTTTCCGGGTCTTTGATCTCAGCCATGACGAGGCTCCTTGTGCAAGATAGGGATTACGAATTTGCCGCGACCCTAGTCATCCGGGGCCAAAAGGAAAAGAGCAAACCAGAGCGATCTGTTGACGCGGGCGCCGCATCGGGCGACAAACCACCCCAACGGGATATTTGGAGGCGCAACATGGCCTGGAAGACACTCGACGACATGGATCTGGCAGGCAAAGTAGTGCTGGTCCGGGTTGATATCAACGTGCCGATGGAAAACGGCAAGGTGACCGACGCGACGCGCATCGAAAAGATCGTGCCGACCGTGGTCGACATCCTCAACAAAGGCGGCAAGCCGGTGCTGCTTGCCCACTACGGTCGCCCCAAGGGCAAACCGGTGCCGGATATGAGCCTGAAGCTCGTGCTGCCCGCGCTCAAGGCCGCCCTTCCGGGCCGCAAGGTCATCTTCGCCTCCGATTGCATCGGCGCCCCCGCCAAGGAGGCCGTCGCCGCCATGCAGCGCGGTGACATCGTGCTGTTGGAAAACACCCGCTTCCATGAGGGTGAGGAAAAGAACGATGCCCAGCTTGCCGCCTCGATGGCCGCGCTTGGCGATGTCTATGTCAACGACGCATTCTCGGCGGCGCACCGCGCCCATAGTTCGACCGAGGCCATCGCCCACCTGCTGCCCGCCTGCGCCGGCCGCCTGATGGCCGCTGAACTGAAGGCGCTCGAGGCCGCACTTGGCAAACCGCAGCGCCCGGTCGTCGCGGTGGTTGGTGGCGCGAAAGTGTCCACCAAGCTTGACCTGCTTGGCAACCTCGTCACACGCGTCAACCATCTGGTGATCGGCGGCGGTATGGCCAACACCTTCCTGGTGGCCCAAGGCATCGGCGTCGGCAAATCGCTGGCCGAACGCGACATGGCAGGCACCGCCAAGGAAATCCTCGCCAAGGCCAAGGCCGCAAACTGCACCATTCACCTGCCGGTCGATGTCGTGGTGGCGTGGGAATTCAAGGCGGGCGCCAAGAACGAAACCGTAGCCGCCGATCAATGCCCCGACGACGGTATGATCCTCGACGCCGGGCCGAAAACCGTCGCCGAACTCACCAAAGTGTTCGAGACCTGCCGCACCCTGATCTGGAACGGCCCCTTGGGCGCGTTTGAAATTGAGCCCTTCGACGCCGCCACCAACGCCGCCGCCCGGGTGGCAGCCAAACTGACCAAGGCGGGCAAACTCATCTCGGTCGCAGGGGGCGGCGACACCGTAGCGGCGCTGAACCGCGCGGGGGCGGCCGACAGTTTCACCTACATCTCAACCGCAGGCGGCGCCTTCCTCGAGTGGATGGAAGGCAAGGAATTGCCCGGCGTAATCGCCCTCGAAGAGTGATTTGACGAAAAAACACCATTGGCGCAACATGTTAGCGCCAACGGTGTTGCGGCGTCTCAAATGCACCTCTAAGGGCTGTGAAAACAGCCCTTAGCATTCGAAAGGACCATTTCATGCGCGCGACCCGGACCGTTCAGAAGATCCTCAGCAACTACGAGGGCGAAACGCCCGGCGTGAAGGCGAACCTGTGCCGCATGTTGATGAATGGCCGTCTCGGCGGCACCGGCAAGATGATCATCCTGCCGGTCGATCAGGGCTTTGAACACGGCCCCGCCCGCACCTTCGCGGTGAACCCGGCGGCCTATGACCCGCACTATCACTATCAACTGGCGATTGACGCAGGCCTGAACGCATATGCCGCGCCCTTGGGCATGATCGAGGCCGGCGCCGATACCTTTGCCGGGCAGATCCCGACCATCCTCAAGGTCAACTCGGCCAACTCGCTGATGAGCGAGACCTGCGGCAAGAATCAGGCGATTACCGGCTCGGTCGATGACGCGCTGCGCCTTGGCTGCTCGGCGATCGGCTTCACCATCTATCCGGGTTCCGATGCGCAGCTGGAGATGTACGAAGAAATCTCGGCCATGCGCGAAGAGGCCGCGGCCAAGGGCGTCGCCACCGTGATCTGGTCCTACCCGCGCGGCGAGGCGATTACCAAGGACGGCGAAACCGCGATTGACGTGGCGGCCTATGCGGCGCAAATCGCCGCCCTTATCGGCGCGCATATCATCAAGATCAAGCTGAGCACCGACCACCTGATGCTGCCCGAGGCGAAAAAGGTCTACGAGGCGCAAAAGATCGACATCGCCACCCAAGCCGCCCGCGTGCGACACTGCATGCAGGCGAGCTTTAACGGTCGCCGCATCGTGGTGTTCTCGGGCGGTGCGGCCAAGGGCGCCGATGCGGTCTATGACGACGCCCGCGCCATCCGCGACGGCGGCGGCAACGGCTCTATCATCGGGCGCAACAGCTTCCAACGCTCGCGCGAAGACGCGCTGGCTATGCTGGGCAAGCTGGTCGATATCTACAAAGGCCGCGCCTGATTTAGCGCGCCCAAGCGAGGGGCTGCCTGCCCCTCGCGCTCCCAGGGAGTATTTCCGCCAAAAAGAAGTCAAAAGCGATTTCTTCTTGGTCCAAATACTCAAACCCGGCCGGCCCTACGCACACGCTGCGGGGACGAGGTTACACTTCAGTTAACTAAAAAATCACCAAACATTATAAATCAAATACTTACTTAAGTATTGCACAGTGCAACACCACCCTACGGCAAGTCATAACCCGCCGGATCGCGGCCCAAAAACAAACAAATCCCCCGCACGACAAGCCGATGATCTTCCCGTTGCGGCAGCCCGGAAACCGTGACCACCCCGATCACACCGGTCCCCTTTACCGTGATCGGAAAAGCCCCGCCATGCGCCGCGTAATCCATCGCATCCAGCCCGCGCTCGGCTGAAATCGTGGTGCCGGACTGCGCCAACGACCGGCCAAATCCGTAAGACGAGCGATGCAGGCGCAAAACCGTGTTCGATTTGCGGCGAATCCAGTCGGCATTGTCCGGCGCCGATCCCGGGGTCGTGGTGACAAACAGCGCGCGCGCCGGGGTGCGGATCTCGATCGCCACGGGCTTCCCACGCGCAACCGCCTGCTCGCGCAGCAGGCAGCCGAGGCGGTGGGCGTCATCCTCGTTGAAGCTCGGAAACACCAGTTCGGCTTCCTGACGGGTAATGATGGCGATGTCGTCGTCGAGGCTCATGGCGCGCTCCCTGTGGGTCCGGCCGCAGAATGGCGGATTTGCCGTCAGAGGTCGAGGGGCCCAAGCCGCGCAATCAACGCCTCGGTCGCCAGCCCCCGCGCGGTGCCCGGCGTCCGCCCCCCTTCGCGCGCAAGCCGCCCGGCGATGTAGCTGTCGGAGATGGCTTGCGGTGCGTGACGGATCAGCGTCGCTGCGGTCAACAGGGTGGCAAGGGACTCGGCAAACCAGCGCGCCTCGGCCTCTGGCGCAGCGTGCGGCCAGCGCGCGCGATGCGCGACAAGGGCGGCGTCATAGTGGCGGTTGGCACCAAGGCAGCCATCCAGTTCGGCATGTAGCGCGGCGCTGGCCAGCGGCTCTTTCGCCATAGTGCGCAGGATGTCGAGGCAGATCACGTTGCCGGAGCCCTCCCATATCCCGTTGAGCGGCGCCTCGCGGTAAAGCCAGGGCAACGCGGTATCCTCGACGTAGCCCATACCGCCCATCACCTCCATCGCCTCGGCTACCAGCGGCGGGCAGAGTTTGTTTGACAGGTATTTTGCCAGCGCCACAGCAAGGCGGGCGAAGGCGCGGGCCTCTGGCGTGGGCGTGTCAAACGCCTGCGCCACGCGCAGACCAAGAGCCGTCGCGCCCTCCCAATCCAGCGCCAGATCGGCAAGCACCGCGCGCATCAGCGGCTGGTCGATCAGGCGGCGCTGGAAGGCACTACGATGGGCAACCCAGTGATGCGCCTCGGTCAGCGCGGCACGCATCAAGCCAGCGGGCGCCATAGCGGTATCAAGGCGCGTGTGATGCACCATCTCGATGATGGTGCGCACCCCCTGCCCTTCGTCGCCAAGACGGTGCGCAAGCGTGTTGTCATATTCAATCTCTGACGATGCATTGGCCCGATTGCCCAGTTTGTCCTTCAGGCGAAGGATGCGCAGCGGGTTGCGCACGCCCTCCAGCCAGCGCGGCACCAGAAAGCAGGTCAGCCCGCCCGGCGCCTGCGCGAGCGTCAAAAAGCCGTCCGACATCGGCGCCGAGCAGAACCATTTATGCCCCGTAAGGCGGTAATGCTGGCCTTCTTGGACGGCGCGCGTGGTGTTGGCGCGCAGGTCCGAGCCGCCCTGCTTCTCGGTCATCGCCATGCCAAGCGTCGCGGCAGTTTTCCGCGCAATGGGCACGATGGTAGGGTCGTAGGCAGCGGCGGTCAGTTTGGGGCGCCACACCGCCTCGATTTCGGGGTTGGCGGCAAGCGCCGGGACGGCGGCATAGGTCATGGTCATCGGGCAGCAGGTGCCGGGCTCTACCTGCGAGTGGAGGTAAAGCAGTGCCGCATGGGTAACGTGACCACCCGCCGCACCGCTCCACGGGATCGCGGCGTAGCCGGCACGCAGCCCCTCGGTCATCATGCGGTGGTAGGCGGGGTGAAAGACGACCTCGTCAAGGCGCCGACCGGCAGTATCGAACAGGCGCAGGTCCGGCAGGACGCGCATCGCCTCGCGCGCGGCGTCACGCAGATCAACACGGCCAAGGGCGCGGCCGCGAGTGGCGAGGTGTTGGGTATCCCCGGCGAAGGCGGCAGCATAAAGCGAGAGCGCAGGATCGGCGGACCAGAGATCGGCATCGCCGCGCGCGTCGGGCTGGTTGAAGACCTCGTGGCCGGAAAGCTCGCTGCGGGGCGGTAACATTATGTGGTTCCTTTACAATGGCGCGCAAATCTTCGGGATGACTGCATAAAAAGTGTCACGGAGGGATTCACAAAGCGAGTCGGCTGTGCAAGAATCACGCGACGTCACCCGGCAAGAGGTGGCTAAAGGGGCAGTAAATGTCGAACCCGCGTAAACGTCCCCCGATTGGGGCCCTGATCTACTTTGCTATCGCGTTCACTGCGGGGGCCTACTTTACGTTTGCCGCGGTTCAGGGCGACTACGGGGTGTTTCGCCGGGTTCAGGTCGATGCCGAGGCGACGACGCTGCGGGCAGAGCGGGATGCTTTGCAGGGGCAGTTGGCGGAGCTGGAAAACAAGACGAAGCGGCTGTCGGATAAGTATCTTGATCTGGATCTTCTGGATGAACAAGCGCGCGATGTTTTGGGCCTGATGCGGCCGGATGAAATCGTGATCCGTTGATGTTGCCCTGCGCAACACCGGATAACCTGATTGATGTTCCTATATTTGTTAACCGAATTTGACCGAGTGTCAGGCGTGGCTAAAACGCCTGACCTGACCGCTTGCGGCGGGCTGGGGTTTGAGTATTTGGACCAAGAAGAAGCCCGTTTGATTTCGTCTTGGCGGAAGGGCTCTGGTGAGGGACCTCGGGCGCCTCATCCCACCAGCGGGGCCACCATGCCGGTAGAGATAGCGTAGATCGCGGCGGAGCCGAAGGATATGATGACCAGCGCGCCGGCGAGGGCGCCGGCGCGGCCCAGCATGTCAGACCAGCGCCCGCCGCGGCCCGCCACGGCGCGGTTGAGGCCAACGGCACCGACCGAAACGCCGGCGACGGTGAGCGCGACGCCAAGCCCCATCGCGAGGGTGGAGAGGACGCCAACAAAGAAAATCCCGTTGGCGAGGGTGAAAAGCAGCACGAGGATCGCCCCGGAACAGGGGCGCAAGCCGGCGAGGCTGCCGGTGGCGAAGAGTTGCATCAGGCTTTTGCGGTCGTTGACGTGGTCGCGACCGTAATGGTCGTGGTGCCCATGGTCGTGGTGATGGCCGTGGTCATGGCCGCAGCCGCAGACGCGGGGGCCGGGTTTGACGGCTTGCCATGCCATCCAGAGGCCCATCACGATCAGCGCGCCGTAGCTGGCGATCTCGATGGTTCCCGCGCGGTCGAGGATTGCCTTGCCGGTGCTGCCGAAGAGGACGGCAAAAACTGCGACAAGAACGATGGCGGAGAGTGCCTGCGTGGCGGCGACGACGCCACTCATGCTTAGCGCGTGGGTAAAGCGGGTGCGTCGGGTGGTGAGGTAGCTTGCGACCACCACCTTGCCATGACCGGGACCGATGGCGTGCAGCATGCCGTAAAGGAACGACGCAAAGATGATGGCGAGGTCGGGTGCGAGGCGCGAGCCGGTGGCGACCTGATCCAGATTGGCGCGCAGGCGGGCGTTGAGGGTGGCTTGAAAGCTGATCGCGGCGCCGAGGATGGCGCGGAAGGGTTGCGGCAGGACGATGCGGGACTCGATGGGGGTCGGAGCCGCCACGGCGGGGGCGCCTGCCGCGACCTCGGGTCGGCCGAAATAGTCGTCGGCTTGGGCGGGCCGCGCGAAGGGGGCGAGGGTTATCAGCAGGACGGCCAGCAAAAGCGCGGTGCGAAAGAAGTTGGTCATGGGCAGGCGATCCTGATGCTTTGGGGAATGACGGTGCCGAAATAGATCGGGTGGGCCTTGTCGTCGAAAACCGTGGCGTGGCAGGGGGTGGCGCCGGTCTGGCTGGTGGCCTCGGCCGTGGCGGGCTCCAGGTCCACGTAATAGCTGTCATCCCAGACGGCGGCGACGACAGGTGCCTTGGTGGGATCGACGGGCGCAGCCAGCGGCACGGTGAAAACGTAGGTCAGCTTTTGCCCTGCGACCGAGGCGGTGAAGTCATGCGCAAGGCCTAGTTTGACCGGCGTCGCGCCGGACCAGACATGGGTAAAGTAGTCGTAATGCGCGAGGTTGGCGAAGGCATGATCGCGCAGTTGGGCGATTTCGGCGGGGGTCAGCGGCTGGCCGGTTTTGTGGCTCGGTGCCTGATCGCCCAACGTCATCGAGGAGAACTGGGCGTCAAAGGTCCAGGTCTGGCGCAACGCAGTGAGCTTGGCGGCGGCGTAGATGAAATCGACGTGGGTGGTGACCCAGACATGGGGATGGGCCGGGGCGACTGCGGGCCATGCACATAGGGCCGCCGCGAGAAGGCAGGCAGGCATGGATCGGGTGCGAGGGATCATCGTCATCAGGCCCGTGCCCATTTCGCGGCGTGGGTTGACGGTAAGCCGGGCTGAGGCCCAAGGCAACGCCAGAGCGGGGCAGTAAAGCAGCTGTGAGCGGGGGATGAGGGAGAGGTTTGCCGCCGTGGCGGGACTTGAAAACGGTCGGTGAAATTGGTCTCGCCCTTGTTTTACCGATAGTGTATGGGTAGTTTAATATTGAACTATTCCATTCCGCTATGGGAGTCCGCTGGCATGGCCGCACGAAAAACCACCGAGAAATCAAACTCGTCCAAGGACGATTTGCTGCATTACTACCGCGAGATGCTGTTGATCCGGCGATTCGAGGAAAAAGCCGGCCAGCTTTACGGCATGGGTCTGATCGGGGGGTTCTGCCACCTGTATATCGGGCAAGAGGCGGTGGTGGTCGGCCTTGAGGCTGCGGCGGAGGAAGGCGATAAGCGCATCACATCCTATCGCGACCACGGGCATATGTTGGCGTGCGGCATGGACCCGAAGGGCGTGATGGCAGAGCTGACCGGGCGCGAGGGTGGCTATAGCCGCGGCAAGGGCGGCTCTATGCACATGTTCTCCAAAGAAAAGCACTTTTACGGTGGGCATGGCATCGTGGGGGCGCAGGTGCCGCTGGGCGCGGGGCTGGCGTTTGCGGATAAGTATCTCGACAACAAGCGGGTGACGTTCGCCTATTTCGGCGACGGCGCGGCGAACCAGGGCCAAGTTTACGAGGCCTATAACATGGCCGAGCTTTGGAACCTGCCGGTAATTTTTGTCATTGAAAACAACCAGTATGCGATGGGGACGAGCATGAAACGCTCGACCAAGTCCACCTCGCTGTTCGGGCGCGGCTTGGCCTATGGCATTCAGGGCGAGGCCGTGGATGGCATGGATGTGCAAGCGGTGCGCGCGGCTGGCGAGAAGGCGATTGCCGTCTGCCGCGCCGGTGAGGGCCCGTATATCCTTGAGATGATGACGTATCGCTATCGTGGCCACTCGATGTCGGACCCGGCGAAGTATCGCACGCGGGAAGAAGTGCAGAAGATGCGCGACGAGAAGGACGCGATCGAACATGTGCGCGAGCTGCTGCTGGGCGGCGGGCACGCGACGGATGACGATCTGAAAGAGATCGACAAAGAGATCAAGCTGCGCGTCAACGAGGCGGCTGAATTCGCCAAAGACAGCCCGGAGCCCGGCCTCGCCGAGCTTTGGACCGACATTTACGCCTGAGGGGGAGAGACACCATGGCAATTGAAATTCTGATGCCCGCGCTGTCGCCCACGATGGAAGAGGGCACGCTGGCGAAATGGCTGGTGAAAGAGGGGGATGTGGTCAAATCGGGCCAGATCCTTGCCGAGATCGAGACGGACAAAGCGACGATGGAGTTTGAGGCGGTCGATGAGGGGATCGTCGGCAAGCTCTTGATCGCGGAAGGCACGGCGGGCGTGAAGGTCAACACGCCGATTGCGGTGCTGGTGGAAGAGGGCGAAAGCGCGGATGCGGCGCCTGCGGCGAAAGTTCCGGCAGCGGCGCCCGTAGCGGCGGCCCCTGCCCCCGTCGCGGTTGCAGCGGCCCCGGTGGCGGTCGTGTCCAAAGCCTCGGCCGATTGGCCGGAAGGCACGCCGATGAAAACCATGACGGTGCGGGAAGCGCTGCGCGAGGCGATGAGCGAAGAGATGCGCTCGACCCCCGAGGTGTTCATCATGGGCGAGGAAGTGGGCGAGTATCAGGGCGCCTACAAGATTTCCCAAGGCATGCTGGACGAGTTCGGCGAAAAGCGCGTGATCGACACGCCGATTACCGAGCATGGCTTTACCGGCATCGCGGTCGGCGCGGCCTTTGGCGGTTTGCGCCCGATCGTCGAATACATGACGTTTAACTTCGCCATGCAAGCCATTGACCAGATTATCAACTCTGCCGCCAAGACGCTGTATATGTCGGGTGGCCAGATGGGGTGCCCGATCGTGTTCCGGGGTGCCAATGGTGCTGCGGCGCGGGTTGGGGCGCAGCACTCGCAGGACTACGCCGCGTGGTATGCGATGGTGCCGGGTCTAAAGGTGGTGATGCCCTATTCGGCGGCAGATGCGAAGGGCCTGCTGAAACAGGCGATCCGCGACAATAACCCGGTGATCTTCCTTGAGAACGAGATCCTCTATGGCCGCTCGTTCGAGGTGCCGGATCTGCCCGATTTCACCATTCCGTTCGGCAAGGCGCGCATCTGGCGCGAAGGGTCGGATGTGACCATCGTCAGCTTTGGCATCGGGATGCAATACGCGCTGGAAGCCGCTGATATCCTTGCGAAAGATGGGATTTCGGCAGAGGTGATCGACCTGCGCACCTTGCGCCCGATCGACTATGACACGGTGCTGGCGTCGGTGATGAAAACCAACCGCTGCGTCACGGTCGAAGAAGGCTGGCCCGTGGGGGCAATCGGCAACCATCTGAGCGCCGAGATCATGATGAAGGCGTTCGATTATCTCGATGCGCCGGTGATCAACTGCACCGGCAAGGACGTGCCGATGCCCTATGCCGCGAACCTTGAAAAGCTCGCCTTGGTGACGACTGCGGAAGTGGTCGAAGCCGTCAAATCCGTCTGCTACCGGTAAGGAGATAAAGTCATGGCAACTGAAATTTTGATGCCCGCGCTGTCTCCGACGATGGAGGAAGGCACGCTGGCGAAGTGGCTGGTGAAAGAGGGCCAAACGGTCAAGTCCGGCGATATTTTGGCCGAGATCGAGACCGATAAGGCGACGATGGAGTTCGAGGCGGTCGATGAAGGGATCGTGGGCAAGCTCTTGATCGCGGAAGGCACGGCAGGCGTGAAGGTTAACACGCCGATTGCGGTGATGGTGGAAGAAGGAGAAAGCCTTGGGGCGGCACCGGCGGCCAAAGCTCCGGCTGCGGCGACGGGCGCGGCGACTGCGGCGGCTGCTCCAGCGGCGGTGCCTGTCGCTGCGGCAGCGACGCGGCCTGCGGGCCCACGGGTGTTTGCCTCGCCTTTGGCGCGGCGAATCGCGACGGAAAAGGGGCTTGATCTGACCAAGATCACTGGATCGGGGCCGCATGGGCGGATCGTGAAGGCGGATGTTGAGGGGGTGACGGCGGCCCCTGTGGCGGCTGCGCCCGTTGCGGCAGCGGCGGTCCCGGTGGCAACGGCGGCTCCTGCCGCGTCGATGCCGACGGGGATGAGCGCCGAGATGGTGAAGAAGATGTTCGCCGATCGCGCCTATGAGGAAGTGACGCTCGACGGGATGCGCAAGACGATTGCCGCGCGCCTGACCGAAGCCAAGCAAACCATCCCGCATTTCTACCTGCGCCGCGACGTGCAGCTTGATGCGCTGATGGCGTTCCGTGCTGAGTTGAACCATCAACTGACCGGGCGCGGCGTGAAACTGTCGGTGAACGACTTTATCATCAAGGCCTGCGCGCTGGCATTGCAAGCGGTGCCGAATGCAAACGCTGTTTGGGCGGGCGACCGTATCCTGAGGCTGAAGCCGTCGGATGTGGCGGTGGCTGTGGCGATCGAGGGCGGGCTCTTCACGCCAGTGTTGCGCGATGCCCATCAGAAATCGATCTCGGCACTGTCGGCGGAGATGAAAGATCTGGCGGCGCGGGCAAAGACGCGCAAGCTGGCGCCGAGCGAGTATCAGGGGGGGAGTTTCGCGATTTCCAACCTCGGGATGTTCGGCATCGACAACTTCGACGCGGTGATCAACCCGCCGCATGGCTCGATCCTGGCGGTCGGCGCGGGGGTGAAAAAACCGGTGGTGAAGAAGGATGGCGAGATCGGCGTGGCGACGGTGATGTCGATGACGCTCTCGGTGGATCACCGAGTGATCGACGGGGCGCTGGGGGCCGAGTTCCTGAAGGCGATCATCGACAATCTGGAAAACCCGGTTGCGATGCTTGCGTGAGGATCGCCCGGTAAGGGACTGAAACAAAAAGAAGGCCGGAGGCCAAGGGCTCCGGCCTTTATCTGTTAAGGGAAAGATTAGAAACCTTCGTCGAGCAACTGGTCCATCTTTACCGAAGGTTGATCGCAACCAGCGTCGCCGACGATCCTCGCGGGCACTCCCGCCACCGTCTTGCAGCACGGCACGTCATGCAGAACCACGGATCCGGCAGCGATGCGTGAGTTCTCGCCGATGCGGATGTTGCCTAAAACCTTTGCGCCGGCCCCTATCATAACGCCATTGCCGATCTTGGGATGCCGGTCGCCATCTTCCTTGCCGGTACCGCCCAGCGTTACCGAATGCAGCATCGACACGTTGTCGCCAACCACCGCCGTTTCGCCGATGACGATGGAATGGGCGTGGTCGATCATAATGCCCCGCCCGACCCGCGCGGCGGGATGAATATCCACGCCAAAGACCTCAGACACCCGCATCTGGATCAGATACGCCAGATCGCGGCGCCCCTCAGTCCATAGCCAATGACCGATGCGATAGGCCTGCACCGCCTGATAGCCCTTGAAGAAAAGGATCGGCTGCAAGAACCGATGGCACGCCGGATCGCGGTCATGCACCGCAACCAGATCCGCCCGCGCGGCCTGCCCCAGCGCTGCATCGGAGGAATAGGCCTCATCCGCAATCTCACGCAGGATCTGCTCGCCGATTTCACCCGAGGCAAGTTTCAACGAAAACCGATAGGCAAGTGCGCGTTCCATGGTGGCGTGGTGTAAAAGGCTGGAATGCAGCAGCCCACCAAGAAGCGGCTCATCTTTCAGCGCCGAAATCGCTTCGTCACAGATGCGGGACCAGACCGGATCGACGGTTGCAAATTTTGCCCTGACTTCGCGCATCTGCATTCTCCTAGCTTTTGCGTGTTCTATACCAGATAGGAGACACTTTTCATCAGGAAAGATCGGATCACCAAAAATCAACGCGCCGCAGCGGTGTTCGCGTCACTTGTCCCAAACCGAATACGCCATTTTATCAGCATCTGGATCACCACGTCGACGCTTCTTAGATACTCCAGATCGCTCAGAAACGACCCATGAAGGTCGCCCCCGTGACGGGCCACGGACATCAGGCTGCCGTTGCCAAGCCGCGGATGTGGCCGCCCTAGTCGCTTACGATAGCGATCGGCGACGTCGGCATTTTCAAGCATATGCCACACCGCCGTCGCGCGCACGTCCGGCACCAGCCTCCTTACGGCAGTGGCCGCAGCAATGACGTCTCCATACATGATCTGCCACATCTCACAGTCCCGGCACGGAAATATCCAGATAATGCAGCGCAAATCTTACTTTGCCCGCAGCAAAGTCTCCTCCGGTCGCGGTCAGCAATAGCGGCGTCGCCCCCCAATAAGTCATCGGTTGCGACAAAATTCCGCGCGCATAAGCCCCAACGCCAAGGCCCAATCCGCTGCCAAACCTGTCGCTGGCCCCAGCCGAGCCAAGCTGCCAACTGGTCGCCGCGCCGGTGATGGTCTCCAACACCCGCGCCGTCACCGCAACAACCATGACTCCAGAGGGGATCTGAGAAGCGGTCGTCGAGGTTGGCCCAGATCCGAGGCCGTGGTCGAATTCGTCCACTCGCATGAAAGTGCCCGCCCCGTGGGCGGACAACGCCAGCGACCCAACCTGCCAATCTGTGCCGTCATAAATCGCCGGGACGCTTTCGTCCGCCACCCAAGCCCGCCAGCCACGTTGCGGCGGTACGAACAACCAGCCGCCATTTGACCAAATAGCGATCGTGCCGACCTGCCCCGACCACGCGTTCACCGCGCCGCTTGGTACACCGAAGCTGACGCCGTCATTGGCCGTCAGCGGCGGCACCGACGTGGTGCGCGACTGCAGAACCATCTGGGTCAACCCATCAATGCGCACGAACGCTTCGTTGACGGTTACTTGCTTTTGCGCTTGCGAGGGTGCCAGCAAAGGCAGGTGAAGTTGCGATGTGTCAGCCATTAATATCTATCCCCGTGTAAGGCCCGGCCCCGAAACGATCCGAGATCTGGGCAACTTCGATACGAAATGGCGCCGCGACGCCGTCTCCCAGACGATCGGCAGCTGAATAGGTCCAACTTGGCGTAGCGACCGTCACCTCCCGCACCACCGCGCTGTCTGCAACTACCCGCACTTGGTAGGCCTCGCTGCTTTCCCCGAGCGGAACATCCAATCCATCCCAGCTATCGCCATCCACCCGCGTGCGCCGCACCCAAGCCACGCGCACATCGCCTGCGTCAGTCGCCGACGCGACCAAATGGCAAGGCGAATAGGGGCGCAAACCGATCCCGGAAAATGCCTCGACCAGATGCACATAAGAAGGATCGTCGAAGCTGCGCGCCGCAGACCCGATACGATAGTTCTGCGCGACACCACGCAAACTCGATGCCAGATCGATCTGCTGCGGCGCGCCGTTGAGCAACACAATCAGGCTCCCCGTCGGCCAAACGTCTGGCATAACCCCGTCGCTGCCCGCCTGCCCGCGCAACCGCAGGTTAAGATCATATTCGTCGGGTGCCACCAGATCGGCATTTGCGAACTGGAACACCTCCCAGTTGTCCGACGATCCATCACCGATCACTGCCAGATTGGCACCAGCCAGCACATCCCCCGCCGCCGCCGAGGACAATACACCGCCATAAACCTTGACGCGAACCGGCGCGCCCAGATCCCACGTCCCAGAAACTGCCGCCTGCAACGCGGTCTGTGTGACGCCGATCACCGATGACGCACTCAATTGCAGGTTCAGCCGATAGCCCGAGTCAGCCGCCGCACTATACACCGCAACCGTCCCCGGCCAGGGTGTCGCCGTCACCGCCAGATGTGGCGCTTGTGGCACCTCGTCCCCTGTCAGCAACGGCAAATCAAGAAAGACCGGGAACGTCGGCACCGGCGCGGCAAAACTGCGCGGCACCACGGACACGACCACGTCGTCGCTTGGTTCGTAAACCGAGGGCTCTACCCGCACGGCCTCGATGGTCTGCATCCCGGCTGTCTCCACCCGGTCAATGCGAAACGTTCCCCCCGCGTCGGGCAAGGTCACAACATCCCCCGCGCCCAACGCAAGCCCTGATGGCGGCATCGCGAAATGTGCCACGTCACGCGCCACACGCGCCTCGGCCAGCCACCGCTCTGTAATCGCCCGCCCCTCTGCCGCGGTCAGCACCAAGGGCAGGTCGCTTTGCGACACGGCACGCACTTCCTCGTCGGGAAACACCGCCTCTGCCGAGCGGGCAACATAATCTCCCTCCGCCTCGACATAGTTAAGCCGCACACGCCCGGTCGTATCCGCCTCCGCCGCCCGCACCAATTGCAACACACCGGTCGAGCCAGTGCCATCGATCATCCCGTCCGACGTCAGCACCGCCTTCGCGGTCCCATCCCGCATACGGAACATCAATGTTCCCTCACGCTCGATCGCATCGAAAGCATAGCCCAGCATCAACGGCTGCAATATTTCCCGCGCTGTGCCGACATGGGCCAACGAGTATCCGCGAACATAACCATACAATCCACTGACATCGACCGCGATCACCCCCGATTGCTCACAAACCTCCGCCACAACATTGGCCAAAGGCTGGCCAGAGGTGCGCCCGGTGATCCAATGCCCGGTCGCATAATTTGCGCCATCGGCCCAAACCGAGGTATCGTTCGGGAAATACGGAAACGGCCGCGCGTCCCATGCCCAGACGTGGGCATGCTCCATATCCACCATTGCACCGGCATAAACGTCCGACACCGGGTTATGCGCCGCCTGCCCCCAATAGCCCAACAGCGCGCGCAGGTACTGCAACTGGATCAGGTCGTCCCGCGTCCCCCGCGAATACCGCGGCACCGAGGATTCCGACGACTTCGGATCGACGAACTTGTTCGGCTCATTGGTTCCCTTGTCGATCGCCGGACAGCCGATCTCGGTGAACCGTATTGGCTTTGCTTGCGGCACCCACGCCGTCGGAACCGACGCTCTGATCCCCCCCGGCCTCTCGTAATGCGCCAACGACCACCAGCTCTTCAGATCTTTGACGCGCCAGATCCAAGGCTCGTCATATGCCCCGTCGGTGATGGGCGTGCGCAACTGGATCGCCTCCGCCTCGGGCGAGGTATAGTACCAGTCGTAATCCTTCCCACCAGCAACATTGGCCTGCAAATAGTTGAGGTTATAGATCGACCCCCAACCCGCATCGGCATGATCCGCCCCATCCCGCCAATCCGACAGCGGCATGTAATTGTCGATCCCTACGAAATCGACTACGTCATCGGCCCAAAGCGCATCCAGCGGAAAGTAAAGCCCGCCTTCCGGGCTCTGATACATGCCATACTCGCTCCAATCCGACGCATAGCTCAGCTTGACATCCGCCCCCACGATACTGCGGACATCGGCCAACAATGCACGCAATGCCGCTACAGCAGGAAACCCGTCATCCGCTCCACGAATCTGCGTCAACCCGCGCAACTCCGATCCGACGCAGAACGCATCCACTCCCCCCGCCAGCACCGCCAGATGCGCATAATGCAGGATGAACCGGCGGTAGCTCCATTCCGCTGGACCGCTGTAAACAACTGCACCGCCCGAGACCGCGAAATCCGACGCCTGCGCCGTCCCGAAAAACGCCGCGATCTCGGCATCCGCCACCGCGCTGCGATCGGGCGAGCCGTCTTGCCCCGGCGCCACGCTCAACGTGATCCGTCCGCGCCACGGCAAGGCAGGCTGATCGGCGGCCCCGGTCCAAGGGTCGAGGAGTCCATTTCCCGCCAACTGATCCATCAGAACGAAGGGATAAAACATCACCTCCTGCCCCGCCGCGCGGATTGCCCTGATCGCTTCCACGACCGAGGCATCGGCAGGTGTGCCGCCATATACAACCCGCCCGTCAATCTGCGCGATCCGCGCCGCAGTCGCGCGATCAACGCCGCCCGCCCGCCACGGCATCCCCAGGCAATCGCTCACATTCTGCTCGACCTTGGGCTGCACCGTGCAATTTCCACACCGCAGATCGCCGCCAAACCAAGACGCTACCAACGAGACGGAACCGCACCGCGGCAACTCCTCGCCCAGCATCTCCAGCGAAGTTGCAAAATCCGTTTTGCCCGACGGCGAATTCACGTTGGCCGAAATGTTTACTCCTGGCCCATAGTTGTAATGCACCGGCGTCGTGGCCAGTGCATATTCCCCGGTCCCCGGCATCATCGCGACACCACGCACGCCTTGCACCAGATCGGGAAGCGAGGCCGCCACCGCCCCCTGCGCAGGTCGCAGCACTTCAAACGTCAGCTGCGGCACCCGGTTGCCAAACTGTCCCAGGGCCAAACTCTCCAGCACCACATATGCGACGCCGCGATAGGCAGGCGCCATACCCACCCCTTCGACCGCCTCGATCTTCGGGTCCGGCATCTGATCCTGCGAGCCCGGGTAAACACGCATGTTAAGCTGATCGCGCGCAATCTCGACGCCATCCGCCCAGACCCGTCCAACCCGCGTAATCTCCCCCGCACACAGCGCAATCGCGAGGCTCACCGAATAGGAATACTGAACCGACTTCGGTTGTGGCATCCCCTTCCCGCCACCACTGACCGCCGTGCTTTCCAAAAATCGCGTCGCCCAGATCACCTGACCACCAATCCGCACCCGACCATAGACTTGCGCGACGGCCGCCCCCTCGCTCGCCCCGGTCAGCGAAAAGCGCTGCACCTTCCCGGTCTCGACCACTTTCGATCCTGCGCCCAGCAGGCGCTGATCGATCATGCGCCCAACGGTCGCGCCAACCGCGCGCCCAATCACCGCGCCCGACAACCCCAACACAGCGCCGCCAAAGCCGCTGCCAATCGCCGACCCCGCCGCCGCCAATACAATAGTGGCCATCAGAGGTCCCCTTCCGGAAATTCGAACCGCGCCGCAACCCGGCGCTTCCAAGGCTCCGACAGCGGGCTTTCCACTACCGAATGCCCGCTATAGGCGTGAATGAACGTGGGTTGGGCACCTACCCGGCCCGCGATCCCCAAGTGCTTGGCAATACCGCCCGCCCGCATCCGAAACAGCAACACATCCCCCACTGCGGCCGCGGCCAAGCGCTTGCGACGCAGCAGCCGCTCCGCCGCCGCAAACAACACCTCGTCACCCGCAGGTTCTGCCCAATCGGCGGTATACGCCGGCACCACTTCCGGCTCCGCGCCGTAAATCGCACGCCACACACCGCGCAACAGGCCAAGGCAATCCGCCCCAGCCCCGCACAGGCTTGCCTGATGTCGATATGGCGTGCCGATCCAGCCGCGTGCCAATACGGCCGCCCTCTCGCCAATCGCGCCGCTCATGTCAGGCTCCCGCCATCATTCACGCCCGCTCGCGTCGGATATGACATCAGCCAATCCGCCCCCGGAATATCCGGAAACCCCCGGAAATTCAGGAAGTTGTGGAACTTCATCTGACAGGTCGCCGCCAGCTTGTCACAACCCGCTTCCAGCCGAATACGATCCCCCACCACAATCTCCGCCCCCAAAGGCTGCCAAAGCTCCACCATCCGCCCGGGGTCGCTCAACCGATCATTCTTCACCACGCCGACCAGCCCTGCAGCAGCACCACTGACCACGACCAGCCGCCCACGCTCGAACCAGCGATCGTCAAACCCTGTCAGGTCGCCAAACTGGAACACACGCGCGTCCCAGACCTGCTCCACCGCCAGCTCGGCAAAATAGCCCGCGCGCGTCAGATCGAAGCCGCAGCCAGCATCCCCCAGAATGGCCGAACAACTGGTCTGATAGATCATCCCCTGCGGTTGGTTCAGTGCCTCGGTCAAGCCGCGCAGCTCCGCATGGAACTGCCCAGACGACCGCGTCAACTGGCCAAACGTGCCGCGAAACTGCAGCACCCGCGCGCCGGGATCGGCCCAGTTCACCTGCCACGCCTGCACCTCGGCCCCATCAAACCGCCCCGCCATGATATCGGCCTCGGTGACAGAGGCGTCCGACAACGCCCCCACCGCTTCCGAGTTGTCAATTGCTAGCCCAGTCGTCTGCAACAGTGCCGACGCGCTCAAGCCAGAGCTTGCCTTGAACACCATCCCGTCAAAACTCAGATCGCAGTCATGGTCGGTAAACCCGAACATCACCCCATCGCGCCGCACCACTGCCCAGGCCCAGCACACCGTAGTGGCCCCGGTGCCAAGATGCGCATAGAGCGCCTCGACCCCCGTCATAGCCGCACCTCAATCACCGGCACCTGCGGCACGCTTCCCGCCTTGAAATTAGCAACCGAGGTCTGGATGCGGTCGGTGTCAAACCGCACCGGCACGTCAAACTCAAACCCCGCGCTGACGCTCACTCCCACATCCGGCGCATCGACAAATGTCACCAGGCCGGTTGCGGTATCGACAAAATACCCCACCGTCTCGGCCAGAGGTACGCCCTGCAGCGCCGCCTTCACCGTGCCCGCCACCGGCTTCGCAATTGGCCGTGTGTAGGTCTGCTCACCGGACCGATAGGTCTTGGTCAGTTGAAACACCCGTGTCACACCGTCGCCCACTCCGATCAGCTGATCGGAAAAGTTCGGGTCTGCTGACGACGCACAGGATTTGAAATCCGCCCAATCCTTCCAGCGAAAGCCATACAACTGCCCGCCCCTCGCCTCGAAGAACGCGATCAGCGCGCCGACATCGTCCAGACTGCGCAACCCCACCCCGGCATCGTAATGTCGGAGCGAATGCGCCCAGGGCGTGTTGCGCTCTTCATATCCATTCGCGAGCGTCACGATATCCGTGCGCCGCTGCGGCCCGCCAACCGAGCCAAAGCTCAGGTTGGCGGGAAACCGAACCTCGTGAAATCCCATCCCGTCCCCCTATTGGTTGCGTTGCCCTTGGGCCAAGGCCCGGTTCACCTGCGCTGCAATCTGTCCCTGACTGCGCTGAAACCCCTGCACATCCGGCGTCGAGATATTCATCACCACGTTCACCGCTTGCCCGCCGCCGCTGGTTCGCACCCCGAGCCGCCCATCCGCGCCGCGCGTCAGCGGCATGATTGCCTCCGGCCCCGCCTCGCCCATCAAGCCCATGCCGCCCTGTATCGGAAAACTCGTCGGGCTCGTCACCACACCGCCCTGAGCAAAGGGCATAACGCGCCCTTGGCTGAACGCGCCTCCATTGGCAAACGGCAACGCCCCGCTTACCGCCGAGGACAGACCGCTCGCGATAAACCCGCCAATTGCGTTCTGCACCGGCTTCATCGCGACCGAATAAACCGTGTTCGCCATCGACTGCGCCACGCCCTGCATGGCCGTCGTCAAACTGGCGCCATTGAACACCAATCCGTCGAACGCCTTGCGCAAGCCTCCGCCGATGCCATTGGTCAGCGACGTAACTCCCGCCCCCGTCGCCGCCAGCCCATCGCGCATCCGCGACAACTCGCCATCAAACGCCGCCGCCATCGACGCAGAGGCCCCCATCGTCGCCTCCAACGCCGCGATCTGGTCGCTGAAAGCCGTCGTATCAATCGTCATGTCCCCGTCCTTTCGTCACGTCTGGAAAGGCGCGCGCCAACTCATTCAGCCGCGCGCGCGTCAAGGGCGGCACCACATCCTCCACCCCGAGCATCATCAGCAATTCCACCGGCGTCAGCCGCCAGAACTCCTCTGGCCTTAGCCGCAAGCGTTGCAGCCCCGCCCGAAGCAGCCCGGCCCAGTCCAGCCCGCTCATGCCTGACCCGCACCCGCGGCATCCCCCGGCATCGAGAACGCGCGCGCCAGCAACTCCGCCGCCACGCGTGCCGCCTCAACCGGCCCGCCGCCAATCTCCACCGTGCGCAAATCTGCCGCCGTCCCCTGCCAACCGCCGCCGCGCAATCCCGCCACGATCAGCGCCAGCACATCCCGCGTCGAAAACCGCCCCCCCTCGAAGCGCTCGACGAGGTCGATCAACGTCCCCGTCGCCAGTTGCGCCTCCAGCTCGGCCAGCACGCCCAGCGTCAGCTTGGCCACATGGCGCTGCCGATCCAAGGTCAGCGCCACCTCCCCCGCCCAAGGGTTCGCCATCACAGCGCCGTAAACGTCAGCGCACCGGCCGAGGCCAAGGCCAGATCGAACGTCGCCTCGCCGTTGTAGTTGCCCTGATAGTCAAGCGAGGTAATAAGAAACAAACCCTCCACCACGCCAAAGGCCGGGATAATCACCTGAAAGCCGGGCGTCTCACCGTCAAAAAAGATCTGCCGCGCCCGCTCATCGGTCGCCGCATCCTTGAACACGCCAGAGCCAGAGATCGTCGCCGACCGCACCCCCGCCCCGCCCAACAACTCGCGCCAGCCGCCCTGGCTTTCCAGACTGGTCACATCCACCGACTCCGCGTTGAACGTGATCCGTGACGCGCGTAGCCCCGCGATCGTCTGGAACTGTCCGTCGCCCGTCATATCGAGCTTGATCAGAAGGTCTTTTCCATTCTGCGCAACCATAGAATTTCTCCGATTGATGAAAGCAAACCAGATCAGATACGCGCTGTATCGCTCTGATCTTATTATTTTAATTCAGCCGAACCTCAGCCCGTGCTAGTCCTCGACCCGCGCCCGGAACGTCAGATCAATCCGCCGCCCCGCTCCGTTGCTGACCCGCCGCGCCACCGCACGCAGGAACGCCATCGACACCAGCACCCCGCGCGTCAGCACCATTTCGGCATCCACCAGCGCGTCCGATACCGCGACCGCCACCGCCTTTGCCGCCTGAAACCCGGCCTCGTCCGTCACCACGCTGATGACCAGCCGATGCTCTGCCCCATGTGCCGTCTTGTCGGAGGCATCGCGCACATCCTCCGGCCCGATCAGCACAAAGGTGCCAACCGCACCACCCGGCGGCACTGCGTCATAAACCGCCACCCCCGCCACGCCCGACAGCCGCTGAAAGACCGCCGCCTGCAAAGCCGACGCCACGCCATAGCTCATACCGAGACCTCCTCAACCGCGAAGCAGGTCAGAAAGCGCCCCTCGGGGTCACTCTCCGCCACCGCCTGAACCGCAAACACCCGCGCGCCATCGCGAAACCGCTGCCCCGCCACCGGGCGCGAGGGCGCTCCCGCCACAGCCGCCCGCACGCGGATGCGATAGCCCATCTTCGACACCATCAGCTGATCGCTCGCCACCTCGCGCCCGGTGCCCGCCGTTACCTCGGCCCATATCGTACCCAACGCGGTCCAGCTTTCGACAAAGCCCCCCCCGCCATCCGGCGCCTGCCCCCGCGCCTCCAGCACCAGCGCCCGGTTCAACCGCGGCGCGCTCATGCCCGGCCCCCCAGCAGGCGCACCGTGCGCCACCGCTCAATCAATGCCATCACACCAAACGGCATCGCCCCCTCGCCCGGCACCGCCTCGTGACGCAGCTCGTAGTATTGTGCCGCCAGCAGAAACACCGCCTGCCGCAGGTCCGCCGGCACATCACCCCACGCCGGGCCAAAGCCCGCGTCGAACACGATCTCCGCCGTCCCGTTCAGCGGCACCGCAGGCAGCGCCACCCCAACCGCCGCCAGCTTGGGCCGCTGGTTATCCTTCACCAGCCGATACGCCGACGCAGGCAACGGCACCTCCGCCCCATCCTCAGCCACCAGCGTCACCGAGGTGATCGCCTGCACCGGCGCCACTGGCATCGCTTGGCCATCGTCATCGCGCCACCGCGTCACGCTCCAGAAATAGGTCCGCGTCATCAGCGCCTTGCCGATCCGCCCCTCGATCGCGGCGATGCCCGCCCGCAGGTAGCTTTCCACCACCGCATCCTGGCTTCCGTCATCGGCAAACCCGCGGCCCAACTGCAAGTGATCCTTCAATTCGTGAACCGGCAGCGCCGCTGACGGCACTGTGGTCTGCTCGATCAACATCATGGAATCTCTCCGATTTTCGGCCAATTCTGATAGATGGGCGCGTGCCACCGCCGCCGCTCGGACGGAGGGGACTGCTAGACGACGCCGGCCAGACCGGCACGCGCCCGCGCCCGGCCCCGAAGGACCGGGCGATCACGCCAGCCTCAGGCGGCCGAGAACTTCAGCAGCTTGATCGCCGAGAAGTCGCTGACATCACCGCCAACCCGCTTGGAGGCATAGAACAGCACATAGGGCTTGGCCGAGAACGGGTCGCGCAGCACGCGCAGATCCGGGCGTTCCGCAATCGTGTAGCCCGAGGCGAAGTCACCAAACGCCACCGCGCAAGCACCGGAGGCAATGTCGGGCATGTCCTCCGCCACCAGCACCGGATACCCCATCAGCCGCGCAGGCTCGCCCGCCTGCAAACCGTCCGCCCACAGGAAGCGCCCATCGGCGTCCTTCATTTTGCGCACGGCGCCCGCGGTTTTCGAGTTCATCACGAAACTTCCGTTCGCCCGATACTCCGCCGACAGCGCGTAAACGAGGTCCACAATCGCGTCCGACGCATTGGTCGCCGCGAAATCCCCGTCGTTGCCTGTCGCGACATAGCCAAGGTTGCCCCAGGTCCACGACGCCTCCGCCACGTTCGGATGCGCTAGGAAGCCCTTCGGCTTGTCCACGCCATCGCCCGAAATGAACGCCTGCGCTTCCGACCGCGCGAACTTGTCCGCGATACGGCTGGCCAACCAGCCCTCGATGTCAAACGCGCTGTCATCCAGCAGCCGCTGGCTCGCCTTCGGCATCGCGCTCAGCTCGTTCAGCGCGATCGAGATCCGCTCGATCTGCGGCGTCGCGGTCTCCGCCATCGCCGCCGTTTCCGACGCCCAGCCGGTGCCCACGTCCGTGTGGTCGATCAGCACGTCATAGGACGTCGCCTCCACCGTCACCACATTGGCAATCGCGCGGATCGAGGCCGTCGCGGTCAGCGCCGAACGGATCGTCGCCGCCGTCTGCGGATCGACCAGATAGCCGCCATCCGCCGCCACCGCAGTGCTCATCGCCTTGCCGTCCAGCACAAGGCCGCGCAGCCCGTCATCGTCGCCATTGCGCAGATAGACGTCAAACGCCTTCAGATGCGGCGCCTCAATATCGGCCGCCATCGAGAGGGCCGGACGGCCCGAGGTCATGGTCTTGCGATCCAGCATGGTCAAACGCTCTTCCTGTTGTTGCAACACAGATTTCATTTCGCCCTGAAAGCCCTTGAATTCGCTCAAGAACCCCAACAGCGCCGTCTTCACGTCCGCGCTCCCCGCGTCCACCCTCTGGCCGTCAGGCAAACCTGTCCCGGCCCGAGCCTTCGTCTCGGTCTTTGTCATCCTGTCATCCTCGGATTGGTGAAAGTTGCCGCCCGCCTCAGCGTTCGGCGAGCATCCGGCGCGCGGCCTCAAGGGCCGCCGCCAAATCCTGCATCGTCTCGTCCTGCGCCTCCGCCTTCGCGGAAACACGCGCCTGCGGCAGCATCGGGAAGGTCACCAGCGACACCTCCCATAGGTCCAGCTCTGACAACAGCCGCTGCCCCTTGGCGTCCTTTTCCGCCGCCACCGTGCGATAACCGATCGAAAGCCCCTCGATCGCCCCCGCCCCGATCAGCGCCACCGCTTCGCGACCCTTGGCAACCTCTGGCAACAGCCGCCCCTTGACGTAAAGCCCCACCGCATCCTCGCGTACCTCGTCCCAGATGCCGATCGGCTGCGTCGGATCATGCTGCCACAGCATCTTCACCCGCCCACCCCGCGCCGCGATCACCGCCAGCGATTTGGCATAGGCCCCCGCCAGCACGACATCGCCGCCCTGATCGCGCACGCCAAAGACCGAGGCATAGCCCTCGACCCGTGTGCCATCCGTCATCACCAGCCCCGCCTCGGGCCGATGGAACTTCAACTCCAAGCCGTAATCCTGTCCATCCATGTGAAAATCCCTCATTTCACCAAAGTCTGAAGCAGCGCCTGCGTGCCCTGCGCCAACAAAAAGGCCGCCACGCCATAGACCCCGAACCAGATCCGCCGCTCGACCCGCTCCAGACTGCCTTCGATCTGGTTCAGCCGGTATTCCAGCGCGACCCAGCGCTCTTCCGATACCCGCTCATTCGCCTCGATCCGCGCCGCCGCCGCGTCAAAACTGTCGTAGAGGTAACGCGAGCCCGGCCCCTCTCTGCGTGTTGTCATAGGCCCTCCATGATGCGGGGCAGCCCCAGAATCGCGCGCTTTTCCGCGTCAGACAGGAAGGTCGCCGCCCCTACCCGCGCCCATTGCGCGTCCCGCTCTGCCTGCAAGGCCGGCACCTGATCCAGATCGGGGCGAATATCGATAGCTTCGCCGGTAAATTCGCCCAGCCAATGCGCCACCGACGCCGTCACCCGCGTCGCCAGTGGCACCACGGTCAGCCGGTAAAACGCCCGGTTCGCCTCTTGGTAATTGCCATAGGTCGCGTCGCCCGGAATGCCCATCAGCATCGGCGGCACGCCAAAGGCGATGGCGATCTCGCGCGCCGCGCCCTCCTTGGTCTTCAGAAACTCCATGTCCGACGGGCTGAACCCCATAGGTTTCCAGTCGAGCCCGCCCTCCAGCAACATCGGCCGCCCCGCGTTGCGCGCGCCCTGATGGTGGCTCTCCATTTCGCTGACCAGCCGGTCATACTGATCCGTCGACAACGCGCCCTGCCCATCCGCACCACGATAAACAATCGCGCCAGAGGGCCGTGCCGCATTATCCAACAGCGCCTTCGACCAGCTTGAAGCCGAATTATGCACGTCAATCGCCACCGCCGCCGCCTGCATCGGGGCAAAGCCGTAGTGGTCATCCTGCGGGTGGAAGCTTTTGATATGGCAGATCGGCGGCACCGGCCCGGTCATGTCAAACCGATGTTTCCGGTTGCCCACCGCGTAGTCATAGGCCACCGGCCAGCCATCCGCCCCCGGCACCAGCGTCATGCGGTCCGACCGCAGCACATGCAGCTCTCCGGGCAACCGCCCAGAGCCCAGCACCGCCTCCAGATAGCCGTTGCCCGACAGCAAAAGCTGCCCATACAGCGCCTCGAACAGTTCCGCCCGCCCCTGCGCCGCATTGGGCCGCGCGATCAGGTCGATCAGCGGATGCAGGTCATAACGCCGGTCGGCATCCTGAAACACCAAAGGCAGCGCCGCCGCCGCCTCTGCAATCAGCTTCACCACGCGAAAGCCGATCGGATTGCCCTGAAATCCGATCCGTGTCAGCGACACCGTATCGCGCGCCGACCACGCCACCCGACCCGACCCCGTCGCCCAGGCAATCACCGAGCCGGTGGCCGAGGCCTTCCGCTCCGGCACCGCCTGCGCTTCTGCCTTGCCCCGCAAGAAATCAAACACCATCCGCTCCGCTCCTCGTTGCCGTGGGAAGGGCGCGCCAAAGCCGCCCCGCCCTCAATCCGCGTCTGCCGCAGGCAAAAATACCCCGCTCCCGCCCCCGACACATGCCGAGGCCGCCGCAAAGCCCGCCCGTAATGAAAAGGTTAAAGACTGCGCACCTGTGGCCGTTGCCAGCCCTGCGCCGGGTTCACCATCAGGTCGTTCAGCGCCCAGACCAGCGCATCGACCCGGTCCGGGCTGCCGCGCCCGGCATAGCCCTGCACCGTCATCGCCATCATCTGATCTTCCAGCATGGCCAGCCCCGGCAGATGCTTGACCCGTCCTTGCTCGTAAAGCGCCGCCACCGGCTCTGCCCGCGCCACCTTTCCCCGCGACGCCCGCACCGCGCGGTAGGGCACCAGCGCATCAATACCGCGAAGGACGGTTTCCACCAGCTCGCCGCCCTGATTGACCTCCGCGACAAGCCGCTCTGCCCCGTGCCGCTTCATCGCCGCAAGCGCCGCCCGCGCCCACTGCTCGGGCGAGGCGGCCGAGACGCTGGCATCCTCCAGCACATAGGCCCGCCACTGCTGCGGCGGCCCCTCCATCACCACGCCCGCCACCACGATGCCGCACTCATCCGACCCCTCGTGCCCGGTGACAGGCGGATCAACCGCCACCACCACCCGCGTCATTGCCGGCACCGCCTTGACCGCAGCCCGCTCCAGCAAATCAAGCGTCCACAGTGCGCCCGGCGCATCCTCCAGCAATTCGCCGTCCAACTCCTGCCGCCCCAGCCGCGACCCCGCATACCGCGCCCGCACCTCCTCCAGAAACGAGGCCGCCAGATACGCGCGGTTCGCCTCGGTCGGCGCATGTGTCACCACGGTCGAGGGGTTCTTCAGCAACGACTTCAGCACCCCCACATTCTGCGGCGTCGTCGTCACCACCTGCCGCGGCGCAGGCCCCAGCCGCAGCGCGAACTGCAACATGTCCCACGCCGCCTGCCCCTTCGGCCATTTTGCCAGCTCATCCGCCCAAGCCGCATCAAACTGCGGCCCGCGCAAACTCTCGGGGTCATGCGCTGAAAACACATACGCCACCGCGCCATTCGGCCAAACCAGCCGCTTGCGCCCCGCCTCCCACACTGGTTTGCGGTCGGGAGGCGAGCAGGCAAGGATGCCGCTTTCGCCAAACACCATCACCTCGCGCACCTGATCGACCGTCTCGCCGACCAGCGCCACCCGCTTGGACCGGCCGGGGTCCAGCGGGCGCGCGCCTTCCACTTCGCTGCGCACCCACTCCGCCCCGGCCCGCGTCTTGCCCGCACCCCGTCCGCCCATGATGGCCCAGGTTTTCCACGCCCCCACCGGCGCGATCTGATGCGGCAAGGCCCAAAACTCGAACAACCACGGCAGGGCCAGCAACGCGTTCGTGCTCAGCCCATCCAGAAACGCATCAACCGTTTCCGGCGTCGCGGAGGCAAGCCAGACGGCGCCCGATCTCATCTCGCGCGGCGTCAAAGTCGAGGGCATAGTCGTAGACAATGCCCCCTTCGTCTCTGCGGAGTTTTTCAACTTTCGCCCTCTCACTCAAAAACGTTTGAAGCGCCAGATTGTATTCCCTGGCATAGGCCGCCGCGTCTCTCGGGTTCTTCAGCGTCCCCTTCGCCGCCTCGTCGATGACGATGCTGAAGACCCCCGCAGCGGTTGCGTATAGCGTCAGCGCCTCCGAAATCAGCGTTTCCGGGGGCGAGTCCTGTTGGACGATGGTGTGAAATGTCATGTGGTCCGTTGCCTCTCATGCCATTCCGCACGAGAGAAATGAAAAAGCGGCGCCGGGTTTCCCCGTGCCGCTTGCCCACCTCTTCTAGCATGCACAATGTCTACCTTAGACCGTGCGCAAAGTCAATAACTAAATCTAAGGTTGCGCGCCAGACTGCCCCACAGCCCCCGCATCCGGCTGCGTCGCCTGTATCGCGCGCCACTTGGCGACGTTCTTGTTATGCTCTGCCAAGGTCTCGGCAAAGGCATGTCCCCCCGTGCCATCAGCAACAAAATAAAGGTATTTCGTATCTGCCGGATGCAGCGCCGCCTCGATGCTCGCCGTCCCTGGGTTGGCAATCGGCGTCGGCGGCAACCCGTCGATGACATAGGTGTTGTAGGGCGTGCGCGCGCGCAGTTCGCTTTGCCGCAGACCGCGCCCCAACACGCCCTGTCCTTTGGTGATTCCATAAATCACCGCCGGGTCCGTCTGCAACTTCACCCCCTGCGCCAAGCGATTCAGGAACACTGACGCCACCAAGGGCCGCTCTGACGCCACCCCGGTTTCCTTTTCCACCAAGGACGCCATCACCAACGCCTCGTCCGGCGTCTTGTAGGGCAAGCCCTGCGCGCGCGCCGCCCAGGCCTTCGCCAGCGCCTCCGCCTGCCGCGTTTTCATCTCGTCCAGCAGCTGCGTTCGCGTCTCGCCCTTGGAAATCTCATAGCTTTCCGGTGCAAGGCTACCCTCGTCCGGCACCTTCGCCACATTGCCGGTCAGGAACGAGACGTTCTTCAGCGCGTCCACCACCTGCCAGCTCGTCACGCCCTCCGCCAACGTAACCCGTTCGCGCACATCCGGCAGCTTCATCGCGTCATTATAGGCCGCAGGTGCCGCCTCGGTCGAAGGGTCGAACTTGGCGATCTCGGTAAATGTTTGCGTCGCAGGCTCCATCGTGCGCACCACCATCTGCACGCCATTCACGCCAATCTGGTAATTGACGTCGGTGCCGCAGGTGCTTTGCCCGCTCTTGCTCAACAGATCAATGATCGCCGTCATCGAGGTCGCTGGCGTCACCAGATAATTGCCGAACTTCAGCCCCATATCGCGATTGGTATATTCCGCACCCAGCCGAAAGATCGTGCCGCTCGAAATCGCGCCCTGCGCCACCAACGCCTTGCTGACCGAGGCCAACGTCGCCCCCTTGTCAACCCGCACGCACACCGCCGCGGTAAGCGGTCCCGGTCGCGTAAACTCATGCTGCCCCCAGGCAACCAGCCCCGCCAGCCCCGCCAGCACGACGATAAAAGCCGTCAGCGCGTTGGAGGCGACAGAGCGCCACATCACGCAGTGACCTTGCCCAACACCAGACTGGCGTTGGTGCCGCCGAACCCAAACGAGTTCGACAGGGCGATATCAATCTTGCGCTTACGCGCCACGTTCGGTGCAAGATCCAGCTTCGGCGCAACCGCCGGGTTTTCAAGGTTGATCGTCGGCGGTGCCACCTGATCGCGAAGGGCAAGCACGCAGAAAATCGCCTCAACCGCACCAGCCGCCCCAAGCAAATGCCCGATGCTTGACTTGGTCGACGACATCGTCGTCGCCGCAGCCGCATCCCCCATCAACCGCTCCACCGCGCCCAACTCGATCGTGTCAGCCATGGTCGAGGTGCCATGCGCGTTGATGTAATCCACATCCGCTGCCGTAATCCCCGCCCGCTTCAGCGCCGCCTGCATGGAGCGGAACCCGCCATCGCCATCCTCGGCGGGTGCCGTTATGTGATAGGCATCGCCCGACAGGCCATAGCCCAACACTTCCGCGTAAATTTTTGCGCCGCGCGCCTTGGCGTGCTCGTATTCCTCCAACACGACCACACCCGCGCCCTCACCCATCACGAACCCGTCGCGGTCCGCATCATAAGGGCGGCTTGCTTTGGCCGGATCATCGGCGCGCTTGGTTGACAGCGCCTTGCAGGCGTTGAACCCGGCAATGCCAATCTCCGAAATCGGGCTTTCCGCGCCGCCCGCCAACATCACATCTGCATCGCCCCACTGGATCAACCGCGCCGCATCGCCAATCGCATGCGCGCCCGTCGAACAGGCCGTCACCACCGCATGGTTCGGCCCCTTGAAACCAAAGCGGATCGACACCTGCCCAGAGATCAGGTTGATCAGCGCCCCCGGAATAAAGAACGGGCTGACCCGCTTCGGCCCCCGCTCCTTGATCAGCACCGCTGTTTCGGCAATCGAGGTCAAACCGCCAATGCCCGACCCGATCATCACGCCCGTGCGGCAGCGCTCTTCCTCGGTCGCCGGCACCCAGCCCGAATCCCTCACGGCCTGCACCGCAGCACACATGCCGTAAAGGATGAAATCATCAACCTTGCGTTGGTCCTTTGGCTCCATCCACTGATCGGGATTGAAGGTGCCGTCGCTGCCATCGCCGCGCGGGATCTCGCAGGCATAGGTGGTAATCACCTGCGACGTGTCAAATTTGGTGATCGGCCCCGCCCCAGACTGACCGGCAAGCAACCGGCTCCAGGTTTCCTCGACACCGCAAGCCAGCGGTGTCAGCAAGCCCAAACCCGTGATTACAACTCGCCGCATGTCGTCCCCCGTCATATCCATCCCGAAACCGGGCTTTGGCACTCGCATGCCGTCTCAACCGGCGCGTTGATACACGCCCCGCCCGCGCCACGCAACACAGGCGCGGCGGCGTGGCGTCAATCTGCCGGGCCGCGCGTCAAAAAGGCGCCTGCCGCGGGCGGATATTTCCACCAAAGCAAAGACAACGCACGCCACCAATGAAAAA
>JAJXZX010000005.1 GCA_021779835.1 Pseudomonadota bacterium | reverse complement strand
TGAGGCGGTGTAGCTGGACCAGTTCGTGGTGCGGTAGCGGGCGGGTGATGGCTTGCTCATGCGGCCTGTCTAACCGACTGGATTCACAATGTGAATCGGCCACGATCAGAGTTGTGCAACAACGCCGGGGACATCTGGGAACAGGCGCAAAAAGCCGTAAGGATAGGGTGTTAGACGGCCGTGGGCGGATGGTGCGGGGGCAGCCAGCATGTCAGGTGTGCCAGCTGCGCTTGGGTTCCCTCTTTCCATCCCGGCGCATCTCGCCTATACCCCGCGCCCGACCCCCTCACTGGAGCCATGGCCATGCAAGGCAGCGCGAACCTCAATCTGATGATCAAGGCAGCTCGCAAGGCGGGGCGGTCACTGGTGAAGGACTTCCGCGAGGTGGAAAACCTGCAGGTATCCTCCAAAGGGCCGGGCGATTTCGTCTCGAGGGCGGATATCGCGGCGGAAAAGATCATCCGCGACGATCTGATGGGCGCGCGTCCGACCTATGGCTGGGTTGGCGAGGAAAGCGATGCAGTCGAGGGTGCAGATCCGACGCGACGTTGGATCGTGGATCCGTTGGACGGCACCACGAACTTTCTGCACGGGCTACCGCATTGGGCAGTGTCGATCGCGCTGGAGCATAAGGGCGAGATCGTCTCGGCCGTGGTGTTCGATGCCGCGAAGGACGAGATGTATTGGGCCGAAAAGGGCAGCGGTGCCTGGATGAACGAGCAGCGTCTGCGCGTTTCCGGCCGCAACAAGATGATCGAATGCATCTTTGCGACGGGGGTGCCGTTTGGCGGGCGCGGCTCGTTGCCGGCGACGCTGAAGGATCTTGGGCGGTTGATGCCCGCTTGCGCCGGTGTTCGGCGCTGGGGCGCGGCGTCGCTGGATCTCGCCTACGTCGCGGCGGGACGGTATGACGGCTATTGGGAGCGTGACCTGCATTCCTGGGACATCGCGGCCGGCCTTTTGCTGGTGCGCGAGGCGGGCGGCATGGTCGGCCCGGTGCGTGAAGGTTATGACATTCTGGAAAAGGGCGCGGTGATTGCTGCGAACGACCAGATTTTCGCAAACTTCGCCAAGGTGTTGCGCGAGGAGTAAGCGCACTTACCCGATCGCGTTGCCCTCTGCGACCTGATTGCGCAGTGCGCGCAGGTCGGAGATGGTCGCCTCTAGCTCTGCCTTTTGCGTGGCAAGGACAGCCAACTGACGATCGGCCAGTTCGATCATCACCTGCATCTGCGGCTTGGTGCCGGTTTTGCCATACAGCTCTAACCACTGACGGATTTCCTCCAGCGAGAAGCCAAAGCGGCGACCGCGCAGGATCAACGTCATACGGGCGACCTCACGCGGGCCGTAAAAGCGCGCGCGGCCATCCTTGAGGGGGGCGAGCAGCTCAATATACTCGTAATAACGCAAGGTGCGCGGCGTCACGTCGAAACGGGCGCACATGTCCTTGAAGTTGATCCGTTCGTTCGCATCGGACATCAGGTTTCCCTCTTTTCACCGAAACCTAGCCCGTGACCGCGCGTCGCGCAATGCGCAGGCGGGCCGAATGGGTCTTGTGGCGTAACGTTCGACAGCGAATAACTTGGGCACTGGGGAAAGGGATTGGCATGACCGATGCAAAGGCAAAGCTGGCGCAACACTTCGCTGCGGCGATCCCGCACGCGATGGCACTTGGCATGCGGATGGACAAGATCGGGACGGGGGCGGCGGAGCTGTCGATGGGCTATGACGAACGCTTCATTGGCGATCCGGCCACCGGGGTCATCCATGGCGGTGCGGTTTTCGCGTTGATGGACACCTGCTGCGGGGCGGCGGTGATCAGCCATCCTGGCGGGGGGGCGGGAACCGCGACAATTGATCTGCGGATGGATTACATGCGGCCCGCGACGCCGGGGCAGCGCATCCGGGCTCGGGCAGAGTGTTACCACATGACGCGCGCCGTGGCGTTTGTGCGGGCAACCGCTATGGACGACGACGAGGGGCGCCTGGTGGCGACCGCGACCGGCACCTTTACCGTTGAGCGGGCCGACGGCAAGGAGGCTGCGGAATGATGCGGGCAAAGCCGGAACCGGTGCAAGTGGTGAAACTGCGGCGCGACTCTGCGCTGAAGGCGCTGGTGAACGGCGTGCCCTATATCCAGTTTCTGGGCGTCGAGTTCGACCGGCGCGGCGATGAGCTGACAGCGGTGATGCCGTTTGCCGACACGTTGATCGGCAACCCGTTTCTGCCTGCGTTGCATGGCGGCGCGATTGCGGCGTTTCTGGAGGTGACGGCGATCATTGAACTGGCATGGACTGGCCTGTGGGAGGCGATGGAGGCGGGGCGGCTCGACCCGACCACGCTGCATCCGACGCACCTGCCGCGCCTGCCAAAGACCATTGATTTCACTGTGGATTACCTGCGCACCGGCCTGCCGCGCGATGCCTATGCGCGGGCGCGGGTGAACCGCTCTGGCCGTCGTTATGCCAGCGTGCAGGTCGAGGCGTGGCAGGACAACCGCGCCCGCCTTTTCGCGCAGGCGACCGGGCATTTTCTGATGCCGGAAAAAGATGTCTGACGCCGACTTGAGCCGGCCAGAGCTGACACATTGGCGGGTTCTGCGCATCGCGCTGCCGATTGTGCTGTCGAACGCCACGGTGCCGATTTTGGGCGCGGTCGATACCGGGGTGGTGGGGCAGTTGGGGCTTGCGGCTCCCATCGGGGCGGTCGGGCTGGGGGGCGTGGTGCTTGCCTCGGTCTATTGGATCTTTGGCTTTTTACGCATGGGCACCTCTGGCATGGTGGCGCAGGCGCGCGGCGCAGGCGAGCACGCGGAAACCGGCGCCATTCTGGTGCGCGCCTTGATGATCGGGGGGCTGGCTGGGCTGGCGGCGGTGGCGTTGCAGGGGCCGCTGTTCTGGGCGGCGTTCCGGCTGGCACCAGCCTCGCCCGAGGTGGAACGCTTGGCGCGCGCCTATCTGCGCATCCGTATCTTTGGCGCACCTGCGACGATTTCGCTATATGCGGTAACAGGTTGGCTGATCGCGCAAGAGCGGACGCGCGGTGTCTTGGTGCTGCAACTTTGGATGAATGTGGTGAATATCACGCTCGATCTCTGGTTCGTGCTGGGGCTTGGCTGGGGCGTGCGCGGTGTCGCCTCTGCGACATTGACGGCAGAGTGGACGGGCCTGCTGTTGGGGCTATGGCTGTGCCGGGGCGCCTTTGCGGGCGAGCAATGGCACGATTGGGCGCGGGTGTTTGACCGCGCGAGGCTGCGGCGTATGCTTAGCGTCAACTCTGACATCATGCTGCGCACCGTGCTGTTGCAGGGCTGTTTCACCAGCTTCGTGTTCCTTGGCGCGGGGTTTGGAGACACCACACTCGCGGCCAATCAGGTGTTGATGCAGTTCATCTCGATCACCGCCTTCGCGCTGGACGGCTTTGCCTTTGCGGCGGAGTCTCTGGTGGGGCAGGCGGTCGGCGCGCGATCAGTCGCGGGGGTGCGGCGGGCGTCGGTGATGACGGGTGAGTGGGGCGCAGGCGGCGCGGTGCTGCTGGCGCTGGGTTTTGCCGTGTTGGGGCCGTGGATCATTGACGTGATGGCCAAGGATGCGGGCGTGCGCGAAGCCGCGCGCAGCTTCCTGCCCTGGGTGGTTGCGGCGCCGCTGGTCGGGGTGGCGAGTTGGATGTTCGACGGAATTTTCATCGGCGCGACCATGACGCGGGCGATGCTGGCGGCGATGGCGGTGTCGGTGGCGATCTATGCGCTTTCGCTGGTCGTTTTGCTGCCGTGGTGGGGCAATGTCGGGCTTTGGGCTTCGCTGATGGTGCTGAACGCGGCGCGCGGCGTGTCGATGGCCGCGCTTTATCCGCAGGTGGAGCGTCGCGCGGCCGGAGCTACAGCCAGTCTTGGCGACCAGAGCCCACGGCTTCAGCCACATTGGCGAAGCCGTCGCGGGCGAGGAGCGCGTCAAGGCCGCGGGCGAGGCGGGCCGCTAGGCTAAGGCCCTCATATACCATCGCCGTATAAAGCTGCACCGCCGAGGCACCGGCACGGATTTTGGCATAGGCCTGTTCCGGCGTGGAAACGCCGCCAACCCCGATCAAGGGCAGCTTTCCTTGTGTCAGTTGCGACAGGCGGGCGAGGGTGCGGGTGGACTTTTCGAACAATGGTGCGCCGGAAAGGCCACCTTTCTCGCCCGCATGAGGACTTTTCAAACCTTCGCGCGAAAGGGTGGTGTTGGTGGCGATCACGGCGTCGATGTGTGAGGTCAAGGCAACCTCGGCAATCTCTGACAGGCCTTGATCGTCCAGATCCGGGGCGATCTTCAGGAAGATCGGGATGGCGCGTGGCAGCGCGTTGCGGGTTTCCAGCACACCTTGCAGCAGGGCGGTCAGCGCGTCGCGCCCTTGCAGGTCGCGCAGGCGTTCGGTGTTGGGCGACGAC
The DNA here is from genome assembly GCA_021779835.1 of Pseudomonadota bacterium. Taxonomy (GTDB): domain Bacteria; phylum Pseudomonadota; class Alphaproteobacteria; order Rhodobacterales; family Rhodobacteraceae; genus Solirhodobacter. The sequence continues at coordinate 152,218 of JAJXZX010000005.1, read as the reverse complement.
ACGTTGACGGTGGCAAAGTCGATATGCGCGCCACAGGTCGCCAAGACCTGTGCAAAGTCGGCGGCGCGGTCGTCGCTATCCTTGTTGGCCCCCAGATTGAGGCCGATCACTGTGCCCTTCGGGCGCTCTGCCAGCCGCGTTGCAATCTCGGTTGCGCCATCGTTGTTGAAGCCAAAGCGGTTGATCGCGGCGCGGTCTTCGCTCAGGCGGAACAGGCGCGGTTTGGGGTTGCCGGGTTGTGGGCGCGGTGTGGCGGCGCCGACCTCGAGAAACCCGAAGCCCGCGCGGGCGAGGGGGGCAAGCGCCACGGCGTTCTTGTCGAAACCAGCGGCGAGGCCGATCGGGTTCGGCAGCGAAAGGCCGGCGAGCGTGGTGGCCAGACGCGGCGAGGTGACCGCGCCGGGCAGCGGCACGAGCCCCATGCGCAGCGCCATCAGCGACAGCGCATGGGCGCGCTCTGGGTCGCACCGGTGCAGAAGGGAAAGCCCCGCGTGTTCGATCAAGCTCACAGCGTGCCTTCCGGGAAAATGTGGCCGGTGGCGCCAAGCGGCAGCGATTTGTCCCAGACCACGTCGGCCATGGTCAGCGCGCGGTAGAGGTGCGGGAACAAGGCGCCACCGCGCGAGGGCTCCCACTTCAACGCCGGGCCAAGCGCCTGGGTATTCAGCGCCACCAGCACAAGATCGCTTTCGGTGGCGAAGTGTTTGGCGGCGGTTTCCGTCACCTGCGCGGCGGTGGAGATATGGATATAGCCGTCGGTGAGGTCGATGGGCGCGCCAAGCGTGGTGCCGGTATCGCGCAGCGCGTTCCATTCGGGGCGGCGGAAGATCTTGTAGATAAGCATGTAAAAGCCCGTTCTGTCAGGGAAAAAGTCAGAGGGCGCGGGTCTTGACGGCGGTGCCGTAGGCCAGAACCTCGGTTATGCCGTCCATGATCTCATTGGCATCATAGCGCATGGCGACGACGGCGTCGGCCCCAAGCTCTTGGGCGTGGCGCACCATCAGGTCGTAGGCCTCTTGCCGGGCGGTTTCGGCGAGGTTGGTGTAGATCGAGATGTTGCCGCCGAAGAACGACTGGATCGCGCCGCCGATATTGCCGAGCGCGCTGCGCGAGCGCACCGTGATGCCGCGCACAAGGCCGAGGGTGGCCGTGATCTGCACGCCGGGCAGGTCATTGGTGGTGGTGACGATCATCGGAGCGTCCTTTCGGGCGAAATTGTTGGTCGCAGGGTTCGCGTCTGCGTCGGTGATGCCCCAAGGGCCCTTGCGGGTCAATCCTTGGCGTATCTTGCGAAAACGTCATGCGATCTTGGCCCGGATGTCACGGCTGTCGCATAATGGTGATGCAAAACCACCTTTGACACGGCCGCGCGAAGCGGTCAGGCTTTCGGAAACAAGCACCAGTGAGGAGTCTTTTCGCATGACCTATCGTTCAAATCTGATGGCAGCCCTGTTGTTGGGCGCGGCGAGCGTTTCCGGGTTGGCGTCGGCACCCGCGCGGGCCGATGAAACGGTGAAGCTGACCATTCTGGGCGTCGGCGACCTTTACAATTTCGATGCGGGCAAGGTGCGCGGCGGGTTTGCGCGGCTGAACGCGCTGGCCAAGGCGGAAAAGGCGGCGAACCCGAATTTCCTCTATGTGTTTGACGGCGATATGCTGTCCCCCTCGCTTATGTCGGGGCTGGACAAGGGGCAGAACACGATTGATCTGACCAACCTCGTGCCGTTCGACATCGCGGTGCCGGGCAACCATGAATTCGATTTTGGCCCGGCGAACTTCTTCGACAAGGTGGCGAAGTCGAAATACCCTTGGGCGACGGTCAGCATCACCAATGCCGATGGCTCGCCCCTGAAAGGGTTGCAGGGCGTGATGTGGAAGACCATTGCAGGGCTGAAAATCGCGTTGATCCCGATCTCGGAGGACGACTCGCCGCAGGTGTCGAGCACGGGCGATCTGGTGTTTTTGCCCTCGGTGCAGGCCGGTATCAAGGCGGCGACAGAAGCGCGCAAGGCGGGGGCCGATCTGGTGATCGCGGTGGCACAAACGCCGCATAATCAAGACTTTGAGATGATGGCGAGCCACGCCTTTGACGTGATCATGTCAGGCGACGACCATGATTTCATGACCGGCTATGACGGCATTACCGCCTATGTCGAGACCTCGAAGGATGCGTTTTATATGGACCCGATCGACCTGACTGTGACGGTGGGTCAGAAGGACGGCAAGCGAGTGGTAAAGTGGGTGCCAAACTTCCGCTTTATCGACACGGCGACGGTGGCGCCGGACCCGGAGACGCAGGCGATGGTCGATGGGCTGAAGGCGCAGCTCGACAAGAACCTGAACGTGGTGATCGGATCGACGACCGTGCCGCTCGACTCGCGTCAGCGCGTGGTGCGGGGCGAGGAAAGCAACATGGGCGACCTGATCGCCGATGCAATGCGCGCCCAGACCGGGGCGGATATTGCCATCACCAACGGCGGCGGCATTCGCGGCGACAAGACCTATGATGCGGGGCAACAACTGACGCGCCGCGATGTGCTGACGGAGCTGCCATTTGGCAACAAGACCGTTGTGACTGAAATCCCGGGAAGTCAGGTTTTGGCGGCGCTGGAAAATGGCTTCAGCCAGGTCGAAAACGGCGCGGGGCGCTTCCCTCAGGTGTCGGGCATGACGGTGAGCTATGACAAGACCGCGAAGCCGGGATCGCGGGTGGCAGAGGTTAAGGTGGCCGGTAAGCCATTGGAAATGGACAAACTTTATAAGGTCGCGACCAACGACTACATGCTTGGCGGCGGTGACGGATACACCGCGCTGGGCGGGGGGAAGGTGTTGGTGAATGAGACGGCGGCGAACTTGATGGCGAATGATGTGATGAACTACGTCACCAAGATCGGCAAGGTGACCGAGACGGTTGACGGGCGGATCAAGACCGTCGGGCAGTAACGTTTAGGCCATAGTTTTGGGGGCGCCCTGCGGGAAACTGCGGGGCGCTTTTTCATGGGGCAGGAGCCTCCGGCGGGGATATTTTTGCCAAAGCAATGAGGGTTTGGCGCGGGAATGCCGGGGTGGGGTGGCTTGACGTTGGGGGGAGAGTGGACTAGCTAAGCATCCTCGCGCGGGTGTTGTGTAATGGTAAGACCCTAGCCTTCCAAGCTAGAGACACGGGTTCGATTCCCGTCACCCGCTCCAAAAATCCCGATATGTTTTTCATGCAGCAATCGTATGTTTTTCGTATGTATGATCGTGTGCTGGGGGTTTGGGGGGCGTTCTTCAGTTCGGGCGGCTAAAAAGGCCACGGGGTTTGGGGCGCAGCGGGCGTCCATAGGTTTTGAGTGTTGTGCATGGATTCAAAAATTGACGGCTCGCACTGTAGCACGCCTTCGTTTTGTACAATTGCCGCAGAGGGCCGGGCGCGTGGTCAAAGCGCCGCGCCGGTGCCTTGACTTGAGAGTTCGATTCCAAATTCAACCCTCCACCACTCGCGATTTTCGCGGGTGTCGGTCATCCTGCCTCCCAACCTTTCTAACGGAGAGTTGGAGATCATTGTGATGGCATATGGCAATTTTGAGAGCCAACTGAAGAGGGATTGAAGCTCATCCCAAGTGAGGCTCCGCTTTGTATTGTTAAGTTCACAAGTGAGTGTTGCTGGTTGATCGCCTCGCGAGGCCGAAAGCTCGACCAAGCCGTGGCAAACGCCATTTCGAAAATCGAGCGGTTCCTTGAGTTGGACCCGCAGCGTCGAGGCGAGCAGACTGCGAAACGGCGAAGCTTCACGACCTGCGACCACCGTAGCCTCCCACGCCTCCAGAACGCGGGCAATGCCGTGTGCCGACTTTGGAAGCTGTCCTTTATGGGCACGAGCGACCTCGTCTCCGGCCGCTCGCTCGACCCTAGACCATACGAGCAGCAGGCTGCCTATTGCGCCTCTTATCTGCTCAAAAGAAACGTCCGTACCATCCATACCCGCTACGACCTCCTGTTTTGCACAGGGTGACGCGGCGTCGGCACATTCGCAAGCCGTTGTGGCCGCGTCGGTGACGCCGCCTGCGGCTGGGCGGGGAGAGTGGGTTTGCTCGGGTGGCTCGCGCCAGTGTGATCGGGGGGCGGGGGGTGGCTGGTGGTGCGGCGATGGTTGCGCTTGCCGGGTGGGGTTTGAGGGCGTAAGGGCAAAAACGTTGGAACGAACCGGAAGAGACCGATGGCACGAGGCGATGACGTGGCGCTGATGCAGCGCGAGAAGTCGAAACGGATTGGCGCGCTCAGGGGGTTGTGGCCGTTCGTGCGACCCTATCGCGGGATGGTGGTGATGGCGGGGGTGGCGCTGGTGTCAACCGCCGCGATCTCGCTGATCTTGCCGATTGCGGTGCGGCGGGTGGTTGATGGCTTCAATAACGCCAACTCGACGCTGCTGGACAGCTACTTCATGGCGGCGCTGGTGATTGCGACGCTGCTCGCCATCGGGTCGGGCACGCGGTATTATCTGGTGACGCGGCTGGGCGAGCGGGTGGTGGCGGACATTCGCAAGGCGCTGTTTGACCGGGTGATCGGCATGAGCCCGGCGTTTTTCGAGAAGATCCTGACCGGGGAAGTGCTGAGCCGGTTGACGACGGATACCACGCTGATCTTGTCGGTGATCGGGTCTTCGGTGTCGGTGGCGCTGCGTAACCTGTTGATGTTGCTGGGCGGGATCGTGCTGATGATGCTGACCTCGGCCAAGCTGACCGGGTTGGTGTTGCTGATCGTGCCGGTGGTGGTGGTGCCGATCATCGTGCTGGGGCGGCGCCTGCGGGGGTTGAGCCGCGAGAACCAGGACTGGATCGCGCAATCCTCGGGCAACGCGTCAGAGGCGCTGAGCTCGGTGCAGACGGTGCAGGCGTTCACGCATGAGCGGCAGAGCGAGGCGGTGTTTGCCGAGGTGACAGAGAAGTCGTTTACCGCGGCGCGCAAGCGGATCGGGGCGCGGGCGGTGATGACGGTAATCGTGATCTTTCTGGTGTTCACCGGGATTGTCGGCGTGTTGTGGATCGGCGCGCGCGATGTGCGGGCGGGGGACATGACCTCGGGCAGTTTGATCCAGTTCGTGATTTATGCGGTGCTGGTGGCAAGCTCGGTGGGGGCATTGTCGGATATTACCGGCGAGTTGCAGCGGGCGGCGGGCGCGACCGAGCGGTTGATCGAGATGCTGCACGCGGTGGATACGGTGCAGGACCCGGCGCAGCCCAAGGCGCTGCCGCGACCGGCGCGGGGGGCGATTTCGTTCAAGGATGTGGTGTTCCATTACCCAACGCGGCCCGAGGTTTCGGCGCTGGACGGGGTGAGCATCGAGGTGCAGTCCGGCGAGACGATCGCGCTGGTCGGGCCGTCGGGGGCGGGCAAGACGACGATCATCCAGTTGCTTCAGCGCTTCTATGATCCGCAGTCGGGGGTGATCCGCATTGACGGGTTGGACCTGCGCGACATGGCGCGGGCGGATTTCCGGCGCGCGATTGCTTTGGTGCCGCAAGACCCGGTGATCTTTGCCGCCTCGGCGCGGGAAAATATCCGCTTTGGGCGGCCAGAGGCGACGGACGCCGAGGTTGAAGCGGCGGCGGTTGCGGCGGCTGCGGACGGGTTCTTGCGCGCACTACCGCAGGGCTATGACTCGTATGTCGGCGAGCGGGGTTTGATGCTGTCGGGCGGGCAGAAGCAGCGCATCGCGATTGCGCGGGCCATTCTGCGCGACGCGCCGATCCTGCTGCTGGACGAGGCGACCAGTGCGCTTGATGCGGAAAGCGAGCAGGCGGTGCAGCGCGCGGTGGAAAAGCTGAGCGAGACGCGCACCACGCTGATCGTGGCGCACCGGTTGGCGACGGTGAAAAAGGCGGACCGCATTCTGGTGTTCGACCAGGGCCACATCGTGGCGCAGGGCACGCATGACGATCTGGTCGCCGAGGGAGGGCTTTACGCGCGCCTTGCGCGGCTGCAATTCACCGATGGGCAAGTTACCGCCTGAGGCAGGTGCGGCGCGGTTACACCTGCGGGGCTGGCGCGGTTGGCCAACAGGGTGCCGCGCGCCGCAAGCAAGGGGCGCTTTGGTGCCCCTTTTTGCTGCCCTTGCGCCGGGGGATCGGTGGAATTTGAGTATTTTTGCCAAGAAGAAGCTGGGGGTGGTTTTGCGCCGTGACGGGGGCGGTGCGGAGTTGTGACGTCACGTTGGATGCCGCGCTTTTGCTTGCGTGGCTGCGGAAAAGCTAAGAGGTTCGCCCCAGAGGGACAGACCCGCGCGACGGCTGCGCGGGCGGTGGAGGAGGCAGGAGATGACGTCATTCGCATCGGTCGCGGACCGCAATGCTATCGAGGCTGAGGCGCCTTGGGAGGCGCGCGCGGTGGCGAAGACCATCTATCGGTTGCTGTCTGAAACGACGGCGCGGCATGGGGCGCGCAATGCGGTGTCGTTTCAACTGACCTCGGGGCCGACGGACAGGGCGGAGACGCTGACTTGGGTCGAGTTCAAGGCGCAGGTGACGCAGGCGGCGAACCTGTTTCGCAGCCTTGGCATCGGGCCGTCGGATGTGGTGGCCTATGTTTTGCCCAACGCAACCGAGACCGCGGTTTGCCTGATCGCGGGGGCGGTGGCGGGGATTGTGAACCCGGTCAACCCGTTGCTCGACGCTGAACAGATCGGCGCCATCCTGCGCGAGACCGGGGCCAAGGTGGTGGTGACGCTGCGCGCCTTTCCGCATACCGACGTGGCGGCGAAGGTCGCCGAGGCGGTGACGCTGGCGCCAGGGGTCTCGACGGTGTTGGAGGTGGATCTGAACCGCTACCTTGCGCCGCCGAAAGCGTGGATCGTGCCGTTCATCCGGCCCAAGCACGCGGTGACGCACAAGGCGCGGGTGCTGGATTTCAAGCGGGAATGTGCGCGCCAGCGGTCGGATGCGTTGACGTTCGATGACCCCGAGGTTGATCGCTTTGCGGCCTATTTCCACACCGGCGGCACCACGGGGATGCCGAAGGTGGCGCAGCACCGGGTCTCTGGCATGATCTACAACGGCTGGATCGGCGCGCGGATGCTGTTTGGCGAGCGCGATGTGCTGATCTGCCCGTTGCCATTGTTCCATGTTTTTGCGGCCTATCCGATCCTGATGTCGGTGCTGTCGAGCGGCGCGCATGTGGTGTTTCCGACCCCGGCGGGCTATCGCGGCGAGGGGGTGTTCGACAACTTCTGGAAGCTGATCGAGCGCTGGGGTGTGACCTTTGTCATCACGGTGCCGACGGCGATTGCGGCGCTGATGCAGCGGCCGGTCAATGCGGATGTGTCAACGCTGAAGCTGGCGCTGTCAGGCTCGGCACCGTTGCCGGTGGAGCTTTACCGCCGCTTTGAGAAGGCGACGGGGGTGACGATCATCGAGGGCTACGGGTTGACGGAATGCACCTGTCTGGTGTCGGTCAACCCGCCCGATGGCAACAAGAAGATCGGGTCGGTCGGGATTCCGATGCCTTATACGCATGTGCGGATCCTGCACTCGGATGCGTCGGGGTTGGTGACGAAGGAATGTGGCACCGATGAGATCGGCGAGATTTGCGTCGCCAATCCGGGCGTGGTGCCGGGGGGGACCTATACCGAGGCGGTGAAGAACAAGGGGCTGTTTGCCGACGAGTTCTATCTGCGCACCGGCGATCTGGGGCGGATCGACGGGGATGGCTATCTGTATATCACCGGGCGGGCGAAGGATCTGATTATCCGCGGGGGCCACAACATTGACCCGGCAGAGATCGAAGAGGCTTTGGCGGGTCATCCGGCGGTGGCGTTTGTCGGCGCGATCGGGCAGCCGGATGCGTTCGCGGGCGAGTTGCCCTGCGCCTATGTCGAGTTGGTGACGGGTGCGACCGCGACGGTCGAGGAATTGCAGGCCTTTGCGGCGGGGCATATCCATGAACGAGCGGCGGTGCCGAAGTATATCGAGGTGATGCCAGAGCTGCCCAAGACGGCGGTGGGCAAGGTGTTCAAGCCCGATCTGCGCAAGCGGGCGCTTGCACGCGTCTATGATGCGGCGCTGGCCAAGGGCGGCGTTGAGGCGCGCGTGGCGACGGTGGTCGAGGACAAAAAACGCGGGCTGGTGGCGCGGTTGCAGCGCACCGGCGTCGAGGATGACGCGACCGTGCGCAAGGTGCTGGGCGAATTCACCCGGCCGTGGGAGTGGGCAGACTAGGCGCATCGGCGTGGCTTTGTCGCACCTTGGGTCACAAAAATCGTGATCCGGGCTTGATTTTGCTGCGAAAAGCCTAATTTTGCGCAGGACAGTCCATCACGGGCGTGTGAAGCGCCGGTGTTTGTTTTGTAAAATCGGTTTTCCGGGATGCGGTCGTTTTGACGGGCAATCCTTGGTGCGGGCGTGGCCCGGAAGGTGGTCTGGATGAGTCGACATATGCCCTTTCACCGGATTGCCGCGTTTGTGGTGCTGATCCTTGCGGCGCTGTGGGTGTTGACGGGCAAGATGTCCTCGGTTGGCAGCGATCAGGTGCAGGCGGCGCAACCGGCACCCAAGGCGGAGGCGGCGCCCAAGGCGGATGCCTCGTTGACCACGGTGGCGGCGATGGTGCCGGTGTTTGCCGATCATGCGCGGGTGATCCGCATCTCTGGCGAGACGGATGCCGACAAATCGGTGGTGCTGGCCTCGCGCGCGTCGGGGATCATCGCGGGGCTGAACGTGGTCAAAGGGCAGCGCGTGGCGGCGGGCGATGCGCTGGTGACGCTGGAGGGGCCGGAGTTGCAGGCCGCCGTCGATAACGCGAAGATGCTGCTGGACCAGCGCAGCCGCGAGTTGGACGTGGATCTGAAGCTGCAAGCCTCGGGCAATCTGGCGGAACTGACGATGATCGGCGCGAAGTCGGCAAAGGCTGCGGCAGAGGCGGCGGTGGCGCAGGCCGCGGCAGAGCTGGACAAGCTGACGCTGCGTGCGCCGTTTGCAGGGATCGTCGATGATGTTGCGGTGCAAAAGGGGCAGTGGGCGACGCCGGGGATGCCGGTGGCGACGCTGATTTCGATTGACCCGATCGTGGTGCGCGCCGAGGTGGGCGAGTTGGATGTAAGCGACCTTGCGATGGGGGCAAAGGCGCATGTCGATCTGGTTGATGGCACCTCGATGGATGGCACGGTGCGGTATGTCTCGAAGGTCGCCAGCAAGGTGACGCGGACCTATCCGGTGGAGGTGGCGCTGGCCAATGCGGGCGGCAAGATCCCGGTGGGGATGACGGCGCAGATCACGCTATACGCGCCGCCAGTGCGCGCAATCACGGTGCCGCGCTCGGTCATCACCTTGTCAGAGGCGGGCGATTTGGGCCTGCGCACGGTGGACGACCAGAACGTGACGCATTTCGCTGCGGTGACGCTGGTGGATGATACGCCTGCGGGGCTGGTGGTGGCGGGCGTGCCGGAGGGCGTGCGCATTGTCGTGGCCGGGCAGGATCTGGTGAAGGACGGCCAGAAGGTCGATGTGGTGGCGCCGCCGGTTGCACCCGCGGAAACGGTCGGGACCAATCCATGAAGCTGGTCGAGCTTGCGATCCGCAATGCGCGGCTGACGATTTCGGTTCTGTTGTTCCTGATGCTGGCGGGCACGATGGCCTATATCAGCATCCCGAAGGAAGCAGAGCCGGATGTTCCGATCCCGATCATGTATGTCAGCATGGTCTATAACGGCATCTCGCCCGAGGACAGCGAGCGGCTGTTGCTGCGTCCGATGGAGACGCAGGTCAAGACGATTGCCAACATCAAGAAGATCACCTCGACGGCCTATGAGGGCGGCGGGTCCGTGCTGATCGAGTTTCAGGCGGGCGCGGATCTGCGCAAGGCGCTGGAGGATGTGCGGTCCAAGGTGTCGGATGCGCAGCCGAACCTGCCGACCGGCATGACCTCGCAGCCGACGGTGACCGAGGTCAATATCTCGGAGTTCCCGGTGCTGGTGGTGACGCTGTCGGGCGATGTGCCAGAGCGCACGCTGACCGCAGCGGCGCGGGCGTTGCGCGACCAGATCGCGGATGTGCAGGGCGTGCTGAACGCAACCCTGCAAGGCGTGCGGGACGATGTGGTGGATGTGACGGTCGACCCGGAGAAGCTGGCGTCTTACGGCTTGCGGCCCGATACGCTGATCGCGGGGATGACGGCGAACAACCAGTTGATCGCGGCGGGCGCGATGTCGGGGGCGCAGGGTAGTTACAACATCAAGGTTCCGGCGCTGATCGAGACGCCGGAGGATGTGGCGAACCTGCCGATTATCGCCAATGGCAATGCGGTGGTGCGGGCGCGCGACCTGGCGACGATCCGGGCGACGCAGAAAGACCCGGTGACGATCACGCGGCTGAACGGCAAGCCCGCGATTGCGATTGAGGTATCGAAGCGCACCGGGGCGAACCTGATCGAGACGGTCGATGCGGTGAAAAAGCTGACGCTGGGCGCGCAGGCTTTGTTGCCCAAGGGCACGATCATCACCTTTTCGCAGGACAAATCCATCAACATCCGGCAGTTGCTGTCTGACCTGCAAAACTCGGTTCTGACGGCGGTGATCTTGGTGTTCATCGTGATCCTGTTCGCGCTGTCAGGGCGCGCCTCGATCCTGATTGGCCTGGCTATTCCGGCCTCGTTCCTGATCGGGATATTGGGGCTGTCGCTGGCGGGGCTGACGGTGAATATCGTGGTGCTGTTCAGCCTGATCCTTGCGGTGGGGATGCTGGTGGACGATGCGATTATCGTCACCGAGTTTGCCGAGCGGCGCATGAGCGAGGGCATGGACAAGCGCGAGGCGTTTGCGATGGCGTCGCACCGTATGGCGGGGCCGGTGATTGCCGCGACGCTGACGCGGGTGGCGGCGTTCTCTCCGTTGCTGTTCTGGCCGGGGATTGTCGGCTCGTTCATGATGTATATGCCGATCACGCTGATCGCGACGCTGAGCGCCTCGATGGCCTATGCGCTGATCTTTGCGCCGACGTTGGGGGCAATTATCGCGCGGCCGGTGCGCGAGATTCCGAAGGACGGCAAGAGCCTTTACATGCGCTTTGTTGCCCGTGCGATCCGGCATCCGTGGACGGTGGTGATGCTGGCGCTGATGTTGTTGGTGGCGGTGCCGGTGGCCTATGGCAAGTTCGGCAAGGGGGTGGAGTTCTTCCCCAATGTCGAGCCGGACTACGGCCTGCTGTATGTCCATGCGCGCGGCAACCTGTCGGTGCAGGAACAGGACGCCATCGTGCATCAGGCCGAAGTGCGGATGCTGGGCTGGCCCGGTATCAAGACGGTTTACACACGGTCGGGCAAGGCGAGCGGGCAGGGCAACGATGTGGCGCCTGATGTGATCGGGGTGATCCAATACGAGTTCGTTGACTGGCGTAACCGGCCAAGCGCCAACACGATCCTTGCCGATCTGCGCAAGGCGATGGTGGGGATTCCGGGCGCGAATATCGAGGTGTCGGTGCCGAAGTCAGGCCCGCCCACCGGCAAGGACATTCAGGTGCAACTGTCGGCGGCCGACCCAACCGGGCTGAACGCGGTGGCCAAGAAGGTCGCGGCGGAGTTGGCGAAGAACAAGGACATTGTTGATATTGACGACGGCTTGCCGCCGCCGGGGATTGATTGGCAGTTGAACGTGGACCGCGCGGCGGCGGCGAAGGCGGGTGTGTCGCCGGTGGCGCTGGGCGCAATGGTGCAGTTAGTGACGGATGGGCTGAAGCTGACCGATTATCGCCCGCCGGGGGCGGACGATGCGGTGGATATCCGGCTGCGTCTGCCGGCGCAGGACCGCACGATTTCCGAGTTGGACCAGTTGCGGGTGCCGACGGCGAACGGCTCGGTTCCGATCTCAAACTTCGTGACGCGGGTAGCGGCGCGGACGACGGGCACGCTGACACGGATTGATGGCCAGCGCACGGTGACGGTGCAGGCCAACGTGCGTGAAGGCGTGCAGGTGGCCAATGTGCAGGCGGCGGTGAGCGCCGAGATGGCGAAGGCGGGGCTGGAGAAGCTGGGCATCCGCTGGAAGCTGGCGGGGTCGGATCAGGACCAGAAGGACGCGCAGGCGTTCTTGGGCAAGGCGTTTGGCGCGGCGATGTTCCTGATCTTTGGCGTGCTGTTGGCGCAGTTCAACAAGTTCATCTCGGTCGGGCTGGTGCTGTCGGCGGTGATCATGTCAACCATCGGGGTATTTCTGGGGCTGCTGATCATGGGGCAGCCGTTTGGCGTGGTGATGACCGGGATCGGGATTATCGCGCTGGCGGGGGTGGTGGTGAACAACAACATCGTGTTGATCGACACCTTTGACACGCTGCGCCATGAGGGGATGGGCAAGGTCGAGGCAATCCTTGAGACCTGCCACGAGCGGGCGCGGCCGGTGGTGCTGACCGCGACGACGGCGATTTTGGGCGTGCTGCCGATTGCCTTTGGCCTCAACCTTGAAATCCTGACGCATGAGACGACCTATGGCGCGCCCTCGACGCAATGGTGGATCTCGCTGTCGTCGGCGATCGTGTTCGGGCTGGCCTTTGCCACGGTCTTGACGCTGGTGGTGACGCCGTCGCTGTTGATGATCGTGACGCGGGACGACACCGCCAAGAAGCGGCGCTGGTTCTGGCAGAAAGCGGCGGTGGCGCCTGCTGATACGGTGGACGCCGTCAAGCCCTACGACGCGATGTAGGCGCCAGGCCCTGCCGGGGGAGCCTCCGGCGGGGATATTTGGACCAAAGCAATTTGTAAGCGCGGGGGCGTCAGCCCTTGGCGGGCGCGCGTTCCAGCAGCGAGCCGCCGGAGTCTGGGGTGAGTTTGAACCACCAGAAGGTCGAGATCAGCGAGACCGTCGCCATCAGGATAAACACTGGTGGGAAGGTGGCGGAGACGATCTGTTGCAGGCCGGTGTAGTCTTGCACCGATTGCAGGCCGAAGGCGGCGATGGTGATGCCGATCGAGCTGGAAAGTTGTTGCAGCACCGCGTTGAACGAGGTGGCCGAGGACAAACGCTCTGCCGGGACGTCGGCGTAGGCCATCGCGTTGATCGAGGTGAATTGTAGCGAGCGGCAGGTGCCGCCCAAGAACAGCGTGACCACCATCACCAGATAGGGCGTCGAGGCGGTGAAGGTGGCGGGAAGCGCCACGAAGACGCAGGAGATCAGGGCGTTCCAGATCAGGATGCGACGGAAGCCGAAACGCATCAGCAAGGGCTGGGCGAGGAATTTCATCGTGATCGCGCCGATGCCCGAGGCGAAGGTCATCATGCCGGATTGGAAGGGCGTGAGGCCGAAGCCGAGTTGGAAGAGCAGCGGCAGCAGGAACGGGGTGGCGCCGCCTCCGACGCGGAAGAACATGCCGCCGGCCGCCGCGATGCGGAAGGTCGGCCAGTGCAGCAGGCGCAAATCGACGAGGGGGGCCTCTACCCGCAGCGCGTGAAAGACGTAGGCGATCACCAGCGCCATGCCGCCGAAGATCAGGCCACTCATCACCGGGGCGGAGGCCATGCCGAGGCCCGCCATCGTGACGCCGGTCAGGAAAGCAGCAAGGCCCGGGCCGACCAGCAGAAAGCCGAGAAGATCGAAGGCGCGCACGGCGTCGGGGGCGATTTTCGGGATGTAGATGGTGGCGAGGATCAGGCCCAGCACCGCGATCGGGATGTTGATCCAGAAGATCCAGCGCCAGTCGAAATAGGTGGTGATGAAGCCGCCGAGCGGTGGGCCCATCACCGGCCCGACAAGGGCGGGAACCGTGAGCCAGGCCAGCGCCGCCACCAGCCCGGCCTTGGGCGTGGTGCGCAGCACGATCAGGCGGCCGACCGGGACCATCATCGAGCCGCCGATGCCTTGCAGAACGCGGCTGAGGATCAGCCAGCCCAGCGTGTTGGAGGCTCCGCAGGAAATCGAGCCTGCGGCGAAGGTCAGGATGGCAAGGCGGAATACGGTGCGCGCGCCAAAGCGGTCCGAGGCCCAGCCCGAGGCCGGGATGAAAATGGCAAGCGCCAGCAGGTAGGAGGTCAGCGCCAGCTTGAGGTGGATCGGGCTGGTGCCAAGATCGGCGGCGATGCGCGGCAGCGAGGTCGCGATCACCGTGGAGTCCAAGTTCTCCATGAACAGCGCCGTGGCGACGATCAGCGGCAGAATGCGGGCGCGTATCAGGGTGCGGGTGGACAAAAGGGTCACGGAGGCTCGTCGCTTTAGAGGTGATTTTGGTGACTGGCGGGAAAACTTGTCGAGGCGGGCGACGGAAACGGAAGCGGGCTGCGTTTACCGATCAAGTGGTGCCCTCGCATAGCGGTTTTTCGCGGTGGGTGCCAGATATGTAGCTTGGACAAGTCTAACATCACGAATAGATGATCCTTTAAAATGCATGTATTCTTCGCCCTGCGCCAGCCGTAGTTTGCGCCGAAATCGGGAGCCCCGTTGATGAGACAGTTTGGCGTATTTCTGCTTGTTGCGGTTGTGGCGGTTGGTTTCTTTTTCAGGCGACAAATCGCGCCTTATGCGCCGGGTTGGGCACAGGCCTACATGGCGCCAGCGACCGACAAGACGGCGCAGGCCGCCAAGCCGGGTCGCTTAGCGCCGCCGACGGCCGTGACGGTTGCCACAGCGGCGAGTGGCACCTTGCCGATCTTGCGCAATACGATTGGCAGCATCGTTCCGGTAAGCTCTACCACCTTGTCCAGCCAGATCGCAGGCACGATTGCCGAAGTGGTGGCCAAGGATGGCGCCGAGGTCAGCAAGGGCGATGTACTGATCCGGTTGGATCAAAGCACGATCAAGGCGCAGCTTGCCAAGGACGCGGCGCAGGCGAACAAGGATCAGGCGACGGTGGTGGACGCGAAGGCGACCTATGATCGGGCGCAGCGGCTGGTCGCGACCGGGGCCGGCACGGTGCAATCGGGCGACGACGCGTTGGCGGCGCTGCGGGTGGCGCAAGGGACGCTGGCCGTCGATCAGGCGGCGCAGGCGGCGGATACGGTGCAATTGACGCAGACCGAGATCAAAGCGCCGTTTGACGGGCGGCTTGGCGCGGTTGGGCTGTCGGCGGGTGCCTTTGTCTCGCCCGGTGCGGCGCTGGTGCGGATTACCCAGATGAAACCGGTGCTTGCGGCGTTCAACCTGCCCGAGACGGACCTTGCGTTGATCCGCAAGGCGATGGCGGGCAAGGAGTTGGACGCGACTGTGGTGCCGGTTCTGAAGGACGGCAGCACAGCGCCGACGATCAAAGGGCCGGTGATGTTCATCGACAACGCGATTGATGCAAGCTCTGCCACCGTTCAGTTGCGCGCGGCTTTGGCGAATGAGGACGAGGCGCTGTGGCCCGGCCAGACGGTCAACGTGACGTTGCAGGCGGGCACGACGCCGCAGTTGGTGCTGGTGCCGGGTGTTGCAGTTGCGCCGCATGCCAATGGCTCTACCGTCTTTGTGCTGGCGGCGAATAATTCGGTTGAGTTGCGCAAAGTGACGGTTGCTTTGCGGGTGGGCGATGTCGCCGGTCTGAGCGATGGGCTGAAAGCCGGTGAGCAGGTCATCGTGGAAGGGCAGGGCACTTTGATCAACGGTGCCAAGGTGACGGTATCGGGCAGCAAGGGGCCGGGAAAATCCGGGCAGGCTGAGAGCGACAGCAATCCCCTTCCGGCCAGCGGAGTGACCAAGTCTTGAGCATTTCCGCCGTATTCATCCGGCGCCCGGTTGCGACGATCCTGCTGATGGCGGGCATCGTCATGGCGGGGTATCAGGGCTATGTCAATTTGCCGGTGGCGGCCTTGCCGCAGGCCGACCTGCCGACGATCAACGTGTCGGCCGATCTTGCGGGTGCGTCGCCCGACACGATGGCGGCGTCGGTTGCGACTCCGTTGATTAAGCAGTTTGAGACGATCGAGGGGATCAGCACGATCAGTGCAAGCTCTACGCTTGGGACCACCTCGATCACGCTGGAGTTCGATCTTTCGCGCAATATCGATGCGGCGGCGGCGGATGTGCAGGCGGCGATCAGTCGGGCGTCGCGCGGGTTGCCGGCCAATATGACCCAGACGCCAAGCTATCGGAAAGTGAACCCGGCGAGTGCGCCGATCCTGCTAATGGCGCTGACGAGCGATTCCGTGCCGTTGACGCAGGTTGATGATGTGGCAGAGAACGTCATCGCGCCGACCTTGTCCACGCTTCCTGGTGTGGCGCAGGCCTTGGTTTACGGCGCGCAGACCTATGCGGTGCGGGTCGATGTTGACCCGCGCAAGCTGGATGCGCGCGGCTTGTCGATGAATGCGCTGGCGTCGGCGTTGTCTCAGGCTAACGACCAGACGCCGATTGGCACGATTCAGAACAACAAGCAGTTGATGACGATCACCGCGAACACGCAGCAAACCAGTGCCGCGCAGTTCCGCAGTCTGGTCATCAAGGCGCCGAACGGGAATTTCGTTCGATTGGATGATGTGGCCAATGTCAACGACAGCGTGGCCCAGATTTATCAGGGCAGTTGGTTCGACGGCAAAAAGGGCATCATCCTTGCGGTGCAGCGCCAGCCCGACGCCAATACGGTTGCGGTGGTGGCAGCGATCCGCGCCAAGCTGCCGGAGATTCAGGCCAGCCTGCCGCCGGGGGTGAACCTGACGGTGATGAACGACGCCTCGCAGGCGATCAACGCGGCGGTGTCAGACGTGCAGGATACGCTGGGGATCACCATCCTTTTGGTGATCATGGTGATCTACATGTTCCTTGGCCGCATGTCGGCCACGCTGATCCCGGGCGTCGCGGTGCCTTTGTCGCTGATCGCGACGCTGGGGCTGATGTATTTCATGGGCTACTCGATCGACAACATCTCGCTTTTGGGGCTGACGTTGTCGGTGGGGCTGGTGGTGGATGACGCGATCGTCATGCTGGAAAACATCGTGCGGCGCACCGAGTTGGGCGAGCCGCCGATGCACGCAGCCCTTGAGGGCAGTAAAGAGGTCACCGGCACCATCATCTCTATGTCGCTGTCGCTGGTGGCGGTGTTCTTGCCGATCTTGCTGATGGGGGGCGTCGTCGGGCGCATCCTCAACGAGTTTGGCGTGGTGGTGACGATGGCGATCCTGTCGTCGGCCGTGATCTCGTTGACGGCGACGCCGATGATGGCGGCGCGGTTGCCGGTTTTGCGCCATGCGGGCCCGCGCAAGCGGGGCCTGTTCGAGCGGATCACTGACCGCTATGAGCTTGGCGTGGCATGGTGCCTGCGCAATCAGGGCGCCATCATGGCGTTGTTCGTCGTGACGGCGGCGGCCTCTTTCTACATGTTCACCACGATCAACCGCAGCTTTTTCCCGGCGGAGGACATCGGCTCGATGATGGTGTCGACGCAGGGCAGTCAGGATGCCTCGTTCGATGCGATGAAGACGCTGCAACTGAAGGCGCAGTCGATCATCATGGCGAACAAGGCTGTCGCGCATTCGACTGCCATCCTGCGCAACAACTCCAACAGCGGGTTCCTGTTCGTGCAGCTTAAGCCGCTGGGCACGCGCCCGGCGATGGGGGTGGTTCTGGCGCAGTTGCGCAAGTCGCTGGCGGAGGTGCCTGGGCTGAAATCGTTCGTGACGCCCTCGACCAGCATCCGTTTTGGCGGGCGCGCAACGCAAAGCCAGTATCAGCTGGTGCTGCAATCGGTTGACGCCACGGTTGCGCGCGAGTGGGCCGCAAAGCTGCAAAACGCGATGACGGCGGATACCGCGACCTTCGCCGATGTGGCGACCGACTATCAGGACAAGGCGTTGCAAGCCTCGGTGGTGGTGGATCGCGATGCGGCGAGCCGTCTGGGCGTGACTTCGGCGGCCCTGCGCTCGACGCTGGAGGCGGGGTTTGGCACCTATGTGCCGACGCAAATCCAGACTACGGGAAGCAGCTATAACGTCATTCTGGAATACGACCCTGCGTTTCAATGGACCGAAATGGCGCTCGCCGATCTGAAAGTGCCCTCGACCAGCGGGACACTGGTGCCGTTGTCGTCGTTTGCCACAGTGACGCGGACGGCGGGTCCGGTGTCGGTGAACCAGACCGGGCAACTGACCGCGGTGACGCTGTCGTTCAACTTGCCTGCGGGGGTGTCGCTGGGCACCGCGACGGCGCGGATCGACCAGATGAAGGCGCAACTGGGTATGCCGCAGACGGTGCTGACCAGCTATGCCGGTGCGGCGGCGCTGTTTCAGCAGTCCAGCGGCAACACCGGGCTTTTGATCTTTGCGGCGGTGCTGACGATTTATGTCGTGCTGGGCGTGTTGTATGAAAGCTTCATCCACCCGATCACCATTCTGTCGGGCCTGCCGTCGGCGGCGCTCGGGTCGTTGATCGCGCTGGAGATGTTCGGCTTCGATCTGTCTATCATTGCGCTGATCGGGTTGCTGATGCTGATCGGGATCGTGAAGAAGAACGCCATCATGATGATTGACGTGGCCTTGGTGCTGCGACGAGAGGAAGGCATGAACGCGGTCGATGCGATCCGTATCGCGGCGGCGCGGCGGTTCCGGCCGATCATGATGACGACGTTCTGCGCGCTGTTGGGCGTGTTGCCCATCGCGCTTGGCACGGGGGCCAGTTCCGAGTTGCGCCAACCCTTGGGGGTTGCGGTGGCTGGGGGCCTGGTGGTCAGCCAAGCGCTGACCCTGTTCATCACGCCGGTGATCTTCGTGCAGATCGAGGCGCTGTCGGCGTGGGTGTCGCGGGTCGTGCTGCGGCGGCGGGAAGCGGCGATCTAAGCGCCTGCGGATAGGATTGCGAGGGCCCGCCGGGAAACCCGTGCGGGCCTTTTCGTTTGGGTCGTGTCCGTGGCCTGGATGCCGGAGGTGGCTTTACGCGGCCGGTTTTGCCGGGGCGGCGCGCACGGATTGGGCCTCTCTGGCCTCGACCTCGGCGACTGCTTGCCATGTGGCAAGGATATGGTCGTGCGCCTCGACCACTTTGGGGATGTGCAACTCTGACGGCACGCGCATCAGCACGCCGGTGCTTTTGCGCGAGGTCCACGAGATGAGGAACGGCGCGAGGATCATTGGTAAGGCTACCGGCAGCAGCCAGAGGACCAGCGCCGGGGCGAGCCAGTAGGCGGCAGCGAGGCCGATAAGGCCGGTCCACACGATCCAGCGCGACGCCATCCATGCCTCTAGCACCGTCAGCGTGCCGTCGCCGCGGTTGTTGGGCGGCCAGCCGCCATCCATGCGGAAGATGACCTGTAGCACCGAGCGGGTTTGGAACATCAGCATCAGGGGCGCGATCAGGCTGGACAGCACAAGCTCCCACAGGGTTGAGATCAGCGCGGCGAAGGCACCGCCAAAGCCACGGGCGCGGCGGGTGACGGCGGCCTCGGTGGCGATCATCAGTTTGGGCAGCAGCAGCAGGCCGAACACGCCAACCGCGAGGCTGATCGCCTTGGAGGCCTGATCGGACGGGAAGACCGGGAAGAGCATGTAAGGCTCTGGGAAGTAGTCCGGCGCGGGCACGAAGAGGGGGGCGAGGATCGACGCGACAATGAAGGCGAGCCACAGGAGGGGGGCGATGTAGGACAGGATGCCTTGCAGGAAGACATAGCGGCTCCACGGTTTCAGGCCGGGGGCGGCGAGCAGGCGCGAATGTTGCAGGTTGCCCTGACACCAGCGACGGTCGCGCTTGGCGAAGTCGATGATGTTTTCCGGGCCTTCCTCGTAAGAGCCTTCAAGGTCGGGATCGAGGCGGACAAGCCAGCCTGCGCGGGCCAGCAGGGCGGCCTCGACATAATCGTGGCTGAGGATGTGGCCGCCGAAGGGCGGTTGTCCCGCCAACGCGGGCAGCCCGCAGGAGGCGGCAAAGGCCTGCACGCGCACGATTGCATTGTGGCCCCAGAACGGGCCGGTGCGACCGGCCATCAGGGCGTTGCCGCGCGCGAAGATGGGCGAGAAGAAGCTGGCCGAGAATTGCTGGCTGCGGCCAAAGCGGGACGAGGCGCGGATCACCTTGGGCAGCGATTGCAGCAGGCCCATGGTGGGCTCTGCCTCCATCCGGCGCACCATCTCGACGATGGTGGCGCCTTCCATCAGGCTGTCAGCGTCAAGGATCAGTGCAAAGTCGTAGGCGGCGCCGGAGCGGGTAAAGAAGTCCTCGACGTTGCCGGCCTTTTTGCCGGTGTTAGTGATGCGGCGGCGGTAAAAGATGCGCCCCTCGGCGTTGCGATCCGTGATGAGATGGGCGAGCCAGTGACGCTCTGCCGCCGCGACGTCTTCGTTGCGGGTGTCGGACAGGATGGCGAAGTCAAAGGCGTGGGTCTGGCCCAAAGCCTCTAACGAGGCGTCCATCGCGGCGATGCGGGCATAGGTGACGATGGGGTCTTCGTTATAGACCGGGACAAGGATGGCGGTGCGGGTGGTCAGGGGCGCGCTGTCGCCAGGGTAGGCCGGCTGTTTCCACGCGAGGCCCCAAAGCCCCTGCACCGCGCCCCATGCCAGCCAGAAGGTTGAGCCGAGGATCAGCGCAGAGCGCACGAAATCCATCGGGTCAAGCCCGTCGGCGGCGCCATATTGCAAAAATAGAAGGCCCGCGCTGACCGCCAGCACAATGCTCAGGCCGAGCGCGATAAAGCGCCGCCGAAAGAGGGCACCGTCCTTGGACCGGCCTGTTGGCAAGAATCAGTTCCCGAAAACGGTCGTGCGCAGCCAGCCGCCACAGATCGGCAGAAGACGGGCGAAAAGGCGCTGCGGATGCTCCAACACCTGGCGCGGCATCGAGAGCGGCGCATGGGGAAGCTTGCTCAGACGATCCACGGTGGTTTCGGCGTCGATCATATAGGAGAGGTCTTTGGGCATTAGTCCTTCATCCACTGATAGAGCCAGATCTCGGTCAGCTTGCGGCCATATCCGGCGATGTGCGCCGTCATTTCCACTACGCTGCCCTTCTGGGCACTTACGTCTATTACCAGTCGCCACATGTCCGTGCCGGACAGCTTTGACAGGGTCTGCGTTGTGATCTTGCCATTCGATATGGTGACCACGGGCTTTACATCGGCATCCCCGGGCATACGCGCAAGGACGCCACCTTTGAAGTCGATAACAAATTTGCGCGAGTCAGGATCTGCTTTTGTGCCCGATATTCCGCCATGTCCTGCGCGCGTGTCATATATATAGGCACGTTCAGAATGTCCATCCGGATTCAGATTGCCCCAGGTCAACTTGTAGCTGAACTCCAGCTCTTGTCCGGCCTGCACCGGCGCGGCGGGAATCCAGAAGGCAACGATGTTGTCGTTGACCTCTAGCTCTGACGGAATCTCGACCAAGCGCACCGCGCCCTGACCCCAGTCGCCGATCGGTTCGACGTCGATCGAGGGGCGGGTTTCGTAATGCGCGCCGGCGTCCTGATAATCGTCGAAGTTGCGGTTGCGCTGGTGCAAGCCGAAGGATTTCGGGGTCTGTTCGGCAAAAAGCGACGAGCCGAGGTGGGGCGGGTTGTTAAGCGCGCGCCACATCGTGTCGCCATCGGCGCGGCGGATCAGCAGGCCGTCGGAATCGTGGACCTGTGGGCGGTAATCGTCGAAACCGGCGCGGTTGGCGTCGGAATAGAGGAACATCGAGGTCAGCGGCGCGACACCCAGTTGCTGCACGGCGGCGCGGAAGAACAGGCGGGCAGTGACGGTCATCACCGTGTTTTCGCCGGGCGCGATGACAAAGCGGTAGGCGCCGGTGACGCTGGGGCTGTCGAGCGCTGCGTTGACGGTGACGGTCTGCGCACCGGGCGCGGGCCGCTCCAGGTAGAAGGACGAGAAGCGGGGGAATTCCTCGGTGCCCGACACGCCGGTGTTGATGGCAAGGCCGCGGGCGGACAGGCCGTAGGTGTTGTCCTCACCCAAAGCGCGGAAATACGAGGCGCCGATGAAGGCGACCAGCTCGTCATAGATATCGGCGCGGTTCAGCGGGTAGCGCAGGCGGAAGCCCGCAACACCGGGAAGCGCGGTTGCCTTGGGCACGCGGGCGGCAAGGTCGCCGTGGTAGATGAAGTCATCAGTGCTGAAGACGAAATCATGCGCGATGCCGTCGATCACCTCGTCCAGCAACACCGGCGTGTCAAACAGCCAGCCAAGGTGGAACGCATCAACGCGGAAAAAGCTGCCGGGCGTGTTCCAGCGGGCGCGGTTGGGGTTATACTGGATGCGCTGGTAGTCGTCATATTTCAGCGAGCCAAGGAAGCTGGTGACCTTGTCGGGCGAAACATAGGCCGATTTCGCCTTGGCGCGCATTTCCTCGGTCAGGATGTCGAACGAGAATTGCTGCGGCGCGGCGGCGGGCGCTGTCGGCACCGACGCCGGGGCAGGCACGTCCGCGAAGGCGGCGGAGCGTAGCGAGGTGCTGGCCATCAGCACAGCACTAAGCGGCAATGCAGCAAGCAGGCGGCGACGCGAGAGGGAACTGGTATGGGCCAAGGTGCTGTCGCTCATGGAATTAGATGATTCGCTGCCGTTATTTGCGGCTGAGATAAATCACTTTCCGCGCGTTAGCGCTATAGCACTGCTATGCGCCCCGAGGGGGGCGGTATGACAAAACCGTGGGGTCTGTTCCATTTGCGCGATATCTCGCCGGTGCAGGGACCAGATATATGCAATTGCAGCAAATTTTCGCCGCTCGGTGTTTTTGTCGCTCTGGTTCGGTGGGGTGGCGCGACAGGTTGCGTGATTGTGACACGTCACGGTTGCTCGCCGCAATGTGCAGGAATGTTAAGGGGCGATCGTCGCTCTGGACATAATCAAACGATTGATTTAATTTTGCGGGCGAGGGGCGGCATTGCATGACGGATGACGGCACCAAAGGGGCAGAGCGCACGCGTGAGGCGTTGATCGATGCGGGCACCGATCTGTTCGGGCGTCTCGGTTTTGCTGGCGCCTCGACCCGCGAAATCGCCGGGCGGGCTGGGGTCAATATTGCGGCCATCGCCTATCACTTCGGTGGTAAGGAGGGCTTGCGCCTTGCCTGCATCGAGGCGATCGGCGCGCGGCTGGGCGCGATTGTCGAGCGGGCGGGGCCGATGCCGGTGACGCCGCACGCGGCAAAGCTGCGGCTGGAAGCGATCGTGCGGGCGGCCGTGACCTTTATGGCGGTTGAGGCGCGCGCGCAGGCGATTGCCGCGTTTCTGCTGCGCGAGATCACCACGGAAACCGGCCCTCTGATCGATACGGTGTTTCAGCGCATCGTCGAGCCGCGCCATCGCGCGGTGTGCCAGCTTTGGGGCTTGGCGACGGGCACCGACCCCGAGAGCGAGGAAACCCGCCTTTCCGTCTTCGCGATGATCGGTCAGGTGATCTATTTCCGCATCGGTCAGCCGATGGTTCTGCGCCGGATGGGGTGGGACGTGATTGATGTCAATGCGGCGGGGCGCATCGCTGATCTATTGGTGCGCAATCTACGCGCGGCGCTGGCCGCGACAGAAAGGGATTTGCCATGAGCTTCCTGTGTGTATTGCCGATCCTTGGCAGCCTGTTCGCCTCTTGCGCAGCTCCATCGCCGCTCGCCACTGGTTATATCGAAGGCGAATACGATCTGGTGGCGCCGGTGGCGGTGGCAGAGGTTTCGGTGCTGGATGTCGCGCGCGGCGACAGGGTCAAAGCGGGCGCGGTGTTGGCGGTGATGGAGCATCGTGACGCCGATATCGCGGTGGCGCAGGCCAATGCCGCGCTGGCGCAGGCGCAAAGCCAGCTGGCGGATTTGAAGCAAGGACGGCGGCCGGAAGAGATTGCGGTGATCGACGCCACGCTCGCCTCGGCCAAGGCGCAGGCGGAACAGGCGCAAAAGGCGCTGGTGCGGGCGCAAAGCCTGAACGACCGGGGCTTCCAGTCGCAGGCCGATCTGGATGCGGCGCAGACGGCGGTGGACGTGGGGCACGCGGCGGTGGCGCAGGCGGTGGCGAACCTGGCGGTGGCCAAGTTGCCCGCGCGGCCTGAACAGATTGCTGCGGCAGAGGCGGCGGTGGCGCAGGCGCAGGCGGCGCGCGATGCGGCGTTGTGGCAACTGGGACAGCGCACCCTGGTCGCGCCCGCCGATGGCACGGTGTTTGAGATTTTGCGCAATCCGGGCGAGTTGGCGGGGCCGCAAGCGCCCGTGCTGACCTATCTGCCACATGGTGCGGTGAAGCTCAGGCTTTACATGCCAGAGACGGCGGTGTCGCAAACCCATGTCGGCACCAAGCTGCGCGTCCATTGCGATGGCTGCGCGGCGGGCGAGACGGCGGTGGTGACCTATGTCTCTGACGCGCCGGAGTTTACGCCGCCGGTGATCTACTCGCTCGATAACCGGCAAAAGCTGGTTTACCTCGTGGAGGCGCGGCCCGAGGCGGATGCCGACCATCTTAAGCCGGGGCAGATTGTCGATGTCGATCTGCCGGAGGCCGGGCAATGAGCGAGCCCGCCATCGCGGTCGAAGGGCTGGTCAAACGCTACGGGGACAAGACGGTGGTGGACCATGTGTCGATCTCTGTCGAGAAGGGCGAGATTTCGGGGTTCTTGGGGCCGAACGGGTCGGGCAAGACCACGACGATCCGCATGATGTGCGGGCTGTTGACGCCAGATGAGGGCACGGGGCGGGTGCTGGGCTATGATCTGCTGCGGCAGGGCAGCGCGATCAAGCGTGAAGTGGGGTATATGACGCAGAAATTCTCGTTCTACGAGGATCTGTCGATTGTCGAGAACCTGAACTTTGTGGCGGGGCTTTATGGGCTAAATCCGGCGCGCGAGGTGGTGGCGCAGACGCTGGCGGATCTGGGGCTGACCTCACGGCAAAAGCAGTTGGCGGGGAACCTGTCGGGCGGCTGGAAGCAGCGGCTGGCGCTGGCCGCCTGCACCATGCACAAGCCCAAGCTGTTGCTGCTGGACGAGCCGACGGCGGGGGTGGACCCCAAGGCGCGGCGCGAGTTCTGGGACGAGATTCACCGGCTGGCGGCGGAAGGCATCACGGTGCTGGTCTCGACCCATTACATGGACGAGGCGGAGCGTTGTCACCGCATCAATTATATCTCTTACGGCAAGTTGGTGGCGACCGGCACGGTGCCGGAGGTGGTGGCCGGAGCGAAGCTTTCCACCTTTATTATCGAGGGCTTGGGTGGCGCGGATATGATCGCCATTGCCGAGCGGCTGACTGTGGCGCCGGGGGTGGATCAGGTGGCGCCGTTCGGGACTACACTGCATGTGGTGGGGCGCGATGCCGTGGCGTTGGAGACTTCAGTCAGGGCGGCGGCGCAGGCGGCGGGGGCGAAAGTGGAACCCGCGCAGACAAGTCTTGAGGATGTGTTCATCCAGTTGATGAGCAAGGGTCAGGATAACATGGCATGAACCGGATTCTGTCTTTCCGCCGTTTGCGCGCGATGCTGGTCAAGGAAACCATCCAGATGCGGCGCGACCGCGTCACCTTCGCGATGATGCTGGGCGTGCCGATCATGATGCTGATCCTGTTCGGTTATGCGATCAACACCGACCCCAAACACCTGCCCGCTGCCTTGGTTGCACCCACGCAGGATCGCTATACCCGCGCCATTGTCACCGCGTTGGAGCTGACCGGATATTACCATTTCACCGACATCAATGTCAGTGCGGATGAGGCCGACAAGCTGTTGCGGCGCGGGGATGTGTCGTTTGTCGTCACCATCCCCTCGGATTTTGACCGGCGTGTGGACCGGGGCGACTCGCCCACCTTGCTGGTCGAGGCGGATGCGACCGACCCCTCGGTCGCCTCGGGCGCGGTGTCGACGCTTAGCACGGTGGCGCAGCAAGGGCTGGCGTTTGAGCAAGGCACGGTGGCGGTGCCGCCGGGTGCGCTGAACGTGATCGTGCATAAGCTTTATAACCCCGAGGGGATCACGCAATACAACATCGTGCCAGGTTTGCTGGGCACCATCCTGCAAATGACGATGGTGATGATGACCGCGATGGGCCTGACGCGCGAAACCGAGCGCGGCACGATGGAGAACCTGCTGGCGATGCCGATCAGCCCGCTGGAGATCATGCTGGGCAAAGTGCTGCCGTTCCTTGCCGTAGGGGCGGTGCAGATGACGGTGATCCTGATCGCGGCCAAGGTGCTGTTCGGCGTGCCGTTTGTCGGCGCGCTGTGGCTGTTGCTGTCGGGCGTGTTGATCTTTGTCATGGCGCTGGTGTTGCTGGGCTATTCAATATCGACCGTGGCGCAGTCGCAGATGCAGGCGATGCAGCTTTCGTTCTTTTTCTTCCTGCCCTCGATACTGTTGTCGGGGTTCATGTTTCCCTACCGTGGTATGCCGGGGTGGGCGCAGGTGTTGGGTGAGGCCCTGCCACTGACGCATTTCCTGCGGTTGGTGCGGGCGGTGATGCTGAAGGGGGCGGGGCTGGCGGATGTGCAGTCAACGGTGCTGGCGCTGATCGGGTTTGTGGTGGTGTTCGCGGGGCTGGCGCTGTCGCGGTTCCGGCGCACTTTGGATTGATTTGGCCCCGCGCGCGGGGTGCGGGGTTCTGACATGACGCTGGGCGGATTTCAAAAGGCGGTGCGGCCGGTCCTTATCGGGGTGGCGCTGGCTGGGCTGCTCGGCGGGCTTTTGGCGCGTGCCTTGGGGCAGGGCGAGGCGGCGGTTTGGCTTTGGACCGCGGCCACGCTGCCGGTTCTGGCGATGCTGCTGGTGGAGATCGTCACCAGCCTTCGGCGCGGCGATATGGGGCTGGATGTCGTAGCGGCGCTGTCGATGAGTGCGGCGCTGATCTTTGACCAGACGCTCGCGGCGGCGGTGGTGGCCTTGATGTATTCCGGCGGACAGGCGCTTGAGGCCTTTGCCGAACGGCGCGCGCGGCGCGAGATGACGGCGCTGTTGTCCAAGGTGCCGCGTCGCGCTATGCGCCACCGCGACGGCGGGCTGGAGGACGTGCCGCTGGAGGCGATTGCGCCCGGCGATCGCCTGTTGATCCGCCGAGGCGATGTCGTGCCGGTCGATGGGCTTGTGGCGCTTGGGGTCGGAATGCTCGACCTTTCGGCGCTGACCGGCGAGTCGCTGCCGCAACGCCACGAGACAGGTGCGGCGGTGATGAGCGGGGCGACCTCGGTTGGCGATCCGTTCGACCTGACCGCCTCGCAGACGGCGGCGGACAGCACCTTTGCGGGCATCGTGCGGCTGGTGCAGCAGGCGCAGGGCGTGCGGGCGCCGATGGCACGGCTGGCGGACCGCTATGCGATGGGGTTCTTGCTGGTGACGGTGGCGCTCGCCTTGGCGGCATGGGCGATCAGCGGCGATCCGATCCGGGCGGTGGCGGTGCTGGTGGTGGCGACCCCGTGCCCGTTGATCCTCGCGGTGCCGGTGGCGCTGGTGGCGGGGTTAAGTCAGGCGGCGGGGCAGGGGATCTTGATCAAGGGCGGCAAGGCGCTGGAGGTGCTGGCCTCGGTGCGTGGTCTGGTGGTGGATAAGACCGGCACGCTGACCGACGGCCAGCCGCGCTTGATCGAGACGTTGGTGGCGGATGGCATCGCGGCCGATGAGGTGTTGCGGCTGGCCGCGTCGCTCGACCAGGCCTCGCGTCATACGATTGCCGAAACGCTGGTGACCGAGGCGCGGGCGCGGGGCATGGCGTTGTCGCGGCCCGAAGATGTGGTCGAGACCGCTGGCGAAGGGCTGGAAGGGAGCGTGGACGGCAAGGCGGTCATCGTCGGCGGGCGTGGGTTTGTTGTCGGGCGGTTGGGTCTGGCCGAGGCGCCGCAGGCTGGCGGCGGTCCGGGTGCGGTCACGGTTGCCGTGGCGGTAGACGGGCGCTGGGTCGGGGAATTGATCCTTGCCGACCAATTGCGCGTCGGGACAACGGAACTGTTGGCGGGCTTGCGCGCCTTGGGCGTGACGCGGATCGTGCTGGCAACCGGCGACCGGCCTGAGGTGGCTGAGGCGATCGTGGAGGGGCTTGGCTTTGATGCGGTTCATGCGGGCCTGACGCCAGAGCGCAAGATCGCCGTGGTGGTGACGGAAAGGGCGCATGGCCGGGTGATGATGATCGGTGACGGCGTCAACGACGCGCCCGCGCTGGCGGCGGCCGATCTGGGTGTGGCGATGGGCGCGCGTGGCGCGGCGGCCAGCGCCGAGGCGGCCGATGTCGTGCTGCTTGTTGATCGGCTCGACCGCATCCTGCCCGCGCTGAAGATCGCGCGACAAGCGCTTGGAATTGCAAGGCAAAGCGTGGTTGTGGGTATCGGGTTATCGGTTGCGGGGATGGTGGCCGCCGCGCTTGGGATGATCTCGCCCGTTCAGGGCGCGCTGATGCAGGAGGCGATCGATGTCGCGGTGATCCTGAACGCGTTGCGCGCGCTGAGGGGGGCGACCTGACGTCGTTTGCCCCGCAAGTCGGGTATCGCGCGGTTCCGTGAGGACTGGGGTGGCCCGCCAGCCGCATTGGGGACGGATGGCGGGCCGGGCCCGGTTGCTTGGGGGCACCGGGCCGATTGGGCGCCGGGAATTGCGCCTTGCGTCTCTATGGTGCACTCACGCTGACGCGAGGCTGACGTTTACGCCTCTGGCAAGGTCAGTTTTGCGACCAATCCCGGGTCGCCGTTGCGCAGGGTCAGGGTGCCGCCCACCGCCTCGACGATTTCCGACGCGATCGACAGGCCGAGGCCGGTTCCCGGACCACTGGTGTCCAGACGTGCGCCACGGGTCAGCAGATCGTCGATACGGTCTTCGGGGATGCCGGGGCCATCGTCGGCAATGGTCATGACGACAATGCCGGGCTGGCGGTAAGTGGTGATGGTCACGCAAGAGGCGGCGTGGCGGGCGGCGTTTTCGATCAGCGCGCCCAGGGCCTCGGTCAGGTCGTCGGTGTCGATCCGCGCCAAAAGCGCAGAGGGCGCATCAACATCCCACGCAACACCCGCGCCGGTCGGCGTGCGGCGCACCACGGACAAGACGCGGGTGACAGCGGTGGCGGTATCGCAACTGGCGCTGGGCGCGCGCGAGGCGATGCGGGCGCGGGTCAGCTCGCGGTCAACATGGCGGTGCATGGCGTCGGCGATGGCGTCAATCGCGCTGGCTGCCTCGCATTCGCCCTTGTCGCGCAGGCGGCCCGCCTCGCCATAAAGGGCCTGAAGCGGGGTTTTCAGGCCATGCGCCAGATCCCCGGCGCGGGCACGGGCGCGCACGACATCGTTCTCTCGCGCCTCGATCAGCGCGTCAACCTCGCCCGCCAGCGGGCGCACTTCGGTCGGAAAATCTTCGCCCAGCCGGGTGGATTGGCCAGAGCGGACGGCGGCGACGCGGGCACCAACGGTGGCCAGCGGCCGCAGACCGACCGCGACCTGCACCCAGCCTGCAACGATAAGGAAAGCGGCTAGCAGGGCAAGGTAGGGCACCATGTCGTTGACGAAAGATTGCCCCTCGGCGCGGAGTTCGGCGCGGTCCATCGCGACGGCGATGCGAACCGGATAGCTGCCAAGCCGCGGTGGCAGGCGCACGCGGCGTTCCAGCACCAGAAGGGTGCTGCCTGTCGGGCCGGGAATGTCGTGAATATGCACGGTGCCGTCCACCGGCTCGTCGAACGGCAGCGGCAGCGTATAGTCCCACAACGACCGCGAGCGCAGGGTGGTGTCCCTGACGTCGATTTGCCAGTAAAGCCCGCTGAGCGGCCTGAGGAAACGCGGATCGCTGAGCGGGCGGGCGAGGACAAGCTGGCCTGCCGGATCAAGGTCAATGCCGCCCAGCACTTGATCGAGCTGGATCGACATATCTGCGACGGCGCGACGTTGCACATGGGCGTCAAACAGCAATGACAGCCCGAAGGCGGCCAGCGCCAGCGCCGCGATCACCGAAGCTGCGCCCGCCGCGAAAAGCCGCAGATGCAGCGACCAGCGTTTCACTCTGGCGTGCTTTCAAGGAAATAGCCGAAGCCGCGTCTGGTGCCGATCACGCCGGGGCCAAGCTTGCGGCGCAGCCGGGCGATCAGCGCCTCCAACGCATTGGCTTCGCGCGCGTCCTCGTCGCCGTAAAGATGCTCAAGGATCTCGGTCGGCGGCAGCACGCGGTCGCGGTGCAGCATCAGGTAGGACAGCAGCCGGTATTCCAGCGCCGAGGCAGGCACCGGTTCGCCGTTCAGCGTGACCTCCATCTTGGTCGCGTCCAGCATGAGGCCCCCATGCGCCTGCATCGAGGTGCCGCGACCGGCCGAACGCCGCACCAGCGCACGGGCGCGGGCGACCAGTTCCTCCATCCGGAACGGCTTGGGCAGGTAGTCATCCGCGCCGGCGTCGATGCCTTCAACACGTTCGGTCCACGCGCCACGCGCGGTGAGGATCAGCACCGGCGTCTCGCATCCGCCCTTGCGCCAGCGTTTGAGGACGGTCAGGCCGTCAAGGCTGGGCAGACCAAGGTCAAGAACGATGAGGTCGTAATTTTCGGTATCGCCCAGAAACCACGCATCCTCGCCGTCGGCGCAGCTTTCGACAAGGAAGCCTGCCGAGGTCAGGGCGGATTTGAGGTCTGCGGCGATGCGCGGGTCATCTTCAACAGCAAGGATGCGCATCAGTCCTTTTCCTCTTCATTGCCAACGCGCTTGCCGGTCGCGGCGTCGATTACCACCTCGATAACCTGACCGGACGGGTCAATGATTTCGAACTCGTAAACTTTTTGGCCTTTGTGATCCTCAAACTCGATATCTACAACATTGTTGCCATAGGTACGCTTCACCGCGGCGAGAATCTTGGCCAGTGGCATGATCTCGTGATGTTCATAGGCTTCCCGCGCGCGATCCTGATCGTCCCCGTCGGCGTGAGCCGCGGCGGCAAAGGAAATCAGGATGAGCGCTATCAGGTGTTTCATGGCCTCCTCTTGGCATCCGTCGGCTGACGGTGCGCTGACGGGATTGTGATCCGAGTTTGGGCTAAAGAATGGCCCACCTCAACCCCGCGATTACTGGTCCATCCAGATCGTGACCGGGCCGTCATTGACAAGGCTGACCGCCATGTCCGCGCCGAATTCGCCGGTGGCGACGGGCACGCCTTCGTTGCGCATCGCTTGCGCGAAATGTTCGTAGATGCGGCGGCCTTCGTCGGGCGGGGCGGCGGTGGAAAAGCCGGGGCGGTTGCCGCGCAGGTCGGCGGCAAGGGTGAACTGGCTGACCACCAGCGCGGCCCCTGCAATGTCGCGCAGGCTGAGGTTCATCTTGCCGGCGTCGTCCTTGAAAATGCGCATCTTGGCGATTTTGGCGGCAAGCGCGTCGGCCTTGGCGGTATCATCACCCTGCATGGCGCAGACGAGGATCAGCAGCCCCGGACCGATGGCGCCGATTTCCGCGCCCGCCACCTCGACCGAGGCGCGGGTCACGCGTTGCAGAACGGCGCGCATCAGGCCAGCTCGCGCGCCCAAGGCGGGTTGGCCCCGGCACGGCTGACGGTCACGGCTGCGGCGCGCACCCCAAGCGTCAGCGCGGCGCGCAGCATGTCGGGTGTGGCGGCGGCGATGGTGGCTTTGGTCAGCGCGCCCTGGGCGTGCAGTGAGGCGAGCACGCCCGCGTTGAACGTATCACCCGCGCCGACGGTATCCGCGACGGTGACCTTTTGGGCCGCGACAGAGACGGTGTCGCGCGCGGTATAGGCGGTGGCCCCTTTGGCGCCTTCGGTGATCAGAACGATCTTCGGCCCCCGCGCCAGCAGACCGCGCGCCAGCGTTGCGGTTTCGCCTTTGCCCTCAAGCCAGACGAGGTCTTCGTCGGACAGTTTAACGATATCCGCCAGCGCGATCATCCGCGCGATGCGGGCGCGGTAGTCAGCCTGATCGGTGATGAAACCGGGGCGGATATTGGGGTCGATCATGGTGACGCGGGCAGGGGCCTCGCGCGTCATCAGCGCCTCGTAGCTGGATGCGGCGGGGTCGTTCACCAGACTGATGCCACCAAAGAACAGGGTGGAGATTGAGGCGGGCAGGCTGGGCAACTCGTCGCGCGACAAAAGCCGCCCGGCGGTATTTTCGTCGTAGAACGCGTAGGTTGCGTGGCCATCGACCAGCTTGACGAAGGCGAGTGTGGTAGGCCGAGCAGAGCGCGCGCAGTAGGTCGTGTCCACGTTGGACGCGGCCAGTGTGTTGGTCAGCACCTCGCCCATCAGGTCGGTGGAAAGCCCGGTGAAGAACCCGGCGGGCGCGCCAAGGCGGCCCAAGGCGATTGCGGTGTTGAATACGGCGCCACCGGCATAGGGGGCAAAGGCGGCCTCGCCCAGCGTGGTGGTGCGCGGCAGCATGTCGATCAGGGCTTCTCCGCAGGACAGGATCATTGGTCGTCTCTCCCTAATTGTTAGCGCGACCAATAATCCGGGGGCGGCGAGGGGGCAATGGATTTGCGCGCCGCCCTGTGCAATTCCTATGCCGCGCGCTCAGGCCTTGGTGAAATACGGCGCGAGGTTGGCGCGGACGCGGTCGAGCGGGGTGGCGCCCGAGGTATCCGGCACGAAGGTCTGGCCAGTGATGGCCTCGTAGGCCTGAATATAGACCTTGGAGGTCTTTTCGATCATCTCGGCCGGGATTTCGGGAACCGGGCCTTTGTAGGGGTCGCAGCGTTCCCCCACCCAGGCGCGGATGAAATCCTTGTCGAAGCTCGGCGGGCGGGTGCCGGCGGCAAAGGCGGGCTGATACCCGGCGGCGATCCAATAGCGGCTGGAATCGGGGGTGTGGATTTCGTCGGCCAGCAGGATGCGCCCCTCGGCGTCGGTGCCGAATTCATACTTTGTATCGACAAGGATCAGGCCCCGCGCACGCGCCATTTCCTGACCGCGCGCGAAAAGCGCCAGTGCATAGGCGGAAAGCTGATCCCACTGCGCTTGGGTCACAAGCCCGGTCTCGACGATCTGCGCGGGGGTCAGCGGCTCGTCATGGCCGCCGTCAAACGCCTTGGAGGTCGGCGTGATGATCGGGGTCGGCAGCGCTGCGTTGTCTTTCAGGCCGTCGGGCAGGGTGTGGCCATACATCACCCGTTCGCCCTTCCTATACAGCGTCAGGATCGAGGTGCCGGTGGTGCCTGCAAGATAGCCGCGCACCACGATTTCGACCGGCAGAATGGTCAGGCGCTTGCCGATCACCACGTTAGGGTCCGGGTAGGCGAGGACGTGGTTGGGGCAGATATCGGCGGTGGCATCGAACCAGAAGCGTGCGGTTTGGGTCAGCACCTGACCCTTCCACGGGATGCAGGCAAGGATGCGGTCGAAGGCCGAGATTCGGTCCGACGAGATGATGATACGGCGTCCGTCCGGCAGGTCGTAATTGTCGCGCACCTTGCCATAGTAGGGGTTGGGAAGCTCTGGGATGATGGCGTGATCGAGGATGCGCACGGGCTGGGGCCTTTCCGGATGGGGTGCGACGTCTATCGGGCGCGGGCGGGGGATATGTCAACAGGGGTTGGCAGAGATCCCCGCGCCGCAGGCGATGGCGGCGCGGGCCGGGGGCCCTAGTGCGTCGCTTGCCAGTATTGGTAGTAATAGGCCAGTGCCCCCGCCGCGATGAGGGCGGCGATGACGGCGGTGGCGATCTTCCATTTCGACCACGGACGCTCGCCCTGCACGCGGCCAGTTTGGCCGTTGACGACAAAGCGGTAGGTTTTGCCGCCGTATTTGTAGGCCGCCATCCAGATCGGCAGCAGGATATGCTTGAACGTCTCGTCCGAGACATCGGTGGACATCGCCTCGATCCGCTGTTGGTCGCCACCAATATCGCGCGCGATATCGTCACGGATCACGCCATCCATGATGGTGCGCGCCATCGAGTGACCTTCTTCCAGCCCCACGGTATAGCCCTCGGCGCCGAAACCGGCGAGGTAGTCGGGCGAATAGGGCTTGAGCGCGGTCAGATCCCAGGGTTGCAGCCCATCGATGTAATGGCGCGGCAGGCTGGTCGAGGCCATCACCAGCACATCGTCAAAATTGCGCGCGACTTGCCCCGAGACGGGATACCACGCGATCCTTTGCACCTGCTCCTCGCGCTGCTCCATGCGGCCGTTGACCTCGACCATCACGGTTTGGGTCTCGTAATAATATTCGCCACGCTGGCCGCGATAGCGGGACTGGGTGGCGGCGTCGAAGGTCCAGTAGGGCACATACATGCCCGACATGGCGCGGCCCTTGCGGGCATAGTCAACCAGCCCGCCCGGCGCGAACCACAACTGGCCCAGCCATTGCGTCATGGATTGGCGCGCCTGCGGTTCGGTCACATTGAAGGGCACCACCGCCTGCGGTTTGAAATGCCGCGTAGCGCCGGTATCCGCGACGACGGGCGTCGCGCAAAACGGGCAGACCGAGGCGTGGACGTCGGGCGGCAGCGAGAACGAGGCCCCGCACGATGGGCAGGTGCAGTTGCGCACGTCCTCCATCGCGGAGGGGGGCAGGGCGTTGGCAAGCGCGCTTTGATACGCGATTTCCGAGATTGACGCAGGGCCGCTATCGGGGATCGCCTGTTTATGGCCGCAATGGTCACAGACCAGCATGGTTTGGCCGGGGGCAAAGCGCAGCTCTGCCCCGCATTGCTCGCATTTGTAATGCGTGTCGGCGGTGGTGTCGGGCAAGGGGTCAGGCTCCGGGTGGGGGCGGCGGCGGCATGGCGACGAAGAGGGGCGCAAGATCGGAGACGCCAGAGGCGGGTTTCCAGCCATCAAAGCCGGGTGCCCAGACCAGCGATGCGCCGCTGAACGAGCCTGCGGCAACCATTTGCGCCAAGGTGGCGGCGGGGAAGGGGCCGGTCGTGGTGCCGTTCACCGCAACGTGCCAGACATTTTCGGCGGGCGGTGGCGGGGGGGCGGCGGGTGCGGTGGCAGGGGCTGTGGCCTGCGGCATGGCGCCCCACGGGCCCTGCTGCGCCATCTGGCCCGCCATCCCCATGCCCATCCCCATGCCAAGCCCGGCCCCCATGCCGGAATTGGGTGTGGTCGCCGCCGCGGTCATCGCCTCTGCGGCGGAAAACTGGGTGTATTTGGACAGATCCCCCGCAATCCCAACCGAGGTGCGCTTGTCCAGCACCTTTTCTACCTCGTCGGGCAGCGAGACGTTTTCGATATAGAACTCTGGCAGCGTAAGGCCGTAGGCGGCAATCGTCGGGTTGATTGCAGTCGTCACCAGCTTGCCAAGGTCGGCGGTGTTGGCAGCCATGTCCAACACCGGAATGTTCGATTTTGCTATGACCTGGCTGAATTCCTGCGCGATTACATTGCGGATCTGGTTCGAAATTTCATCGGCGGTGAATTCGCCATCGGTGCCGACGATCTCTTTCAGGAAGGTTCCCGGGTCGGAAACGCGCATCGAGTAGGTGCCGAAGGCGCGAATGCGCACCGGGCCGAATTCCGGGTCGCGGCAGATGATCGGGTTCGACGTGCCCCACTTCTGATCGTTGAACCGGGTGGTGTTGACGAAATAGACCTCTGCCTTGAAGGGCGACTGAAAGCCGTGATCCCAGTGTTGCAGCGTGGTCAGGATCGGCATGTTGTTGGTCTCTAGCTGGTAAAGGCCGGGGATGAACACGTCAGCCAACTGACCCTCGTTGATGAAGACCGCCGCTTGACCTTCGCGCACGGTCAGCTTGGCGCCGTATTTGATCGCGTTGCCCTGACGCTCAAAGCGCCAGACCATGGTGTCGCGGGTGTCATCGGTCCATGCGATGACGTCGATGAACTCGCCGGTGAGGAAGTTGAACAGGGCCATGACGTTTTCCTTTCACTGGTGAGCCGCAGCTGCAAGCCTTGGCGTCAACCGTTACCTCCCAAAAGCTTGGATGCAAGCCTTTGGGCAATGGGACGCGCCTGATCCGGCGTCATGCCGGGGGTCAGGCGCGGATCGTATAGCATACGCAAGATCAGCTCGTCTTGCTTTGTCAGCAGGGCGAATTCCTGATCGTCGTTAAAGATTGAAGGCCGCGCGTGTGGGCTGTCGTTGGCGGGGCCAAGCGCCTGCGCCAATTCTTCGTGATAGCAGGCGCGGCGCATCAAATCGGGGTGTTCGCCGCGAATCACGGCGAGCGCCTGCCCATAGGTGTAGGTGCCGGGTTTGGGAAAGGCGAAGGCGGCGCAATAGGTTGATAGCGGCATCTCGGTCACCGTGCGGATCACGTCCGCGCCAATGCCGGGGATGAGGGCGCGCAGCAGGGGGGCAGCGGCGCGGCGTTCATCCTCGTTCAGAACAAGGACGTGGAAATTGGCGGGCTCGGCGGCAAGGGTGATCGGCAGGTGGGTCAGGCGTGACAGGCGCGCGGCATAGGTGGTGACGGTGGCGGTATCCGTAAGGCGTTCGGCCTCTGGGATCGAGGCGCCAAAGGTCAGCGCCATGTGAACCGGCGCGGCCCAGCGATAGAGGTGGTCCGCAGTTTGGCGCGCCACAAAGGTGCGGTGGGTTTCGGCATATTCATCATAAAGCGCGATGGTGATGAAGGTCTGCGCCAAGATGCGGGCGTTGATCGGGGCGTCGTCCGGCGCGGTGTCAGAGCGCAAAAGCCCCCGCTCCAGCATGGTTCGCTGAAGCCGTGCATAATAGCCGCGCACCGCCGCGCTTTCGGGCGTGGGGCGCGGCTGCGGGCGCATCATTGCGGTTGGATGCGCCGGCGGAGCGGGTGGCGGCGCCATCTGCGCCACGCACCCTGCCACCGCAACAAGCGCCGCAAATGCGGCAGGCCGCACCCACTTGCGTCGGGAAAAGCTGGCCGTCAGCGTCAGGCTCCGGTCGTTGAGACGGCTGGGGTTGCCGTCCGAGCCCTTGCCGAGGCGAGCGTATCGCGCAGATCGCTTTCCATCTTGGTCAGCGTCTGCTCTGCCGCGGCGCGTTTGGTTCGCCCGTCGTCGGCGATTTGCAGGCTTTCGTTGATGGTGGCGATCAGCGTGTCGTTGGCTTTCTGCACCGACTCGATGTCGAACACGCCACGCTCCATCTGCTGGCGCACCACGTGGTTGGCGTCTTGCAGGTTGGTGGCGTTGGCGGTCAGCAACTGGTTGGTCAGGTCCGTCGCGCCCTTGATCGCGTCGGCGGCATCCTTGGAGCGTTGGATGGTCACCGCCTGCGCGAGTTGGGTTTCCCACAGCGGCACGGTGTTGACCAGCGTCGAGGCGATCTTGGTCACCAGGCTCTTGTCGTTTTCCTGCACCAGACGGATCGAGGGCAGCGACTGCATTGTCACCTGCCGCGTCAGCTTCAGGTCATAGACGCGGCGGTCAAGGTCGTCGCGCGCGGCGTGCAGGTCGCGCAATTCCTGCGCTTTCAGCATTTGCTGATCGGAGGCGGCGGCCTTGGCCTCGGCCTCTTTCGCGGGGATGGTGGTGGCGTCCAAGTCGGCCAGCTTTGCCTCGCCCGCCGCAATGTAAAGCGCGAGTTCGTCATAGAAACCCAGCGTTTTCTGATAAAGCACATCCAGCGATTTTATGTCGATCAGCAATTGATGTTGGTGCAGGTCAAGATCGTTGGTGACCTTGTCGATCTGGCTTTGCACGGTCTGGAATTTCTCGACAAACTTGGCGAAGGGTGCCGCCGAGCCGGTCAGTTTATCCCACCAGCTCCGCTCGCGGCGCACGTCGAGTTCCGAGACGGAAAAGCCCTTGATCGTGGCGACGATGGTGCGGAGCGAGTCGCCTGCGGGCCCGATGTCCTTGCTTTGCACATTGGCCAGCATCGAGGAGGAAATCGTAGTCAGCTCTGTCTGTGCCGATGAGCCGAAGTTGATGATCGACTGCGTGTTGCCCATGTCGATCTCGTCCATGCGCTTGCGGATCGCGTCAGCCACGGTGGCGGGCGCTGTTGCAAGCGGCACGATGTCGGCGCTGGGTTCGGGCAGAACGGTGCCGACGACAGATTGAATGTCGACGGGGGTGGCAGCGGCTGCTCCGTTTCGGGCGGTCGAGTCGGTCATCGTTTGTCCTTTCACTGTTACTGGGCGCCGGGGGCGGATTGCGCTGCCGGGCGGACCCCTTCCTGCTGCAAACGTTCGCGCAGGACGTCGATTTGAATATCAAGGTTGGTTTTGTCGTTGGCCATCAGGGCCTGCGTTTGCGTGCTGAAATTGGTTTCCAGATCGGTCAGCAACGCCTCAAAATCGGCGCGCGCCTTGGGGTCGTGGCTTTGCGCGTAAACGTCGGCAAACTTCGCCGTCGCATCAGAGGCCCCCGAGAGGTAGACGCCAAGATAGCGCCGCGTCGCGGTCAGGTCGCGCGGGTCGTTTTCCACGGTGCGGAACATCTGGCGCGCGGCGGCGATGAAGCGGTCAACGTGGTCTTCCAACTGGCGGTCGCCCGCGCGGCGGATCGCGTCCTTCATGGCCGCAAGGTATTTCTCCGCGCTGTCCACCGCCTGCGCTACGCGGTCGGTGTCATAGGCGTCAATGCCCGCCATGCCCTTGTCCGCCAACGGGTCGGCCCCGAACGAGAAGAAGTGCAGGGCGGCGCCAAGCACCGCGAATATCACCGGGTTCAGCAGACTGCCGCCGGGAGTGAAACCGCCCAAGGCCAAGCCCACGCCGGTCAGCACAGAGCCGAAGATCTTGCGCGGAATTGCCGGGCGGCGCGCCACGTTGCGCGCCTCATAGGCCTCTTGCGCAAGGATGCCCTCGCGGGTCAGCCATGCCGCAAGCAGCAGCGTGCCGCAGGCGGCAAGGTCGATGGCAAGCCCGGTGGGGTTCTGGCGGAAGGCGGTGACGACGAAGACCAACGGCACGATAAACAGTCCGTTGACGCGGCCACCCGCGCGGGTGCGGCGTGCGCCCTGATAGGGGTTCGGCGCGGGGGCATCGCTGCCCGGCGGGCGCGAATTCTCGGGGCTGTATTTACCGCCAAACCGTTCGGCCATCATGCGCCTCCCGTCACGGCGACATAGACCATCAGGGCCAGCAGCAACAGAAAGGCCAGTTTTTGCAGACCGGTATCGGACATGAAGCCTCCCTCAGGATATACGCGCGCACGACGGAGGGAATATAGGCGAGGGAATCCGATCTAGGAACCCGCTAGAGGGGGAAAAGGCGCGCCTTATTCCCCCTTGCCGGGTTTTCTGCCGGTAGGCGGGCGCCCCGACGGGCTGCGTGGGGCGTGCGCGCCGGGACGCGGGGGCGCTTTCGGCCCCGGTTTAGCGTCGGATTTCGCGGCATATCCGGTGGCTTTTGTGCGTGGCGCATAGGGCTTGTCACCGGCGCCCTCGGCGCTGGATTTGCTCGCATGACGCGGCGCGCCAGTTTTGCCTTCGGTGCGCGCGGGCCGTGCCGGACGCGCGGCCTCGCCGCGCACGGCCGGTCCCGGCTTGCCTGCCAGCGAGGTCTTGCGGCTGTGGGTCACACGGGGTTTGGGCTGGTCTTCCTCGCCCTCACCGGGGCCCATGCCAAGCTGGTCGCGCAGGACGCGGCCCTTGATCTCCTCGACCTGACCCGGTTCCAGGATGCCAAGCCGGAAGGGGCCGTAGCTGACGCGGATCAGGCGGTTGACGATCAGGCCGATGGCGTCGATGGCGCGCCGGATTTCGCGATTGCGGCCCTCGCGCAGGCCGACGGTCAGCCACGCGTTGGAGCCCTGGATCTTGTCCAGCGTCACCGCCATCGGCTGAAACTTCTCACCGTCGAGGGTCAGGCCGCGCCGCAGGGGTTCAATATCGTCCTCGGTCGGATTGCCCCGGATGCGGACCCGGTATTTGCGCAGCCAGCCGGTGGAAGGGAGCTCAAGCTTGCGTTTCAGCTCGCCGTCGTTGGTCAGCAGCAGCAGACCTTCAGAGTTGAGGTCGAGGCGGCCCACCGTCATGACGCGCGGCAAATCCTCGGGCAGGTAGTCAAACACCGTCTCTCGGCCCTTTTCGTCCGAGGCGGAGGTCACAAGGCCAAGCGGCTTGTAATAAAGCCAAAGCCGCGCCGGTTCCTTGGCCGCCATCGGCTTGCCATCAATCGTGATGCGGTCACGCGGCGTGACGTTCAGCGCGGGGCTGTCGATGACCTTGCCGTTCACCGCGATCTGGCCAATGGCGATCATGCGTTCAGCCTCGCGGCGCGAGGCTACGCCCGCGCGGGCGAGAACTTTGGCGATGCGTTCGCCGTCCTTCTCCGGGGCTTTTGCGGCCTCGGGGGTGGGCGTTTTCGAAGGGGCGGACTTGCGGGGTTTGGGCGTGTCATTCATGCCCCCTTCCTAGCCGGAATTTCAGACGGGTGAAAGCGGCTTGCGCGAGGGCCTTGCGCGGGGCATCACGGAGCGCATGAGCGGGTTTGTCAGTCATATGAGCGCGGCGCTGGACGAGGCGCGCGCGGCGGGTTTGCGGGGCGAGGTTCCGGTGGGGGCGGTCGTCGTGTCGCCCGCCGGGGAAATCGTGGCGCGGGCGGGGAACCGGACGCGGGAGTTGGCCGATCCGACGGGCCATGCCGAGATCTTGGCGATCCGCGCGGCCTGCGAGATGCTTGGGTCAGAGCGGCTGGTGGGCCACGATCTTTACGTCACGCTGGAGCCGTGTCCGATGTGTGCCGCCGCGATCTCGCAGGCCCGCATCGCGCGGATTTATTATGGCGCGGCGGACCCGAAATCCGGCGGCGTGGCGCAGGGACCGCGGGTTTTTTCGCACCCGCAGGCCCACCATGTGCCCGAGGTTTATGACGGCATCGGGGCGGAGGAAGCGGGCGCGCTTTTGCGGGATTTTTTCGCGGCCAAAAGGGATGATCGCGGGGCGTGAGCGTGGGTGTTGCACAGTTGGTGCAGCGACGTAAGCGCAACAGAGGTCCACGCCCTGCCTCGGGCGGGCGCTGCAACGCGTGTGGTCTGCGGTTTATCGTGCGGCCAACCTGCGACGGTCATGCTCTGCGCCAGCGTTGCGGTGCGCCCTCCCGGCGGGAGGGCGGGCGCGGCCCGGCGGCTTTTCCGGGCCAAGGGGACGCCTTCGCTTTTACCCTGCAGCCGTCAGACCTTGATCGGCTCCATCACCTGCGGCTCGATCACGTTGACACCGGGAAGGGCGGCTTTCAGCACGTCGGCGTTCTGCGCCAGCAGCGGGAAGGTGCGGTAATGGCAGGGGATCAGCGTCTTGAAGTTGAAGAAGGTCTTGGCGGCATAGGCCGCGCGTTTCATGTCCATGGTGAAATGGCCACCCGCCGAGAGGATGCCGATATCGGGGGCGTGCAGCGCGTTGAACACGCCCATGTCGGCCATCACATCGGTATCGCCTGACAGGTAGATCGTGTGGCCGTCGCCCGCGATGATGTAGCCGGATTCGTGGCCGGCATAGATCGGCTGGCCGCCTTCACCCGCGACGGAGGAGGAGTGGCTGGCGTTGACCATGGTGACCTTGGCGCCGTTCAGGTCGATGGTGCCGCCCTTGTTGAAGCCGATGCCGTTGATGCCTTCCTTGGCCTGCCACCAGCTTATCAGGTCATAGATGCCGACAATCGGGATGCCCAATTCGCGCGCGATGGTTAGGCTGTCGCCGGTGTGGTCGCCGTGGCCATGGGTCAGCAGGATGTGGGTTGCGCCCTCGATCGCGGCGGCGCGTTGGGCGGTAGGGAATACCGGGTTGCCGGTAAACCACGGGTCAACGAGGAGGGTGGCGCCCTCGACCTCGATACGGAAGCTGGAATGGCCGAGCCAGGTGATGATCATGGGTGCTCTCCTTTGCGTAACTTCGGATCAGTTTAGGGCGCGTGGCGCGAAAGGAAATGGGAACCGGTGGCAGATGCTTGCAGCGGGGCGCGCGCGCGGCTAAACGGGCCGAAGCCCATTTGACGGAGATTGCCCCATGTCCATCGACATCAATACCGCGCGGCGCGTGGCGCATTTGGCGCGCATCAGGGTTGACGAGGCCGACCTGCCTGCTTTGGCGGGCGAGCTGTCGGGGATCCTCACCTTCATGGAGCAGCTGAACGAGGTGGATGTGGACGGCATTGAGCCGATGACCTCGGTCACGCCGATGCGGTTGAAGCGGCGGGCGGATGTGGTGACGGATGGCAATATTCAGGCGCAGATCCTTGCGAACGCGCCGGACGCGCGCGAGGGGTTCTTTGCGGTGCCGAAAGTGGTTGAGTGAGGGACCCAGCATGACGGATGCGTTGAACAAGCTGACGATTGCCGCCGCGCGGGATGCGTTGCGGGCGGGTGAGGTGACCTCGGTCGATCTGACGATGGCGTGCATGACCGCGATGGATGCGGGCGACGGGCTGAACGCCTTTGTGCATAAGACGCCGGAGATTGCGCTGGCTCAGGCGCGGGCGGCGGATGCGCGGATCGCGGCGGGGGATGCGCCCGCGATGTGCGGGATTCCGTTGGGGATCAAGGATTTGTTCTGCACCAAGGGCGTGCCAAGCCAAGCCGCCTCGCGCATTTTGGAAGGCTTCAAGCCGGAATATGAATCGACGGTGACAACCAAGCTGTTTGACGCGGGCGCGGTGATGTTGGGCAAGCTTAACATGGACGAATTCGCGATGGGGTCGTCGAACGAGACCTCGTGCTACGGCAATGTGGTGAACCCGTGG
The DNA here is from genome assembly GCA_021779835.1 of Pseudomonadota bacterium. Taxonomy (GTDB): domain Bacteria; phylum Pseudomonadota; class Alphaproteobacteria; order Rhodobacterales; family Rhodobacteraceae; genus Solirhodobacter. The sequence goes on along the minus strand of JAJXZX010000005.1, from coordinate 109,865 downwards.
CGGCGCGGCAATGATACGACTCCGCTGACGCCGGGCGGGTCTTCGGGCGGCTCTGCGGCGGCAGTGGCGGCGGATTTGTGTCTGGCGGCGACCGGCACTGATACCGGCGGATCAATCCGCCAGCCTGCGGCGTTTACCGGCATCGTCGGGATCAAGCCGACCTATGGGCGGGTCAGCCGGTGGGGGGTGGTGGCGTTCGCCTCCAGCCTCGATCAGGCGGGGCCGATGACCAAGACGGTGCGGGATGCCGCGATCATGCTGGGCGCGATGGCGGGGGCGGATGCCAAGGATTCGACCAGCGCCGACATTCCGGTGCCGGATTTCGAGGCGGCGCTGACCGGCGACATTCGCGGCAAGAAGATCGGCATTCCGCGCGAGTATCGCATGGAGGGGATGCCCGCCGAGATTGAGGCGTTGTGGGCCGAGGGGCGCGCGATGCTGAAGGATGCGGGGGCGGAGATTGTTGATATTTCTCTGCCACATACCAAATACGCTTTGCCCGCTTACTATGTTATCGCACCGGCGGAAGCATCGTCAAACCTCGCGCGCTATGATGGCGTGCGCTACGGCCACCGGGCGAAGCTGGGGCAGGGCGACGGCATCACCGAAATGTATGAAAAGACCCGCGCCGAGGGCTTTGGCAAGGAAGTGCAGCGGCGGATCATGATCGGCACCTATGTGCTGTCGGCCGGGTTCTATGACGCCTATTACAACCGCGCGCGCAAAGTGCGGGCACTGATCAAACGCGACTTTGAGCAGGCTTTCGCGGCAGGGATTGACGCGATTTTGACGCCAGCGACGCCGTCCTCGGCTTTTGGGCTGGGCGAGATGGCGGATGCCGATCCGGTGGCGATGTATCTGAACGACGTGTTTACCGTGACGGTGAACCTTGCCGGTTTGCCGGGGATTGCGGTGCCGACGGGCCTTGACGCGCAGGGGCTGCCCTTGGGGCTGCAACTGATCGGGCGGCCTTGGGAAGAGGGGGCGTTGCTGAATCACGCCTATGTGCTGGAAACCGCCGCAGGTTTCGTTTCCAAACCGGCAAAATGGTGGTAATGGGCGCGACTGGGGCGCGGGCTAGGGGTAATTCGATGCGTTTTGGTTTTCCGGTTGTAGCAGTTCTTGCACTTGCGGCGTGTAATCCTTCGGTTCCGGATTCAGGCGCGAAGCAGAGTTATGGCGATTATCTGAAACACGCGGATTCGCAGACCCAAGGCGCGCCAATGAATGGTACCGCACAGGTTGGCGACGTGGCGCCATCTGCCGATACGGCGATCAGTGGGTCGGCTTTGGGCAGCAGCATGGGTGGGCTGTCCGCAGACCGTCCGCGCGGCGATGCCCCGGCGGGGATCAAGGATGTGCATAGCGAGCTCGAGTTCGCGGACAACCGGGCCATGATCTCGAAAGAGCAGAATTTTGACGCGGTGAAATCGGTGCGCACGATCCAGCAGGACAAGGCCCTGCTGGAACAGCAGCGCGCGCAGTATCAGGTGATCGCGCCGCAGCCATTGCCCGCGCGCCCCTCGTCGGACGGGCCGAACCTTGCGGCTTATGCCCTGTCGACAACGAATTCTGTTGGGCAGAAGATGTATTCCCGCTCGGCGTTCGACCTGAAAAGCGAGATGCAGCGGAATTGTGCGTATTACACCTCGTCCGATCTGGCGCAGGAGGCTTTCCTGAAGTCGGGCGGACCGACGCGCGACCCGAAGGGGCTTGACCCCGATGGGGATGGTTTCGCCTGTTATTGGGATCCGGCCCCGTTCCGCGCGGCGGCTGGTCACTGACAGAGGATGGAGGCGCGCCCGCATCCCTCGCCCAATTTCGGCGAGCGGAAGGGCGGGCTGACGCCTGAACTGGTGGTTTTGCATTATACGGGCATGGCGTCGGCGGCTGAGGCTGTGGCGCTGCTGTGCGACCCTGCGTCCGAGGTGTCGGCGCATTATGTCATCGACGAGGTGGGCGGCGTGTTGCAACTGGTGCCGGAAGAGGCGCGGGCGTGGCATGCGGGGGCCGGCGCGTGGCGCGGCCTTGGCGACGTAAACTCGCGCTCGATCGGGATCGAGTTGGTCAATACGGCGCGTCATCCCTTCCCCGAGCCGCAGATGCGGGCGCTGGAGGCGCTGCTGAATGGAATTTTCGCGCGTTGGGGCATGGGCCCCGAGGGGGTGATTGCCCATTCCGACATGGCCCCAGCGCGCAAGGTTGATCCGGGGGTGCGGTTCGATTGGCGGCGGCTGGCGCTGGCGGGGCTCTCGGTCTGGCCGGAGGCGGCGGCGGGGGATGTTGCGCGGTTTGTGACGGATGCACGGGCGTTTGGCTATCCTGACGTGGCGCCGGAGTTGATTTTGCAGGCGGTGCGGCTGCGCTTTCGTCCTTGGGCCAGCGGGCCTTTGACGGCTGAGGACGCAGCGATTGTCGCCGATCTGGCGCGCCGCTTTCAGATTGACCGCGCCGGGGCGAAAGCCTAAGTCGTGCGGGCGCGGATGGTCGGATGACCGCGGGTGCTGCAAGGCACGCGAGGAAAGTCCGGACTCCATGAAGGAACGGTGCCGGGTAACGCCCGGCGGGGGTAACCCTAGGGAAAGCGCCACAGAGAAGAGACCGCCTTGGTTCAGGCTGAGGTAAGGGTGAAACGGTGGGGTAAGAGCCCACCGCGGTCCTGGCAACAGGAACGGCATGGCAAGCCCCACCGGGAGCAACGCCGAATAGGGGCCCCGCGCGGGATTGATCCGGAGACGGATATCGCCGCAGGGACACTTCAGCCCAGGGGCCCGGGTTGGCAGCTTGAGCCTGTCGGTAACGGCAGGCCTAGAGGAATGGTCATCTATGGGGGTCGCAAGGCCCCTTGGACAGAATCCGGCTTACAGACCATCCGCGCATTGTTTTTCGGCCGTGTTGGGCGGTCGTGCGGGCTTGCTTGCAGGGCAGAGGGACCCTCGCCCCATGGCCCGGACTCCCTCGCGCCCCTCTGGTAATCTGCGCCAAACGCACGGACAGGGGTGAGCGATACCGCGAAATTTTCCCCGTCTTGCAGGCAACAATTCCGGTTGCCCACGCGTCGGCCACCATGGTCTATTCGCGGCGAGACGAATTATGGGGGTTCGACCGGCCCCACGGTCGGGGTGTTCCAGATTTTGTGTGCGTCAAGACCGCCTGATCCGGCCTGGATCAGGCATCGTTAACCGGAGGCGGGCGGTCACATTTTGCGGATCGCCGAAATGAATGGGGTGCATGTCACAATGGCGTGACTATCATCCGGGCACCCAGACAGGAGAAGTGATATGAGTTTCTTGAATACGTTGGCAACGATGGCAGTCGGTTTTGCGGCGGCCAAGGGCGTTGAGGAATATAACAAGCTGGGCGGGATGCAGGGCATCAGCAGCATGTTGCAGAACTCCGGTGCGCCGGGCGGTTTGGCGGACAGCTTGGGCGGCATGGCGCAGCAAATGGGGATCCCCGGCGGCGCGGATGCGGTCAAGGGCCTGTTGGGCCAGGTTACTGGCATGATGGGCGGCGCGACGGGGGCGGCGACGGCAGCGGCGGCGCCTGCAGGGTTGGGCGGGCTGATGACTGCGCTGACCGGCGCGGGTGTTGCGGGCAGCGGCGTGGTGGGAGAGCTGATGGGCAGCCTGATGGGCGGCACCCCGGCATCGAGCGCCGCAGAGCAAACCGCGCAGTTGATGATCCGCGCGATGATTCAGGCGGCGAAGGCCGACGGCAACATCGACGACGACGAGAAGGCCAAGATCCTGGGCCATATCTCGACCTCGGGGCCGGATGAGACGGCGTTTGTGCAGGCACAACTGGCGGCGCCGCTGGATATTGCGGGCCTTGTGGCGGCAACGGATGCCAGCAACAAGACGCAGGTGTATTCGGCCTCGCTGATGTCGATCAAGGTCGACAGCGATGTCGAGCGAGCCTATCTGACGCAGCTTGCGGCGTCGCTGGGCATCGACAAGGCCTCGCGCGATGCGATGCATACGGCGATGGGTGTGCCGGTTCTGGCCTCCTGACACCGCCATTTTGTAAATCGCGCACCGGGCGGGGATTTTGCGATTGACTCCGCCGGGTGCGCCGTTAAAAGGCGGGCTTCAAGGATTTCACGGAGGCCCGCCCTCCGGCTGCAGGAGATACGATTATGGCGAAGCCGACGACGATCAAGATCCGTCTGAACTCGACGGCGGGCACCGGGCACTTCTATGTGACCAAGAAGAACGCCCGCACCATGACCGAAAAGATGTCGGTCAAGAAATACGACCCCGTTGTGCGTCAGCACGTCGAATACAAAGAAGGCAAGATCAAGTAAGATCTGCCCTGGGGTCGAAAGACGTAAAGGCCGCTCCTTTGGGGGCGGTCTTTTTCGTTGGTGGGTTTGCTTGTTGCGGGTGAAGGGCAGGCCCCGCTTTGCCACCGCGCACATGGGGGCCTATGCGATGGCAGAGCTTTGGCGCCCCGGATCGGCAGCAGCCGACGGCTCCGTTTGGCAAAAGAAAAGGGCCGGTGTTTCCACCGGCCCTATGTCGTATGCATCCCCGTGGGGTCAGTTCCGGTTGCCCATGAATTGCAGCAGGAACATGAACATGTTGAGGAAGTCGAGATACAGGCTCAGCGCGCCCATGATGGCGGATTTGCCAAGCCACTCTCGGTCGCCCGACTGCGCCATCTGCACATAGGTCGCCTTGATGTTCTGCGTGTCGTAGGCGGTGAGGCCCGCGAACAGCAGCACGCCGATCGCCGAGGTGGCGAAGGTGATCGCGGCGGAGTGCAGGAACATGTTGACCACCATCGCGACGAGCAGGCCAATAAGACCCATCATGAAGAAGGTGCCCATGCCCGACAGGTCGCGCTTGGTCGTGTAGCCGTAAAGGCTAAGCCCGGCGAAGGTGATCGCGGTGACGAGGAAGGTTTGCGCGATCGACACGCCGGTGTAGACGGCGAAGATGTAGCTGAGCGACAGGCCCATCAGCGCGGCGAAGAGGTAGAACACCCCTTGTGCTGCGGCAACCGACAGGCGGTTGATCATCGCGCTGAAGCCGAACACCACTACGAGCGGCGCGAACATCACCACATAGCGCAGCGGTCCGTGCGAGATGGCGCTGAGCAGGGCGATGTTGGTGCCGACGCCGTAAGCCACGCCGCCGGTGACAAGCATCGCCAGCGCCATCAGCCCGTAGACTTTGTTCATATGCGCGCGAAGACCCACGTCAATCTGCCCGGTGACCGGGCCGACGCTTGCGCCATAAGCGTTGTAGTTGGCCATTCAGAAGCCTCCTTACCAAAATTCCCTGAGGCGGCGCGTATGCTACCGCCTCTCTGGTTGGAATATCGGGAAGCTGGCCCGGCATTTCAAGCGGAACCGGAACAAATCCGGTGCTGACACGTCGAATTGCGGGAAAATCCGGCCCGGAGGCCGGGATTAGCGACGCCAGTAGCTTGGCGCGTCCCAAACCGGAAGCCTGGACAGTTCTTCCGCCTGCTGCCGGGTGAGGCCCATGTCGTCAAGCAGATAGGCGTCAAGTTCGCCCAGTTGGCGGAACTGGCGGCGCGTGGCGAAGGCCTGCATCAGACGGGCGAACGCCGCAAACGGGTTGAAAGAGAGAGTGGCGGGGCGGGTGCGGAGGAGGGTAGTCATCGGAGGACTCTTTCTGAAAGCAAATATATTGACGCATGTGCATCAATCTTCTTGATGTTTCTGCGCCTTTGCGGTTCATTTGTAAAATGAATGGTTTTGACGTAACACATCAGGAAGCATGATATGTCGCGAAATCTTGACTTGACCACGTTGCGGTCGTTTGTGGCGGTGGCGGATGCGGGCGGCGTGACGCGGGCCTCTGGCTTTTTGAACCTGACGCAATCGGCGGTGTCGATGCAGGTCAAGCGGCTGGAGGACTCGTTGGAGTTGCAGTTGCTGGACCGTAGCGGGCGCGGCGTGGCGCTCACGGCGGCGGGCGAGCAGATGCTGGGCTATGCGCGCCGGATGCTGGCGCTGAACGATGAGGCGATCGCGCGGCTGACGCATCAGGCGTATGAGGGCGAGGTCGTGCTGGGGGTGCCGTCAGATATTGTGTATCCGTCGATCCCGCAGGTGATGCAGCAGTTCGCGCGCGATTACCCGCGCGTGCGGGTGCAGTTGGTGTCATCCTATACGCGGCGGCTGAAGGCGCTGTTCGCGCGCGGGGAGGCCGATATCGTGCTGACCACCGAGGATAGCTGTGGACCAGAGGGCGAGACGCTGAACGAGCTGCCGCTGATCTGGCTGGGCGCGCCGGGGGGCGTGGCGTGGAAGCAGCGGCCCTTGCCGCTGGCGTTCGAGCATAACTGTATCTTTCGCGTCGGCGTGCAGGAGGCGCTGGACCGGGCGGGGATACCCTGGGTGATGGCGGTGGAATCGGATTCGACGCGCTCGATCGAGGCGAGTGTCAGTGCCGATCTGGCGGTTCATGCCTTGGTGGCGGGGGCAGAGCCGCGCTATCTGGAGCCGATCCCGCATGGCGGCGCGCTACCCGACCTCGCGCGCACGCATATCAATATGTATGTCGCGGAGCCGAGCCATGGGCCGACGGTAGATGCGCTGGCCGCGATGATCCGCGACGCGATGCGGGCGCGGTAGGGCGCTCTCTTTAGCGCGCGGTGGTGACGACGACTTTGCCGGTGGATTTGCGGCTGCGCAGGATCTCCAGCGCCTCGGCGGCTTGGTCGAGCGGCAGGATGTGGCTGACGTGGGGGTGGAGGTCGCCCGCCTGATACCACGCGAAAAGCTGGTGCAGGCTGTCGGTGATGACCTCGGGGCGGAATTTCAGGTAGCCGCCCCAGTAGAGGCCTATCAGGGTGAGGTTCTTCACCAACAACAGGTTGGCGGGCACCTGCGGCACCTCGCCTGAGGCGAAGCCGATCGACAGAATGCGGCCCTCTGGGTTGGTGGCGCGCAGGGCGTCCATAAACTGCTGGCCGCCGACCGGGTCGTAGACGACATCCGCGCCGCCAAGCGCCTTGACGGTTTCGCGCAAGGTGCCCGCGTCTGAGTCGATGACATGGTCGGCGCCCGCGGCGATGGCGGCGGCGAGTTTGTCGGCCCCGCGCGCGCTGGCGATGACGCGCGCGCCCATGCGTTTGCCGATTTCGACGGCGGTCAGGCCGACGCCACCCGCAGCACCAAGCACCAGCAGCGTCTCGCCCGGCGCGAGGTGGGCGCGGTGGGCGAGGGCGACGTGGCTGGTGGAATAGGTGATGAGGAAGGCAGCGGCGTCGGTGAAGGACATGGCGTCGGGGATCGGCACGCAGGCGGCCGCGGGAAAGCAGCCCTGTTCGGCCAGCCCGCCAGAGCCGCCCACCACCGCGACGCGGGTGCCGATTGCGGGGGCGGTGACGCCGGGTCCGTGAGTGGCGACGGTGCCCGCAAGCTCCATCCCGACGGTGAAGGGTAGCACCGGGTGCTCCTGATACTGGCCTTTCAACATCAGCAAGTCGGCGAAGTTCAGGCCGCAGGCGGCGATATCAAGGCGCACCTCGCCCGGGCCGGGGGTGGGCGCCGCGATGTCGGTCAACCGAGGTGATTCGCCGAGCTGGTCGATTTGGAAGGCGCGCATGGGGTTCTCCGCTGCTTTTGGGATTGAAATAGCGCGAGCGGCGCACTTGATCCAGCTTTCGGACGTGGCGCGTGGGGAAATGTGTGAAAATCACAAAGTTGACGTAGGAAATGGGCGTTTTTGCGCGTTGCGCGGCGAAAAGCGAGTGATGGGAGGCGAAAACTCGGTAGGGGAGAGTGATCGGTGGGAAATCCGAGGCGGTGAAACCGGCGTGTTGGCGGCGGAAAGGTATCGAAAGGACATGTCCTAAAAGACAGGTAGCAATCTACCTTGAGATGAATTTGGATAGACAAATTGGAAGTGGTCTAGTTGAGGCGATCTGCTTTGAAAACTTGGGGCAAAGCGGAATTTTGGAAACAGTGCAGGAGAAAGCTATGAAACACCCCGTGGATGCCCATGTCGGCAAACGCATTCGCCATCGTCGTTGGATGATTGGCATGACGCAACAACAGCTTGCCGATAAGGTTGGGATCAAATTCCAGCAGATTCAGAAATACGAGACCGGTATGAACCGCGTCAGCGCCTCCCGCCTGTGGGATGTGGCAGACACGCTGGGCGTGCCGATCAGCTTTTTCTTCGAAGGGATCGATGCGGCGCGCGACAGTCAGCCCCGGGTTGAAGGCGATATTCTGGCGGATAAAGAAGCGCTGGAATTGGTGCGGTCGTATTATGCAATCCCCGAGCACCAACGTCGGCGCCTGTTTGACCTTGCGCGTGTGCTGAGCGAAGCGGCCTGAAGCGGCTGCGGCAGCACCTTGTGCGGACTTGACCCCCTGCGCCCGCCCCGCTACCGCGGGACGGCAGTTGGCAGGGGGCGGCGATGTCGGACTTAAGCGAAGCAGAGCGCGCGGCGCTGGTGGATGTGGCCGAAGAACTGGCCGAAGTAGCGCGGGTGGCAACACTCGCGCATTTTCGTGCCGAGGGATTGTCGGCCGATACCAAAGAGGCCGACCGGTTTGACCCGGTGACGGTGGCAGACCGCGAGTCCGAGGCGCGGATGCGCGAAGTTCTCGCACGGCGACGTCCTCAGGACGGCATCCTGGGCGAAGAGATGGGGCGGAGCGAAGGCTCGTCTGGTCTGACATGGGTGCTCGACCCGATCGATGGCACGCGCGGGTATCTGAGCGGCACGCCGACTTGGGGGGTGCTGATCTCTGTCGCGGATGCGACGGGGCCGATCATGGGCCTGATCGACCAGCCCTATATCGGCGAGCGGTTTATGGGCGGCTTTGGTCAGGCATGGGTCAAGGGGCCGATGGGGCAGCGCCCCTTGCGGTGCCGTGCGCCGCGCGGGTTGGATCAGGCGATCTTGTTTACCACATTTCCCGAGGTTGGCAGCGCGGAAGAAGGTGCTGCGTTTCGCAGGCTTTCGTCGCAGGTGCGGCTGACGCGCTATGGCATGGATTGCTATGCCTATGCGCTGATCGCGGCGGGGCAGATTGATCTGGTGGTCGAGGCTGGCTTGCAACCCTACGATGTGCAAGCCCCGATTGCGGTGATCGAGGCGGCGGGCGGTATCGTGACCGACTGGCAGGGGCGATCCGCGCATCAGGGTGGGCGCGTGCTGGCGGCGGCCAATTCCGAGATACATGCGGCGGCGATGGCGGTCCTGGCTGGGTGAGGGCGGGAGCCTCCGGCGGGGATATTTGGACCAAAGCAATTTGGGGGTGGGCAGCTTATCGGCTGTGCTTTGCCTTGTCAGGCGGGGCGCGGGTTTGCTAAATTGGTGGCGGTCGAGTCCTTGACGCCCCTTTCTGTCGACCGATGAACACACAGGCCGAAGGGGGCTTGGGCCGATCTGTGTGGAGACGGGAATGACGGAAATTCTATTGCAGGGCGCCACTTCGGTGGTGACGATGAATGGTGCGCGCGCCGAGGTTGCGGGCGGCGACGTGTTGATCCGCGACGGGGTGATCGCGGGCGTGGGTGTGGGGTTGCGGACCACGGGCACGGTGGTGTCAGCGCGCGGTTGCGTGGTGACGCCGGGCTTGGTGAACACGCATCACCACCTTTACCAGACGCTGACGCGGGCGGTGCCGGGCGGGCAGGATGCGTTGCTGTTCGGCTGGCTTCAGACGCTTTACCCGATCTGGGCGAAGTTCGGGCCGGAGGAGATGCGGGTCTCGGCCTTGGTCGGGTTGGCAGAGCTGGCGTTGTCGGGCTGCACGCTGACCTCGGATCACCTTTACCTGTTCCCGAACGGTGCGCGGCTGGATGATACGATCGAGGCGGCGGGCGAGATCGGTCTGCGGTTTCATCCGACGCGCGGCGCGATGTCGATTGGTGAAAGCGCGGGCGGGTTGCCGCCTGACAGTCTGGTCGAGCGCGAGGCGGCGATCCTTGAGGATTGCATCCGGGTGGTGGACCGCTTTCACGATGCGCGGCCGGGGGCGATGGTGCGGGTGGGGCTTGCGCCCTGTTCGCCGTTCTCGGTCAGCCGCGATCTGATGCGCGATGCGGCGGTGCTGGCGCGCGACAAGGGGGTGATGCTGCACACCCATCTGGCGGAGAATGACGAGGATATCGCCTATTCGCTGGAAAAGTTCGGCTGTCGTCCGGGGCAATATGCCGAGGATCTGGGCTGGACCGGCGATGACGTCTGGCACGCGCATTGCGTGAAGCTGGACGCGGGCGAGATGGACCTGTTCGCCCGCTCGGGCACCGGGGTAGCACATTGCCCGTGTTCCAACTGTCGGTTAGGCTCGGGGATCGCGCCGGTGCGGGCGATGCGGGATCGGGGCGTCAAGGTGGGCCTTGGCGTGGACGGCTCCGCCTCGAATGACGCGGGCAATCTGGTGGCCGAAGCGCGGCAGGCGATGCTGTTGCAGCGGGTCGCCAATGGTGCCGATGCGATGTCGGCGCGCGAGGCGCTGGAGATTGCGACGCTGGGCGGCGCCCGCGTGTTGGGGCGCGACGATTGCGGATCGTTAGAGGTTGGCAAGCGCGCGGATATCGCGGTGTGGGACGTGTCGGGTGTGGAAAGCGCTGGGTCGTGGGACCCAGTGGCGCTGCTGCTGGCGGGGCCGACGCGCGTGCGCGATCTGTTTGTCGAGGGGCGCCGCGTGGTCGCCTCGGGTCAGGTGGTGACGATCGATCTGCCACGGGTGGTAGAGCGGCAGAACCAGCTGGCGCGGCGGCTTATGGTGTAGGGTTTGGTGCCGGAAAGGCGCCGAATTCGGCCAATCCCTTGGCGGTAAGCGCGTAGGTCGCGGGCGCTATACGCTCGAACCAGCCGTAGTGATCGGCGCGCAGCAGGGTCGCTGCGCGCGCGACCCCGGTGTCGCGGGCAATCAGGGCGGGGCGGCTGGGGCCGCCCTCGGCCAAGTGATATGCGATGCGCAGGGCGTCTTGCCGGTAGGCGGTGATGCGCTTGACGCCGGTGCTGCCGCCAAGATTGTGATCACCCTCGCGCCGCTCGAACTCTCGCAACAGGCGGCCGGCTTTCGCGGTGTTGCGGCGCGGCGCATAGGGGCCGGGATCAAGGTGGGTTTCGATTTTCGCCGCCGCGCCGGGGCCGATCGCGATCAGGCCAAGGCCAAGGCGGCGGCACAGGCGGATGATGTCCCTGTAGCGCAGTTTCCAGCCGCGATCGGACGAGACCGGGACGGCGAGATAGACGTGGTCGAACAGGGCCTGACGCGCGACGCCCTGCATGACGAGGGCGAGCGAAAAGGTCAGCTTCATCTCGATCACAACGGGCGGCTCGTCGCCGCGCCGGGCCATCAGGTCACAGGCCCCGATCTCGGCTTTGACCTCGTAGCCTTGTGCCTCAAGATGCGCTTTCAGGGGGGCGTAGAGATCGGATTCTTTCATCGCGCGGGGCCTTTGCCGGAAAGCGCATTGGTCCGACAGCGCGCGCCCGGTGTCAAGGAAGGAGCCTCCGGCGGGGATATTTCGGCCAAAGCAAATGGGCTTGCTTTGGTCCAAATATCCTCGGGGGAGCGCGAGGGGTGGAAAGCCCCTCGCTTCGCCACGATGGATCAGGCGCGCGCGGGTTTGCCGCCCACCCAGACGGCACGGGTGGCGCGGTCGTCGCCCATCATGATGGTGGGGAATATCGCCTCCCATAGCGTTTCGGCGCGGGCGCTGGCTTGGGCAATGGCGGGGGTTGAGGCGAGGTCTAGGATGGTGAGGTCAGCCTCCATCCCTACGGCGAGGTTGCCGATTTTCGCATCAAGATGCAGCGCACGGGCGGCGCCTTGGGTGGCGAGCCACCAGAGTTGCGCGGGGTGGAGTGCGGTGCCGCGCAGTTGGCTGACCTCATAGGCCGCGGCCATCGTGCGCAGCATGGAAAAGGACGAGCCGCCGCCGGTGTCGGTGGCAAGGCCGATGCGGTGGCCTGCGGCCTTGAGGCGGGCGAGGTCGAAAAGGCCGGAGCCGATGAAGGTGTTGGAGGTCGGGCAGTGGATCAGCGAGGCGTCAACCTCGTGCAGTCGGTCAATCTCGCGCGGCTCAAGGTGGATGGCGTGGCCGTAAAGCCCGCCTTTGCCCAGCAGACCGTGCTGCTCGTAGGTGTCGAGGTAGTCGCGCGCGGTGGGATACAGCGATTTGACCCAGGCGATCTCGTCGAGTTGCTCCGACAGGTGGGTTTGCATCAGACACTCGGGGTGTTCGGCCCAGAGGGCGCCGAGCGCGGAGAGTTGCTCGGGCGTCGAAGTCGGTGAAAAGCGCGGCGTGATGACGTAGGAAAGCCGATCCACCCCGTGCCACTTTTCCAGCAGCCGCTTGGAGTCGTCATAGGCTGATTGCGCGGTATCGCGCAGGCCGTCGGGCGCGTTGCGGTCCATGCAGGTCTTGCCGGTCAGCGCGCGCATACCGCGCCTTTGCGCCTGGGTAAAATAGGCATCGACCGAGGCGGGGTGAATGGTGGCGTAAGAGCAGGCGGTGGTGGTGCCGTTCGCCAGCGTCAGCTCGAAATAGCGCGCGGCGATTTCGGAGGCATAGGCGGGATCGGCAAAGCGCATTTCCTCGGGGAAGGTGTAGGTATTAAGCCAGTCGATCAGTCGTTTGCCCCAGCTGGCGATGATCGCGGTCTGCGGGAAGTGGACGTGGGCGTCGATGAACCCGGCCGAGATCAGCGCGCGCCCGTAGTCGGTGACGCGGGCCTGCGGGTGGGCGGCGCGCAAGGTGTCTGCGGGGCCGATGGCCTTGATGTGACCGCCCTCGATCAGCACAGCGCCGTGGCTTTCGTGCTGCGCGGCAGCGGGGCCGTCGGTGAAAGGGTCGGCGGTGAAGGCCAGCGTCTGGCCAAGAAGTAGGTCCGTCATGCGCCTGTTCCATCCTGTTGCGACGTCAGACTAAAGCGAATTGCTAAAAAGGTAAATTTGCCCGCTGCCCCTGTTTCTTTGAAACACCTTCCGGTAGGGTCGCGGTAATCAAGGCGGGGGCGCAGTGGCGGACAATATCGACATCGCGGAAGGGCAGGCGGAAGACCTGCACGGGCTCGACTCGCGCCGGGTCGAGGCGATCCGCGACGCGGTGGAGGCGGGCGATTCCGCGCGGGTGAGCGAGTTGATGGAGCCACTGCCCGCGGCCGATATCGCCGACTTGCTGGAACAGATCAGCAGCGCACAGCGGCGCGATTTGCTGCATCTGTGGTCGGGCGAAATCGACGGCGAGATCCTGTCGGAGATTGACGAGTCGATCCGCGAAGAGGTGATCGAGAACCTGCCGCGCAAGGTGTTGACCGACGCTGTGCGCGAGCTGGATACCGACGACGTTGTTGACATTCTGGAAGACCTCGAAGAGCCGCAGCAGGAAATCATCCTTGGCGCGCTGGAGATTGCCGACCGTGTCGCGGTCGAGCAGGCGATGTCCTACCCGGAAAATTCCGCCGGTCGGCTTATGCAGCGCGAAACCGTCGCCGCGCCGGAACATTGGACCGTGGGCGAGGCGATCGATTACCTGCGCAGCGCCGAGGTTTTGCCCGATCAGTTCTATCATGTGATCCTGGTCGATCCGCGCATGCACCCGGTAGGCAATGTCACGCTGGGGCGCATTCTGTCGGCCAAGAGCGAAACCAGGATGCGCGACATCGCCGAAGAGATGTTCCGCACCATCCGCGCCACTGAACAGGAAAGCGAGGTCGCTTACCTGTTCAACCAGTATCACCTGATCTCTGCCCCGGTGGTGGATGGCTCGGATCGCTTGGTCGGGGTCATCACCATCGACGACGCGATGAACGTGTTGGACGAGGAACACGAGGAAGACATCCTGCGTCTGGCTGGTGTGGGCGAGGGCTCGCTGTCGGATAGTTGGATCGAGACGGCCAAGCAGCGCTTTCCCTGGCTGTTCGTGAACCTTTTGACGGCGATCCTCGCCTCTGGCGTGATCTCGCTGTTCGAGGGAACGATTGAGAAGATCGTGGCGGTGGCGGTGCTGATGCCAATCGTTGCCTCGCAAGGGGGCAATGCGGCGACGCAAGGGCTGGCGGTGGCGGTGCGCGCGCTGGCGACGAAAAACCTGACCCAGTCGAACGTGTGGCGCGTGATCTGGCGCGAGATTGCGCAGGGGGTGGCAAATGGGTTGGCATTCGCGGTGATGATCGGGGTGATAAGCTATTTCTGGTTCGGCCAGCCGATGATGGGGGTAGTAATCGGAATGGCGATGATTATCAACATGTTCGCGGCGGCGGTGGCAGGGCTGTTGATCCCGCTGGGGTTGGAGAAGATGGGGTTTGACCCCGCGCTGGCCTCGGGTGCTTTCGTGACGACGGTGACGGATGTGGTGGGGTTCTTCGCCTTCCTGAGCTTGGCTGAGGTGATCTTGCTATGAGCGATCTGGTTGCGATCAAAGCCGAGGCGCGCAAGGCGGCTTTTGTGCAGCGCAAGGTGGCGTTTGCCGCAGGGCAGGGCGCGGCGGCAGCGCATTTGGGCGACGTTTTGGCGGCTCATGTGGGCCGGGTTCTGGCGGGTTACATGCCGATGCGGACCGAGATTGACCCGTTGCCCGCGATGGCGGCGCACGACGGGCCGGTTTGCGTGCCGGTGATCGTAGGGCCCGGGCAGGCGCTGCGCTTTCGGCGCTGGACGCCGGAGGTGCGGATGATCCCCGGCGAGTTCGGCGCGCTGATCCCGGCGGAGGGCGACTGGCTGGAACCCGACGTGTTGATCGTGCCGCTGCTGGCGTTTGACGCGCAGGGCTATCGGCTGGGCTATGGCGGCGGGTTTTATGACCGCACGCTGGAAGGCTTGCGCGCCGCGCGGCCCCGGCTGGCGATCGGCTTTGCCTTTGCGGCGCAGGAAGTGCCACAGGTGCCGGTGGAAGCGACCGACCAGCCGTTGAATATGATCGTGACGGAAAGCGGTCCGCGCACGGTTTGTGGCTGACGGGACGCGCCGGTTTGGCCTTGCGCAAAACCCTTGCCCTTCGGCGTCAGGCCGCATACTTCCATCTCCCATGAAAATCCTGTTTCTAGGCGATGTGATGGGCCGCGCGGGGCGCGCTGCAATCACCGAGCGGCTTCCCGGTCTGCGGACTGCGTGGGGGCTCGATTTTGTCGTTGTCAATGGCGAGAACGCCTCGTCCGGCATGGGGCTGACGCCGGAACATGCCAAGGGCATTCTGGCGGCGGGCGCGGATTGCGTGACGTTGGGCGACCATGCCTTTGACCAGAAAGACATGCTTCAGTTTATTGAGACCGAGGCGCGCATCCTGCGGCCGCTGAACTATGCCAAGGGCGCGCCGGGGCGTGGCGCCAAGCTGTTCAACGCGACCGGCGGGCGCAAGGTTCTGGTGACGCAGGCGCTGGGGCAGGTATTCATGAAACGCCCGTTCGACGACCCGTTCTCGGCGGTGGAAACCGTGCTGAAATCGCATCCCTTGGGTGGGCTGGCGCAGGCCATAGTGGTAGACATGCACTGCGAGGCGACCAGCGAGAAGATGGCGATGGGCCATTGGTGCGACGGGCGCGCGAGCCTTGTGGTGGGCACGCACACCCATGTGCCGACCGGCGACGCGCAGGTTTTGCCGGGCGGCACGGCCTACCTGACCGATGCCGGGATGTGCGGCGATTACAACTCTGTGATCGGGATGGAAAAAGCCGAGCCGATGCGCCGGTTTATCACCGGGATGCCCAAGACGCGGTTCGAGCCTGCGAATGGCGAGGCAACGCTGTCGGGAGTTTATGTCGAGACCGATGACCGCACCGGCTTGGCCAAGAAGGTCTCGATGATCCGGGTTGGTGGGCGGCTGCAGCCTTCCGCGCCGTAGGACTTCGCGCGCCGCAGTGCAGCAGAAGGCTTGCGAACCATGGCCGATCTGTGAAACATCGCAGGGTCGGGTCTAGGAGCGGCGATGTTCGGGATTGAGTTGTCGGCAACGACGCAAGCGATTTCAGCGCTTGTCATCATCGGCACGATGTTGGTGATGTTCGTGCGCGAGGTTTACCCCGTCGAGGTGGTGGCGATCAGCGGTGCCATGGTGATGGTCGTGCTTGGCATTCTGCCGACCTCGGGTGCGCTGACGGTGCTGTCCAACGACGCGCCGTGGACGATTGCGGCGCTGTTCATCATCGTGGGGGCCTTGGTGCGCACCGGCGCGCTGGACTGGATCACGCAGGCGGCGACCCGCAATGTCGAGGCGCGTCCGGCGCTGACGCTGATCGCGCTGTCGCTGGCGGTGGTGGGGTTGTCGGCCTTTGTGAACAACACACCCATCGTGGTGGTGATGATCCCGGTCTTTATGCAGCTTGCCAAGCAACTGGGGATTTCGCCGTCCAAGGTCATGATTCCGTTGAGTTTCATGACGATCTTTGGCGGCACGGTCACCTTGCTGGGCACCTCGACCAACCTGTTGGTGGACGGCGTCGTAAAGCAGGCGGGGATGCCTGCGTTCTCGATTTTCGAGATCACGCCGCTAGGCATTGTCTATGCGGCGGTGGGGATGATTTACCTCGGACTGTTCGCGCGGCTGTTGCCGGATCGGCAGTCGATGTCGGCGCTGCTAAGCGACAAGTCGAAGATGAAGTTCTTCACCGAGGTCGCGGTGCCGGAAGACTCCGGGCTGATTGGCAAGAAGGTGGACGAGGTCGATATCTTCATGCGCGAGTCGGTGCGGGTGGTGGATGTTTTGCGGGGAGACGCGTCGCTGCGCCGCGATCTGGCGTCAGTGGCGTTGGAAGCGGGCGACCGTGTGGTTTTGCGCACGCCGATGTCCGAGCTGCTGGGGATGCAGTCGAGCAAAGAGGTGCGGCTGGTGGACAAGCTGTCCTCGGTGCAGACCGCGACGGTGGAGGTGTTGATCTCGCCGGGATGCCTGATGATCGGGCGCTCGCTTGGCTCCATGCGTCTGCGGCGGCGTTATGGGGTTTATGTTCTGGCGGCGCATCGGCGCAACCAGAACATCGGGCGGCAGTTGGACGATCTGGTGGTGCGGGTGGGTGATACCTTGCTGCTGGAAGGCGCGATGGCCGATATTCAGCGCCTCGCGGCAGAGATGGAGTTGGTGGACATCGGTCACCCCTCGGACCGGGCCTATCGGCGACGTCACGCGCCGATTGTGATCGCGGTGCTGGTGGCGATTGTCGGGTTGTCGGCGCTTAACGTGGCGCCCATCGTGATCCTGTCGATGATCGGCGTGGCGATTGTGCTGGTGACGCGCTGCATCGACGCGGATGAAGCGTTTGGCTTTATCGAGGGGCGGCTTTTGGCGATGATCTTCGGTATGCTGGCGGTCGGTGCCGGGCTGGAGCGGTCGGGTGCGGCGCGGCTGATTATTGATCTGGTGACGCCGGGGCTACGTATGCTGCCGCCACATCTGATGATTTTCGCGGTGTTTATGGTGGCATGGGCGTTGACCGAGTTGGTGACGAACAATGCCGTGGCGCTTGTCCTGACGCCGATTGCCATCGGGTTGGGAACTGCGTTGCATATCGACCCGCGCGCACTGGTGGTGACGGTGATGTTCGCGTCCTCTGCCAGTTTTGGCACGCCGATCGGGTATCAGACCAACACACTCGTTTATGGGCCAGGGGGCTATAAGTTCACCGATTACATCCGCTTCGGTTTGCCACTGAGCCTGATTCAGGCGATAGTGGTAAGCCTGCTTGTCCCGGTCTTTTGGCCGCTTTGAGGAATGACATGAAACACCTGATCTGGGCTGCGCCCTTCGTTGTTGCCGCTTGTGTGGCGCCTATGGCCGTGGTGCCGGTGCAGGCGAAACTGTCTGATACGCATGTGGCGGTCACCATGTCGGATGGCGCGATCTGCACCGCCGACAAGACCAAGGACACCGCGACGCCGACCGGATGGGCGGGCACGTTCCAGAACTGCGGCCATCCGATGAAATACGAGGTGTCGCTGGATGCGCGCCACAACCTGTTGCAGGGGTTGTTTTACGGCGTGTTCGGCCTGATCGGGCTGAATGGCGCGCTGGCGCCGAACGGACAGGTGCGGGTGGAGAACGGCGCAGGTGAGGTGCGGGTGTTTACCTCACCGCCGCCGGTCAACTGGCACTGACGTTTTGCCGCGTTCGGCACCGAGGGGCACCGCAGGCTGGGCTTGCGGGCCTATGGTGCCATGACATATACGGGCGCAAATCTGGAACTTGAGCGATCGGAGACGGGTCATGGCAGGCCACTCAAAATGGGCGAACATCCAGCACCGCAAGGGCAAGCAGGACAAGGCGCGCTCTAAGGTATTCTCGAAGCTGGCGAAGGAAATCACCGTCGCCGCCAAGATGGGGATGCCCGACGTGGACATGAACCCGCGCCTGCGTCTGGCCGTGAAGGCGGCCAAGGCGGTGTCGATGCCAAAGGACGTGATCGACCGCGCCATCAAGAAAAGCCAGTTGGGCGACGAGGCGGATTATGCGGAAATCCGCTATGAAGGCTATGGCGTCAACGGCATCGCTATGATTGTCGAGACGCTGACCGACAATGTGAACCGCACCGCCTCGAACGTGCGCAGCTACTTTGCCAAATGCGGCGGCAACCTTGGCACCTCCGGCTCTGTCGCGTTCATGTTCGACCGGGTGGGCGAGGTTACCTATCCGGTGACGGCGGGCGATGCCGATACGGTGATGATGGCGGCGCTGGAAGCGGGCGCGGATGACGTGGAAAGCGACGACGAGGGGCACTGGATATACTGCCCGGTCGAAGCTTTGGGCGAGGTGTCGGATGCGCTGGAAAAGGCGCTAGGCGAGTCGACCGAGTCGAAGCTGATCTGGAAACCGCAAAGCCGCACCGAGGTCGATCTGGAAACCGCGCAGAAGCTGATGCGGCTGATCGACATGCTGGAAGAGGATGACGATGTGCAGACCGTCACCCACAATTTTGACATTCCCGAGGATGTCGCGGCACAACTGGACGCCTGAGGGCGTGGCCCAAAGGCCGCGCGAAATATTGCGAAAAGACACGGGGAATGGTGAGGCAAGACCCCTTGCCATTCCCTTTTCTTTGCGGTCAGGTCGCGGCATGGCGACGACTTCTTCCCCTGTGAACAGGCCCGTGGCGGGCGCGCTGTGGATGCTGCTCTCGGGGTTGGCGTTTGTTGCGGTCAATGGCATCGTCAAATATCTGGGCGAGGCACTGCCCTCGGCAGAGGCCGCGTTTCTGCGCTATGGGCTGGGGTTGGTGTTCCTGATCCCGATGATCCGTCCCATGCTGGCGGCGAAGCTGTCGGGCAGGGTGCTGCGGCTGTTCGCCATACGCGGCGGGCTTCACGCGGTGGCGGTGATCCTGTGGTTCTTTGCCATGGCGCGTATTCCGATCGCGGAGGTCACGGCGCTGAACTACCTCGCCCCCGTATGCGTGACGATTGGCGCGGGGCTGTTTCTGGGCGAAAAGCTGGCGTTTCGCCGGATAGCTGCGGTGCTGGTGGCGCTGGTCGGCGTGATGATCGTGTTGAGACCGGGGGCGCGGACGGTAGAGCCGGGGCATATCGCCATGCTGTGTGCTGCGGTGCTGTTCGCCGGGTCATACCTGATGGCGAAAAAGCTGTCGGGGACGGTCGGCGCGACGGTGATCGTGGGGATGCTGTCGCTGACGGTGACCATCGGACTAATCCCCTTTGCGATCGCCCATTGGGTGCGCCCGACGTGGGCCGAGGTGGGCTGGTTGTTGACCACGGCGGCCTTTGCCACCGTGGGGCACCTGGCGATGACGCAGGCCTTCCGTATGGCACCGGTGACGGTGACGCAGCCGGTGACCTTCCTTCAATTGCTGTGGGCCACCTTGCTGGGCGCGCTGTTTTTTGGCGAGCGGGTGGACGCCTTTGTGCTGCTGGGCGGCGGCATCATCATCGCGGCGATTGCCTTTATCACCTGGCGTGAAGCGGTGCTGAACCGGCGCGGGGTCACGCCGGTGGTGAACGCGCCAGAGTTGTAAGCCTCAGGTCGCGGTTTTGCCGGTCGGGTCCAGCAGGCGCGTTATCACGGTGTCGCGCGTCACCTCGCCAATCACCGCGCCGTTTTCCAACACGCCGACCGGGGCAAGGGAACTGGTGACGCTGGCCATAGCCGACTGGATGGTCTCTGACGCCTCGATAGTGGTGGCGTGGTGGCCAGAGGCCGGTTGCATCGCGTCGCGCACGGTGAGGACGCCAAGCGGGTTCATATGGGCGACGAAATCCGCGACGTAGTCCGAGGAGGGATTCTGAAAGATCTCGCGTGCCGTGCCGCATTGCACGATGCGCCCGCCCTCCATCAGGGCGATGCGGTTGCCGATCTTGAACGCCTCATCCAGATCATGGCTGACAAAGACAATGGTGCGGTGCAACTTGGCCTGAAGCTCCAGCAGTTCGTCTTGCAGTTTGGTGCGGATCAGCGGGTCGAGGGCGGAAAACGGCTCGTCCATCAAAAGGATCGGCGCCTCGGTGGCAAACGCGCGGGCGAGGCCGACGCGTTGCTGCATACCGCCCGAAAGGTCGCCCACGCGGCGGTCGGCCCATTGCGACAGGCCGACAAGGGCAAGCTGGGCATCGACACGCTCGCGCCGTTCGGCCTTTTTCATGCCGCCCATTTCCAGCCCAAGGCCGACGTTTTCGCGCACGCTGCGCCACGGCAGCAGGCCGAATTGCTGGAACACCATAGCGACGCGCGTCAGGCGCAGGTGGCGCAGGGTGGCGGGGTCGGCCTTGGTGACCGAGACCATCTTGCCGCCATCGTTGATGCGCACCTCGCCGCGGATCACCGGGTTAAGGCCGTTGACGCCGCGCAGCAGGGTGGATTTTCCCGACCCCGACAGGCCCATCAGCACGAGGATCTCGCCGGTGGCGACGGTCAGCGAGCAGTCGTGCACGCCCAGCACCTGCCCGGTGGCCTGTTGCACGTCAGACCGGGACGAAAGGCGATCCATATGCGGCAGCGCTGTATGAGGTTTGTCACCGAATACGATGGAAACCTTGTCGAATTCGACGGCGACAGAGGCTACGGAAGCGTTCATTTGCGGGTAACCCTCAGCATACGGTCCAGAATGATGGCCAGCACCACGATGACGAAGCCCGACTCAAAGCCAAGCTGGGTGT
Organism: Pseudomonadota bacterium; assembly: GCA_021779835.1. GTDB lineage: Bacteria > Pseudomonadota > Alphaproteobacteria > Rhodobacterales > Rhodobacteraceae > Solirhodobacter. The sequence goes on along the minus strand of JAJXZX010000005.1, from coordinate 88,816 downwards.
TGACAGAGCCAAGCGCGCGCACCACCGGCACGCCGAGGCCGTCAGCGCCGACAAGGGTTGAGATCACGACCATGGACAGCGACAGCATGATGGTCTGGTTCAGCCCGACCATGATCTGCGGGAAGGCGTAGGGAAGCTCTACCTTCCACAGCGTCTGGGATTTTGAGGCGCCAAAGGCGGTTGCGGCCTCCAGCAATGCCTCGGGCGTGGAGGAGATGCCAAGATGCGCCATGCGTATCGGTGCGGGCAACACAAAGATCACGGTGGCGATCAGGCCGGGCACCATGCCGATGCCGAACAGAACGATGGCCGGGATCAGGTAAACGAAGGTGGGCAGGGTCTGCATCAGGTCGAGGATCGGGCTGGTGGCCTGAAAGACTCGCGGGCGGTGCGCGATGAAGATTCCGATCGGCACACCGATCCCCATGCAGACCACGCAGGCGGCTAGCACCAGCGTCAGGCTTTGGGTTGTCGCCTCCCAATAGCCTTGATTGAGGATGAACAAAAGCGCGACGAAGACGAAAAGAGCGGTTTTCCAGGATCTCTGCAAAAACCAGGCGACGGCCGCGAAGACCAAAAAGACCACAACCGGCGGCGGGGCCTGCAGCACCCATTCGATCCAGTCGATGATGAATTGCAAGGTGTTCGACAGGGCATCAAACAGGCCGGACATATGGGCCTGCATCCAGTCGAATATGGCCTTGCCGGTTTGGCCGACGGGAATTTTGTCGGTGGTGATGAAATTCAGCATCGCCTCGTGGTGTCCCTTTCAGTTGCGGGCCGCTCAGGCCGCAACGCGCGCGCATTCAATCCAAGGCGCGCACGGCGCGATCTTGATGAGAAAACGGTCGGTATCAGATGTCAACTGCCCAGACAGAAGCAGCCCCGGAACGGGTCCGGGGCCGCCATCAGTCACTTGCCGAGCGCTTTGTCGACCGCTGCGACCGCGTCGCCGCCGTCCTTGGTCGTCACGCCAGCCAGCCACGGTTTGATCGCGTCGGGGTTGGCGGTCAGCCAAGCCTTGGCAGCGACCTGCGGGTCAGTGCTGTTATCGAGGATCGCGCCCATGATCTGGTTTTCCATATCAAGCGAGAAAACCAGTTGGTTCAGCATCTTGCCGACGTTCGGGCATTCCTTGACATAGTTCGCGCGGGTGTTGGTATAGACCGTCGCGCCACCGAAGTCCGGCCCAAAGATCTTGTCGCCGCCGGAAAGGTAGGTCAGCTTGAACTTGGAGTTCATCGGGTGCGGTGCCCAGCCGAGGAACACAATCGGCTTTTTCTGGGCGTCAAGACGGGCGACTTGCGCCAACATGCCTTGCTCAGAGCTTTCGACCAGTTTGAAGTCTTTCACCCCGTCGAAGTTGTCCTTGATCATGCCGAGGATCAGGCGGTTGCCATCGTTGCCCGGCTCGATCCCATAGATCTTGCCGTCAAGTTCCTTGGCGTGGGTGGCGATGTCGGCATAATCCTTGATGCCGATATCGGCGCCATATTGGTTGGTGGCGAGGGTGTATTTCGCACCCGTCAGGTTGGCGCGCAGGCTGTCGACGGTTTTGGCGTCAACATATGGTTTGATATTGGCGTCCATCGTCGGCATCCAGTTGCCGAGGAAGACATCGACATCGCCCTTGGCCATCGCCTCGTAGGTGACGGGGACCGACAGCAGTTTGATGTCGGTTTGATAGCCCATCGCCTTCAGCATGAAGGTGGTCACGGCGGTGGTTGAGGTGATGTCGGTCCAGCCGACGTCAGAGAAGGTAACTTTGTCGCAGCCTGCCGCGAAGGACGGGCCGGCAAGGGTCAATGCAGCGGTTGCTGCAAGAAGGGCAGTACGAAGCGATGTCATTGGAGGCTCCCTGGTTTTTTGTTGATTGACGAGTCAATAAACTTCAATGTAGCTCGGTTTGGCAAGAGTTTTCTGGAGGCGCCAATGCCAAAGCTTGGGATGGAACCTATCCGAAAGGCGGCGCTGGTCAATGCGACGATCGCTGAAATTGGAATTGCGGGATCGCTGGACGTGACCGTGGGTCAGATCGCCCGGCGTGCGGGCATGTCAACCGCGCTGGCGCATCACTACTTTGGCGGCAAAGAGCAGATGTTTCTGGCCGCCATGCGCCATGTCCTGTCACTCTATGGCGCCGAAGTGCGCGGGGCTTTGGCCGCCGCTGATGGGCCGCGCGGGCGGCTTAACGCGATTGTCCGGGTGTCGTTCGCGGCGGGCTCGTTCCGGCGTGAGGTGGTTGGGGCGTGGCTGAATTTTTATGTGCTGGCGCAAACGGTGCCGGAGGCAAAGCGGTTGCTGCGTATCTATCAGCGTCGGCTGCGGTCGAACCTGATGGCGGAGCTGCGGCACCTGATTGGCGAGCGGGCGGGGCCGGTGGCGGATGGCGTCGGCGCGATGATCGACGGTGTTTATATCCGCGAGGCCCTCAGCGACCGCGCCCCCGACCGCCATGCCGCAGCGCGGTTGGTGCTGGCCTATCTCGATGCCAAGCTCGAGCGCGGGCAGGCGGACTAAACGCGGCGCGCGGCGCCGGACCTAAGACGGAAAGAGTGGATATGGACGCGGAATATGTGATCGTGGGCGCAGGCTCGGCAGGGTGTGCGCTGGCTTACCGGCTGGCCGAAGCGGGGCGCAAGGTTCTGGTGATCGAGCATGGTGGCTCGGATGCCGGGCCGTTCATCCAGATGCCTGCGGCACTGAGTTATCCAATGAATATGGGGATTTACGACTGGGGCTTTCAGTCGGAGCCAGAGCCGAATCTGGGCGGGCGCCGTCTGGCAACCCCGCGCGGCAAGGTGATCGGCGGGTCATCCTCGATCAACGGGATGGTCTATGTGCGCGGCCATGCGCGCGATTTCGACCATTGGGCCGAGCAAGGGGCAAGCGGCTGGGGCTATGCCGATGTGCTGCCGTATTTCAAACGGATGGAGCATTGGCACGGTGGCGCGGACGGCGACTGGCGCGGCGACGCGGGGCCATTGCACATCACGCGCGGGCCACGATTGAACCCACTGTTTCACGCCTTCGTCGAGGCGGGGCGCGAGGCAGGCTATCCGGTGACTGAGGATTACAACGGGCGCCAGCAAGAGGGCTTTGGCCCGATGGAGGCGACGATTTGGAAGGGGCGGCGCTGGTCTGCGGCGAATGCCTACCTCAAGCCCGCGCTGAAGGGGCCGAATTGCCGGGTAGTGCGGGCCTTGGCGCGCCGCGTGGTGATCGAGAATGGCCGCGCGGTTGGCGTTGAAGTGATGCAGGGTGGCGAGGTCAAGGTGATCCGGGCGCAGGCAGAGGTGATCCTCGCTGCGTCCTCAATCAACACTCCGAAACTGTTGCTGCTGTCGGGGATCGGCGCCGCGTCGCACCTTGCAGAACATGGCGTGACGGTGGTGGCGGATCGCCCCGGCGTCGGGGCGAACCTGCAAGATCACATGGAGATTTACATGCAGTTCGCCTCGCAACTGCCTGTGACGCTTTACAAATACTGGAACCTGTGGGGCAAGGCGCTGATCGGGGCACAGTGGCTGTTCACCGGGCGTGGTCTGGGCGCGTCGAACCAGTTTGAAAGCTGCGCCTTCATCCGGTCCAAGGCGGGGGTGGATTACCCCGATATCCAGTATCATTTCCTGCCGATCGCGGTGCGCTATGACGGTAAGGTTGCGGCAGGGGGCCATGGGTTTCAGGCGCATGTCGGCCCGATGCGCTCGCCCTCTCGCGGGGCGGTAACGTTGCGCTCTGGCCGGCCCGAGGATGCGCCGGTGATCCGTTTCAACTACATGTCAACCGAACAGGACTGGGTCGATTTCCGCGCCTGTATCCGCCTGACGCGCGAGATTTTCGGGCAAGCGGCATTCAAGCCCTATGTTAAATCCGAAATCCAGCCTGGCGCGGCGGTGCAAACCGACGATCAGATCGACGCTTTCATCCGCGAGCACGCCGAAAGCGCCTATCACCCCTGCGGCACAGCGCGGATGGGGCGGCGCGATGACCCGATGGCGGTGGTCGATGCGGACTGCCGGGTGATCGGCGTCGATGGTCTGCGCGTTGCCGACAGTTCGATCTTTCCGCGCATTACCAATGGCAACTTGAACGGCCCCTCGATCATGACGGGCGAGAAGGCGGCGGACCATATCCTTGGCAAAGGTATGCTGGCGCCGCTTAACGCCGAGCCGTGGATCAATCCGAAATGGCAGGCCAGCCAACGCTGAGCGTCTGGCCTTTGCCGCAGTTATTTGCGCCACAAAGGACCGGCCAGGATCATTGATTGATCCGCGTCAAAGCGGGCGCGGGACTGGGTTGCTAACCTATCGGCATAGAACAGGAAAAGGACGCAACATATGGCCAACACCAACCATGAATTGCACGAGGAATTCCCGGCGGAGGCAGAGAAGATCCACGCGCTCAAGCAATCCAATGCGCATTTTGCCAAGCTGTCGGACGAATACCACGAGGTAAACCGCGCCGTGCACGCCGCAGAAACGCGGACGGTGCCGACCGATGCCGCGCACGAGGAGCAGTTGCGGCGCCAGCGTGCGGCCCTGAAGGACGAGATTTGGGCGATGCTGAAAACGGCCTGAACGGCTGGTTTTGCGCGGCGGCCCCTCGGTGACGAGGGGCCGTTTGCTTTTCAGCCAATCTCATACGGCAGCACGCCGCGCCGGTTTGGGTTGACGTGCAGCCGCCGTTCCAGCGGGGGAACCGAGCGTTGGTGGCAATCGACGCGTTCGCAGATGCGACACGAGATGCCGATCGGCTCAAACCCCCGTGTCAGGTCAAGGTCGTCGGCATAGATGAGGGTAGAGGCGTGGCTGACCTCGCACCCAAGGCCGATGGCATAGCGGCGCACCTTGGCCTTGTAGGAACCGCCGGGTTTGGAGACCTCTCGTGCGAGGCAGAGGTAGCGCACGCCGTCGGGGGTTTCGGCCAGTTGGCGCAGGAAACGGCCCGGCGTCTCAAACGCTGCGTGGACGTTCCACAGCGGGCAGGCACCGCCAAAACGGGCAAATTGCAGACGCGTGGCAGAGTGGCGTTTGGTGATGGTGCCGGCCTGATCTACACGCACGAAAAAGAACGGAATGCCCTTCGCACCGGGCCGTTGCAGGGTCGAAAGGCGGTGCGCGACCTGCTCGATCGAGGCGCCGAAGCGATCGGCGAGCCGCTCAAGATCGTGGCGCATCTCTTGCGCCGCGGCCAGAAACGCGCGGTAAGGCAGCAGTGCGGCGCCCGCGAAATAGTTGGCCAGCCCGATCTTGGCGATGGCGCGCGCCTCGTCCGAGCGGAAACGCGCGAGGTCGAGCGTCGCCTCCAGCAGGTCATTCTGGGTTAGCAGAGCGATCTGGTGCAGGAGTTGGAAGCGTTGCGTAGCAGAGGGCGAATTTGTTGAAATAGTGATGGTTTTGGCGGTTGAATCGTAGTTTCGTAGCATGGAATTATCTGAAAAAGACAGAGTTATGCCGCGGGATTTCAATGCCTCTGCCGCAAAAATCAACGGGTCGCGCATATCCTCAGCGGGCGTCGCAAAGCGTTCTGCGGCGCGGTCCACTGCGTCGATGTAGTTGTCGCAGTAGTGAAAGAAATCGCGCACCTCTTCCCAAGGCGACGGCTTCAACGCCGCATCTTCGCGCCCCAAGGCCTCGTCCAGCGAGGCGAGGCGTTCGTGGGTCTGGCGATAGGCATGGTGCAGAGCAAGGAAAGCGCGGGCGAGGGCGGGCGCGTTGGAGGCGGTCAGGCGTAGGTCCGCCAGCGGCGGCGTATCGGCAAAGACCGGGTCGGCAAGCGCCTCGCGCATGTCGGTGACCATCCGTTCCGCATCTCCGGTGGATAATTCGGTCACGTCAAAGCCGAATTCCTGCGCCAGCGCCAGCACCACACCGGTCGAGACCGGGCGGTGGTTGTTTTCCATCTGGTTCAGGTAGGGCAGGGAAACCCTTAGCTTTTCGGCAAAAGCGCGCTGGGTCAGGCCAAGGCGCGCGCGGGTTTCGCGCAATTTGACGCCCGCGTAGAGTTTCTGGGTCGCCATCGCGCGCTCCGGGGTTTGCTAATGCCAAGGATAGGTTTGCAAAGCCCCGGTTGCAAGCGCTGCGCGCGAAGGTGGATATTTGGGCCAAAGCAAGGGGAAGCGCAGGCTCCTGCTTCTTCTTGGCCTAAATACTCACCTTTTGTGCGGCTTCAGCGCGCACTCGGCGGCGAGGAGGGCGCGCCGCCTTCAAAACGGTTGCCATTGAGGTAGTCACACGGGGCCTCTTGCATTTCCAGATGCAGCTTGGTGCCAGTGTAGGGATGGGCGCGGGCGAGATCTTCGTCGAAGTCGATGCCAAGGCCGGGGGCCTCGGGGGGGATGATATAGCCATTCTCCCATTTGATCGAATTCTTGATGAGCGCGAGGTGGAAGGCGCCACCGGTTTCAATCGTTTCCGCCATCAGCAGGTTGGGGATTGAGGCGGCGAAGTGGATGTTGGCCGCCCATTCGACCGGCCCGCAGTACAGGTGAGGGGCCATTTCGGCATTGAACACTTCGGCGATGGCGGCGAGCTTCTTTGCTTCCATGATGCCACCAAGACGTCCGAGGGCGGGTTGCAGGATCTTGGCGCCGCCGGTGCGCAGGACGGTGGCGAATTCGGCCTTGGTGGTGAAGCGCTCGCCGGTCGCGATCGGGATGCGGACAGCGCGGGCGACCTCGGCGAATTCCAAGAGGTTGTCTGGTGGGATCGGTTCTTCGTACCAAAGCGGGCTATAGGGTTCCAGCGCTTGGCCCATGCGGATCGCGCCGCCGGTGGTGAACTGGCCGTGGGTGCCGAACAGCAGGTCGGCGCGGTCGCCGATCGCCTCGCGGATCGCCTTGCAGAAGGCGACCGAGCGGGTGATGTCTGACATTGCAGGCTCGTGCCCGCCGTGGATGGTGTAGGGGCCAGCCGGGTCGAATTTGACTGCAGTAAAGCCCATGTTGACGAAGCGCAGCGCGGCCTCGGCGGCGGCATCGGGCGAGACCCAGAAGTCTGCGGATTCTTTGCCGGGCTCGGGGTAAAGGTAGGTGTAAGAGCGGATCCGCTCGTTCATCTTGCCGCCCAGCAGCGCCCAGACCGGGCGGTTGCGGGCCTTGCCTAGAATGTCCCAGCAGGCGATCTCTAACCCCGAAAAAGCACCCATGACGGTGGGATCGGGGCGTTGTGTGAAGCCGGAGGAGTAGACCCGGCGATACATGAGTTCGAGGTTTTCGGGGCTCTCGCCCTCAACGTGGCGCGCGAACACATCCTCGATTACCGCGTTCATCGCTTTGGGGCCGACGGTGGAAACGTAGCACTCGCCGATGCCCGTGATGCCGTCGTCCGTGGTGAGTTTGACGAAGGTCCAGTAGCGCCCCCCCCAGCCGGGGGCCGGCGGAGCGACGGTGAAGATTTCGAGGTCTTTCAGGCGCATGGGTAGGCTCCTTTGATGGAATGACAGTGGCCGCTCTCCCCAGACCCCCGGGACATTTGGAGGAAAAAGGGGCGCGCGAGCGCCTGGCTTTCCATTACCCTAGGGGGAGCGCCGGGGCGGTTGCGCGTGGGCGGGCGACATGGATTGCGACGCAAACGACCAGAAGCACGGCGGACAGCAGGAATGGTGCGCCCGGCAGGTGAATTGCTGCGTCGGGGGCGGTGAAGGCCGAGAAGGTCGCGGTCATCACCAGCGGCGACAGGATCATAGCGACGGCGTTGAGGCTGGAAAGGACGCCTTGCAGTTCCCCTTGCGCGTTGTCGGGCGTGGCTTGCGACATGATCGATTGCAGCGATGGCATCACGAGCCCGCCCAGAACGGTGATCGGTGTGATTGCGATGGCCCAGAACGACGAGGTGATGAAGCCGTAAAAGATGTAGGTGCAAAGGTCGATCAGCATGCCAAGCAGGGCGGAGCGATGCTCGCCAAAGCGTTTGGTGGCGGGGGCGATCATCGTGGCCTGCACCACGATCATGCAAAATCCGTAGAAGGCGAGCGAAAGGCCGACCATCCAGGTGTCCCAGCCGAACTGCGCCTTGCCGTAGTAGCTCCAGACCGATGGGTAAACCCAGAAGGCAACCGAGTAGATCAGGTAGATGATGAGCAGGCGCTTGACGCCTTGCAATTGGCCGATGGCGCGGAACGAGGCAAGCGGGTTGCCGCGCGCCCAGGTGAAGGGACGGCGGATAAGGTCGGTCACGGTTTCGGGCAAGACCAGCACACCGAGGATGAAATTGGCGCTGGCCATCAGGGCGGCAGCGTAGAACGGCGCGCGGATGTCGATGGTGGCAAGCATACCGCCAATCATCGGCCCAAGCGTGAAGCCAACACCGAAGCCCGCACCGATATAGCCGAAGTTTTTGGCGCGCTGGTCGGGCGCAGAGATGTCAGCGATATAGGCCGAGGCGGTGGATTGGGTGGCCGATGCGATGCCCGACAGAATGCGCCCGATCAACAGCACCCAGACCGAGGTGGCAAGCGCCATCAACAGGTAGTTGCCCGCCATGAACGCCAATGAGATCAATAGGATCGGGCGGCGACCGAAGCGGTCGGACAGGTTGCCGACGGTAGGGCCGCACACGAATTGCATCACCGCGAAGGCGGTAGTCAGCACACCGCCCCAAATCGCGGCGTTGGACAGCGAGCTATTGGTCACATGTTCCAAAAGGTCGGGCATCACGGGCGCGATCAGGCCGATGCCGATGGCATCGAGCATGACGGTGATCAGGATAAAGACGAGGGCTAGGCGATTTTGCATGGGGCCTCTGGCAAGGATGTTGCCGGAGGTTAGGGTTTTTTCGGGGGAAGGAAAGGGGGGCCCTCAGCTTTTCGGTGTGGCTTTGGGGTGCCGTGCGGCGTCGGCGAAGGTGCGGGCCTCGGCAGGCGCACAGCCCATCTGTGCCTCGGGGGCGAGGCGGGTGATCCAGTCGGTGTCGGGCCAGCGCAGGGCGGCCAGTTGGGCAAGCGGGGTATTGGTTGCGCGGGCCTGTTGCGTCAGCTCTTTCACCGCGGCTTGAGCCTCGGGTCGCGGCAGGGTCTGTGCGAGCACGAAGGTCAACGCCTCGGCATGGATCAGGCCAAGGCCGCCCTCGATGGCCGCGCGCATCCGGGGCGCGTCGGGCGTGATGGTGGTGGCAAGCGCGCCAGCGGTGGCCAGCGCGCGGCCAAGGCCGATAACCATCTGCGGCAGGCTAAGCCATTCGACAAACCACGCCGCGCCGTCGCGTTGTTGGCGGTGCAGGGCGGCGGCCTGCATATTTGCGTTCAGCCCAACCATTTGCCGCGCGAGGGCGGACAGAAGGGAAGGCGCAACCGGGTTGACCTTTTGCGGCATGGTGGAGGAGCCGCCGCCAGAGCCCAAGCGCACCTCGTCGATGCCGGATTGGGTGAGCAGGATCAGGTCTTCACCCATTTTCCCGAGGCTTGCGGCGAGGTTGGTGATCCATCCTGCAAATTCGGCGATGGTGTCGCGCGTGCTGTGCCAGCTGGCTCCCGGGTCGGCAAGGTAGAGCGCTTGCGCAAGTGCTGCGCGGACCAGTGGGCCTTTGGGCCCCATCGCCGCAAGGGTGCCGACCGCACCGGACAAGCTGACGTGCAACAGCGTGGGTCGGAGGGCGTGAAGGCGGGCACGGTGGCGGATGAGCGGTGCGCCCCACGCTGCCACGACAGCGCCAAAGCTGGTGGGCGTTGCGATCTGCGCATAGGTGCGCGCCGCCATCGGGGTCTCGGCGTGCGCCCCTGCCAGCGCGCCAAGGGCGGCGATCAGCGTGGTTAACCGGCTGTCATAAATCGTTACGACCTGACGCAGGCGCAGGATCAGCGCGGTATCCATGATGTCCTGACTGGTGGCGCCCCAGTGGGCGTATTGCGCGTGTTCGGGCGCGTTCAATGCCTTGCGGAACGCGGCGACAAGCGCCGGGACCGGCACAGCGTTGGTGCCGGTTTCAACGGCGAGGCCTGCCGGGTCGATCTGAATTTCCATGCTGGCGCTATGCAGGAAGGCGGCGCTATCGGCAGGGATGAGGCCAAGCTCGCCCTGCACCTTGGCCAGCGCACCCTCGACCAGCAGCATGGCGCGCACCTCGGCGCTATCAGTGAAGAGCTGCGCAAGCTCGATGTCGCCAAAGAGGTCGCGGTAAAGACTTGAGTCGAGGGGCGAGGCGGGCATCAGAGCGCGCGTAGCCCAAGGATCTGCCGCGCCTGCCGCCAGGTTGCGACGGGGCGATCGTATTTGGCGCATAGGTCCACGGCGCGTTTGACCAGTGCAGCGTTCGAGGGGGCGAGGATGTCGCGGTCGATACGCATGTTGTCCTCCAACCCGGTGCGGGTGTGGCCGCCTGCGGCGATGCACCATTCGTTGACCAAGATTTGCGCCGGACCAACGCCCGCCGCGCACCACTGTGCATCAGGGGCAAGACGGCTCAGCGTTTCGATGTAGAAGTCGAAAACGCGCTTGTCGGCGGGCATTGCATTTTTCACGTTCATCACGAATTGCACATAAAGCGGCGACTTGAGGCGGCCGTCTGAGGCCATCTTGGCGGCCTGAAATATATGAGACAGATCAAAGGCTTCTATCTCTGGCTTCACATCATACCTGAGCATTTCAGAGGCGAGCCAATCCACCAGATCTGGCGGATTCTCATAGACCCGCGTCGGGAAATTGTTGGACCCGACCGAGAGCGAGGCCATGTCCGGGCGCAGGGACAACATGCCGCCGCGCGCCTGCCCGGCACCGGACCGGCCGCCGGTGGAAAGCTGCACGATCATGCCAGGACAGTGCTTTTCCAGCCCCGCTTTTAGTGCCGCGAATTTGTCAGGGTCAGAGGTCGGTGTCTGGTCGTCGTTGCGCACATGACAATGCGCGATGGTGGCGCCCGCCTCGAACGCTGCGTGGGTCGACTCGATCTGCTCGCTGACAGTAATCGGCACTGCGGGGTTGTTTTCCTTGCGCGGAACCGACCCGGTGATGGCGACGCAGATGATGCATGGGTTTGTCATTGGGCAATCTCGATGAGGATATAGGCTAGCTTAGCGCGCCGGGGTTCAAAGCGCGAGAGTGGGTTTATCGGTCACGACGTCGGCGCGAGGCAGCTCCGGCTCGCGCCAGGAAGGCGAACCCGTCCCGCCGGCAATTGTTGTGAAAAGGCAAATAGGCGCGCCAGAGGAAAGCGCTATTTGTCAGGTTATTTTGTCCCGTCACATATCAAAAAACACTGTTTCATCATCGCCTTGAAGCACGATATTAAAGCGATATTGTCCGGTGGACACTTTCTTCGCTAGCAGCGTTTGCACGCGCGGTTTATGTTCGATACGTGCAAGAACCGGGCAGTCTGCGTTCGCCTCTGCCTCGTCCTCGAAATAGATGCGGGTTTGCAGGCCGATGTTGATGCCACGCGCAACAATCCACAGCGCGATATGCGGGGCCATCACGCCGCCTTGCGGTAACGTGACCGCACCGGGCTTGATCGTTTTCAGCACCCAATCGCCGGTATCAAAGTCCGCAAGGATGCGCGCCCAGCCGGTGACGTTCGGATCCGCCTTGCCACGCCGTTCGTTCGGTGATGGGTAAAGACCGGCGGCGTCAGCCTGCCAGCTTTCAATCAGCGCGTCGCGCAGGATCATGCCAGCACCGTCGCGGACGTGGCCGATGATAGTGATGGCCTCGCCCCTCGCGCCGGGTTTTATCGGCGTGGTTCCAAGGTCGTCTGGATAAATGCCATGGTTTCCCAGCGCGTTAGGGGTCAGACCGATGTGGACATAAGGCCCTGCCGTTTGGGACGGGCTTTCGCGGAGCTGGTCGAGTTTTTGGGGCATCACATTCCCTCCCGGCGGTTTTCAAAGAAGGTCTGGCGGCGGCCGCGCAGCACGATGTCGAATTTGTAGGCAAGGCAGTCAAGCGGGATTGACGCATTCATGTCGAGGGGCGCGATCAAGGCACTGATCGCCTCTTGGCTGGGGATCGTATTGACGATCGGGCAGCGCGCGATGAGGGGGTCGCCCTCGAAATACATCTGGGTGATCAGGCGTTGGCCAAAGCCGTGGCCAAAGACCGAGATGTGAATATGCATGGGGCGCCAATGGTTTACACCGTTTGGCCAAGGGTATGCACCGGGGCGGATGGTCAGGAATTCATAGCGACCCTCAGCGTTGGAAACCGTGCGCCCGCAGCCGCCGAAATTGGGGTCGAGCGGCGCGAGGTAGCCGTCTTTCTTGTGGCGGTAGCGGCCACCTGCGTTGGCGTGCCAGATCTCAACCAGCACGTTCGGCACCGGGCGGGCGTTTTCGTCCAGCACGCGACCGTGCATGATGATGCGCTCGCCCACCGCGGGTTGGCCGGTGAAGTTCAGGATCAGGTTATTGTCCATCTCTCCTAGCATATCGCGGCCGAAGGCGGGGCCGGTTTCCTCGGACAGGGTGGAGCCCATCGCAACAAGCGCACGCGACGGGGCGCGGGTGACGGAGGTCTTGTAACCCGCTGTGTAGGCCGGCGGATGCCAGAGGCGGTCGCGCCCAATGAGCGGGCCGTGGGCGGCGTCAGTCATGGGATTTCTCCATCTGATCAAGGATTTCGCGGGCGATCTTAAAGCCGTGGTTGGCACGGGGCACGCCCGCGTAGATCGCCACATGCATCAGCACCTCGCGGATGTCATCGCGCGTGCAGCCAGTGTTGGCGGTGGCGCGCAGGTGCAATTCGAACTCTTCCCAGTTGCCCAGGCCGGCAAGCAGGGCAAGGGTCACCATCGAGCGCTGGCGCGGCGGGATTGCGTCGGAGGACCAGACGTGGCCCCAGGCGGACTCGGTGAGGAGGTCAAGAAAGGGGCCGTTGAACCCGTCCCGCGTGGTTTTAGACCGCGCGACATGCGCCTCGCCAAGGGTGCGGGTGCGCGTGGCGTCGCCCTGTTTGAATCGGTCAGACATGGGCGATCTCCGTCAGGAATTTGGTAAGGATTTCAGCGTATTCATCGGGTTGTTCGATGCAGGGCAAATGGCCTGCCTTGCGGAGGATGTGGAAGCGGCTGCCCTTGATGAGGTCGGCAGTTTCACGCACGAGGTCGGGCGGGGTGGAGGCGTCCTCTGACCCTGCGATGACCAGCGTTGGCAGGGTCAGGCCAGAGGTGGGGGTGTAGAAATCGGCGCCGGAAATCGCGGCGCAGCAGCCGGTGTAGCCTTCAACCGATTGTTGAAGCAGCATATTTCGCCAGCCTGCGAACTCGGGCGTGGCACGGAAGGGCTTGGGGAACCAGCGGTCGAGGACGGGCTCTGCCATCGCCTCCATCCCGCCCTTGCGGATTGCCGCGATGCGCGCCGCCCACATTTCGGCCGTGCCAATGCGCGCGGCGGTGTTGGATAGCACCATGCCGCGCACCAGATCGAGGCGTTTCATGGCAAGGCCTTGCGCGATCAGGCCACCCATGGAAATGCCGACGAACACACAATTCTTCACGGCAAGGGCGTCGAGCAGGCGTTCGCCATCGCGCACCATCGCGCCCATGGAATAGGGGCCTTTGGGGCAATCCGACAGGCCATGCCCGCGCTTGTCGTAACGGATAACGCGCAGCCCCTTGGGCAGGCGCGCCACGACTTTGTCCCACAGACGCAAATCGGTGCCGAGCGAGTTCGCAAACACGATCGGCGCACCGTTGGGGTCGCCTTCGTCGCGGTAGTGCAGCTTCATATCACCGAGGTCGCAAATCTGCATATGGTCCTCATGGAAGGGCAAATCAAAGGTGGGCGCGCGGCCGTTGTCGGGGGGATTGGTTCGGCGCATCGACGATGCAACAGGTTCAGCCGCGATGGGCTGTTTCGCTGGTGCGGGTCTTTGTTCGCGGCCTCGTCTCCCTGTGTGGCAAGATGCGAAAAGTGATTGGCGATGTCAATTATTTTTGCGATTGCTCAATGACCATAACGTTCAAGGGCGGTGCAGAATTGGCCTGGATCGACATTGCCACCCGAGGCTATGGCGATCACGGCGTTCCCCTCGATCTGGTCGGAACGGAACAGGGCCGCGGCAAGGGCTGCCGCGCCGCCGGGCTCCAGAACGATCTTGAGCCGCAGGAAGGCGAGCGCCATGGCGTGCAGGCATTCCTCATCGGTGACGACAAGGCCGGGGCCGCAGAGGCGTTTCAGGATGGGGAAGGTGATGTTGCCGGGTTGCGGTGTGATGATGGCGTCGCAGAGGGAGCCGGACAGGCGCGCATTCCGCTCGATCTGGCCGGAGGCGAGCGAGCGGGCCACGTCGTCAAAGCCTGCGGGTTCGGCGGGGCGGGCGCGCAGGCCGGGCGCGCGCGCCTCTAACGCAAGCGCGATGCCAGAAGTCAGGCCCCCGCCGCCACAGCAGACCACCACATCGGCGTGGGTTATGCCCTCTGTGGCGGCTTGTTCAGCGATTTCCAGCCCCACGGTGCCTTGGCCCGCGATGACCAGCGGCTCATCATAGGGCTTGATAAGGGTCAGGCCGCGTTCGGCGGCGAGGCGGGCGCCGATGGCGTCGCGGTCCTCGGTGGCGCGGTCGTATAGGATGACCTCTGCCCCCAGCGCGCGGGTATTGTCGATTTTCAGCTTCGGCGCATCTGTAGGCATGACAATCACGGAAGGCACGCCGTGGCGCGCGGCGGCGAGGGCGACGCCTTGGGCATGGTTGCCGCTGGAGAAGGCGATGACGCCGTTGGCCCGCACCTCGGGCGGCAGGGCGGAAACCGCCGACCAGCCGCCGCGAAACTTGAAAGAGCCGGTGTGTTGCAGGCATTCGGCCTTTACGAACAGGCGGCGCCCGGCGATCTGGTCAAGGAAGGGCGACGAGAGCAGGGGCGTGACGCGGGTGTGGCCCTTGAGGCGGGCGGCGGCGGTGTCGATCATCGTGATGTCGGTCATGGCGGGCTTTCAACGGGGGCTGGTGGCGGGCGGTCAGGCGAGTTTGGCGAGGAAGGCGCGGATTGCGTCGACCGCTTCGGGCTCGTCGAGAAACGGGATATGGGCGCGGTCCGGCACCTCGGCAAAGATCATGTCGGGGCGGCGACGGCGCATCTCGGCCGTGGTGGCAGGGGAAAGCAGGTCGGAATTAGCACCACGGATCAGGGCGAGGGGAAGGGGCGCGATCGCGTCAAACAGCGGCCACAGGTCGGGATCGGGGCCGTCAAAGGCGGCAATGAACGCCTCTCGCAGGGCAGGGTCATAGGTGATTTTCAGGCCATCGGCGCTTGCGGTGTAATGCAGGTGCGCCTCTGCCAGCCAACGCGCGGGTGGGACATTGGCAAAGCCGGGCATCGCCGCGGGCAGCGCCTCCGCCAGTTGTGCGGGGGTCTTGGCGCGCGGGTTGCGGCCGACGTAATCAAAGATCCGCTCCAGCCCGCTGCGTTCGACCACCGGGCCGATATCGTTGAGGGCGACGCCCAGAAGGCGGTCCTTGGCGATGGCGGCAAGCACCATGGCGATCAGCCCCCCGCGCGAAGTGCCAAGTATGGCCGTTTTGGCGACGCCGAGGTGGTCGAGCAGGGCGATGGCGTCGCGTGCCTCTTGCGGCACGGTGTAGGTCGCGGGGCCGGTGAAGTCTGACGCGCCGCGCCCGCGATAATCCATCCGGATCAGTCGGCAGGGCGGCAAGTGCGGCGCGAGGTAGTCGAAATCGGCGCCCGTGCGGGTCAGACCAGCGAGGCATAGCAGAGGCGTGCCCTCGCCCTCATCGCTATAGTGCAGGCGGGCGCCATCCTGGGCGGTGAAATGCGGCATCATAGGCTCCGGGCAAGGGACGGGATTGGGGTGAGGTCGGCGCGCATATTGGGGGTGCCGCCGTCGCTGGGGACCGCACGAAGCCAGCTGTAGTCAAACGGTTTTCGGCACCCGTCGTCGGCAAGTGTCGGGCACCGGGCGGACAGTGCCCCGCGCCCCGGCACTGGCGCGGTGTGGCGCGCTGCAGATGGCACGCCGAACGACGTCCCGTAGGCGTCAAATACGCAGGTGGTCATAGTCATACCGCTCTCCCCAGCCGCGAGACTGGCACAGGGTTTCGGGAAGGGGAAGGGTAGTGCATGACTTAGGGCGTGGTGTTCGGCTCGGTCGCGTGGAAGGTCCGATAATCGAGGATGCGGCCGCCATCCGGGGCCAGACGGAGGACGTCCACAAAAGAGTGGCCCCAGCGGATTGCACTGCTGTGCCAAGCGTGGCGGGTATAGATCTGTTGCGACATGGTTGCGTCAAAACCAGACAGAATGACCACCAGTTCCACCTCGCCCGCGGCGGCGCTTTCAGCGTCGAGCCCGTAAAGGGGGCTGGTCTCATCGATGCGGTGCATCACCAGCCACGAAAGAGAGAACACGGGGTTGCGGTCGCGCACCAGTTTCAGGTCGTGAAAACGGCGCAGGATATGGCCGTTGGCGGCCTCTTGCCGGATCACGCTAAGCCGCGCGTTGGCTTCGAGGATGAAGTTGTTGCGCTGGTTGGCGACGCGAAACATCAGATGGGGCGCGCCCTCGAACGGGGTGACGATGGCGATGCGGGAAAACAAGATGCGCGCAGTTGGCCGCGAAAAACGGGCGAACATCAGCCCCGAAGTGACGGCGATGAGCAGCAGGCCGCAGGCAATCTCGACCGTGACAAACAGGTTGCCGAGCAGCGAGCGCGGCACGACGTTGCCATATCCGACCGTGGCAAGTGTATGGACCGAAAAGAAGAAGGCGCGCGCGAAGGCGGGCAACTCGTCGGAGTGGCCGCCCTCAAGTTCGGCGGGGTTGATGAGATAGAGCAAGGCGAAAAAGCTGTTGATCGCAAAGAACACGGCGGCAAAGGTGGCGAAAAAGCGCGGCCAGCTCATCCCGACGAGGGCGTGATAGATGTCGGTCGAAAACCAGCGCGGTCCACCGATGGTGCGCACACTCACCCGGTTGCTGTTCACGATGGCATCCGACAAGGTGGTGGGCGTTGGCGCGTGTGTGGTCTTTGGGCGTTTCATCGGCGGCCTCGGGGACAAGCTGACATGGGGCTAGGTCCGCTGCGCGCCACTGGCTGCCGGGCGCAAGCACAGGATGGCACCCACGAGAAAAGTGAACCAGTGGCGCCCAAGCCGTCGTCGCGTCGGCGCCGCCGCGTCCATCACAGGTTCTCGGACTGAGGCATGCCCAGCACATGGTAGCCGCCATCCACGCGCACGATCTCGCCGCTGGTGCAGCGCCCGTAGTCAGAGGCGAGGTAAACCGCGGTGCCACCAATGCCGTCCAACGTGGCGTTGGCGCGCATCGGCGCGTTCGCCTCGGTGTGGCGGAAGGTGGCGCGCGCGCCGCCAATCGCCGCCCCTGCCAGCGTCTTCATCGGGCCGGGAGAGATCGCGTTGACGCGGATCTGCTGCGGGCCAAGGTCGTTGGCAAGGTAGCGCACCGCGGATTCAAGCGCGGCTTTGGCGACGCCCATCACGTTGTAGAACGGCGTGACGCGGTTGGACCCTTGGTAGGTGAGGGTCAGCAGCGTACCGCCGTCGGGCATGATCTCTGACGCCCGGCGTGCGACGTCGATGAACGAGAAGCACGAGATGCTCAGCGAGTTCTTGAAGTTCTCGCGGCTGGTGTTGATGAACCGCCCCGTCAACTCGTTCTTGTCGGAAAACGCGATGGCGTGGACGAGAAAGTCGATCTTGCCCCAGCGCGCCTTCAACAGCGCGAAGGCTGCGTCGAGCGAGGTGTCATCCGTCACGTCAACATCGACGAGGAAATCCGAGCCCAGCGAGGCCGCCAGCGGTTCAACCCGCTTGCCGAACGCGTCGCCCTGATACGAGAACGCGAGTTCCGCGCCCTCGGCAGCCATCGCCTTGGCGATGCCCCACGCGATTGATCGGTCATTCGCGACGCCCATGATAAGCCCGCGTTTGCCCTTCATCCAGTCGGCCATGATATTCCCTTTGGTCAGGCGTGATACTTGCTAAACACCAGCGTCGCGTTGGTGCCGCCAAAGCCGAAGCTGTTGGAAAGAACCGAGTCGAGTTGCACATTCTCGCGCAGCTTGGTCACGATCTCGCCCTCGTGGATCGCCGGGTCGAGTTGCGTGATGTTGGCAGAGGCCGCGATGAAATTGCCCTGCATCATCAAAAGCGAATAGATCGCCTCGTGGACGCCGGTTGCCCCAAGCGAATGGCCGGTCAGGGATTTGGTGGACGCGACGGGGGGCGTTTTGCCCTCGCCAAACACGCGGCGGATGCCTTCCATCTCGGTCACGTCCCCAACTGAAGTCGAGGTGCCGTGGCTGTTGATGTAGTCGATGTGGCGACCTTCGGGCAGGGTCGCAAGCGCAAGGCGCATCGAGCGTTCACCGCCTTCACCCGAGGGGGCGACCATGTCGTAGCCGTCCGAGGTGGCGCCATATCCGGTGACTTCGGCATAGATTTTCGCGCCACGCGCCTTGGCATGTTCCAGCTCTTCCAGCACCAGCACACCGCCGCCGCCCGCGATGACAAAGCCGTCGCGCGTTGCGTCATAGGGGCGGGATGCGGTGGACGGCGTGTCGTTGTATTTCGACGACATCGCGCCCATTGCGTCGAACAGGCACGACAGCGTCCAGTCGAGTTCTTCGCCGCCACCCGCAAACACTATATCTTGCTTGCCCATCTGTATCTGCTCGATCCCGTTGCCGATGCAATGCGCCGAGGTAGAGCAGGCCGAGGTGATCGAATAGTTCACGCCCTTGATCTTGAACGGCGTGGCGAGGCAGGCGGAGTTGGTCGAGGACATGCAGCGCGTGACCATGAAGGGCCCCATCCGCTTTGGCGCGCCCTTTTCGATGACGATCTGGTGCGCCTGAAAGAAGTTCGAGGTGGACGGCCCGCCAGAGCCCATCACAAGCCCCGTGCGCGGGTTCGATACGTCGCTTTCCTCAAGCCCGGAATCGGCGATAGCCTGCTCCATCGCCAGGAAGTTATAGGCGGCACCCGGCCCCATGAAGCGCAGGTTGCGCTTGTCGATGTGATCTTCCAGAACGATCTGCGGCTGGCCCTTGACCTGGCTGCGGAAGCCGTGTTCCGCGTAATCTTCTGCGAATATGATGCCGGAGCGGCCCGCGCGCAGCGAGGCCTCGACTTCGGTTGCGGAATTTCCGATCGGCGAGATGATCCCGATCCCGGTAACAACGACGCGACGCATGGGCGCTCTCCTTCGTATTCTTGTGGTCAGTTGGCCGACAGCGCGACCTTCATGTCCTTGACCAGATAAATTGTCTCTCCGTCCGCCTCGACCCGGCCATCGGCGACGCCCATGGTCAGGCGGCGGGTCTGGATCGCCTTGGTGAAATCGACGTAGTAGGTCAGCATCTTCCGCTCTGGCCGCACCATTCCGGTGAGTTTGACCTCGCCAACGCCAAGGGCATAACCGCGCCCTTCCCAGCCACGCCAGCCAAGATTGAAGCCCGTCAGCTGCCACAGCCCGTCAAGGCCAAGGCACCCGGGCATGATCGGGTTGCCGGGAAAGTGGCAATCGAAGAACCAAAGGTCGGGCGTGATATCGAATTCGGCAACCACATGGCCTTTGCCATGCTCGCCGCCATCGGCGGAAATTTGCGTGATGCGGTCCATCATCAGCATGGGGGGCATCGGGAGCTGCGCATTGCCCGGGCCGAACAGCTCGCCACGCGCGCATTTCAAAAGGTCTTCCTTGTCGAAGCTTGTCGGATACCCCGGCATAAAGCTCACGTCTCCCTGAAATTATTCGTTACTTGATCCTCTATCATCCGGGTCTAAGGGGTGGCAAGTGCAGGGGCAAATGCCGCGTGTCTGGTTTTCGTTTGAATTGCCATGCCCTCGGACGATATAGAGGATGTATGAACGATGAACTTTCTCCAGTAACTCCCTCGGCGGTAAGGACCGGCACCGATTGGCTCGCCCGCGTTGGGTTGCGGCCGACGCGTCAGCGTCTGTCGTTGGCGGCGCATTTGGTGGGCGACGGCAAAAATCGCCATGTGACGGCGGAAAGTCTTTACACCGCCTCGCGCACAGCCGGAGCGAAGGTTTCGCTGGCCACTGTCTATAACACCCTGCGCGCGTTCTGCGAGGCCGGGCTGCTGACAGAGATCACGGTGGACGGGTCAAAAAGCTACTTCGACACGCGCATGGATGAACACCCGCATTTCTACTGGGAGGACAGCCACCGGCTGACCGATGCGCCGGTCGAGGATCTGCGTATCCTCGGCTTGCCCGAGGCGCCAGAGGGCACCGAGATTGCGCGGGTCGATGTGGTTATCCGGCTGAAGCGGGCGTAGCGTCGTCTGGTCGGCTGGGCTGACGTCAAAACCACTGTCCTGGCTCCATCAGGCCCAGATCCATCAATTGCTGGCTGTGCCATTTGAACTCGGTCGAGTTGTGCCAGCGGAACGAATGAATATCAAAGGTCGATCCGGGGTTTGATTTCAGCGCCTTTGCGGTGCGGAACGACACGATGGCGACGGTGATGTTGTTATGCCAAGGGCAGGCGTAGGTGTTGTATTCCTCAACGTTGAAGGTGTGATCGTCGCGCAGTTCCAGCCCCGGCACGGCTTTGAACAGGGCGACGCGATCGATCTTGCGTTTTGCCGGTGGGATATGCTCCTCAAACCGCCAGCGCAGGCCGCCGTAGAAATTGAGTTGCCGCTCTTTCGCCTGTTTATTCGCGTCCTGGCGCGACAGAGCATAATAGCCCGACCGATCCAACAGCGCATGGTCAAGCGTCACCGCATTCGGAAAAGCGTCCAGATCGCCTGCGTAGAGGTCAATCACATAGGTGAGCACCGCGTCGCGACGTTCTTCGGCATGGAACGCGATCAGCTCGCGGATGTTGCGCGTCTCGCAGAACGGGTGGAACAGGTATTCGCCGTTGAAGCAGTAATAAAGCCAGATACCGGGTGCGGCTTGAATGATGGCGTTGACCGTGTCCTGCACCGCACTGTCGCGATAAATGTCGATGAGAATGCGGTGGGTCTGGGGGGCCATGCGCTCAGGCAGGGCTGGGTAATCCTTGGCAAAGACCAGAACCTCGCGAAAACCCGCGGCAAGGTGGTGGCGCACGGTGCTGGCAATCTCGACGTCATCCTCGACAAAGACCATCGCAACCGGCCCCTTGGCCAGTGCCGCGCGCCCGTCGCGCAGAAAATCGCTGAGGCTTTTGTAGTCCATCGCTTGCCTTTGGTTCGTCCGGTGCCATCTTCGCGCAAATTCGGTTAAGCGGCGGTCTATTGCAAGGGAATGTCGGCGCAGGTCCTGCTGACCCCGCGCCGAACCGCCAATCCCGTGGCTGAAAGGGGCATATCGGTATGGTGCCGCTTCCATGAACTTCGTGCAAGGCTATGCGTTGCGAGCGCGCGCAAGCGGGTGTAAAAGCCCGCGCTGATCCAGAGGGAACGCGCTGCCATGACCGAGCAGAAAAAGCTCTTCATCAAGACCTACGGCTGTCAGATGAATGTCTATGACTCTGAACGCATGGCAGAGGCGATGGGTGCCGAAGGCTATGTCACCACCGAAATCGCCGAAGAGGCGGATATGGTATTGCTGAACACCTGCCACATTCGCGAGAAAGCGGCGGAAAAGGTGTTTTCCGACATCGGTCGGTTGCGGCCGCTGAAGCTCGCAAGGCCAGATCTGAAGATCGGCGTGGCGGGCTGCGTCGCGCAGGCCGAGGGGGCCGAAATCCTGCGCCGGATGCCGCTGGTCGATCTGGTGGTCGGGCCGCAAAGCTATCACCGACTGCCTGCGATGATGCAGGCGGTGGGGCAGGGCGCGCGCCCTGTCGACACCGATTTTCCGGCGGAAGACAAGTTCGACCACCTGCCAGACCGCCCATCGCCCTTGCGCGGGCCGAGCGCGTTTCTGACCGTGCAGGAGGGCTGCGACAAGTTCTGTGCCTTCTGCGTGGTGCCGTACACGCGCGGGGCCGAAGTCTCGCGTCCGGCCACGCGCATCTTGGCTGAGGCGCGCAGTCTGGTGGAAAAGGGCGTGCGCGACATCACGTTGCTGGGCCAGAACGTCAACGCCTATCACAGCGACACGGGCGGTCTGGCGGCGTTGATCCACGACCTTGCGGCGATCGACGGGTTGGAGCGTATCCGCTATACCACGTCGCACCCAAACGACATGGACGACGCGCTGATCGCCGCGCATGGCGGGTGTGCCAAGCTGATGCCCTATTTGCATCTTCCGGTGCAGTCGGGCGCTGACCGCATCCTCAAGGCGATGAACCGCAAACACACGGCAGAGGATTATCTGCGTCTGGTGGATCGCATCCGCGCGGCGCGGCCCGACATCTTGCTGACGTCAGACTTTATCGTGGGCTTCCCCGGCGAGACCGAGGAAGATTTCGCCGCAACCGTGGCGCTGATCGAGGCGGTGGGTTACGGCATGGCCTATTCATTCAAATATTCCGCGCGGCCGGGGACGCCTGCGGCAGAGAAGCCCATGGTCGAGGCCGCGCTCGCCGACGATCGGTTGCATCGCTTGCAGGCAATTTTAACCCGGCAGCAGCGTCAGGTGCAGGAGGAAATGGTTGGTCGCGAGGTGACGGTCCTGTTTGAAAAACCGGGCCGTATGCCGGGCCAGATCACCGGAAAATCCGAATACCTTCATGCCGTCCACGTCACAGCAGATCCATCACTTGTGGGAACATTGGCGCGCGTGAGAATCACGGGGGCCGAGTCCAATTCACTTTCGGGTGTTGTCCTGGTTTCGCCTTAATTTTTATGGAACCCAGAAATGCGTGAAAAATAATTTCCGCAGATTCAACATATTCGTGAACAATAAGCCTCAACACCTACCATTGGTGCCAGCTGGTAATCAAAACAATGACTTAGCGTTTTGAATTATGGCTTTTTTTTGTTAACATTCGTCCAGTTGCCAACAATTTGTCAGTTTGAAGGTCTGCACCTTTGAACGCATCGAAAGGGCCTGGGGAATGAGACAAAAATCGCGTGCGGTTTCGGCCGCCATTATATTTTTCACTTTCGTGGTCGCCGTTATGGCGACGTTCACATTGACCGCCAATAGCGCCAAGGCGGCACATTATCTTGACGGGGCGCCATCGTCGATCTGGGTTGACCCGGATGGCTGCCAGCATTTTGCCATCTATAACGGCTGGCAAGGCGACATGACCCCGAACTATCGGCCCGATGGAACGGTTGTTTGTGCCAACGCGGCACCGCAGACCTGCATGATCGCATCGTCCGACCAACTCTTTGCGACTGGACAATACTACATCAACGCGGGCGAGCGTCGTCGGCTTGAAGACTTCTTCCGCAACAACGGTTCGCGTGGCTTTGCCATTGCCGGGCATACGGACAGTGTTGGGGGCAGCGCCTACAACGATCAGCTGTCCTACAACCGGGCGAATGCTGTGGCCGAAATCGCGCGTAGTGCGGGTGCCAATGTCGTGAGTGTTCGGGGGTTCGGCAAACGTCAGCCTCGTGCAACCAACGCAACCGCCGACGGCAGGGCGCTGAACCGCCGTGTCGAAATCCAGTGCATCAATTAATCGATAGGCCCGGACATGAAAAAACTTATCTTGATCGCATTTGCCTTTGCGGCTTCCGGCACGCTTTCCGCCTGTGTCAATGGCGGTGGTTGGGGGAAAGACCTGCCTAACAAGGACCACGAGGACGTCGGTATCTGGGTCAGTCCTCAGGGATGTGACAGCTGGTATTTCAACGACGGCACCGCTGCCTTCATGTCGCCGCGGCTGAACGCGGCCGGCAAGCCGGTTTGCAGCCACGCGCAAATGCCGCCTGTTGCTGGGGCACAGCCTGCGAACACGGCTCCGATGGGTGCGCCCGGCTACGCGTCGAACTGACGCGACGCTGGCGCGGTCAACCGACTGCCTGATTATTCAACGGACGGCCGCAGAGTTGCATCTGCGGCCGTCCTGTTTTGTCATGTTCGTGATAAGCTCACACAATAGCTTGCGTTAATGGCCGAGTCTTGCCACCATTGGTTTGTAACCTCTTGAGAAGGAGTCGTTATTGGGCTTCAGTGCGCTGACATCCCCGCCCCGCTCCGAAGATGTCGTTGAGACTCTTCTGGAATTCCCTGACAACCGACTTTTGATTGATCTTTGCGGACAGTTCGACCGCAACCTCGCGCAAGTAGAGCATGAGCTGGGCGTCCAGATCATCCGGCGCGGCAATCAACTGGCCCTGATGGGACCGGGGGCGGCGAGAAGTCAGGCCGCTGTGGTGCTGCGGGGGCTCTACGCCCGGCTGGAGGCGGGGCGACCGATCGAGGCTGGCGACATCGACGGGGCCATCCGCATGGGCGACCCGATGTTCGAGACGCCAGCGCGCGGCAACGCTGGCATTGCGCCCGGACAGTTGGAAATGTTCCAATCCGGCCATGTCGAGATCCGCACCCGCAAGAAGGTCGTGGAGCCGCGGACCGAAGCGCAAAAGGCCTATGTGAAGTCGCTCTACAGCACTTCGCTGGGCTTCGGGATCGGGCCTGCGGGCACCGGCAAGACCTATCTTGCCGTGGCGGTCGGCGTGAACATGCTGATCGGTGGCCATGTCGACAAGATCATCCTCAGCCGCCCTGCGGTTGAGGCGGGCGAGCGGCTTGGCTTTCTGCCCGGCGACATGAAGGAAAAAGTCGATCCTTATATGCAGCCGCTCTATGACGCGCTGAACGATTTTCTGCCCACGAAGCAGGTGCAGAAGATGATCGAGGACAAGCAGATCGAGATCGCGCCGCTGGCGTTCATGCGCGGCCGAACCCTGTCCCATGCGTTTGTGGTGCTGGACGAGGCACAAAACGCGACGTCGATGCAGATGAAGATGTTTCTGACCCGTCTGGGCGAGGGCAGCCGCATGGTCATTACCGGCGACCGCACCCAGGTTGACTTGCCGCGCGGCACCAGCTCTGGCCTCGCCGAGGCGGAGCGGATTCTGAACGGCGTCAAGGGCGTCACCTTCAGCTACTTCACCTCGAAGGATGTGGTGCGCCACCCGCTTGTCGCCCGCATCATCGAGGCGTATGAGCGCGACGATGAGGCGGCTGGTTGACACAGTGATTGAAGACGCGCGCTGGCAGGGGGCCGACCTTGCCGGCGTTTCCGAGGTTGCGTCGCGCGCGACCTTGGCGGCGCTTGGGCTTGATCCGGGCAGTTTCGAGTTGTGCCTGATGGGCTGCAACGACGCGCGGATTGCCGAGCTGAACGGCGATTTCCGCGCAAAACCGACAGCGACCAATGTGCTCAGCTGGCCATCGGCGGAGCGGGGTGCCGCGGTCGAGGGGGCCCTGCCCGAGATGCCAAACGGGTCCGCGGCGATGCCGGAGGAGCTGGGCGACATCGCAATCGCTTGGGAAACCTGCAACCGCGAGGCGGATGAGCAACGCAAAACGCTCCACAATCATGTGACGCATTTGATCGTTCATGCAACCTTGCATCTTCTGGGCTATGACCACATCCGTGAAGGCGACGCGACCTTGATGGAGAAAACCGAGACCGGCATCCTTGCCAGCCTTGGGGTGGCCGACCCATATTCGTAGCGGATACCACCTTGTGAAGGGGATCTGGCAGTTGGAAAGGACAGATGGCTAGTAGTAGTGACGGATCCGAGGCCTCAGAGAGTGCCTCCGATTTAGAGGAAACCGGACAGCGCGGGTTATTGGGACGCCTTCTGGATGCGCTTAGCCCGACGCCCTCCGATGCGCAGGGTAAATCCGACGATATGGCGCCAAAGGGCGAGGCCGGTTCGGTCAGCCCGCCCGCTTTCGGCATAGGCAACCTGCGCCGCCTGCGTGTTGATGACGTGGCGGTGCCAAAGGCCGAAATCGCGGCGGTGCCGGTCGAGATCGGCAAAGAGGAATTGGTCGCGATTTTCCGTGAACACGGCTATTCGCGGCTGCCGGTCTACAAAGGCACGCTGGACAAGCCGCTTGGGTTGATCCTGCTCAAGGATCTTGCGCTGAACTACGGGTTTGGCACCGGTGCCGGGAAATTCAACCTGCGCAAGATGTTGCGGCCCGTCCTTTACGCGCCGCCTTCGATGCCCGTCGGTGTCTTGCTGCAAAAGATGCAGCGTGACCGGGTGCATATGGCATTGGTGATCGACGAATACGGTGGCGTTGATGGCTTGGTGACCATCGAGGATCTGATCGAAACGGTGATCGGCGAGATCGAGGATGAACACGACGAAGACGAGGGCGGCCTCTGGGCCGAGGAGAAGCCCGGCGTCTTTCTTGCGCAGGCGCGTGCGCCGCTTGATGAATTCGAGGCGATGATCGGCTTTGCGCTGCACAACGATCTGGAGGATGACGAGGTCGATACCCTCGGCGGCCTCGTCTTTCTGTTGTGCGGGCGGGTTCCTGCGCGAGGCGAGGTGATCCGCCATGAAAGCGGGGTAGAGTTCGAGGTCGTCGACGCCGATCCGCGCCGGATCAAGCGCTTGCGCGTTCGACTGCCCGGCGCGGTGCGTGCGACAGCGCCTGCAGGCACGGCGGACAAATAGCCGATGGCGCGCTCGTGGATGGATTTGGGGCTTCCAGCGCGCCGTTTGCGTGGGCGGCTGGTTCTGTGCGCGTTGCTGGGCGCGGTTGTCGCCTCTGGTCTCGCTCCGCTCGGGTGGTGGTGGTTGGCGATGCCGGCGCTTGCAGCCCTGTTTGGGGTTCTGGCGCAAGAGAAGGGTTGGCGGGCCGCCACGGCACTGGGCTGGTTCGCAGGCGCGGGCTATTTTGCCGCCGGGATGTTCTGGATCGTCAATCCCTTCCTGATCGACGTGCAACAAGACGGCTGGATGGCGCCCTTCGCGCTGGTGTTCATGTCGTTTGGCATGGCGCTATTTTGGGCGCTGGCAGCGGGTCTGGCCGTGCCATTGGGACGCGATCAGCGGGGCAGGGCGCTGGCCTTCGCGGTGCTGCTGGCTGCAACGGCGTTGTTGCGCACCTATGTCCTCACCGGATTTCCGTGGAACTTGGTCGGCCATATCTGGATCGGCGCTTGGCCCGCGCAAGTGGCCGCACTTGTAGGGGCAATCGGGCTGACCTTGATGACCACGCTGGCCGCCGCTGCCCCGGCGGCTTTTGGCCTTGTCCGTGGCACGATTTTCGCCAGCGCGCTGTTGGGCGCGGCCGGCGGCTACGGCCTGTGGCGGTTGGACCTGCCAGAGCCTGCGCCCGCGCATCCCGGCATCGTTCGTCTTGTGCAACCCAACGCGACGCAATCGCTGAAATGGCAACCGGAGCTACAGCGCGAATTCTTCCGCCGCCTGCTGGAGCAAACTGCCCTCCCGGGAACGCCCAAGCCGGATTTGATCGTCTGGCCGGAAACCGCGGTGCCGTTTCTGCTCAATCGCGCCGGGCAAGGGCTGCAACTGATCGCAAGCGCTGCTAACGGCGCGACCGTGGCACTTGGCATACAGCGGACGGAGGCTGACCGCGCCTATAACAGTCTTGCGGTCCTTGATCCGGCGGGCCGGGTGACCAGCACTTACGACAAGCATCACCTTGTGCCGTTCGGCGAGTATATCCCGCTGGGCGACCTGCTGTACCAGATCACCGGCATCCCTGATTACGCGCCCTCGCAGGGCAATGGCTATACGCCTGGGCCGGGGGCGGCGGTGCTTGACCTTGGCCCGCTTGGCTCCGTGTTGCCGCTGATCTGTTACGAGGCCGTGTTTCCACAGGATGTAAGCGCCGCGCCGCGCCGGGCGGACTGGATGCTGCAAGTCACCGATGACGCGTGGTTTGGCACCCTGTCCGGGCCGTTCCAGCATCTGGCGCAGGCGCGGCTGCGAACGATCGAGCAGGGCTTGCCGATGTTGCGCGACGCCAATACCGGCGTCTCTGCGGTGATCGACGCGCGGGGGCGGGTGCTGCAAAGCCTGCCGATGTTGGCCGAGGGGCATATTGACGCGGCCATTCCCGGGGCATTTCCGCCAACGCCCTATAGCCGCACGGGCGATATGCCCATTGCGGTGTTGCTTCTCGCGCTCGCTTTCGGGCTATTCCTTCGGCGGCGGCGAATCGCCCATTGACCGCGCGGGTCGGTGGGGATACCCCGCCTTTGCACAACTGTCACAACGGCTTCCTGGCGTGGCAGATTTACCCAACGGAGCACTTCCCCATGTCACGCAAGAATTACACGTTCACGTCCGAGTCCGTCTCGGAGGGTCACCCCGACAAAGTCTGTGACCGTATCTCGGACGCTGTCCTTGATGCCTTTCTGACCGAAGAGCCGAATGCGCGCGTCGCGTGTGAGACCTTTGCCACCACCAGCCGCGTTGTGGTCGGCGGTGAGGTGGGCCTCAGCGACCCCGAGAAACTCGACGCCTTCATGGACCGCGTGGACGGTATCGTGCGCGATTGCGTCAAAGACATCGGCTACGAGCAGAAGAAGTTTCATTGGGAAACGCTGAAGGTGCATAACTATCTGCACAAGCAGTCGGCCCATATCGCGCAGGGCGTGGACCGTGACGGCGCTGGCGATCAGGGCATCATGTTCGGCTATGCCTGCACGGAAACGCCGGAACTGATGCCAGCGCCGATCCATTACGCCCACGCAATCCTGCGCCGCCTGATGGAAGCGCGCAAATCGGGGGCAGAGCCCGACCTGCGCCCGGATGCCAAGTCGCAATTGTCGCTGCGCTATGAGGATGGCAGGCCGGTCGAAGTCACCTCGATCGTGCTCTCGACCCAACATGCGCACAAGAAACAAACCTCTGCCGACATCCGCGCCATCGTGGAGCCCTATATCCGCGAAGTTCTGCCGTCGGGCTGGATCACGGAGAAAACCGAGTGGTGGGTCAACCCCACCGGCACCTTCGTGATCGGCGGCCCGGATGGCGACGCGGGTTTGACGGGGCGCAAGATCATCGTGGATACCTACGGTGGTGCTGCCCCGCATGGCGGCGGCGCGTTTTCGGGCAAGGATCCGACCAAGGTTGACCGTTCGGCCGCCTATGCCGCGCGCTATCTGGCCAAGAACGTGGTGGCCGCTGGCCTCGCGGATCGCTGCACGATCCAGTTGTCTTACGCCATCGGGGTGGCCAAGCCGCTGTCGATCTATGTCGACACCCACGGCACCGGGCAAGCGGATGAGGCCGCGATTGAAAGTGCCGTTGCGCAGGCGATGGACCTGACCCCGCGCGGTATTCGCACGCATTTGGGCCTGAACCGCCCGATCTATGCGCGCACCGCCGCGTATGGCCACTTTGGCCGCGCGCCGCAGAACGACGGCGGCTTCTCGTGGGAACGCACCGATCTGGCGGATGTGTTGAAAAAGGGTCTCTGATGGTCAAGACCGACGTATCCGGGCTGTCCCAACTGGGGCAGCCGACCTCGGCCCCGGAAAGCCCGGAGGCGGCGATCCTCGAACGGGTGCCCGCCGGACATTCCGGCACCGAGTATGTCGTGCGCTTCACCGCGCCGGAATTCACCTCGCTTTGCCCGATGACCGGCCAGCCGGATTTCGCGCACATCGTGATCGACTACATTCCGGGCGACTGGCTGGTCGAGTCGAAATCGCTGAAGCTCTACCTCGTGTCCTTCCGCAACCACGGCGCGTTCCACGAGGATTGCACCTTGGATATAGGCAAGCGACTGGTGGCGCTCCTCGACCCCAAATGGCTGCGCATTGGCGCCTATTGGTATCCGCGCGGTGGCATTCCGATTGATGTATTCTGGCAAACCGGCGCGCCACCCGAAGGCGTGTGGATCCCCGAGCAGGGTGTGCAACCCTATCGCGGTCGGGGCTGACGGGCGATCATTGCTTGACCTTGGCGCGTGGGTCCGCTTAGACGCCCCAAAGCCGGGATCAGGACTGACATGACCGAAGACACCACGACAGACGACGACGGGCAAACGGGCGGCTTGCCCGAGGATGCCGCGCCGGAATGGCGCAACTTCTATGGGCGGCGCCACGGCAAGACGTTGCGGGGCACGCAAAAGACCTACCTCTCCGAGGATCTTGAGACGCTGCGCCCGCATGGCGTGTGGCCTGCCGAAAACCCGGAGCGCGCGCCGCTTGATCTGGAGACGATGTTTGGCGATGACCGCCCGCTGTGGCTGGAGATCGGCTTTGGCGGCGGCGAGCATATGGTGCATATGGCCGCGCGTTATCCCGAGATTGGTCTGATCGGGTGCGAGCCGTTCATCAATGGTGTGGCGATGCTGCTGGGCAAAATCCGCCGCGCGGGCGTCACCAACCTTGCCGTGCATCCGGGCGATGTGCGCGATTTGTTTGATGTGCTGCCCAAGGAACGGGTCGCGCGCGCCTTCCTCAACTACCCCGACCCTTGGCCAAAACGCCGCCACCATCGCCGCCGGTTTGTGACGCAGGACCATCTGGTTCCCTTGGCGCAGGTGATGGCGCCGGGGGCAGAGTTCCGCGTGGCGACCGACATTCCCGACTACATGCGCCAGACCTTGCTTGAGGTGCCCAAGGCGGGCTTTGACCTCGTGGCCCATTCCGGCACGCCGTGGGACGATTGGTTTTCGACGCGGTATGAGCAAAAGGCCCTGCGCGAAGGGCGCGTGCCGGATTACGCGACCTTCCGGCGGCGCTGAGGTTTACGTTGGCAGCGGCGCGTCGGCCTTGAACTGATCCATCACGATCTGGCTTTGCACGCGCGCCACGGCGGGGTGGGGCAGCAGGATCTGGTGGATCAGGCGGTTCAGCGCGGGCAGGTCTGCGCAATAGACCCGCAGCAGATAATCCGCCTCGCCGGTCAGGGTCCAGGCGCTGATGATCTCGGGCCGCGTGCTGACCAACGTGGCGAACGACCGCGCGCCCTCGGGCGCATGGGTTGTCAATTGGACCTGCACAAAGGCCTGCACCGACAGACCAATCCGGGTCGGATCAAGCCGGGCGGCATAGCCGACAATAAAGCCCTCTGCCTCCAGCCGTTGGCGGCGGCGACCGGCCTGACTGGGCGAGAGGTTCAGAATCTCACCCAACGCCTCGGCCGTCAGATGGGCATTCTTTTGCAACTCTGCCAGCAGGCGGGAATCGGTTTGGTCCAGCATATGCGTAAGCTCCGCGTATTACGCCACATCGGCGCGGAGGTTACGCGCGAATTGGTGGCTCCGCACTAAAGAATGCGCAAAAAACGCGATGTGTGAGGCGTATCTTCAGATCAAACGCGCACAGGAGCTACATCATGGGACCATTTCCGCATTCCGCCCCCAAGGCGGTGATTTCAGCGGCCAATCCGGCGGGCACCGATGGGTTCGAGTTTGTCGAATTCGCTCATTCCGATCCGCAAGTGCTGCGCGACCTTTTCGCGCGCATGGGCTTTGCACTGACCGCACGCCACAAGCGCAAGGCGGTCGAACTGTGGCAGCAGGGCGACATCACCTACGTTCTTAACGCCGAGCCGGGCAGTCAGGCCATGCGGTTTGTTGCGGAACACGGCCCCTGCGCGCCCTCGATGTGCTGGCGCGTCGTGGATGCGGCGCACGCGTTTGACCATGCGGTTGCCAAAGGGGCGCAGCCCTACCTTGGCGCGGACAAAGCGCTCGATCTGCCTGCGATCGTCGGCATCGGCGGCAGCTTGCTGTATTTCACCGACCGCTACGGAAGCGAAAACCCCTATGACGCCGAGTTTGATTGGGTCGCTGCTTCGAAACCGACGGGGGTGGGGTTCCACTACCTCGACCATCTGACGCACAATGTCCACAAGGGGAACATGGACACTTGGTTCAAGTTCTACGGCGATATCTTCGGCTTCAAGCAAATCCGGTTCTTCGATATCGAGGGTAAGTTTTCTGGCCTGCACAGCCGCGCGCTGACCTCGCCCTGCGAGCGTATCCGTATTCCGATCAACGAGGATCGTGGCGAGACCGGGCAGATCGTGGAATACCTCAAACGCTATAACGGCGAGGGTATCCAGCATATCGCGGTCGGCACCAACGACATCTACGCCGCCACGGATGAGATTGCCGCGCGCGGGCTGAAGTTCATGCCCAAGCCGCCGATGGCCTATTACGAACTTAGCAAGACCCGTGTGGTGGGGCATGAGGAGCCGCTGGAGAAGCTGGCGAAATACGGCATCCTGATTGATGGCGAGGGTGTGGTGGGCGGTGGCGAGACCCGGATCCTGCTACAGATATTCTCGAAAACCGTGATCGGCCCGATCTTCTTCGAATTCATTCAGCGCAAGGGCGACGATGGGTTCGGCGAGGGGAATTTCCGGGCGCTGTTCGAGTCGATCGAGCAGGATCAGATCGACCGGGGCGTGCTGAAAGCCAGCTGATCAGCCGCGCGGCATGGTCAGTTGCACGTTCTGACCGTTCTTGACGTAGTAGAGGTTGTCGGTGCCGATGGCGGCAACGCGTCCGCCATCCAAGGCATCGCCGACTTGCACCTTGAGGATGCGGCCGTTCGGCAGGCGCACGAGCGCCCTGCGGTCAGAGTTGGTGCCATAGACGCCCAGCAGATTGACGCGGTTGACGTTGATGGCCGACGCGACAGTGGCCTCATTCGCGACCGAGGCGCTGACCGGTATTTGGGGCACATCGACCGCCGGCTCTGGTTTGCTGTCAGCCGCCGCAACCATCGCCGTGCTAGCCTGCGTCACCTTTGGCTGAGGGGCGGCAACCGCTGCGGCAAGGGCTTGGTTGATTGACGCGGTGGAATCGCTTTGGGGCAGGGGCGCTGCTGCTGGCGTCGCTGCGGCGACAGCGGCAAATTTAGCTGGCCGCGTCTTTGGAACAATCGACGAGGCAATCGCAAGGGGGCTGGTGGGTTCGACCAGTATTCCCGGAGGAGTGGGCGGCGGGGTTTGCGCAACGGCGACCGGAGCGGCATCCAGACTGGCGGGGCGACCCTTCGGGCGGATCGTCGTGACCGGCGCCATGGCACTGGTGCTGGTGTCAGCCACAGGCGCTTGCGCGGGTTGAACCGATGCTGCGGTGGCCGCTGTAATTGGCCCGCCAAGAGCGGCGGGGCGGGGCTTTGGTTTGACGTGCGACAGGGCGGGGTCGGCCTCCGGTGGCGGGTCCAGCGGCGCCGCGTTCGCTTGCGGGGTGGCCGGTGCAACCTCCGGCGCGGTGATGGCGCCCAAGGGGGCAGTTGGTGGCGTCAGCGCTGCAACGGCGGTATCAGGCTGCGCCACCGCCGTCGTTGCCGCCACTGCCGCTGCGGCCTTCGCGGCGGCAATATCTGCAAGCGAAGGCGGGGTTTGCGCGGGTTCGGGTGCGACGTCAGACACAAGCGTTGTCGCCTCTGGGCGCGGGGCGGTTGCTGGCACGGCAACCTTTGGGTCAACCGAGGCAAGTGCCATCCCGTTCGACCCATCGACCTTTGGCGTGCCAAGCCCCGCTTGCGGTTGCCACGCTTGGGCGGCTTGTGTGCCGGTCGCTGCAACCTCTGCCGGTGCCGGGGCTGCCGGGTTCGCCACGGTGGCAGACAGCGTCTGGCCGCTGGTCTCTGTGCTGGAGGCGGGTGCCGCTTCTGCCGCCGGTTTGGCGGGCGCGACCGAGGCGGTTTGCGTCGTCTTTGGACCGGTCGCGCTATTGTCAGACAGAAAAACCGTTGACCAAAGCGCAACTGCCGCAAGCAGGGCGAGCAGAATAACCGTCAGGATCAGGCCAAGATAGCGCGGCTTGCCACGTTGCACCCCATCGCCGCGCGCGCCGAACACCGTCATGGCCTCTTGTTCGCTGGCCGGGATGGGCGTGCTGGGGGCCGGTGGTTCGATTGCGGCCGCGCCGGGCTTGCCTTTGTGCGGGATGAAGCGGGTCAGGGGTTCGCCGCTGTTTGCCTTGGGCTTTGCCGGGATGGTTGGCTTTTGCGCTTTGAACGCCGGCGGTTTTGCGGCCTTGGCGGCAAGCGCGGTGCGCACCGCATCGGGCATCGTCGCGGGGCGCGGCTTGGTTGGTGAGCTGACGCCGCCAAGCGCGGGCGCGCCGGTTTTCGCGGGGCTTGGGGCCTCCTCCGCCTTGGTCACGGGCGGTGTGCTTGTCACGGGCACGGCGGCCCCAAGCTTCGGCACCCCAAGGGCGTCGTTTGCGCCGGGTAGCGTGCGGCGGCTGCTGAACGTGGGCGCGCCGATCTCGGCAGGCGCGGTCCCTTTGGCGCTCTCGCCTTTCGCTTTGCCGCCGAACGGACTAGACGTTTTTGCGCTGATGGGCGTGTCGCTGATGGGCGTGTCCTCGATCACCGGATCGGTCACGCTGGTGCTCAAGGTTTCCAACTTCGGCCGTGCCGATGAGGGCGCCTCGGGGGGAACGTCGCCCAGTTCCTCCAGCACAACGGGTTTGTGCGGGAGGTCGTTCAGCGCGTCGTCGGCCGGAATGACCAACGGCGGCTCGGGTTCCGGCGCGGGTGCCGCGGGTTCGGCCGGCGGCGGGGCAACGTCTGCCACCGGTTCCGCGGCGACAATCGGATCGGCGGCAACGGCTGGCGTCTCTACGGGCGCGGGTGCCTCTGGTTCTTCGACCACGGGGGCAGGCTCTGCCTCGGGGGCCGGGGCATGGACGATGTCCGCCGCAGCCTCCTCAGGTGCCGCGCGGATTTCCTCAGCCTCGGCGGGCTCGTCGGTCTCGGCGCGCGGCAGGACCGCTCTACCGACGATACGCACAGGGTCTTGATCCCGTTCGACTTTGTCACCGTCCAGCAGGTCGATTGAGGCCTTGGTCGCCCCGAAGAAAGGCTCTGACGCGAACTCGCCTGCCGCAGGGATCGCCACGAACGACACCGGGCCAAAGCGATGTTCGGTGGCAAAGCTTTCGGCCTCGTCCAGCGTCTCGCGTGCGACGATGGCGACCTGCACCAGGTTGCCGGTTCCGGCCCAGTCATAAACCAGATCGTCAACCGCATAGGGGGTCATCCCTTCCAGCCCGGCGCGGATTTGTGCGCGCCGCTTTGACGCGGTGGGGCCGGGTGCATCAATCGTGGTGTAAAGGATTTGCGAGGCGGGCAGGATCAGCTTGGTCGTGATCCCGCGCGGCTCCAGCCCCAGCGCTGTGCTGCGCAGATAGCCCATCGCCTCGGCCAGATCGGGAACGTCCAGCGCGACTTCGCCCACCAGCAGCCAGCCGCGGATGGTGCGGTGCAGAAGGCCAATGCCTTCGTGCGACAAATTGAGTGCAAAACTTGGTTTCATTCCTAGGCTCTAGCACAGGACTGCGGAGGACGGGGAGTCTCCGCCAAAGTCGTGTATTGTCTACAGCAGGAAATTGCCGACGGAAAGGAAAGACCCGTGCGGTGGCGCTCGCTTGGGCTAGGATCGCGCAAGTTTGTGCGTGAATTGGAGGATCATTTATGCGGATTCTGAATACGGCTCTGCTTTTGATTGTATTGGCGGCGCCTGTGCTGGCGGACCCGGCACCGGGGCAGATCACGGTGACGGGCGAGGGCTCGATTTCCGTAGTGCCGGACATGGCGACGGTGACGCTGGGCGTGACCAGCGAGGGGGCGACGGCGGCGGCGGCCATGGCGCAGAATTCGGCGCAACTGGCGGCGGTGATCGCCCAGTTGAAAAGCGAAGGCATTGCCGAGAAGGATGTGCAGACATCGGGCCTGTCGCTGGGGCCGCGCTGGGATAACTCCGCCTCTTCAATGGGGAAGGCGCCCAAGATCGTGGGATATGTGGCGTCGAACGGGGTCAACGTGCGGGTGCGCGCGCTGGATCATCTGGGCGCGGTGCTGGACGGCGTGGTGAAAAACGGCGCGAATACGTTCTCGGGGGTGTCGTTTGATATCGCCGCGCGGCAACCGGCGGAGGACGCGGCGCGCAAGGCGGCGGTGGTGGAGGCGCTGCGCAAGGCGCGGCTTTATGCGGATGCGGCGGGGGTTAAGCTGGGGGTGATCCAGTCGATTTCCGAGGATGGGGGGGCGGGCCCGCGCCCGGTGATGATGGGCACCTTTGCCATGGCGAAAGCCGAGGCGGTGCCGATTGCGCAGGGCGAGATGAATATCACCGCAGATGTGACCGTGGTGATCAATATCGCGCCATAGGTGGGACCGGCCCCGTTGGGGCCGGTCGTCTGGATCAGGCGCTGGCCTTGCTAAGCGCTTGATCCAGATCGGCAATCAGATCCTCGGCGTCCTCGATGCCGATTGACAGACGCACCACGTTTGGCCCGGCGCCGGCCTTGATCTGCTGGTCCAGCTCAAGCTGGCGGTGGGTGGTCGAGGCCGGGTGGATCACCAGCGAACGGGTGTCGCCCAGGTTGGCGACGTGGCTGAAAATCTCCAGACTATCGACCAGTTTGACGCAGGCGTCATAGCCGCCCTTCAGCGCGATGGTGAACAAAGCACCTGCGCCCTTGGGGCAAATCCGCGCCATGCGACCGTGGTAGGGCGAGGAGGCAAGGCCCGCGTAGGTGACCTTTTCCACCCGCGCGTCGCCCTCCAGCCAGTTGGCGATGCGCTTGGCGTTGGCGACGTGACGCTCCATCCTTAGGCTAAGCGTCTCAATTCCCATCAAGGTATAGTGGGCGCCTTGTGGATTCATCGTCATGCCAAGGTCGCGCAGGCCGATGGCGATGCCGTGGAAGGTGAAGGCGAGGCTGCCGAACGTCTCGTGGAATTTCAGGCCGTGATAGGCGGGTTCGGGGGCGGATAGCGAGGGGAACTTGTCGGAAGCGGACCAGTCGAATTTGCCCGAGTCGACGACGCAACCGCCGGTGACGGTGCCGTTGCCGGTGAGGTATTTGGTGGTCGAATGCACCACCAGCGTTGCGCCGTGTTCGATCGGGCGGCAGAGCCACGGCGTGGCAGAGGTGTTGTCAACGATCAGCGGAATGCCGTGGCGGTTGCTGATCGCCGCGATCGCGTCGAGGTCGGTGATATAGCCGCCCGGATTGGCGATGGATTCGCAAAACACCGCGCGGGTGTCGCCGTCTATGGCGGCCTCGACCGCGGCGAGGTCGTCGAAATCAACCAGCTTGGCGGACCAGCCAAAGCGCTTGATCGTCTGGCTGAACTGGGTGAGCGTCCCGCCGTAAAGCCTTGTGGATGCGACGATATTCCGTCCCGGCGCCATGAGCGGAAACAGCGCCATGATCTGCGCAGCATGGCCGGAGGAGCAGCAAACCGCGCCCGCGCCGCCCTCCAGCGTGGCGATACGCTCTTGCAGCACGGCGACGGTGGGGTTGGTCAGGCGCGAGTAGATGTAGCCGACCTCTTGCAGGTTAAAAAGCGCGGCGGCGTGGTCGGCGTCGCGGAAGACATAGGCGGTGGTCTGGTAGATCGGCGTCTGCCGCGCGCCGGTGGCGGGGTCGGGGCGGGCGCCGGCGTGGATTTGAAGGGTGTCGAAACCATAGGCCTTGGTCATAGTGTCCTCCCGGGGGCTGTTTGACGTCAAGTTAGGGGAGGGGGCCGCGCGGCACAACTGCGACATGAAGGGCGGGGGCAAGATCGGCACCAAGCCATTGGAGACAGGCGATTATTTCGATGTGTAAGCCGTATGTTTTTCGTATGTTTTTCAGACATACGATAGTGCTGCGCCCGGTTTGAGGCGGCGGGTCACGGGGCTGGGGTTGCAGGTGAGTATTTTTGCCAAGAAGAAATTGGGGGCGCGGCGGGCGTATGTAAATCGTATGTAAATCGTATGTTTTTCATGCATACGATTTACTGCATCCGGGCGCGCGAGCCTCAGGCCTCGGCCGCGTCGTTGGGTTCGGGCGGGAAGGCGAGGGCGCGGCAGTAGCGGCGCACGTCCTCGGGCCAGGTTGCGATGTTGCGGTCATAGCCCTCGGCGTCATCGGCAAAGAGGGTGCGCAGCGCCTCTTCATAGCCGGGTAGGTCGCCGGCGAGCGCCTGCATCACGCGGTAGGCGGCCTCTTGCGCGGTGCGGCGGCGGTCGCCCGCGGCGCCGGTGCGGCGGGCGGTTTCGACCAGACGGCGCAGGGTGGCGGAGGCGCCGCCGGGTTGGGTGGCGAGCCAGTCCCAGTGGCGCGGCAACAGCGTCACCTCGCGCGCGGTGACGCCCAGTTTCGGGCGGCCGCGGGCGCGGGTGTCGGGCGGGAGGGTGTAGCGGGCGGCAACGTCATCGGCGCTGCCCGACAGGTTGAGATCGACGACGCGGCCGGTGGCATCCTCGAAGGCCAGAATCTCTTGCCGAATCTGTGCGGCGACGGCGTGATGCACGCTGCGTGCCACCTCGGCCAGCGGGCCGAAGGCGATCCGGGTTGTGCCTTGAAATGCGGTGACTGATCTGTGCATGGTCGACTCCTTGGGTTGAGTCGATTTACACCCGGATAAAATTCATGTCAAGCGTGGCGCGTCGGGTGACGCAGGGGGGCAGGCGCAAGGGGCGGCGGCCTGACTGCCTAGCGCATCCAGAGGTTCTCGCGCTTGATCGTGTTGCGGATCGATTGTTCGCGGCGCGGCAGGTCGGCGCGGTCGAACAGGTCGCGCACCTTGCGGCCCTTGCCCTGATAGACCAGCTTCTTGACCGGCTCATACTCTCGCAGCAGTTTTTTCATCGCATTCGGCGCGGCGATGTCTTCCAGCACTTTCACCACCGCATCGCTTTCGCGCGCGTAAAGCAGCGGCAGCAGGCGATAGTGGCAGGAGACCGAGCCATCAAGCAGGCCGTCGGGGAGGGTGTGGCGACCGCCGCCAAGGGAATGGATCACCAGCGGCAGGGCGATCTGGTCAAGCCAGGGATACATGGTTTGGCAGATGATCTCCTCCGGCGGGTTGTCGCGGATTTGCAGGGCGTAGGTGAGGAAACGCTCGCCAAATTCGCGCGGGCAGCGGTGGAAGAACCAGCCGGCGTTGAAATAGAGGTAGCGCGCCCAGAATTCGTCGGGCTGCGTCGGGTCGAGCGAGCTTTGGTAATCGAGGCCGAATTTGTCGTAGAGCGATTTCCAGATCTGGCCATAGCCGGGGCCGTAAAGTTCGATGGTGGGCCATGTGCCTTCGCGGCGCAGCGAGGCGGAGGGTTTGGTGAAGTCGAACGGGACTGAGGCGAGCGGGCCGGTGATGAGGGTGTCGGTGTCGAAGAAGACGAAGGGCTCGCCCTCTGGCATCGCCAGCAGCGCCTCGATCTTGTTGCCGTTGGGGTAGTTGTCGCCGAAGTGGCGGTTTTCGAACGGCAGGAAGGTGGCGCCCAAGTCGGTGAGCATCTGGCGCGCGGCGGGGTCGTGGATGCGGGGATCCTCGCGCCAGCGCGGGCCGGGCTGCGGCTCGGCGATGAAAAGCCGCGCTTTGAGGTCGGGGTTGGAGGCGCGCAGGCTGGCGGCGAACAGCAGCGCCTCATACTTCAGGCGGCCACCCTGACCGATAATCAGGATGTTGAAGTTTTGCGCTGTGGTGTCTTTAGCGGCCATGCGTTGTCCTGCCTCACGTTGTCGTGTGGACTATAGCAGCGCGGGTGGCGGCCGCGCAGGGGAAAATGCTGAAACGGCAGTCACGACCCTATCGGGTGGGCGAAAACCGCAGGCTGAGGCAGGACATGCCGCCATCGAGTTTGGCACATTCGCTGTTGCCGATCTCGCGCAGGGTGAAGCCCGCGCGGGACAAAGCCTCGGCGGTGCGGGGGAAGCCTGAGGGGAGCAGGACGACATCGTTGAAGCGGATCGCGTTGGCAGCGGCCTCTTCGCCCTCGGCGGTGTGGATCACGCGGTAGCCTTTGAAGCAACCGGAGGCGTCAAGGCGTTTGGTGGCGAGGATGGTTTCGCCGTCCAAGAGCGAGCAGTCGGTTTTGAAGTGGAGGACGCCGGGGGGCGTGAAGACCTCGCGCACCGCGTAGCCCCAGCGGGCGACGGCGCGGGTCATTTCGGCAATGCCTGCGGCGTCGGTGCGGGCAGAGCGGCCAACGAGGATTTCGCGTTCGGTGGTCAGGATGTCGCCGCCCTCAATGGTGCCGGGGCCGTCGATGGTGACAACCTCGGCGTAAAGCGCGCGCAGGGTGGGGGCCATCTCGGCGGCCTCGCCCAGCCGGGTCGGCGCGCCGGGGCGCATGACGACGGCGCCTTCTTGCAGGCAAAGGGCGGTGTCCTCGACGAAGACGGAGTCGGGGTAGGCGGGCAGGGCGGGCAGTTCGATCACGGTGGCGCCGGTGGCGCGCAGGGTGGCGACGTAATCGGCGTGGTGTTGCTGCATCAGTGCGAGGTCGGGGGTTCCGGTATCGACGGCGCGCAGGCCGCTGGTGATGCTGGCAGCGGGGGCGCGGGTGATGGCGTGGGTGAAACGGTAAGAACGGTCGCTCATGCGGAAACCCCGGAAATCATATGGTTGGTGCAAGATTTAGCGGGTAATCGCCGGTGCGTCGAGCCGCGTTGGCGGCTCTGGGCGAAGATTTGGGCGGCGGTGGGGGTTACGCCCGCGCCAGATCCTCGAAATCGACGCCGACGCGGGTTTGCCGCCCCATGATGTCAATCAAGAGCCAGATGCGGCGGTCAGGCTCTACCCGCTCTATCTCGGTGACGATGTCGGCAAACGGGCCGCGCAGCAGGCGGACACGGTCGCCGGGGGCGAGGTCGTCGGGGGCAAGAAGCATGCCGTTGTCATCGCAGCGCGCCTGCAATGCGCCGATCAGCCCGCCGGGCACCGGGCGCGGCCCGTCGGCGCCAAAGCTCACCAGTTTGGACACCCCGCGCGTGCTGTTGATTGCGCGCCACGCCGGGCGGGTCGGATCGAAGCGCACGAAGATGTAGCCGGGGAACAGCGGCACCCAAGCCCTCTTGCCCCTGCTGGTCTTTTTTGGGTCCAAAATGATCTTGGGCAGAAACAGGCCAAAACCTTGCCGCGTCAGCCCACGAACCGCCATCGGCAGGCAGTTTGGGCGCACTTGGGCGACATACCAAGGGGCGTCAGTGAGCGGAAGCATCGGCCAGGGCATACTCTGTTTGGGACGGCGCCCCCGCCATTTGCGCGCCAAGGGCAGGGCGTTGTCCTTTGGGGGGTGCAGTGGGCTTGGGGAGCAACCGCGGCGCGCTTGCCCGACGCGCGGCAAACCCCGCAATGCTGTAGGCGGCGCGGTAGAGGGCGATATTGACCACGGTGGCGAGCAGAACCAGTTCCGCATCCCCGCGCGCCACCGCCACCGCCATCACCGCCGAGATCAGCGGCAGGCCCCAGAGCAGCACGCTGGAGGCCGAGTTGCGCAGCACAGATGTGTCGATGACGGTGTGAAGCGCCTTATATATCAGGCTGTGCAGGTGGAGGCGGTCGGGTTGACCAATCGCGCCGCCGCCGCGCTTCATGCGCCGGACGACCGAATAGATCGTCTCGGACACAGGGTAAATCAGCACGAGAAGGCCAATCAGTGGCGAGACGTCGGGGTTGCGCGCAGGCAAGGCGACAGCAATCGCCGCAAGCAGGAAGCCGATCGAATAGGCGCCCGCATCACCCAAAAACAGCTTGCCCATCGGGAAGTTGACCACAAAGAACCCGGCGACCGCGCTCATGCCGACCAGCGTGGCGCCGAGCAGTTGCACGTCACCGACTTTATAGGCGATGGCCGCGAAGGCCGCGAACAGGATCAGCGCGGTGCCTGCGGCCAGACCGTTGCAGCCGTCGATGATGTTGAACGCATTCGTGACGCCGCCGACGGCGAAGCCGGTAAAGGCCACCGCGACCAGCGGCAGGCCCAGCACCACATCCAGCGGCGCGATGCCGAGGTTATGGATCGAATAGCCGGTTGCGAGCGAAAAGGTCACCCCGGCACAGACGGTCGCCAGCAAGCGCAATTTGACGCCCACGACCTTGGTGACGTCTTCGGCCAGCCCCAACGCGAAGGCCGGCAGCGCCGATGCGGCCAGCATCCACCACAGCTCGCTGGCGGGGCTCAGCAACAGGCCCCCGGCGCAGGCGCCAAGGACGACCGCAACACCGCCAACGCGGGGAACAGAGCCGGAATGGATTTTCTGCGCACCGGCAACGCAATCAAGCGTGAAGCGGCCATGCACGGATTTTGTTGTGATAAGGACGAAGCTGACAACCAAAGCAGCCACAAACGCCAAGAGGGGTGCATCAAATAACATGACAAATCTCTCTCTCAGTATTGCGCGGTAAATAACCGCCGAGCAGAGCATCGCGAGGGTATAAAAGCCACCATCCGATAGGGTAACTCGTAATACCGCCGTGTAAAATTATCAAGACACCTCTCCGATGGGCTTGCCAAAACGGCAAGATGCCGCTGGCAAGGCTGGGGTGAGGCGCGGCGCGACACACGGCGTTGATGGTGATATGGGTAAGTTTATAAAACGATTGCCTAAAATCGCCATGTGGCTGCGGATGCGAGGGTGTCAGGCCGGTGCTTTTGCGCGGCACGTTGCGTGGGTTTGGGGCGCTGCGATCAAAACGACTTCGCTGTCTGCGCAAAATTTAGGCAAACGTCTGCTGCGGTGAGCATTCACGGGTCGAAAGGTGCGAATCGTCGGCGGCCTGATGGCGCAAGGCTGTGGGGGGCAGGGATCTGCGGTGCCGGGCGGTGGACGATAATGCCTCGGCCGGGGTGTGCCCGCTGGTAATCAGCCCGTCGTGTGTTTGCAACAGGAGGGAAGAGTTGGTGGGCGACCCTGGAATCGAACCAGGCGTGAGTCGCCTCCGCAGAGTTACAGTCTGCTGCCGCACCTTGCAGCGCGTCGCCCACATGGCGGGGTGATTAGCGGACCCCCCCAGAGGCGTCAAGGCCGAAACGCCGCTTTGCGCGCGGTGGCGCTGGCGCGCGCGAAATCCCTTGCGCGCTGCGGCCTGCGGCCCCATTGTCGCGGCCCGCACAAAAGGGACATGCCATGAAGAAACCAGCCTGGGTCATCGACAAAGAGCGGTCGCGCCGCGCCGCTGCGGCAGAGACCCTGTGGCTGTTTGGCCTGCACGCCGTGCGCGATGCGCTGGAAAACCCCGCGCGGGAAAAGCTGCGGCTGGTCTTGACCAAGAACGCCGCCGACAAGCTGCCCGAGGCGATTGCGGCCAGCGGCATGACGCCGGAAATCGTTGATCCGCGCCATTTTGACGTGCCGATCGACCCGGAGTCGGTGCATCAGGGCGCGGCGCTTGAGGTCAAGCCGCTGAACTGGGGGCGGCTGGAGGATCGCTGCGCCGCCGGGCCGGGCGCGCCGTTGGTGGTGCTGTTGGACCGCGTTACCGATCCGCATAACGTCGGCGCCATTCTGCGCTCTGCCGAGGTGTTTGGCGCGCGCGCGGTAATTGCGCCCGCCCGCCATTCCGCGCCGGAAACCGGGGCGCTGGCGAAGACCGCCTCTGGCGCGCTGGAGCGGCAGCCATATTTCCGCGTCACCAACCTGTCCGACGCGATGGAGGCGTTGAAGGCGATGGGCTATCTGCTGATCGGGCTGGACGGCGAGGCGGGGCAAACGCTGGGCGAGGCGCTGGCCGCGAGCGGCACGCGGCCGATTGGTCTTGTGATGGGCGCCGAGGGGCCGGGTCTGCGCGAAAAGACGCGCGAGACCTGTGATGCGCTGGTGCGTATTCCCTATGCGGGGGGATTTGGCTCGCTCAACGTCTCAAACGCGACGGCGGTGGCGCTTTACGCGGTGCAGACGCGCGGCTAGGCGGTATGCGCGACTTTTGGCGCGCCGGTAACCAATTTTTCACAGAATCGCGACAGGCTCTTAAAACGGGCGGTTCCGACCTTATCTGTTAACAGCGAAGCCCAGGTTCGGAACCCCTGAGTTTCTATGCACTGTCCCTCGTTCCGCGACTGGCGCCCGGCATTGTGTCCGGGCGCTTCTTTGTGCGGCGCTTTCACCGTTGCCAACCGCCTGCGGTGCGGTATCGTTGCGGGATGAGTGCCTATCCCGATGCCCTTTTGCGCCAGATCCTGACCGAGACGAAGGTGATTGCCGTCGTCGGCATTTCGATGAATCCGGTGCGGCCAAGCTATTATGTCGCGCGCTATCTGGGGCTGAAGGGGTTTCGCGTGATCCCGGTCAATCCGGGCCATGCCGGAGAGGTGCTGTTTGGCGAGACGGTGCGCGCGGACCTGACGGCTATCCCCGAGCCGGTTGATATGGTGGACATCTTTCGCCGATCAGACGCGGTGCCGGGCATCGTGGACGAGGCGCTGGCGCATCTGCCGCATCTGCGCACGATCTGGATGCAGCTTGGGGTGCAACACGCCGGGGCGACGGCTACCGCCGAGGCGCATGGCCTGCGGGTGATCGAGAACCTGTGCC
This sequence comes from Pseudomonadota bacterium, assembly GCA_021779835.1. Taxonomy (GTDB): domain Bacteria; phylum Pseudomonadota; class Alphaproteobacteria; order Rhodobacterales; family Rhodobacteraceae; genus Solirhodobacter. Next base: position 44,820 of record JAJXZX010000005.1, on the reverse strand, counting down.
CGAAAATCGAGTATCAGCGACTGTTTGGCGAGTTGCGCATGGGCGGCTTCAACACCGGGATCATTTCGTCAAAGCTTTGAAATCAGGCGTCTTTTGGCCGGGTTGCGCGCCTATTTCTTGGGCGCGGGGCGCAGGCGATAGACGCCTTCGGGCAGGTTCAGCGCCGCCGCCATGTCGCGCACCTGCGCCATCGACAGGGTAATTTTCATCACCTCATCGGTGCGCTCGTCATATTGCTCGATCGTCACGCAATCCTCGAATGCTTGCACGGTGACGTCTTCCTGCAAATGCGGCTCGCCCTCGTCAACGAGGGTGATCACGGTCGCGTCGAAATCATGCTCGATGGTAAACATGCGGCAAGGATAGCGCGGGCGGCGGCGCGGCGAAAGCCTTCATGGGGTCGATCACGCAATGATTGGCATATTGATCCGCGTCATGTTGGGCGCGGAAATTTGCGGCAATAGTGGCGGGGTCGGGGAGCCGCCTGACTTGGGCTGTGAGAGGACATGACGGACAAGCTGGACGAGCATTATTGGCTGACGCGGGGCATGGCGCGGGCGCTGGGCCTGAGCCTGAGCGGCGCGTTGCGCGACAAGCGGCTGACCGGTGACGACCTATCGCTGATGGTCGCGCGTTGTGTGGCGTGTGGGCGCAAGGCGGATTGCACGCAGTGGCTGGCCCATCACGGCGCGGGCGCGCCCGACTTGCCCGGCTATTGCGCAATTGCGCCTGACCTGCGCGCGTTGGCGAAGGAGGGGCCGGAGCGGTAAAGCCCCGGCGGCCCGTGGGATGCTTACAGCGCTTTGTGCGAGCCGTCGCAGAAGGGCGCGTTGGCCGAATGTTTGCAGCCGCACAGGTAGGCGGTCTTGCTTTCGGTGGCGTCAAATTTCTGCGGCACGAAGGTGCTGCCCTTGTGGCTGCCGTCGCAGAACGGCTGCGATTTCGACTGGCCACAGCTGCACCAGTAGTAGGATTTTCCGGCCTCAAGCTCGACGGCATAGGGGGCCTTTTGCGCGATATGCGGGGCGGGTTTGTCGGTCATGGGGCGATCTCCGGTTGAGGGTTCGCGGGAACTGTCGCCGCTTGGTTCGCGCCGGTCAATCGCAGGGCGGCGACGAAAATGCAGGGCCTCTGTGCATTTTTGCGAAGGCGGGGCGGCGGTTGGGGCTGGGCGCGAATACCTAGCGGGTGCTGGCGCGGGAAATCAGCTTTGGCGCCAGTTTGATACATTGTGCGTCGCATCCCGGCGAGGCGAGCGCTGTTGCGATGATCTGGGCGGCTTTGGCGCCGATGTCGTGGGGGAATGGGTTCAGCGTGGTGAGGTCCGGCACGCAGGTGGCGGCGATCTCATAGTCGCCAAAGCCCGCGATGGAGACTTGACCGGGGACCGCGATGCCGCGACGCTGGCATTCGCTGAGCGCGCCAAAGGCCGAGAGGTCGGAGACGCAGATCACCGCCTCGGTGTCGGGCAAGGAGTCGAGCAGGCCCGCCATTGCCAGCGCGCCTTCGCGCATCGAAATCGGCGGGGCGCCGACGGCGACAAGGCGCGTGGCGTCTAGTCCGTGGCGCTGCATCGCCGCGATAAAGCCCAGCCGGCGGTCGGTGCCGCGGGTGTCGCGGTCGGCGTCGCCGCCGATAAAGGCGATGCGGGTGGCACCGCGCGCCACCAGATGATCGACCATCTCGCCCACCGCCTGCGCGTTGGAGAAGCCGACGACATGGCCGATGGGATGGTCCGGCAGATCCCAGGTCTCGATCACCGGGATACCCGCGTTGGCCAGCAGGCGGCGCGCGCGGTCGGTGTGTTTGCCGCCCGTGACCACAATCGCCTCGGGTCGGCGGCGCAGAAGCTGTTCGATGAGCGCCTCTTCCTTGTGGATGTCGTAGTCGGTGTAGCCCAGCAGGATCTGCAAGCCCTGCGGTTTCAGCCCCTCGGACAAGCCGCGCACGGTATCGGCAAAGTTGGCGTTGTTGATCGAGGGGATGGTGACGGCGACAAAGCCGGTGCGCTGGGATCGCAGGGTCGAGGCGGTGCTGTCAAAGACGTAGCCAAGGTCTTCTGCCGCCTTCACCACCGCCTCGCGCGTCTTTTCGCTGACCGAGGCGTCATTGCGGAAGGCGCGGCTGACGGTCATGGGAGAGACGCCCACCACCCGGGCAACGTCCTGCATCGTGGGGGCCTTGCGTGCGCTACTCATAAGGGTGGGCTATCGACTTCCTGTGACTGAGAGGACAAGACCGCAACGCCCCCGCGAATGCAAGGGTGGGGCGTTTGGGGGTCAGAATTCGGTGTCATAGGCGTTGGTGACGTGGTGATGGATGCGCCCGGTGAAAAAGCGCGCCATCACAGATTCCGTGGCGGCGCGGGACTCGGCGCGCACCGGGCTGGCGAGTGCTGTATCGACGGCGGCAAGGTCGGGATAGCTGATCGCGAGGATCAGCGGGTATTCTGGCGCGCCGTCGTCGCGCGCTTCGGCAAAGCTGACGCGGACGGCAAGCGCGCCGGGAAAGGCTTTCCATTTCGGCAGGATTTCGGCCAGCACGGCGGCGCGAAAGGCCTGTTCCTGCCCGTCGCGGACATGGCCCTCGAACAGGGCGTAGCGGGTGATCATCGGAAAGCCTCCTTGTTGGGTCCGTTGAAGAATTCCATCAGCGCCGCCTGATCTTCGCCGCCAAGGCCCGCAGCGGTCAGCATACGGTGAACCTCGGCGCAGATCGCGGTCAGCGGCATCGGCGTGTGGGTGAGGCGGGCGAGGTCTTGCGCGCCGTTCAGATCCTTGACCATGTTGTCGATGCGGCCGGTGCGGCGGTAATCGCGCGCGGCGAAACGGGGCATGTATTCCTGCAAGATCGCGCTGTCGGCGCGCCCGCCTTTCAGCGCGGTGGGGATGGCGGTCGCGTCAACGCCTGCGGCCTCTGCCAATGCTGTCGCCTCGGCCACGGCAAGGAAGTTCAGGCCGCACAGCACCTGATTGATGAGCTTGGTGGTCTGCCCGGCGCCGGGTGGGCCCATCCGGGTCTGGTTGGCGGCAACCTGTGACAAGATCGCCTGCGCTTCGGCGACATCCGCCGCAGCGCCGCCCTGCATCAGGGTCAGTTGCCCGACCTCGGCCTTTGGCGCGCCGCCCGACAGGGGGCTATCCACCCAGCGCAAGCCACGGGCTGCGGCCTCTGCCGCCAGCGATTTGGTCGCCTCGGGGTCGATGGAGGACATGTCGATCAGCAGCGTGCCGGGTGCCGCCCCTTCGGCCACGCCCTGCGGGCCAAAGACGGCGGCGCGCACGATTTTGGGCGCGTTCAGGCTAAGGATCACCGCGCGCACCCCGGTGGCGGCGGCAGCGGCGCTGGGGGCTGCTGTGGCGCCGAGAGCGGTCAAGGCCGCGACCTTGGCCGCGTCGAGGTCGAACACGGTCAGCGGCGTGCCGGTGCGCACCAGGCGCGCCCCGATGGCGCCGCCCATGGCGCCCGCCCCGATCAGCGCGATGCGGTCAGTCATGGCGGAGTCCTTTCAGGGCTGCCGCGACGGTTGCGACCATCTCGGGCAGGGACTGCGCGATATACAGCGTGATCGCGCCTTCGTCCGGGCCCGGCGGCTCCAGCGTGGCGAGTTGGCTGGCGAGCAGGGCGGGCGGCATATAGTGGCCCTTGCGCGCCGCCATGCGGGCGGCGATCAGCGCCGGATCGCCGGTAAGGTGGACAAAGTGCAGCGCGCCACCGGCCCCTGCGCGCAGGCGGTCGCGATAGATGCGTTTCAGCGCCGAGCAGCCGACAATCGCGGGCGCGCGGGTGGCCAGCGTCTCAGCCACGCGGTCAAGCCAAGGCCAGCGGTCGGCATCAGTCAGCGGCTCTCCGCGTGCCATTTTGGCGACGTTTTCCGGCGGGTGCAGGTCGTCACCCTCGATATAGGGCACGCCAAGCCGGGCCGACAGCGCGGCCCCCACGCTGGACTTGCCGCAGCCCGATACCCCCATCAGCACCACGCGCAACATCACAGCGACGCCGTGATGCCGCCGTCCACATAGAGGACGTGGCCGTTGACAAAAGACGCGGCGTCGGAGGCGAGGAAAACGCAGGCGCCCGCCAGTTCCTCGACCTTGCCCCAGCGCCCGGCGGGGGTGCGTTTTTGCAGCCATGCCGAGAAGTCGGGGTCGGCGACGAGGGCCGCGTTCAGGGGCGTGTCGAAATACCCCGGCGCGATGGCGTTGCAGTTGAGCCCGTATTTCGCCCAGTCGGTCGCCATGCCCTTGGTCAGATTGCCCACCGCGCCCTTGGTGGCGGTGTAGGGCGCAATGGAGGGGCGGGCGAGGGCGGTTTGCACAGAGGCGATGTTGATGATCTTGCCGCGACCGCGCGCGATCATATGGCGCGCGCAGGCTTGGCCCACGTTGAAAACGCTGGAGATATTGGTGCGCAGCAGACGCTCGAACGCGTCTGGCGGGAAATCTTCCAAGGGTGCGCGGTGCTGCATTCCGGCGTTGTTGACAAGGATGGTGATCGGGCCGGTGTCGGCCTCGAACCCGTCAACCGCGGCGCGGGCGGCGGCGTGGTCGGTCACGTCGAAGGCAAGACTACGCGCGCCCAGGTGTTGCGCGGCGGCGGCCAGCTTGTCGGCATCGCGGCCGTTCAGCACTATCTCGGCCCCGGCCTCGGCCAGCGCCTTTGCCAAGGCAAAGCCGATGCCTTGCGACGATCCGGTGATAAACGCGCGCTGGCCGGTGAGGTCAAACAGGGGGGATGGCATCTCGATTCTCCTCAGAACTGCGAAATCGGCCCTCGACAAATCGCTTCTCTCCCGGTTATGTTAACGATAACAAAGTCTGTCAAGCGCCAAACGCACCGGAGTTCACATGCCCAAGCCGGAAATCATTCAGATGGGATCTTATCCCGACTGGGACCAAAAGCCACTCGATGAAGCCTTCGTGATGCACCGCTATTTCGAAGCGGCGGACAAGGCGGCGTTTCTGGCTGAGGTTGGTCCACGGGTGCGCGGTATGGCGACGCGGGGCGAGTTGGGCGCCAGTGCCGAGGTCATCGCGGCCTGCCCGAAGCTGGAGGTGATAAGCGTCTATGGCGTGGGATATGACGCGGTGAACCTTGACGCTTGCCGGGCGCGCGGCATCCGGGTGACCAACACCCCCGATGTGCTGACCAAGGATGTGGCCGACCTTGGCGTTGGCATGATGCTGATGCAGGCGCGGGGGATGAACGGGGCCGAGGCTTGGGTGCGCGACGGGTCGTGGGCCTCGCGCGGGGGCTATCCGCTGCAACGGCGGGTCTGGGGGCGGCGCGCGGGTATCCTTGGGCTTGGGCGCATCGGCCACGAGGTCGCGCTGCGGCTGGAAGGGTTCGGGATGGACGTGGCCTACTGCAACCCGACGCCGAAGGAGTATGCGAAAAACTGGACCTATATGCCCGACCCGGTGGCGCTGGCGGATTGGGCGGATTTCTATTTCGTCACCCTTGCGGCCTCTGCCGCCACCCGGCACATCGTGGATCGCCGGGTGATCGAGGCGCTTGGCCCTGAGGGGATGCTGATCAACATCTCGCGCGCCGCCAACATCGACGAGGAGGCGCTGCTGGATGCGCTGGAAAGCGGGCGGCTGGGGTCGGCGGCGCTGGACGTGTTCGAGGGTGAGCCAAAGCTGAACCCGCGCTTTCTGGCGCTGCCCAATGTGCTGCTGCAACCGCACCACGCCTCTGGCACGGTCGAGACGCGCAAGGCGATGGGCCAGTTGCTGCGCGATAATCTGACGGCGTATTTCGCCGGAAACCCCCTTTTGACCCCGGTGCTGTGATGAAATCCATTGTCATTCATGCTGCGCACGACCTCCGCCTGGAAGACCGCCCAGAGGAGGTCGCCGGACCGGGGCAGGTGCGCCTGCGGTTGGCCACCGGCGGCGTCTGCGGGTCGGACCTGCATTATTACAACCACGGCGGCTTTGGCGCGGTGCGGCTGAAAGAGCCGATGATCCTTGGCCACGAAGTCTCGGCACGGGTCGAGGCGCTTGGGGCGGGGGTGACGGGCTTGCACCTCGGGCAGTTGGTGGCGGTGTCGCCGTCGCGGCCCTGCGGGCACTGTGTCTATTGCCTTGAGGGGCTGCCCAACCAATGCCTGAACATGCGGTTTTACGGCAGCGCCATGCCGTTCCCGCATATTCAGGGCGCATTCCGCGAGGTGCTGGTGGCAGAGGCCAGCCAATGCGTCGATGCCGAGGGGCTGAGCGCGGGCGAGGCGGCGATGGCAGAGCCGCTGGCGGTGACGCTGCACGCCACGCGGCGGGCGGGGGTGATGCTGGGCAAGCGGGTGCTGGTGACTGGCTGCGGGCCGATCGGCTGTCTAGCCATCGTGGCGGCGCAGCGGGCGGGCGCGGCAGAGATCGTGGCGACCGACCTGTCGGATTTCACGCTGGGCATGGCGAAAAAGCTGGGCGCGACGCATGTGGTGAACACCAGGGAGGCACCCGACGCGCTTGCGCCCTTTACCGCGAACAAGGGGCATTTTGATGTGCTTTATGAATGCTCTGGCGCGGCGATGGCGCTGGCGGCGGGCATTGCCGCGATGCGCCCGCGGGGCGTGATCCTGCAACTGGGGCTGGGGGGTGACATGACCCTGCCGATGATGGCGATCACCGCGAAAGAGCTGGAGCTGCGCGGCTCGTTCCGCTTCCACGAGGAATTTGCCGTTGCCATCGCGTTGATGCGGCAAGGGCTGATCGACGTGCGGCCGCTGATTACCCACACGCTGCCACTGGCCGAGGCGGAGGCCGCGTTTCGCACCGCCTCTGACCGCGCGCAGGCGATGAAGGTGCAGATCGCCTTTAGCTGACCGGATCGGCGCCAACCGCGGCCAGCGCGGCGCGCGCGACCTCTTCGTCCTGTGCGCCGCTGCCAGAGCCTATGCCGATGCCGCCGACCAACTGGCCCGCGAACCGGATCGGCAGGCCGCCGGGCAGACCGGTCATCGCGCCGCCGGTGGCCAGCGCGATGGTCTGGCGGACCGCCTCTGGCAGCGCGGCAGAGGGCTTGCCGGTCGAGGCCGCCGTCATCGCCTTGGCCCGCGCCGATTGCAGCGACAGCACGCGCGAGCCAAGCATCCTGAGGCTTGCCAGTTCGACCGCCGATATATCCACGATGACGATACATTGCGGCTGCCCGATCGCCTCGGCCATGGCCCGCGCGGCGGCAAGCATGGTCAAAAGCGCCTGATCGGTCAGGTGCAGGGCAGGGGCGGTTGCGTCGCTCATGGTGGCTCCTTTGGGTTTGACCGGGGAAATAGGTATCGTTACCAAAGTCGGGCTACCATAGCTGTTGACGCGGAGGAATGCGATGTCCTGTTTCGAGGTGATCGACCCGGTTTTTGGCACCTATGTGCTGGGCAATGCGCCGGTCAAGCAAATCGCCACCGGGTTTGACTGGGTCGAGGGGCCGGTGTGGTTCGGCGATGCGGGGTGCCTTTTGTTTTCCGACATCCCCAACAACCGCATCCTGCGCTGGACGCCGGGCGCCGGTATCAGCGCGTTCCGTCAGCCGTCGAACTACGCCAACGGCCACACCCGCGACCGGCAGGGGCGGCTGGTGTCGTGCGAGCATGGAACCCGCCGTGTGACGCGGACCGAGTTGGATGGCGCGATCACGGTGATTGCCGACAGCTATCAAGGCAAGCCGCTGAATTCGCCCAACGATGTGGTTGTCACCTCGGATGGCGCAATCTGGTTCAGCGATCCGCATTACGGCATCATGACGGATTACGAGGGCTTCCGCGCCGCGCAGGAACTGCCCTGCAACGTTTACCGCGTCGATCCCTCGGGGCGCATTGCCGCCGTGCTGACCGATTTCGCCTGCCCCAACGGGCTTGCCTTCAGCCCCGACGAGCGGCGGCTTTATGTGGCCGACACCGGGCGGATGCACAGCAACGACCCGCAGCATATCCGCGCCTTTGATGTGGGCGACGGCTGGCGGCTGAGTGGGGGCGCTGTGTTTCACACGATCGCGCCGGGATGCGCCGACGGCATCCGCGCCGATACAGACGGCAACCTGTGGTCCTCTGCCGCCGATGGGGTGCATTGCCTTGCGCCGGACGGGCATCTGATGGGCAAGGTTCTGGTGCCTGAGACGGTGTCGAACCTGTGCTTTGGCGGCAGGGCCAAGCATCAGCTTTACATCACCGCGACCACCAGCGTTTACGCGGTGACGCTGAACCGCAACGGCGCGCAACGGCCCTGAGCGCTAAACGGTTTGCCCCGGCACCAGCCGCGTCGGGACCACCACCACATCCTGCACCGGTTCGCCGCGCAGGCGCGCCACCAACCCCTCGGCGGCAAGTTTGCCGATCGTGGTGGTCGGCACCACGGTCGTCGTCAACCGCATCGGCAGGATGGCCGCCGCCTCCATCCCGCCCCAGCCCGCGATGGCAAGATCTGCGGGCACGCGGATGCCCTTGGCCTGCGCATAGGCGAGCCCACCAATCGCCATCTCGTCGTTGTGAAAATACACCGCGTCGAGCCGGGGAGAGCGGCTGAGCAGCGTCTCCAGCCCGTAATAGCCCGCGTAAAAGCCCGGCGCGTCGATCAGCACCTCGGCGTCGGCCAGCGGGCGTCCGCCCCGCGCCAGCGCGCTTTGAAACCCTTCGCGGCGGGCACGCCCCATCTCGTGCGCGCCAGCGAGCGCGCCGACCAGACCGATGCGATGGCGGTCGCGGCGGATCAGAAACTGCCCCATCTCGACCCCGCAATCGAAATGCGAAAAGCCCACCGCCATGTCGATCGGCGCGGTGGTCAGATCCCAGATCTCCACCACCGGCATCCCGCTGTTGCGCAACAGTTCCACGGTGCCGGGCGAGTGGTGGCGCCCCGACAGGATGACCCCGGCGGGCCGCCAACTGACCAGTTGGCGCACCCAGGCCTCTTCCTCCTCCGGCGCGTGATTGTTGCAGCCGATCATCACCTGATACCCAAGCCGCGACAGCGCGCGGTCCACCCCGTCAAGGACATGGCTGAAATGCCCCGAGGTCAGGCGCGGCACGCACATGCCCACCAGCGTCGATGCCTGTTCCGACCCGAACGCCGCCGCCAGCCGATTCGGCACATAGCCCAACCGCTCCGCTTCCCGCAGCACGCGCGCCCGCGTCTGGTCTGAAAAACCCGAGGCGCCCCGCAACACACGGCTGACCGTCATCTTCGACACGCCGGTTTCGCGCGCGATATCTTCCAGATTGGCCTTGTTTTTCCGTGTCATTCCGCGTCCCGAAATCGGCGTGCCCGCCGAAATGTTATCGTTAACTTTATTCTTGACTCACGGCCATCCTTGGCTCACGCTGCCTACGTTACCGGTAAACTTGGATCAAAGCCAAGGCCCGGGACGGGGAGGGATCAAAGACATGACGCAGGCTGACCGGGGCCTTTTCTTCGACTCTGTGGTCAAGAGCTTCGGCGGCACGCTGGCGCTGCGCGGTGTCTCGCTGAAAGTCGGCCGTGGCGAGATCGTGGCGCTGCTGGGCGAGAATGGCGCGGGCAAATCGACGTTGATCAAGGTGCTGGGCGGTATTCACCGTCCCGACAGTGGCGGCGTCAGCATTGATGGCGCGCCCTATGCCCATGTCGCGGGCAAGGTCGGCGGGCAGGCGGTGGCGTTCATCCATCAGGATCTCGGGCTGATCGAGTGGATGACGGTGGCCGAAAACATCGCGCTGGCGCTGGGCTATCGCCGCCGGGGCGGGCGCCTCGACTGGGCGGCAACCGAAGCCATGGCCGATGCCGCGTTGGCCCGCGTCGCCGCCGATTTCCCCTCGACCATGCGCGTCTCGTCGCTGACGCGGACCGAAAAATCTCTGGTCGCCATTGCGCGCGCGCTGGCCGCGGATTGCGACTACCTCGTGCTGGATGAACCCACCGCCAGCCTGCCCGCCGACGAGGTGGACCGCCTGTTCGCCGCGCTGCGCCCGCTGAAGGCCAAGGGTGTCGGCATGATCTATGTCAGCCATCGGCTGGATGAGATCTTTCGCATTGCCGACCGCGTCGCGGTGCTGCGCGATGGGCAAATGGTCGGTATGCGCGACATTCAACACACCACGCCCGAGGAATTGGTCAGCCTGATCGTTGGCCGCAAAGCGCGGGAAATCGCGCGCCCGGTGGTGCAAGAGGGGCCCGAGATTCTGCGGGTGCAGGACTTGGTGACGGCGCAGGTCGGCCCGGTCAGCTTTGCCATCCAACGCGGCGAGTTGCTGGGGCTGGTGGGTCTGCGCGGCGCCGGGCACGAGGATGTGGGGCGCAGCCTGTTCGGCGTCGTGCCGCACACCGGCCACGTCACGCTGGAGGGCTCGACGCCGGACCTGTCCACGCCGCAGGCGGCGATGTCGTCGGGGGTTGGCCTCGTCGCGCGGGATCGGGTGACCGAGTCGGTGGCGACCGGCCTGACCATCCGCGAGAATACCTACGCCAACCCCTCTGCCACCGGCCGCCGCCTGCTCAGCTTTCTTGGCACCCGGCGCGAAGAGTCGATGACGCAGGAGGTTGGCCGGGTGGTCGGTCTGTCGCCGAACGACCCGACGCTGCCGATCGAGGCGCTGTCGGGCGGCAATCAGCAAAAAGTCATCGTGGGTCGTTGGCTTGCCACCAAGCGCCGGCTGCTGGTCGCCGAAGACCCGACCGCCGGCGTCGATGTCGGTGCCAAGGCAGAGATCTATCACCTGCTTTACCAAGCCCTCGCCTCGGGCATGGGGGTGCTGGTCGTATCGACCGATTTTGAAGAGATCGCCAACATTTGCCACCGCGCCCTGGTGTTCAGCCGTGGCCGCGTTGTGGCGGAACTGACCGGGGTGGAGCTGTCCACCGAATCCCTCATCCAAGCCGCATCCGCCGGCGAAGCCGCACAAGGAGCCGCCCATGCCGTCGCTTGAATCGAATGCGCTGGAGCCTACCAAGGACGACCTCAAGGGGCTTCCGCTTGGCCCGCGGCTGATCCGGCTGGCGCCGACCTATGGGCTGGTCATCCTGATGGTGCTGCTGATGGTTCTGTTCTCGATCCTGCTGCCCGACACCTTCCCGACGCGGCTGAACCTGCGGGCGATCCTGTCGGACAAGTCGATCATTGCGCTGCTGTCGCTGGCCGCGATGATCCCGATGGTGGCGGGGCGGATCGACCTGACGGTGGGCTATGGCATCGTGCTGTGGCACATCCTTGCCATCTCGCTGCAAACGATGTTCGGCGTGCCGTGGCCGCTGGCCGTGCTGATCGTGCTGGCGTTGGGTGCGGGTGTTGGCTTCCTGAACGGTCTGCTGGTCGAAGTGGCAAAGATTGACAGCTTCATCGCCACGCTGGGCACGGGCACGGTGCTGTATTCCATCGCTTTGTGGCACACCGGCGGGCGGCAGGTCGTGGGCATGTTGCCGAACGGCTTTTACGCGATCAACGGCACCTTTATCCTCGGCCTGCCGATCACCGGCTTCTATGTGCTGGCCCTGTCCGTCGTGATGTGGCTGCTGCTGGAATACACGCCGGTCGGTCGCTACCTTTACGCAATCGGCGCCAACCAGCGCGCTGCAGAGCTGAACGGCATTCCCACGCGCAAATTCGTGGTGGGAGCCTTCGTCAGTTCGGGCCTGCTTACCGCGGTCACCGGGGTCATCCTCGCCTCTAAACTGCGCATCGGGCAGGCGAGCGTCGGGCTGGAATACCTGCTGCCCGCGCTGGTCGGGGCCTTCCTTGGTTCGACCACCATCAAGCCGGGCCGCGTCAACGTCTGGGGCACCATCGTGGGCGTGACGATCCTTGCCGTCGGCATCTCGGGCATCCAGCAATTCGGCGGATCGTTCTGGGTGGAGCCTATGTTCAACGGCTGCACGCTGCTGATCGCCATCGGCATCGCAGGATATGCACAGCGCCGCAAAGGCGCGGCTAAGACGTGACTGAAATGACAACTCTGGGAGGAGACATCATGAAAAGACGGACATTCCTTGGCGCTTTGATGGCCAGCGCCGCAGCCTTTCCGGCCCTAGCCGATACCATGTCGGACGCGCTGGCACTGGTGAAGAAATACGCGGGCAAGCAGGAAACCTGGGACGGCCCCACCACCGGCCCCAAGGCGGCAAAGGGCAAGACCATCGTCGTGCTGGCCGCCGATATGAAGAACGGCGGTATCCTTGGCGTCACAAACGGCGTGCAGGAGGCCGCCAAGAAGATCGGCTGGACGGTGCGCGTTCTGGATGGCGCAGGCTCGGTCAGCGGGCGCGCGGCGGCGTTTGGGCAAGCTTTGGCGCTGAAACCCGACGGCATCATCATCAACGGCTTCGATGCGGTGGAACAGAAGGCCGCGATGGGGCAGGCGCATGATGCCAAGGTGCCGATGGTCAGCTGGCACGCCTCGCCCAAGATCGGGCCCGATGCCGATGCGGGCGTCTTCGCCAACGTCTCGACCGACCCGATGCTGGTCTCGCAGGTTGCGGCCGATTGGGCCTATGCCGATGCGGGCGGCAAGCCGGGCGTGGTGATCTTTACCGACTCGACCTATGCCATCGCCATCGCCAAGGCCGACCGCATGAAGCAAGAGATCGAGAAACTCGGCGGCACCGTGCTGGAATATGTCGATACGCCGATCGCCGACACCTCTAACCGGATGCCCACGCTGACCACCGCCTTGCTGCAAAAATATGGGGCGAAGTGGACGCACAGCCTGGCGATCAACGACATCTACTTCGACTTCATGGGCCCGGCCTTGGCGGCCGCCGGCATCGCGGGCGATGGCGCACCCAAGGCGGTTGCAGCGGGCGACGGCTCGGAAAGCGCCTATCAGCGTATTCGGGCGGGCCAGTATCAGGCGGTGACGGTGGCAGAGCCGCTGAACCTGCAAGGCTGGCAACTGGTGGACGAGCTTAATCGCGCGGTTCAGGGGCAGGCCTGGTCGGGCTATACCTCGCCGCTGCATGTCGTGACCAAAGAGAACGTCGCGTTCGACGGTGGCGACAAGAACATCTTTGATCCCGGCAACGGCTACCGCGACGCCTATGCGAAAATCTGGGGCGTCTGATCCCGGTCAGAGGCCGGGGTTTGGCAAAGCCCCGGCTTCCTTTCCCATTCGGGGGGATTGGGTGGTTCCGGGCAACGCGGACCACAGCCGCCGAATTTTGAATTTGATTCCAGGCGCGTGCGGGGCGGTGTTTCGATGTGCCCCGTGCGGCGGAGCCTTCGCATCCCTCGCGGCCCCCGGTCCGATCAGCCCTTCGGGAGCGGCCAGTATTGACGCCGCCGCCTGCTTCCGCGTGAAAACCCCGCGCCGCCTCGTTGCGCAAGAGCCGCCAATCGTCTAGAGCATCGGCAAAACCGCCAAAGGGGACCGCCAGATGACGCAACCGAAAAACGGCCTGACCTATGCCGACGCAGGCGTCGACATTGACGCGGGCAATGCGCTGGTCGAGCGGATCAAGCCCGCCGCCAAACGCACCACGCGGGCGGGCTCGATGTCCGGCCTCGGCGGCTTTGGCGCGCTGTTTGACCTCAAGGCGGCAGGCTACAACGACCCGATCCTTGTTGCGGCGACCGACGGCGTTGGCACCAAGCTGCGCATCGCAATCGACACCGGCAATGTCGCTACCATCGGCATCGACCTTGTCGCCATGTGCGTCAACGACCTCGTGTGCCAAGGCGCGGAACCGCTGCTGTTCCTCGACTACTTCGCCACCGGCAAGCTGGACGTTGACCAGGCCACCGCCATCATCACCGGCATCGCCGAAGGCTGCGCCCAATCCGGTTGCGCGCTGGTGGGCGGCGAGACCGCCGAAATGCCCGGTATGTATCACGGCGGCGACTTCGACCTTGCTGGCTTCGCCGTCGGCGCGATGGAGCGTGGCCAAGACCTGCCCGCAGGCGTGGTTGAGGGCGACGTGCTGCTGGGCCTCGCCTCGGACGGCGTGCATTCCAACGGCTACAGCCTCGTGCGCAAAGTGGTGGAACGCTCTGGCCTCGCATGGGACGCGCCCTCGCCGTTCGGCGACGGCACGCTGGGCGCGGCCCTGCTGACGCCCACCCGGCTTTACGTCAAATCCGCACTGGATGCGATCCGCGCCGGCGGCGTCCACGCGCTCGCTCACATCACCGGCGGCGGCCTGACCGAGAACCTGCCGCGCGTGCTGCCCGATGACCTTGGCGCCACCATCGACCTGACCGCATGGAAACTGCCGCCGGTGTTCCGCTGGCTGGCCGATACCGCAGAGCTCAGCCAGCCCGAACTGCTCAAGACCTTCAACGCGGGCATCGGCATGATCCTGGTCGTGGCGCAAAACCGCGCCGACGCGATTGAGGCGCATCTGAAAGCCTCGGGCGAGACCGTCAGCCGCCTTGGCCATGTCACCGCGGGGCAGGGCGTGCGCTACAGCGGCACCCTCGCGTGAGCAAACGCGTCGTCCTGCTGATCTCGGGAGGCGGCTCCAACATGGTGGCGCTGGCGCGCTCGATGACGGGCGACCACCCGGCGCGCCCGGTGCTGGTGCTGGCCAATGACGCAAGCGCGGGCGGTCTCAAACGCGCCGCCGAAATGGGTATCCCGACGGCGGTAGTCGATCACCGCCCCTTCAAGGGTGACCGCGCCGCGTTCGAGGCGGAGCTGCTGCGTCCGATCCTCGCCGCTCGCCCCGACATCCTCTGCCTCGCAGGCTTCATGCGCATCCTGACGCCCGCCTTCATCGGCCACTTCACCGGTCGGATGCTCAACATCCACCCCTCGCTTTTGCCGAAATATCCCGGCCTGCACACCCACCAACGCGCGCTGGACGCCCACGACCGAGAGGCCGGCTGCACCGTGCATGAGGTGATCCCCGAACTCGACGCGGGCCCCATCCTTGGCCAAGCCCGCGTGCCGATCCTGCCTGATGACACCGCCGACAGCCTGTCCGCCCGCGTGCTGGTGCAGGAACACCTGCTTTACCCCGCCGTCCTGCGCCGCTTCGCGTCCGGCGACCGTCGCCCGGTGTTGCTGCCCTAAGCCATTTGCTTTGGTCCAAATATCCCCGCCGGAGGCGCAGACCCCACCGCCGGAGCCTCCGGCGGGAGTATTTTTGCCAAAAAGAAGCCGAAAGGGGCGCGTGGGGGCCGGGGTGGCATTTGGGGCACAAAAAATAGTGAACCATAATAAAATCAACGCACTGACGTAGGGTTGCATGGCGCGCCATCGCGCGCGCCTGCCGCGCTATCCCGATCCCGGCGCCGAGCCTCCCCCGCGCGGCCCTTTCCTTTCGTTTCCCCGCCCCCTATAGCGGAATTGCGGGATGACCCCGCACCAAACGTCAGGCCGGGACCCGGATGCACACCATAACCACGACCGAAGAGCTCGCCCGTTTTTGCGCAGCCGCCAAAGCCCAACCCTATGTCACCGTCGATACCGAGTTCCTGCGCGAGCGAACCTATTGGTCGAAACTGTGCCTGATCCAGATGGCGCTGCCCGGCAAGGATGGCGAGGCGGTGCTGATCGATCCCTTGGCCGAGGGCCTGTCGCAAGAGCCGCTTTATGACCTGTTCCGCCATGAGGGCACCGTCAAGGTGTTCCACGCCGCGCGGCAGGATCTCGAGATCTTCTTTGTCGAGGGCAAGGTGTTCCCCACCCCCCTGTTCGACACCCAAGTCGCCGCCATGGTTTGCGGCTTTGGCGAGCAGGTCGGCTATGAAACGCTGGTCAAAAAGATCGCCAAAGAGCCGTTGGACAAATCCTCGCGCTTCACCGATTGGTCGCGCCGCCCGCTGTCGGACGCGCAGCTGACCTACGCGGTGGCCGACGTCACCCACCTGCGGGTGATCTACGAATTCCTCGCGCGGGAGATCGAGAAGTCGGGCCGCCAGAAATGGGTCGCCGAGGAACTTGCCGTGCTGCTCGACCCCGCCACCTACACCGTCGATCCTGCCGAGGCGTGGCAGCGTGTCAAGACGCGCACCAATTCCGGCAAATTCCTTGCCGTGGTCCAGGAACTCGCCCGTTTCCGTGAGGCTTATGCGCAGGGGCACAACATCCCGCGTTCGCGCATCTACAAGGACGACGCGCTGGTTGAGCTCGCCTCGACCAAGCCGCTGAATTATGACGATCTTGGCCGCTCCCGCCTGCTGCTGCGCGAAGCGCGGCGGGGCGAGATCGCCGATGGCATCCTTGCCGCGGTGAAGGCGGGCCTTGCGATGAAGCCCGAGGATATGCCCAAGCCCGACCTCAGCCGCGAGCAGTTGCAGGTCAATCCGGCCCTCGCCGATCTGTTGCGCGTGCTGTTGAAGGCCAAGTCTGAAGGCTCGGGGGTTGCGGCGAAGCTGATCGCCTCTGCCGCCGATCTGGACGCCATCGCGGCGGGCGAGCGCGACATGCCCGCCCTGCACGGCTGGCGCGCCGAAGTGTTCGGCGAAGACGCGTTGCGGCTGTGCAAGGGCGAGATCGCGCTGACTGCCAAAGGCTCGGACGTGCGCGTCATCAAGATCTGACGCGCGCGCGCCTTAGCGGCGGCTGGAGCGGGAATTGCTGGCGCCGACCACGGTGATCTCGCGCACGCTGTCCAGCTCAATCGTCGTAAGATAGCGCGCCACCGTCACCTCGCGCGATTGCGGCGTCGAGACAGCCGCGGCCTTCGCGGGCGGCGAAATCACGAAGCGATAGGTCAGCACGCCGTTGACGGCCACGTTGCCGGTGTCGGAAATCAGGGCCGCGTCCCAATAACCCTGCGTCGCCGAAAGGCCGGTGGCGCGCACGATGGCGCCGCCGGGGATCTTCTCGATCACCAGCGATTCGACCGTATCGACCAGCGGGCGGTGTTCAGTGCTGACTTGTGCAACTGCGGCGAGCTTGTCGGTGGCTTTCTGCGTCGATCCTCCGAACCAGTTGAACGGATTGAGCCGCGAGCTGCGCACGCTCGCGCAGCCACCGAGCGACAGGGCCACCATCATCGCGACCAGCAACGGTTTTCTCATCTCGCTCCCCTATCAGTTCCGGTCTTGGGTAGCCGAAAGCGGGGGCTTTGAAAAGGCGCTCGTCGCATGGACTGGACCTTTACGCACGCGCGCCTTACGTCAATGGTCAGTGAGGGAGAAACCGATGGCTACGCCTGCATTCGAAGAGATCGCCGAGACGTTCGAATTTCTGGACGATTGGGAAGACCGCTATCGCCATGTGATCGAGCTTGGCCGCGCCATGCCGCCGTTGGACGAGGCGTTTCGCGTGCCGGCCACCAAGGTTTTGGGCTGCGCCAGTCAGGTCTGGATCCTGCCGCGCGTCGAAGGGCAGGGGCCTGGCGCGGTGTTCGACTTTCAGGGCGAAAGTGACGCACTGATCGTGCGCGGTCTGGTCGCGGTGTTGCACGCGCTTTACGCGGGCCTGACGGTCGCCGAGGTGCTGAAGGTGGATGCGCCCGCCGAACTGACGCGGCTTGGTCTTGCCGAACACCTGTCCGCCCAACGATCAAACGGAGTGCGCGCGATGGTAGAGCGGATTCGCTCGGTCGCCGCCGCCGCCGCCAGCGCCTAAAGCCGCGCGAGGGTTGTCGCCAGATCGCCGTAGCCGGTAAACCGCCGCTCATACGCCAACCCAAGGCGACGCGCGCAGTCCTCTGCCTTGGCGTCCAGACCTGCGTCATTGGTTTGCGCCTGATAGACTAGCTTGGTGTAATTGCCGAAATACATGTCACGCAGTTCCGGGTGGCGGTCGAGGCCCATCGGGCGCCACACAAAGGCATCGAACTGGCGCACCAGAAAATCGGTCAGATAAAACGCCGAGAATTCATCGTCGGCCAGCTTGGCGAACGCGTCGTTGCCTTCAAAAAACGAATAACAATGCGGGCCTTCGACCATCTCGACGCCCAGATCCTTGCACTTTTGCAATAAAAGCCCGCCGGTGCCGCAATCGGCATAGACGACAAAGACCTGCGCGTAAGCGTCGCGATGCTCCAGCACCGCCGCCTCGACCGCCGCCGGAATTCGGTCGGGCCACAGGTGCAGATTGGCGGGCAGGCAGGTCAGATCAAGATGATCCCAGCCATTCATCCGCTTCAGCGTCAGGATTTCATGCGCCAGTGCACCGCAGGCCAACAGCAGCACCCGCCCCTGATGCGCCTCCAGCGGCAGGCCGCGTTCGGTCAGGCTGCGGTCATCGGGGATCATGCGCGTCGCGCCGCGATTTGCAGCGCCAGCGCCGCCGCCAGCAGCGCCCCGATGGCCGCCCCCTCGCCAATGCCGCCGCGCAGCAGATAGCCCGCGCCCAGCGTCACAGCGGCGGCAGACATCACGGCAACGATCAACAGAATGAACGCGCGCAGCGGCATGGCAGCGGCCTCCTTCACGACAGATGTGGCGCTTCGACGCCACCAATCCAAGACGTCGCAATGAAAAAGGCCCCGGATCGCGCCGGGGCCGCTTCAATTTTCCGTGGCCTCAGCCCGCGACGGCGTTGTGCTTGCGCAGCATGTATTGCTTGGCGGTTTCCACCGCAACGGCGGCATCGCGGCAATAGGCATCGGCGCCGATCGCCTTGCCAAACTCTTCGTTCAGCGGCGCGCCACCGACCAGCACGATATACTCCTCGCGCAGGCCTTTTTCCTTCAGCGTGTCGATCACCACCTTCATATAGGGCATCGTCGTGGTCAAAAGCGCCGACATCCCCAGAATGTCCGGCTGATCTTCTTCCAGCGCCGCCAGATACTTCTCGACCGAGTTGTTGATGCCAAGGTCGCGCACCTCAAAGCCCGCGCCCTCCATCATCATCGCCACAAGGTTCTTGCCGATGTCGTGGATGTCGCCCTTGACGGTGCCGATCACCATCTTGCCCATACGCGGCGCGCCGGTTTCGGCCAGCAGCGGCTTGAGGATGAACATCCCCGCCTTCATCGCATTGGCGGCCAGCAGCACTTCCGGCACGAACAGGATGCCGTCGCGGAAGTCGTAGCCCACGATGGTCATGCCCGCGACCAATGCCTTGGTCAGCACGTCATAGGGGGTCCATTTCCGCTCCAGCAGAATGTTCACCGATTCTTCGATCTCTTCCTTAAGACCGTCGTAAAGGTCGTCATGCATCTGCAAGACGAGTTCGTCGTCCGAGAGTTCGGAAAGGATGATTTCGTCGTCGGCCATGACATTCTCCTGCGGTCGCGTGGTAGGCTCTAAATGCGGCCAAAGCCCTGGCATCACTGTCCGGATTACGACATGCGCCGTGCATTCCACGACTTGGCCGAAGTTGGTGCGCCGATCAAGCGGAATGTGATGCGCGCTTGCTGGATTTCGTTCCGCATTTGTTCTAGATATCGCGCATGTCCGCCGATGAAACCCTGCCGCCCTCGCTGAACGTCCGCGCCCGCGGTGCCACCGCAAATGCGTCCGGTCGCTATGAGCCGCAGTCCCGCGTGGTGTTCCACGACGGCTGGGACCGCGAGGAGGAGCCCAAACTCCTGCGCACCGAGGTCGCGGTGGAAACCCCGCGCAGCGCCATCACCCGCAACACCTCGCCCGATCTGCCATTCGACCGCTCGCTCAACCCCTATCGCGGCTGCGAGCACGGCTGCATCTACTGCTTCGCCCGCCCGACGCACGCCTACCTCGGCCTCTCGCCCGGCCTTGATTTCGAAACCAAACTGATCGCGCGCCCGGGCATCGCCGCCGTGCTGGCCCGCGAGTTTTCCGCCAAAAGCTACCGCCCCGCCCCCCTCGCGATCGGCACCAACACCGACCCCTATCAACCGATCGAGGCCGACCTCGGCGTGATGCGCGCGGTGCTCACGGTGTTGTCCGCCCACCACCACCCGGTCGCCATCACCACCAAAGGCACGCTGATCGAACGCGATATCGACCTCCTTGCCCCGATGGCGGCCCTCGGCATCGCCCATGTCGGCATCTCGGTCACCACATTGGACGCCACGCTGTCGCGCAAGATGGAGCCGCGCGTGCCCACGCCGGCGCGTCGCCTCGCCACCCTCCGCCGCCTTGCCGAAGCGGGCATCCCGACCCGCGTCATGGTGGCGCCACTGGTCCCCGGCCTCACCGATCACGAGCTGGAGCCTATCCTCGCCGCCGCGCGCGACGCAGGCGCCACCAGCGCCGCGATGATCTCGCTACGCCTGCCGCGGGAGGTCTCGCCGCTGTTCCGCGATTGGCTGGCGCAGCACTACCCCGACCGCGCCGCCCATGTGATGGGCCGCGTGCGCGAGTTGCATGGCGGCAAGGACTACGACGCCGACTGGGGCAAACGCATGAGCGGCGAGGGGATCTGGGCCGACCTTATGGCGCAACGCTTCCGCCTCGCCAAAGCGCGGCTCGGGCTCAACACCCCCACGCCGCCGCTCCGCTGTGATCTGTTCAAAGTGCCGCCAAAACCCGGCGACCAACTGTCGCTCGGCCTGTGAGCAAATCCGCGCCCACGATTTCTCCTGGTGCAAATACTCCGGGGTCCGGGGCAGAGCCCCGGCCTTGTCTCGTTATCCCCGCCGCCGCACCCGTCGCACCGGGCCGGCATCGTCGCCAGTGCCATCCGAGGCCGATGAGAATCCGCCCAGTTTTTCCGCGATCAGCTCCAACGTCGGGCGCGGCCCGCGCGGGCGCGTCATCAGCGCCTCATGCATGGCGCGCAGATGCTCCGGCATGGTGCCACAGCAACCGCCGATGATCTTGGCCCCCGCATCGCGCGCCAGCACCGCATATTCCGCCATCAGCGCGGGCGTGCCGTCGTAATGGATATGGCCGTCGTGATATTTCGGGATGCCCGCATTGCCCTTGGCAATGATCGGCAGCGCTGATCCTTGCGCCGCAAAGCCCAGAATGGTGCGCATCAGGTCCGACGCGCCCACACCGCAGTTCGCGCCAAACGCCAGCGGAGGATGCGGCAGCTTTTCCACCAGATCGGCAAGGCTGGCAGAGGTGATGCCCATCATGGTGCGCCCGGCGGTATCGAAACTCATGGTGCCGCACCACGGCATCCCCGCCAGCCGCGCCGCTTCCGCCGCCGCGCGGAATTCTTCCGCCGCCGAAATCGTCTCGACCCACAGCACATCCGCGCCGCCCGCTTTCAGCCCCTCGGCCTGCTCGTGGAACACCTCTACCGCGATCTCATGCGTCATGCTGCCCATCGGCGCGAAAATCTCGCCGGTCGGCCCCATCGAGCCTGCCACCACCACCGGACGCCCCGCCTTGTCGGCAATCTCGCGGCCCAGTTCGGCGGCGATCTTGTTCAACTCATGCGTGCGGCCCTGCAAATTGTGCAGCTTCAGCCGGCTGGCATTGGCGCCGAAAGAGTTGGTCAGGAAGATGTCGCTGCCCGCATCCACCGCGCCCTGATACAGCTTGCGGATGTTGTCCGCCTTCTCGATGTTCCACATCTCCGGCGCGTCGCCCGAGGACAGCCCCATGTTGAACAGGTTGGTCCCGGTCGCGCCATCGGCCATCAGCCAGTCGCGGGTGGAAAGCAGGGTTGCCAGCAGGTCGCTCATCGCAGCACCTCAGTCTTGGAAATTGCACGGGTGACCGGCCAGCGCCGGTCCCGCCTGATTTCGCACGCTGGGGCCGCGCTGGCAAACCCATTCTCTGCATCAAGATGATGCGCCGGGCGATGGTTACGCCTTGCCCACCAACTCGCCCTTGGCAATCACCAGACATTCGGCCCGTTTGGCGCGAACGGCCGCGGGCGTCGCGCGGTCGCCCAGATCGGCGCTGACCTTGCGCAGGACGTCATGCGGCCCGGCCTCGGTCACATCGGCGCTGACCACCGTTGCGGCATACGCCGCCGCTGCATCGCCGCTCAACCCCAGCAACCCGGCCGCCCACAGCCCCAGCGCCCGATTGGCGCGCGCCTCGGCCTTGAACTGCATCTCCTCGTCATGGGCGAATTTCGCCTCAAACGCGGTCTCACGTTCGTCAAAGGTGCTCATTTTTAGCCTCTCGTTTTCGTGATGATACCTTGCATATGCGTATGACATGCCTGCGCCACAAGCCCCGGCGCGGCCTTGCGACAAAGTGGATCATGGCATATAGCGGGCCCGAGCGCGCGGACCGATCCGTCCGCATGCGGATCGGAGTTACCATGGCGCGGCGCAAGAAAATATTCGAGGGGAAGGCCAAGATCCTTTACGAAGGCCCCGAGCCCGGAACCTTTGTGCAGTATTTCAAGGATGACGCCACCCCGGTAAACGCCCTGAAAAAGGACGTGGTCGAGGGGAAAGGCGTGTTGAACAACCGCCTGTCGGAATTCTTCATGACCGGGCTGAACGCCATCGGCGTGCCCACCCATTTCATCCGCCGCATCAACATGCGCGAACAACTGATCCGCGCCGCCGAAATCATCCCGATCGAGGTCGTGGTGCGCAACTACGCCGCAGGCTCGATCTCGACCCGCCTTGGCATCCCCGAAGGCACCGCCCTGCCGCGCCCGATTGTCGAGTTCTACTTCAAGGACGACAAGCTCGACGATCCGCTGGTCTCCGAGGAACACATCATCGCCTTCGGCTGGGCCGGGCAACAGGATCTTGACGACATGGTGGCGCTCGCGCTGCGCGTCAACGATTTCATGTCGGGCGTCATGCTGGGCGTCGGCATCCGCCTCGCCGATTTCAAGATCGAGGTCGGCCGCGTCTGGGAAGGCGACTTCCAACGCCTGATCGTCGCCGACGAAATCAGCCCGGATTCCTGCCGCCTGTGGGATTTGCGCGTCGATGAGCATCTGGAGCGCGACCAAATCCGCCGCGATCCCGCCGCGATGCCGGACGCCTATACCGAAGTGGCGCGTCGTCTGGGCGTCCTGCCCTCGAACGTCACCCATGCAACCAAACCGACACTGATCAACTGAGGGGCCAAAACCATGAAAGCGCGTGTGCATGTGATGCTGAAGGATGGTGTGCTTGACCCGCAGGGCGAGGCGGTCAAACACGCGCTTGGCACGCTGGGCTTTTCCGGCGTCGATGCCGTCCGTCAGGGCAAGGTGATCGAACTCGACCTCGCCGCCACCGACCGCAAAGCCGCCGAGGCCGAGGTGCGCGCGATGTGTGAAAAGCTGCTCGCCAACACCGTGATCGAGAAATACACGGTCGAGATCGCCTGAGATGCGCGCCGCCCTG
The DNA here is from genome assembly GCA_021779835.1 of Pseudomonadota bacterium. GTDB lineage: Bacteria > Pseudomonadota > Alphaproteobacteria > Rhodobacterales > Rhodobacteraceae > Solirhodobacter. Next base: position 21,778 of record JAJXZX010000005.1, on the reverse strand, counting down.
CTGACCGGTTTCCGCGCGCCGCTGGAACTGACACAGGTCGCGGACCCGGTGTGCCCCGCCGATGGCGTGGTGTTGCGCGTGCTGGCCTGCGGCGTGTGCCGCTCTGACTGGCACGCCTGGACCGGCGGCGACCCGGTGCCGCTACCCCATATCCCCGGCCACGAATATTGCGGCGTGGTCGAGGAAACCGGCCCCCTCGTCACCGGCTGGCGCGCGGGCGACCGCGTCATCGCGCCCTTCATCCTCGCCTGCGGCACCTGTCCCGATTGCCGCGCCGGGCACCAGACCATCTGCGCCACCCAAGCGCTTCCCGGCTTCACCCAAGCCGGCGCTTTTGCCGAACGCATCGCCGTGCCGCACGCCGACGCCAACCTCGCGCGCCTGCCCGAGGGGATGGAGCCTGCTTTGGCCGCCGCGCTTGGCTGCCGCGTCACGACAGCATGGCAAGCGCTGACCGACCGCGCCGCGCTTGCCCCCGGCGAGTGGCTCGCGGTGATCGGTGGCGGTGGCGTCGGCCTGTCCGCCATGCTGCTCGCCCGTGCCATCGGCGCGCGGGTCGTGGTGGTCGATGTGGTGCCCGAAAAACTCGCCTACGCCAAACGCCTCGGCGCCGACGCGGTGGTGAACGCGGCAGAGGTCGATGCCGCCGCCGCCATCCGCGACCTCACCGGCGGCGGCGCCCATGTCGCGATCGAGGCGCTGGGGATCGAGGCAACCACCGTCGCCGCCATCCGCTCTTTGCGCAAACGGGGCCGCATGGTGCAGATCGGTATGCCCGCGGGCGACCACCTCACCATGCGCCTGCCGATGGACGCGGTCTATTCCGGCCAACTGGCGATCTACGGCACGCGCGGTATGCCGGGCTGGCGCTACCCCAGCCTGTTCAGCCTGATCGAGGGCGGCCACGTTGACCTCTCGCCCCTGATCGCGCGCCGCATCGTGCTCAGCCAGGCGACCGAGGAACTGCGCGCCTTCGACGCCCCCGCCGCCCCCGGCGTCGCCGTCATCACCGATTTCACGCGCTGACGCCGCCTGCGGCCAATGCGCATATCGTATGTATGAAAAACATACGATTTACATACGCTTTCCATACGCCCGCGCGCTCCCCCGGTTGGGGCTGGAACGCAGGCCCCATTTGCGCTATCAGGCCCCATCCAAAGCATCCAAGGGGTCTGCCATGAAAGCTGCCGTCATCACCTTTCCGGGGTCGAACTGTGATCGTGATCTGGCCGTAGCCTTCAAGGCGGCAGGGGCCGAGGTGGTGCGCATCTGGCACAAAGATACCAGTCTTCCCAAGGACATAGACGTGGTCGGCATCCCCGGCGGCTTTTCCTTTGGCGACTACCTGCGCTGCGGCGCCATCGCCGCCCGCTCGCCCATCGCGCAGGCGGTGATCGCCCATGCCGGGCGCGGCGGCTATGTGCTGGGCGTCTGCAACGGCTTTCAGGTGCTGACCGAAACCGGCCTGCTCCCCGGCGCGCTGATGCGCAATGCGGGGCTGAAATTTGTGTGCAAATCCGTGGACTTGCGTGTCGAGACCACTGATAGCGCCTTCACCTCCGGCTGGTCGCGCGGCACCATCGCCTCGGTGCCGATCGCGCACCACGACGGCAATTACACCGCCGACGCCGACCTCGTCGCCCGCCTCAAGGCCGAGGACCGCATCGCCTTCACCTATATGCAAAACCCCAACGGCGCCGTGGCCGATATCGCGGGCATCCTGTCGGAAAACCGCCGCGTTTTGGGCATGATGCCCCACCCCGAACGCTGCATCGACCCCGCGCAGGGCGGCACCGACGGATCGGTGCTTTTCCGCTCGCTGATGACGGCGCTTGTCGCGGCCTGACCCGCGGTGGCTTGAGGCGGCGCGCCGGGCGCTGTATCCTCTGCGCATGGCCCTGACCGATACCGACGATCTGCTAAGCGACCCGCCCCGGCGCAAGCCTTGGGTGGCGCGTATCGTTGTGGCCCTGTTGATCGGTGTGGCTATTGTCTTGGTTTACATGACAAATTCCATCCTGACGCAACGCTTTTTGGAAACGACGCGCAACCGCGCCGAACTTCGCCTTGCGCTTTATTCCGGCAACGTGATGAGCGAGTTGCAACGCACCTCGGTGGTGCCTTTGCTGCTGGCGCGCGATCCGGCGCTGATTCAGGCGCTGACCACGACCGATTTCACCTCGACCTCGCAGCGCCTGATGTCGCTGCAAACCGAAATCGGCGCGGCCTCGATTTTGCTGCTGGATTCCGATGGCCGCGTGGTTGGCTCTACCGACCGCAACCGCATCGGCGCCAACCTCCGGGCCAACGCGTCCTTTGTCGAGGCGCAACGCTCCAAGGACTCGGTGTTTACCGTCAACCGCCGCGATGCGGGCGGCTATGAATTCAGCTATTCGCGCAACGTCACCGCCAACAATGCCTCGATTGGCGTGGTGGTGGTGGAGGTTGACCTCAACAAGTTCGAGAAAAGCTGGGCCGGGTTCTCTGACGCGGTAATTGCTTCGGATACAGAGGGTTACGTCATCCTGTCAACCGAGCCGCGCTGGCGCGGGCTGACGCTGAAAGAGGCGCTTGCGGTGCGCGACGCGCCCTCGGCGATTGAGCGGGCGTGGAACGTCACCGCCGATTGGACGCAGGCGCGCCCCGACGCCTATCTGCGCGGCATGGCGGTGATGAAGAACTCGACCCCGATCCCGTTCCACGGTTGGACGCTGACCTCTTTCACCCGGTATGATTCGATCCGCGATCAGGTCAATGGCGTTTTGGCGCTGGAAATCATGGGCTTCGCGATCCTTCTGGCGCTGACCTTCTACATCCTGTCGCGCCGTGCCCTGTCGCAATCGGCGCTGTTCCAACGCGAGTCGGCGGAACTGCGCCAGTTGAACGCCCGCCTCCAGCGGGAAGTCGCTGAACGCGAGCGGGTGCAAAAGGACCTCGCCGTGGCCGAACAGACCCTCGCGCAGTCCTCCAAACTCGCCGCCCTGGGCGAGATGGCGGCGGCGGTCAGCCACGAGTTGAACCAGCCGCTCGCCGCGATGAAAACCTATCTGGCAGGCGCGCGGCTCTTGCTGCAACGCAAGCGCCCTGATGAGGCACTGTCGTCGTTTCAGCGCATCGACGACCTGATCGAACGCATGGGCGCCATCACGCGTCAGTTGAAAAGCTATGCGCGCAAGGGCGGGCAGGCGTTCGAGCCGATCGACGTAAAATCCTGTGTTTCCGTGGCCTTGTCGATGATGGAGCCGCAGTTGAAAACCCGCGCCGTCAAGATCACGCGCACCCTGCCGCGCACGCCGGTGATGGTGATGGCCGACCGCATCCGGCTGGAGCAGGTCATCATCAACCTGCTGCGCAACGCGCTTGACGCGACCAAGGGCGAGGCCGACGCCAAGATCGACATCTTCCTGTCCGCCGGTGAAACCGCCACGCTTTCGGTGCGCGACAACGGCCATGGCATCGCCAACCTCGACGCGCTGTTTGAGCCGTTCTACACCACCAAACGCCCAGGCGAGGGCGTCGGCTTGGGGCTTGCCATCTCCTCGGGCATCGTCAAGGACTTGGGCGGACGCCTGACCGCCCATAATGGCGAGGGCGGGGGGGCTGTATTCGAAGTGCAGTTGCCCATATTGCAAAAAGACATTGAAGCAGCGGAGTAGACCTGATGGCGCGTGCGATGAAAGTGGCGATCGTCGACGACGAGCAGGACATGCGGCAATCGATCAGCCAGTGGCTGGCGCTGTCGGGGTTCGATACCGAGGCCTATGGCTCTGCCGAAGAGGCGCTGAAAAGCATCGGCGCGGATTTTGCGGGCGTCGTGGTCAGCGACATAAAGATGCCGGGCATGGATGGCATGGCCTTCCTCAAGCGGTTGATGAGCATGGATTCCGGCCTGCCGGTCATCATGATTACCGGGCATGGCGACGTGCCGATGGCGGTCGAGGCGATGCGGCTGGGCGCGTTCGATTTCCTTGAGAAACCCTTCAACCCCGACCGCATGACCGAACTGGCCAAGCGCGCCACCCAGACGCGGCGGCTGACGCTGGATAACCGCGCGTTGCGGCGCGAATTGTCGGACGGCACGGTTTTGATGCGCAAACTGATTGGCACCTCGCCGGTGATGGAGCGGCTGCGCGAAGATATCCTTGATCTGGGGCAGGCGGATGGCCATGTGCTGATCGATGGCGAGACGGGCACCGGCAAAACCTTGGTGGCGCACGCGCTGCACGCGGTGGGGCCGCGCGCGGGGCGGAAGTTTGTCACCATCTCTTGCGCCGCGTTTTCCGAAGATGCGCTGGCGACGCGGCTGTTTGGTCCGACGGAAGAGGGCACTGGTTTGCCTCTGGTCGAGGAAGCGCGCGGCGGGACGTTGTGTCTGGAAGATATCGAGGCGCTGAGCCAAGGCATGCAGGCGCGCCTTTTGACCATGATTAACGATCAGGGAATGCCTGCCGATACCCGCATCATCGCGATCTGTAACGAACATGCGCCAGACAAGACGGTCGAGGATTCCTTGCGCCCTGACCTTTATTACCGGCTCGCGGCGCTGAAAATCACGCTGCCTCCACTCCGGACGCGGGGCGAGGATATTCTGACGCTGTTCATCCGCATGGCAGAGCAGTTCGCCGACGACTACGGCTGTGAAGCGCCCGCCGTGACGGCGCAAGAGGCGGCGCAGCTGTTGCAGGCGCCGTGGCCGGGGAACGTGCGGCAGTTGGTGAACGTGGCAGAGCGGGCGGTTTTGCAGAACCGGCGCGGCTCGGGCTCGATTGCCTCGCTTTTGATGGCGGATAACGAGGCGGCGGGGCCGGCGATGACGACCGAAGGCAAGCCGTTGAAGGACTATGTCGAGGCGTTCGAGCGGATGCTGATCGATAACACGATGCGGCGGCATCGCGGGTCGATTGTCGCGGTGATGGAAGAGCTTTGCTTGCCGCGCCGCACGTTGAATGAGAAAATGGCGAAATACGGGCTGAGTCGGGCTGATTACGTCTGATGGTGCGTTGCACAACTCATTCATAACATATTGATATAAATAGATATTGCTCGGAAATATTTTATCTGATTGCTCTGACAGGTCGGCGCGGTTTGGGTGTTGGAACGCTGGCGCTTAGCGGCGTCGATGACTTGACATAGACGTGATACTGTAAGAGACCATAAATAGAATATGTTAGATCATGATTTTGTAAAGTTAAGTAATTCAGCTGGTTAGCGGCCAATCTTCTTGTTCCGCATACACTGGCGGACGTGACGAACTGTTGTGCGGTTTCCGAGTGATTTTCGTTTCATCTCTCCCCTTGGGTCACACTTATGGTTTCGAGGTCACCTTTGCCTAACCTTCATTCGATCCGTGGCGTTACCTGCCCGTATTGCGGTCACAATACACGGATGTTCTCGCCGGTTTGTGGCAAATGCTACGAGCGCAAACCGACGCGGCTGCTGACGCCGATCTATGCGTTGCGCACCGTGCAAGTGGTGTTGCCATTGCTGGTGCTGTTCGCGCTTTATTGGATGATGCGGCCTGCACGCTAGCGCCACGGCCGCCGATACTGGCGTCAAAAAAGACCATTGTCATTTGCCTGTCGCAACCGCTAGTGTCGCTTCATGCGGGTTTCGTGTCATGCGACCTGACCCAATATATCAGTTTCGCCGCTGGTTCGAAGGCGTGGGCATGACGCTCGCACACCGCGAACCCCCGGACCGATTGGCCGAAAGGCTGCCAGATTGCTCGGTATGTCACTGACATTACGGGCTTTTACAGATGGGTGCCGCCGAGGCGGCGCCTCAGGAAATAACCGCGATGAAGCGCGCAGTAGTGATGAAGCCAGGACTCGGTCGCCCCTTTGGGCGCCCCTTGGCGCATGACACAGGCAGACGCATCGCCCAAACAAGACACTCTCTGCGCCTTGGCCAACCGCCCGGATCCGTCCGGGCGCGCGTCGTGGTGCGGCGGTGCAATGGAAACACATGTCAATCAAGATGCTTATCGATGCCACCCACGCCGAGGAAACGCGCGTGGTCGTGGTCGACGGAAACAAGGTCGAGGAATTCGATTTTGAGACGGTCAACAAACGCCAACTAGCTGGCAATATTTATCTGGCGAAAGTGACGCGGGTGGAGCCTTCGCTTCAGGCCGCTTTTGTCGATTACGGCGGCAACCGCCACGGCTTCCTCGCGTTCTCGGAAATCCACCCGGATTACTATCAGATCCCGCAAGCCGACCGCAAAGCCCTGCTGGACGAAGAGCGCGCCTATGCGCGGGCGCAGGAAGACGACGAGGGCCGCAGCGAGCGCAACCGTCGCCCGCGCAACCCACGCCCCGAGCCGAAGGCCGAGGCGGTCGTCGATGCTGATGCGGTGACGACGGGCGAGATTGGCGGCATGGATGTTGTCGATCTGGGCGAAGACCGCGGCGCCGATGCGCTTTACGATGCGGGCGCCGAGACACATGACGAGCAGCCGCATGATCATCGCCACGAGCATGAACATTCGGTCGAGTCGGCCGATGAAGAGCCGCGCGAGCGGCGCTATCGCGCAGTAGACCACGCAGCCGACAACGACGAAGAGATCGAGTCGATTGCCGACGAGGACGTGTCCGAGGAAATTCGCCAGCCGCGCAAACCGCGCGCGCGTCGCTACAAGATCCAGGAAGTCGTCAAGGTGCGCCAGATCATGCTGGTGCAGGTCGTCAAGGAAGAGCGCGGCAACAAGGGTGCGGCGCTGACGACTTACCTCAGCCTCGCTGGCCGCTATTGTGTGCTGATGCCGAACACCGCGCGTGGCGGCGGGATTTCCCGCAAGATCACCGTGGCGGCGGATCGCAAAAAGCTGAAAGAAATCGCGGGCGAGATCGAAGTGCCGGAAGGCGCGGGCCTGATTATCCGCACGGCAGGCGCCAAGCGCACCAAGCCGGAGATCAAGCGCGACTACGAATACCTGATGCGCCTGTGGGAGCAGATCCGCGACCTGACGATGAAATCGATCGCTCCGGCGGCGATTTACGAGGAAGGCAACCTGATCAAACGCTCGATCCGCGACCTTTACAGCCGCGAGATCGAAGAAGTGTTGGTCGAGGGCCACGAGGGCTACCGCGTCGCCAAGGACTTCATGAAGATGATCATGCCGTCCCACGCGAAGGTCGTGCAGGAATACAATGAATCGATGCCGCTGTTCGCGCGCTATCAGGTGGAAAGCTACCTGTCGGGCATGTTCAACCCGGTGGTGCAGCTGAAATCCGGCGGCTACATCGTGATCGGCGTGACCGAGGCTTTGGTGGCAATTGACGTCAACTCTGGCCGGGCGACGAAAGAGGGCTCGATCGAGGATACCGCGACCAAGACCAACCTTGAGGCCGCGGAAGAGATCGCGCGGCAACTGCGGTTGCGTGACCTTGCCGGCCTGATCGTGATCGACTTCATCGACATGGAAGAGCGGCGCAACAACGCGGCGGTCGAGAAAAAGATCAAGGACAAGCTGAAAACCGACCGAGCCCGCATTCAGGTCGGCCGTATCTCGGGCTTTGGCCTGATGGAGATGTCGCGTCAACGCCTGCGTCCGGGGATGCTGGAGGCGACGACGGCACCTTGCTCGCATTGCCACGGCACCGGGATCATCCGGTCGGATGACAGCCTTGCGCTGTCGATCCTGCGCCAGTTGGAGGAAGAGGGGACGCGCAAACGCTCGAAAGAGGTGCTGTTGCGCGCGCCGGTGGCGGTGGCCAACTTCCTGATGAACCAGAAACGCGAGCATATCGCGCAGATCGAGGTGCGCTATGGCATGTCGGTCCGGGTCGAAGCGGACCCGACGCTGGTCAGCCCGGATTTCCTGATCGAGAAGTTCAAGACCGCGACGCGGGTGGTGCCTGAGATCAGTCACGCGGTTTCGGTCGATACCACTTTGATGGACGATGTGGTCGAAGAAGACGTGATCGAGATCGAAGAGGAAGAGGAAGAAGCGGCGGAGATTGTGGAAACCACGACCGAGGCGGCGGCAACGGGCGAGGCTCCGAACGGGCCGCGCAAAAAACGTCGGCGTCGGCGTCGTCGGAAGAACGGCACTGGCGTCAATGGCGAGGGGGCGGGCGAAGAGTCCAGCGCCGAGGACGCCAATGGCGACGAGGCTGGCGCCGAAGACGGCGACGCTGCGGTAGAATCGGAAGCGCCGGTCAAGACGCCGCGCAAACGCAGCCGGTCGCGCTCGCGCTCTAAATCAGGCGGTGCGGCGGATGCGGTTGCGGCACAAGAGCCGGTCGCCGAGGTCGTTGCCGATGAGGGCGGCGTTGCCGAGGTTGCGGTTGAAGCTGCGGCAGAGGCTGAGGCCCCGGTGAAAGCGCCGCGCAAACGTGCGCCGCGTCAGACCAAGGCGCAGGTGGCAGCGGCGACGGAAGCGATCAGCGATGCGGTGCAGACCGAGGCCGCACCGAAGCGACCAAGCCGGTCGCGCGCGGCTAAGGCGGCAGCACCTGCGGTGGAAGCGGCTGCGGAGCCTGTCGCCGTGCCAGAGCCGGTTGCAATGCCGGAACCTGTTGCAGCGGAGCCGGTGGCCGCCGTAGAGGCTGTCGCGCCGGTGCCGATGACGGATGATGCGGTGAACACCACCGACGCGCCCGTTGTGATGGCAACGCCCGATGTGGCCAAGGAAAAACCGACGGAAGACGACAACAAGCCGAAGAAACGCGGCTGGTGGTCGCTGGGTCGCTGAGCGCCTAAACCATTATGGGAAACGCCGGGCATCGTCCCGGCGTTTCTCATTTCACGCACCTTTATGCAGGCATCAGACGCCGCGCTGGATCAGAAAGCTGACGGTCGGCCCCTCGCTCGCCGTCTCTAGTAGCGCGTGCCCGGATTGCGCGCAGAAATGCGGCACGTCGATGATCGAGGCGGGGTCGGTGGTCAATAGCCGCAGCACCTGACCGCTGGCCATCGCCATCAGCCGCTTGCGCGCTTTCAGCACGGGCAGCGGGCAGATCAGCCCGCAAGCATCGACTTCAACATCCCAGATCATGCGGCGGTGATAGGCCGCGCCCCGCGCCACGTCAATGTGACGCCCTGAACAGGTGACGGCGCGCGCCAAACCGTTTATGGGGGGCGAAAGGGGACGGATATGTTTGGAATTCAGCTTATCGATGCCAGTCTTTTGCCCGCGATGTTCGTGGCGCTTTGTGCGGGCATCCTGTCGTTCCTCAGCCCCTGCGTGCTGCCCATCGTGCCGCCCTATCTCGCCTATATGAGCGGGATTTCCGTGGCAGAGATGTCGGGCACCGGCGAAAATCGCCGCAGCCCGATCCTCGCCGCGCTGTTTTTCGTGCTGGGCCTCTCGACGGTGTTCCTGTTTCTCGGCTTCACCGCCTCGGCCTTTGGCGCGTTCTTTCTGCACAATTCCACCACCTTCGCCACGCTGTCGGGCCTCATCGTCATGGTGTTCGGCGCGCATTTTCTCGGCGTGATCCGCATCCCCTTCCTGAACCGAGAGGCGCGGCTGGATGCGGGCGACCGGGGCGGCTCGGCCTTTGGCGCGTATGTGCTTGGGCTGGCGTTTGCCTTTGGCTGGACCCCCTGCATCGGCCCGCAACTGGGCGCGATCCTGTCGCTGGCCGCGAACGAGGCGAGCGTTAGCCGTGGCACCCTTCTGCTGGCTGTCTATGCGCTGGGGCTTGGCATCCCGTTCCTCCTGGTTGCCGCGTTCTTTCCGCGCCTGACCGGCCTGATGCGCTGGATGAAGGCGCATATGGAGAGGATTGAGCGGATGATGGGGCTGCTGCTCTGGACCATCGGGCTGTTGATGCTGACCGGGGGATTTTCCAGCTTTTCTTATTGGCTGCTGGAACATGTCCCGGCGCTGTCGGGTCTAGGCTAGGCCTGCGCACCGTGTGCGGCAGGTAAGCCCCTTATTTCCGCCAAACTTTTCCGCTACGCTTTCGCGGGAAATGGGGGCGGTATGGGCGACAATCGGGCGATAAAGGTGGCGCGGCGGCGGGTGTTCTACATCCCCGGCTATGATCCGATCCATCCGCGCCGCTACCGCGAACTTTACCGCAAAGAGGGCACGGCGCAGGCGGCGATTTCCGGCTATCATTTGGCGCTGAAGCCCAAGCAGACCGGGGGCGCCTATGGCTGGCACGTCGAGGCCGAGATTGAGGGAGCGAATGTCGCGGCGGACGTCGATGTGATGGTGTGGTCCGACATCGTGCGCGGCTCGATGGAGCAGGGGATTTTGGCGACCTACGGCCAGCTTTTGCGCACCGCTTGGGCCTATATCGGCTCGGGTGCTCTGTGGCGGCTTATGCGGCTGCGCAAGGGGCCGATGATTGCGGCGCTCTATCCGATTGGGGCGCTGATCTTGCAGCTATTGGTGGCGCTGGGGCTGGCGTGGGCGCTGGCCACGCTGATGGCTTTGTGGCTGCCGTGGTGGTTTGGCGCGCTGGCGGGCGCGGCGCTGGTGCCGTTCGTGCTGAGCTGGTTCAAGGCTCGCGACGGCAAGCTGTTCGCCTACTATCTGATGCACGATTACGCATATTCGGCGCAGTCTGGCGGCGCCAACCCCCCCGCGCTGGAAGCGCGCATGGCGGAGTTTCGCGCAGCGATTGAGGCGGCGTTGCACGACGATGTCGATGAGGTTCTGGTGGTCGGCCACTCCTCCGGCGCGCATCTGGCGGTGTCGATCCTCGCCGATCTGATCCGTGAGGGCGGCGTTCAGGGCACCCCGGCGCTGGCGTTCCTATCGCTGGGGCAGGTGGTGCCGATGGTGTCGTTCCTGCCCAAGGCGGCGCGCCTGCGCGGCGATCTGCGCTACCTGTCCGCGCGGGATGAGTTGACATGGGTTGATGTGACAGCACCCGGCGACGGCTGCGCCTTTGCTTTGTGCGATCCGGTGGCGGTGTCGGGCGTGGCACCCGAGGGCAAGCGCTGGCCCTTGGTGTTTTCCGCCGCCTTCACCCAAACGCTGTCGCCCGAGCGGTGGAAAGAGCTGCGGTGGAAGTTCTTTCGTCTGCATTTTCAATACCTTTGCGCCTTTGACCGCCCCGGCGACTACGACTATTTCCGCATCACGGCCGGGCCGCAAACCCTCGCGGCGCGCTATGCCGAGCGCACGCCGTCCAAAAGCCGCATCGAACACGCCTTCTCGCGCTATACGAGTGTGACATGATCCCACCAAAACCCAGCCCGCGCCCCGATAAGGTCTCGCTTTGGCGCTACTTGCGGCTGTTCCGCGCTGATATCCTGTCGGCGCAACCGGCGCGGCTTTATCGGGCGTGGATGGCAGAATTCCGCACGCCGTTTTTCCGGTCCTACATGTGCAACGATCCCGCGCTGGTCCGGCTGGTGCTGAACGAGAGGCCCGACGATTTCCCCAAATCGGGCCGTATTAGTGAGGGGCTGCGCCCGCTGCTGGGGCGCTCGGTTTTCGTCACGAACGGCGAGGAGTGGAAGCGGCAGCGCCGCATCATCGACCCGGCGTTCGAGGGCGGGCGGCTGCGCGATACCTTTCCCGCGATGCGCGATGCAGGCCTCGCGGCTGCGGCCCGGATGGTGGAGGGCGTGCAGGAGATCGAGGGCGAAATGAGCCATACGGCGGCAGATGTGATCTTTCGCACGCTGTTTTCCATCCCGATCGAGAACGAGATTGCGGCAGCCGTGTTCACCGAGTTTCGCACCTATCAGCGCACCCAGCCGATCCTGAACCTCGCCGCCTTTCTGCCAATCCCACGCTGGTTCCCGCGCTTTCACCGGGCGCGGACCAAGGCCTCTGCCAAGGCGATCCGGGGGCTGATTACCCGGCTGACGGCGACGCGCGCGCGCGAGATTGCCGAGGGGCGCGCGCCGGACGATCTGGCGACCAAGATCATGACCACCGCCGACCCTCTAACCGGCGCGCGGTTTGAGACCGAGGAGATGGTCGATCAGGTCGCGATCTTCTTTCTGGCCGGGCACGAAACCAGCGCCTCGGCTTTGGGCTGGGCGCTCTATCTGCTGGCGACGCATCCGGAAGTGCAGGACCGAGTAGCGGCAGAGGCGGCGAGTTTAAGTGAAACGCCAGAGTTCTCAGAGCTTTCCAGGCTGAAGTTCACGCGGGACGTGTTCCGCGAAAGCCTGCGGCTTTATCCGCCGGTGCCGATGTTGGTGCGCGAAAATGTGAAGCCAGAGGTGCTGCGTGAACGTGAGGTGCGCCCTGGCGCGCAGATCGTGCTAAGTCCCTGGCACCTGCACCGCCACGAGCGGATTTGGGCCGCGCCCGACGCATTTGCCCCCGATCGGTGGCAAACCGAATCGGGCCGCGTTTGCGCGCGCGATGCCTATATGCCGTTTTCGGCAGGGCCGCGCGTTTGCACCGGGGCAGGGTTCGCCATGGTCGAAGGGCCGCTTTTGCTGGCGCTGTTGGCCCGGGCGTTTCGCTTTGTCCCGGTCGCCGGGCGTGAACCGGTGCCGGTGGCCTACCTGACGGTGCGTGCGCGTGATGGGATCTGGCTGGAATTGCAGCGGCGCTAAAGCGCAGTAAACACGTTCGGCGCCGAACCCACAATCCGCACCGGCGCGTTTCAGTTGACGAGGTGTTAAGCCTGCCGAAAATGGCGCAGCACTGCGACGCGGATCGCCGAGGCGAGGCCAATATCGCCGCGCGCCTCGTCGATCTCGATCGCAAGTTGGTTGATGCCCAAACCCCGCGCCTCGGCAATCTCGCGGAAGGCGCGCCAGAAATCCTCTTCCAGCGACACGCTGGTGCGGTGGCCGCGCAGGGTCAGCGAGTGTTTGACCGGCCGCCCGCTCATGCGTCGTCCTGCGGTTTGGCAGGGTCGCGGCGGTGGGCGTCGAGGGCGGCGCGGGCCTTGTCAGCCCGCGCCTGTTCGATCAGCTTCTCGGCCTTCGATCTCCCAAACTTTGCAGCGTTTTCATCAGCCTCTGCCCGTTTCTTCACGCTGTTGCGTGCTTTGCGAGCTTGGTTGAGGTTGACGATCTCTGCCATCTCAGCCCTTGGGGCCGATCATGTCTTCGGGCCGCACCACGCTGTCGAAGGTCTCGCCATCGACATAACCCAGCGCAATCGCCTCTTCGCGCAGGGTGGTGCCGTTCTTATGCGCGGTCTTGGCCACCTTGGTCGCCGCGTCATAGCCGATGGTCGGTGCCAGCGCCGTCACCAGCATCAGGCTTTCCTTCATCAGCTTGTCGATGCGCGCGATGTTCGCCTTGGTGCCGACCACCATATTGTCGGTGAACGACCCCGCCGCATCGCCCAAAAGCTGCATGCTTTGCAACACGTTATAGCTCATCATCGGGTTGAAGACGTTCAGCTCGAAATGCCCTTGGCTGCCGGCGAAACCCACGGCGGCATCGTTGCCCATCACATGCGCGCACACCATGGTCAGGGCCTCGGCTTGCGTCGGGTTGACCTTGCCAGGCATGATCGACGAGCCCGGCTCGTTTTCCGGCAGGATCAACTCGCCCAGACCCGACCGCGGCCCCGAGCCGAGAAAGCGCAGGTCGTTGGCGATCTTGAACAGGCTTGCCGCGATGGTCTTCAGCACGCCCGAGAACATCACCATCGCATCATGCGCCGCCAGCGCCTCGAATTTATTCGGCGCGGTGACGAAGGGAAGGCCAGTGATCGCCGCGATTTGCGCCGCGACGCGGGTGTCCCAACCGACCTTGGTGTTCAGCCCGGTGCCGACGGCGGTGCCGCCCTGTGCCAACTCATAAATCTCTGGCAGCACCTTGTTGACGCGCATGATCCCCTGCGAGACCTGATGCGCGTAGCCGGAAAACTCCTGCCCCAGCGTCAGCGGCGTCGCATCCTGGGTGTGGGTGCGGCCGATCTTGATAATGTCCTTAAACTCCACCGATTTCGCCGCCAGCGCCGCGTGCAGCTTTTCCAGTCCCGGCAGCAGCACATCGCGCGCCATCAAGCCGATCGCGACATGCATCGCGGTGGGGAAGGTGTCGTTCGAGGATTGCCCCATGTTGACATGGTCGTTCGGGTGAACCGGCTTCTTGGAGCCCTTCTCACCGCCCAGCATCTCGATCGCGCGGTTGGAAATCACCTCGTTCGCGTTCATGTTCGACTGGGTGCCAGAGCCGGTTTGCCACACCACCAGCGGGAAGTTGTCGTCGAACTTGCCGTCGATCACCTCTTGTGCCGCAGCGGCAATGGTCTCGCCCAGCTTTGCGTCGATGTCGCCCTGCGCGATGTTGACCAGCGCACAGGCTTTCTTGATGACGCCAAGCGCGCGGATGATCTTGACCGGCTGGCGTTCCCAGCCAATCGGGAAGTTCATCACGGAACGCTGGGTCTGCGCGCCCCAGTATTTGTCGGCGGGAACCTCTAGCGGGCCAAAGCTGTCGGTTTCGGTGCGGGTGGCGGTCATGCTGCAAGCCTCCTGAAGATATAGCGGAGGGAATAGCGGCCAATGGTTACGAAATCAATTGGCATACTGTCGTATACCGCCGCAAATCAGGATTTGCGGAAGCTGTCGAGGCTGACCACTTCGGCATCCTTGCGGGGTTCGTCGTCTTCGGCGTCCTCGGCAAAGTCGGCCTCTTCGTCGTCCTCGTCTTCGCTGTCATGCGTTTCAAACCGCAGGCCGAACTCCACCGAGGGATCAACAAAGGTGCGCACCGCGTCGAAGGGAATATACATCGGTTCCGGCTGGTTGCCGAAATTCAGCGTGATGCCAAAGCCGTCGTCGCTGACCGTCAGGTTCTCGAACCAATGCTGGATCACCACGGTCATTTCCGCGGGATAACGCTCTTTCAGCCAATCCGCCATTTTTACGCCGGAATGGCCGGTGTCGAAGGTGATAAAGAAGTGATGCGCGCCGGGAAGGCCGTCTTTCGCGACGTCGCTCAGCACCTCTTGGATGAGCCCTCGCATCGCGCGGTGCATCAAGTTGCCGTAATCAATGGTACGCGACATCGGATCAGCCTTTCGGACGCAATTTCCGGCAGCATAAGGGATTCGGGATCGAATGAAAGAGGTGCGGCGCGGGTTTTTCCGCCGAAAGCATCGGGCGCGGGTTAGCAAGGTCACGAAGGCGGGAAAGTGCAGGCTTCTGTTGCCAGGTGCCTGCGAACCCCGCCTTACGCTGCTAAGCGCAAGGACTTAGTTTCGGCGACTCGAACTGCTTACGCAGCCAGAGCCATTGCCGGAGCACGGTTGTCATTGGCAACTGTACGTTTCGGACCGATAACGGTGGTACCTCACCGGGCAAAAGCTAACATCTTTAGTCGTTCGTCGATCCTGTTTCGACCCCATGACCCGCAATGTCGGGTTTTTGGTGGAGTCGCCGGGTACCGCCCCCGGGTCCGATCCGCTTATTACATGCGCGTTTATCACCATAGTCCGGTTTGACCCGGACAGAACGAATATAGGCGGGCCGGGGGGGGATCGCAAGGGCGCAGAGCATGGGGGGGCGCGCGCAGTCCGGGCCGCGACGCGGGCCAAAACGCCAATATTCGCTGCGTCCCGCATAGCCGCCATTCGGATGAACCGAACCCACGCTGCCGCGACAGGAAAACCTCAATTTTCTTGCCTAAATCATTTGTATCAACAGCATTACCAAGCGTTGCCGAGCGCAAGATCCCCGGTTCGCAAAAAAACGCCCGGAGTTTTCCCCGGGCGCCTTTCAATTCTTACCCCAACTGGGTCTCAGAAGCCCGACTTGATCTTCTGGAATTCCGCCACCATCCGGTCGCGGAGTTTCTGGTCAAGCGGGGTCTGCGCCAGCAAGGTGGTCGTGACCGGATCGACGTCATGGGCCACCAGTTCATCATGCGGAATCGCGTTTTCGCCGACCGTGTTGGTTGACGCGTAACCCATATCGTCCAACAGCCCCTTGGCGGTATCTTTGCCGAGGAAGGCGTTGACGAAATCATAGGCTTTCTGCGGATCGCCGGGAGCGTTTTTCATGTGGACCCAGCCGCAGAACCAGCTTGACGCGCCTTCTTTCGGCGAGCGGTTGAACACGACGTGCTGTCCCGCCGCTTTCAACTGCGTGGCCGAGTCGTTCCACGACCACGACACCAGAACCTGACCCGACTGCATCAGCTGGTTCAGGTTCGACGGATCGGTCCAGTAGGACACCACGTTCTTATGCGCCTCGCGCAGCCAAGCGGCGGCTTTGGCGAATTGCGCGTCGGAAACCGTGGTCCAGTCGGTGACGCCGGTGGCAAGCAAGGCGAGCGCCCAGACGTCATCCGAGTTGTCGGGCAGCGAGATGCGGCCTTTGTATTTCGGGTTGACGAACACATCGAGCGAGGCCGCGTCGGCAGCGGGAACCTTGTCTGCGTTATACAGCGTCGCGGTGTAGGCGTAGTCGGTCGGAATGTACCAAACCGTGCCATTGTCCACGAATACCTTGGAGTTCAGAAAGCGCGGCGCGATGTTCTTGAAATCCGGGATCTTCGAGGTATCCCAAGGCACGATCAGACCCGCATCGCGGTATTTCTGGATCATCTGCGAGCAGGGGTGGGCGACGTCAACCTTGAAGCCCGACGACAGCTTTTGGAACGCCTCGTCATCGTCACCAAAGAAGGCATAGGTCGGCAGGGCGCCGTATTTGTCCACATAGGTCTGGACAAGGTTCTTTTGGTCGAAGCCGGCCCAGTCGAATACCGTGAGACCCGCGTCTGCTGCCAGTGCCGGCGAGCCGATCGCGAACGCCGCTGCTGCTGCCAGCACAATGTTGCGCATATTCATGAAAATCCCCGTTGATGTTTATTATAGAGATGAGGCTAGTAGAGCGTTGGCGTCTGCTCAAGAGATTTGTTGCGGCTATGTTACCAAACCCATGTTTGGGCGACGCGGAGATGTAAGGAGGACGCCCATGTTTAAGGCTCTTGTGGTCGAAAAGGATACCGATGGGGTAACGCACGCCTCGGTTCAGGTGCTGGCGGAGGACCGTTTGCCGGAGGCGGAGGTGACGGTCGCGGTCGAGTATTCGACGGTGAATTACAAGGACGGCTTGTGCCTTGGCGCGGGCGGTGGCTTGGTGCGCAACTGGCCGCATGTGCCGGGCATCGATTTTGCCGGGACGGTCGAGGCGTCATCAGATGCGCGCTACAAACCGGGCGACAAGGTGGTGCTGACTGGCTGGCGCGTGGGCGAGGCGCATTGGGGCGGCTATGCGCAAAAGGCGCGGGTG
The DNA here is from genome assembly GCA_021779835.1 of Pseudomonadota bacterium. Lineage (GTDB taxonomy): Bacteria > Pseudomonadota > Alphaproteobacteria > Rhodobacterales > Rhodobacteraceae > Solirhodobacter. Next base: position 4,650 of record JAJXZX010000005.1, on the reverse strand, counting down.
CGCGCGGATTGGTTGGTGCCGTTGCCGAAGGGGCTGACGACGCGGGCGGCGATGGCAGTTGGCACGGCGGGTTTCACCGCGATGTTGGCGGTTATGGCGCTGGAAGATCACGGGCTAACGCCTGCAAAAGGCGAGGTTTTGGTGACGGGTGCGGCGGGTGGGGTCGGATCGGTTGCCACGGCGATCCTCGCCCACTTGGGCTATCAGGTGGCGGCGGTTACTGGGCGACCCGAGACGGAGGGATATCTGCGCGAACTGGGCGCGAGCCGGATCGTGCCGCGCGCGGAGTTGGCCGAGGTGGTTAAGCGTCCGCTTGAGTCGGAACTCTGGGCGGGCTGCGTCGATGCCGTCGGCGGCGCGATGCTGGCGCGGGTGTTGGGGCAGATGAAATACGGCGCCTCGGTCGCGGCGGTTGGCCTTGCGGGCGGCGCGGCCCTGCCTGCGACGGTGGTGCCTTTCCTGTTGCGCGGGGTGAACCTGCTGGGCATCGACTCGGTCTTGCGGCCCTATGCGGACCGGGTGCGCGCGTGGGAGCGTATCGCGCGCGATCTGCCGATGGCCAAGCTGGAGGCGATGGTGCAGCCCGCGACGCTGGCGGATTTACCCGCCTTGGGTGCGGCGATTCTGCAGGGGCAGGTCAAGGGGCGCGTCGTGGTTGATGTGAACGCCTGAGCGGGGTTTACGAGGCACGCGCGCCGCGCTAGGCATTGGGTCGATCTCGCGGCGGCAGGCCGTCTGCGGGATCTGCCGCGACCCCTTCCGGGACGACGGCTCGGCTGGAAGACCTGCCATTTCCGGGGGTGCGCTGCACCTTATGGGACGGTCTTTCCCCCGGGTGCGTCTGAATCGGACTTGAAAGGGAAGCTCATGAAGAACCTCGATATCGACTTTACCCGCGCGCAGTTTCCGGCCTTTGCCGAGGCGTCATTGCAAGGTCAGGCCTTCTTTGAAAACGCAGGAGGCTCATATACTTGCGCGCCAGTCTTTAACCGTTTGATGAGGTTCTACCGCGAGCGTAAAGTGCAGCCCTATGCGCCCTACGAGGCGTCGCGGCTGGGTGGCGAGGAGATGGACGAGGCGCGCGCTCGTCTGGCCGCGATCATGGGGGTGGCGACCGATGAGCTGAGCTTTGGCCCCTCGACCAGCCAGAACACCTATGTGCTGGCGCAGGCGGTGCGGCAATGGCTGCCGAAGGGCGCGGCGATTGTTGTGACCAATCAGGACCACGAGGCGAATTCGGGTGTCTGGCGCAGGTTGGCGGACGGGGGCATCGAGGTGCGCGAATGGGCGATCGACCGCGAGACCGGGCACCTGGATCAAGACGATCTGGCCGGGTTGCTGGGCGACGGCAAGGTGCGGCTGGTGTGTTTCCCCCATTGCTCCAACGTGGTGGGAGAGATCAACCCGGTGGCAGAGATCGTGGCGATGGCGCACGCGGCGGGGGCGGCGACCTGCGTTGACGGGGTGTCCTATGCGCCCCATGGGCTGCCGGATGTCGCGGCGCTGGGGACGGATATTTACCTGTTTTCGGCCTACAAGACCTATGGGCCGCATCAGGGCATCATGGTGATCCGACGCGCTTTGGGCGCGGCGTTGCCCAATCAGGGGCATTATTTCAACGGCGATACGCTTTACAAACGCTTTACCCCGGCGGGGCCGGATCATGCGCAGGTGGCTGCCTCGGCTGGCATGGCGGATTATATTGATGCGCAGTTTGCCCATCATTCCGGCGGCACCGCGACGGCGGTGGCGCGGGGCGCGTTCGTGCATGACCTGATGCGCGCGCATGAGGTGCGGTTGTTGCAGCCACTGCTGGACTACCTTGCCGCGCGCAATGACGTGCGCCTTCTGGGGCCGCGCCGGGCCGAGATGCGGGCGCCGACCGTGGCGGTGGAGACCTCGCGCCCGGGTGAGGAGGTCGCGGCGGCACTGGCCGCGCATGGCATCATGGCGGGGGGCGGCGATTTCTATGCCGTGCGCCCGTTGCAGGCGATGGGGGTCGATCCGGCCAAGGGGGTGCTGCGCATGAGCTTTGTGCATTACACCAGCCACGCCGAGGTCGAGGCGCTGATCCGCGCGCTGGATCAGGTTCTGTAAGGGCGCTGATCGGGGGGGCGAGGCGTAAATTCGGTGCCTCGCCTCTTGCATGGCGGGCTTTGAGGGCGATAACTGCTTGGTAACAGACCTTTGAACCTGAGGCCCGCGAACCCATGCCAACAGCCGCCAAACTCGTTTCCGCCATCGCGTTTGTCATCATCTGCTATCTTGCCGCCGAGGCTTACAAGCCCACGCTGCCGGAGGGCACCGTCGTCACCCTGATGTCGCCGATTTGCGCGGCGTTGGGGGCGCTGTGCGGGTGGTTCGTAATGGGGCCGCTGGTGGGGGACGGGTATGGCGTGGCGATCGGCTCCGGCATCCGGACCTCGGTCACTGCGGTGTTCTTTGCGCTGGTGATTTTTGCCGGCGACAAAATGGTGCGTCTGTCGATGGAGCATCGCTACAAGGGGCCGATTGAAGCGCTGCAGGCAATGGTGGCGATTGCGGGCGACTACGCGATTGCGATGCTGCGCGCCGACTTGCTGGTGATCTTGCTGGTGGGCGGCAGCCTTGGCGGTATTCTGGCGGAGTGGTCCTCGCGCCAGTGGCGGTAATCCATGGCGGATTTCTTCTTTTACGGGACGTTGTGCCATGCGCCGTTGCTTGCGGCGGTGGTTGGTCGCGAGGTGGCGGTAGGCCCTGCGACGCTGGAGGGGTATGCGGTTTATTGGGCCAATGGGCGCAGCTTTCCGATGATCGTGCAGCAAGCGGGCGCGCGGGCCGTGGGCGTGCTCGCATGCGGGCTTAGCGACGCCGATGTGGCGCGGCTGGACTACTACGAGGGCGGCTTTGCCTATGATGCGCGGCTTTTGATGGCAAAGGCCGCCGAGGGCGCGGTCGAGGCGCGGGTGTATTTTCCCGACACGACGCAACTGACGCCCGGCGCGCCGTGGTCCTTGCAGGACTGGCGGGCGCAGATGGGCGACGTGGCGGTAACAGCGGCCGGGCCGTTCATGCGCGGCTTTGGCGTGGTGCCGCAAGAGGCGGCGCGGGCACGTTATCCGGCGATGTTGGTGACTGCGGCGGCGCGGCTGCGGGCGGGCATAGCGGCGCCGACGCAGGTGCGCCGACGTGCGAGCGGGATGGATACGGCGGTGCTCGCGCAGGGCGAGGGCTATGCGCAGTATTTCTCGGTCGAGGACTATGATCTGCGCTTTCGTCGCTTTGACGGCGAGATGAGCCAGCCGGTGCGGCGCGCGGTTTGGGTCTCGGGCGATGCCGCGACAGTGTTGCCCTATGACCCGGTGCGCGATCGCGTGGTGCTGATCGAGCAGTTCCGCATGGGGCCGTTTGCGCGTGGCGACCGGCAGCCCTGGATGCTGGAGCCGATTGCCGGGCGCATCGATCCGGGTGAGACGCCCGAGGCGGCGGCGCGGCGCGAGGCGGAGGAAGAGGCGGGGCTGCATCTTGGCGCACTGTGGAAGGTGGGGGGGTATTACTCCTCGCCGGGGACGGTGGCGGAGTATCTGTATGCCTTCGTCGGTCAGGCGGATTTGCCCGATGACGCGGCGGGGATCGGCGGGCTGGCGGCGGAGCATGAGGATATCCGTGTGCATGTGCTGCCATTCGCGCGCGCGATGGAGCTTGCCGCCAGCGGCGAGGTCGAGGTGGGGCCGACTTTGCTGACCCTCTACTGGTTGGCGGCGAACCGTGCGCGGTTGCGCGCCGAAGTGTCGGTGTGATGACGCGTGCGTGACGGCGATGGGCGGCCCTGCGCTTGAGTTCCTGCGGTCGCGCGCCTATCAAGGTTGCAAACGCGAGAGGGTGGCGAGCATGCGCATTCAAAAAGATCTGTCTGAGGCGATTGGCAACACGCCATTGATCCGGCTTCGCAATGCCAGCGAGGAGACCGGCTGTGAAATCCTTGGCAAGGCGGAGTTTCTGAATCCCGGCCAATCGGTCAAGGACCGCGCCGCGCTGTATATCATCCGCGATGCGGTGGCGAAGGGGCAGTTGAAGCCCGGCGGCACTATTGTCGAGGGCACGGCGGGCAATACCGGCATCGGGCTGGCGCTGGTGGGCGCGTCGATGGGGTTTCGCACGGTGATCGTGATCCCCGAGACGCAGAGCCAGGAAAAGAAGGATATGCTGCGGCTGGCGGGGGCTGAATTGGTTCAGGTGCCCGCAGCGCCCTATAAGAATCCGAACAATTATGTGCGGTATTCTGGGCGCTTGGCGGCGAAACTTGCACAAACCGAACCTAACGGCGCGATCTGGGCCAATCAGTTTGACAACGTCGCCAACCGACAGGCGCATATCGAGACGACCGGGCCGGAGATTTGGGCGCAGACCGATGGCAAGGTTGACGGGTTCATCTGCGCGGTAGGCTCGGGCGGGACATTGGCCGGGATTGGTATGGCGTTGCAGCCGAAGGGCGTGAAGATCGGCTTGGCCGATCCGGAAGGCGCGGGGCTGTTCAGCTATTATACCAAGGGCACTTTCGATGCGCCGGGCTCGTCGATCACCGAGGGCATCGGGCAGGCGCGCATTACAGCGAACCTTGAGGGGTTCACGCCGGACATGTCGTTCCGCATCCCGGACGCTGAGGCGCTG
>JAJXZX010000029.1 GCA_021779835.1 Pseudomonadota bacterium | reverse complement strand
AATTGGCGGAGGCGGTGGGATTCGAACCCACGGAACGGTCTCCCGTTCGCTCAGTTAGCAACCGAGTGCTTTCGGCCTCTCAGCCACGCCTCCGACGGCTCCCATGTAGCAACGCGCGCGCGGGCGGGCAAGAGGAGAAAGCGCTAAATTGCCCGTTACGGCACATCCCCTGCAATCCGGTCGAGCCACATCCGCACCGAGCTTTCCAGTGCGCTGACGTGGTGGCCGTGCGCCTCAAGGTCGGCGTTCTCTGCCGTCACCTGCGCGTTCAGCGCCTGATAGCGCGCCTTCAACTCGGCATTGGTCGCTGCGTGCGCGCCGGCCCCCGCGGCCTTGATCCGTGCCTCCGCCGCCGCAAGATCGGCGCCCAGCGCCCTGAGCCGCCCGTGAATGTCGTCCGCCATCCGCATCTCCTCACCGCCAATATGGCACAGCATGCACCTGCGGCCCCGATTTAGCGAGGCCGATCACGCCGGGCCGGACACATGCTTTCGCTGCGCTGTAGGCCGCACGGATTGCCCCAGCTCGCGGCCTACGCCTGGCCGATTCGCCGCGTGAAGCGAAGCTGTGTCGGACGTCTGGATCGCGCTGGGGCGCTTTCGTCTGAGGCAGGACCCGTTTGACGTTCTGCTGGTTCAGGCGTTGAACAAGAAGTGCAGCACGTCGCCATCCTTCACTTCATAGGTCTTGCCCTCGACACGGAACTTGCCCGCCTCCTTGGCCCCCGCCTCGCCTTTTCCGGCGACATAGTCATCAAATCCGACCGTCTCGGCCCGGATAAATCCACGCTCGAAATCGCCGTGAATGACGCCTGCCGCCGCCGGGGCAAGCGTGCCCTTCTGGATTGTCCAGGCCCGCGCTTCCTTGGGTCCGACCGTGAAATAGGTCTGCAGGCCCAGCAGTTGATAGCCGGCCTGAATCATCCGGTCCAACCCGGCCTCATGCAGGCCAAGCTCTTCCAGAAACATCTGCTGCTCGTCGGTGGCAAGCTGGCTGATCTCTTCCTCGATCTTGGCCGAGATCACCACCGCAGCCGCCCCTTGCGCTGCGGCCATCGCGGCGACTTTCTCGGACAAGGCGTTCCCGCTGCCCGCCGAGGCTTCCTCGACGTTGCAGACGAACAGCACGGGCTTTGCCGTCAGAAGCTGAAGCAGCCCCCAAGCGCGGGAGTCATCCTCTGCCACTTTCACCGTCCGCGCCGGTTTCCCCGCCTCGATCGCCGCAAGCGCCGCGCGCAACAGCCGGTCCTGATCGGCCGAGTCCTTGTCGCCGCCACGCAATTTCCGCGCGAGGTTCGCCAACCGCCGCTCGATGGATTCGAGATCGGCCAACATCAGCTCGGTCTCGATCGTCTCGGCATCGGCCAGCGGATCGACGCGGCCTTCGACATGGGTCACGTCATCGTCGATGAAACAGCGCAGCACATGGGCGATGGCGTCACATTCGCGAATGTTGGCCAGAAACTGGTTGCCAAGCCCCTCGCCCTTCGACGCGCCCCGCACGAGGCCCGCGATATCGACAAAGGTCATGCGGGTCGGAATGATCTGCTTGGAGCCGGCAATCTCGGCCAGCTTATCCAGCCGCGCATCCGGCACCGCGACCTCGCCCACGTTCGGCTCGATGGTGCAAAAGGGGAAGTTCGCGGCCTGCGCGGCGGCGGTCCGGGTCAGCGCGTTGAAAAGCGTCGACTTGCCGACGTTCGGCATGCCCACGATACCCATCTTGAAACCCATCTTCGTCACTCCCCTTATCGGCAACGCGCCGCGTCTAACGGAGGGGCGCGCGTATATCAAGCTGTCGCGGCGCCGCGTGTGGCGTATGATAAGCGTGAATCAACAAGGAGACGCGCGATGTCTTTTGCCCCCTACCTGGCGTTCGACGGCACCTGCCGCGAAGCGATGACCCGTTATGCCGAAATCTTTGGCGCCACAGACCTGCTCATCATGACCGCCGAGGACGCTCCGCCTGAAGCGATGGACAGCTTTCCCAACGGGCGGGTGATGCATTCGCAAATTTCGCTGGATGGCACCACCCTGATGGCCGCTGACATGGCTGGCCCCGCAGGCGATGCCCCGCGACGGGGCGATTGCGTCTGCTATACCGCGCCCTCCTCAGCGCGTGGCGCATCGGTGTTCGCAGCGCTGGCAGCGGGCGGGCGCACTGACATGCCCTTTTCACCCACCTTCTTTTCGGCGGGCTTCGGCATCGTGACCGACCGCTTCGGCACCAACTGGATGATTACCACCGCACAAGGCGCCAGCTGAGGAGAGGTCACGATGTTTCCCTATATCCATTTCGATGGCATCTGCGCCGAGGCGATGCCGTTTTACGCGGGTGTCTTCGGGGCGTCTGACCTGCAGATGATGCGCTACAATCAGGCCCCCTCGACCGAGGGGCCGGGCGGCGCGTCGGATCGGGTGATGCACTCGCAAATGACAGCGATGGGCAGCACCCTGATGGCCTCGGATTACCCGCCGGGCATGGGCGCGCCGCAATCGGGCATGTCGATCATGCTTGCCCCCGCGACCGTGGCCGAGGCAAAGCGCCTCTATGACGCCCTCGCGGATGGCGGCGCGATCATTCACGCCTTTGGGCCGACCTTCTTCTCGCCCGGTTTCGGGATGGTGAAGGACCGCTTTGGCACCCATTGGATCGTCGGCGCGGCGGCGGCCTGACCCGCCTTAGATAAAGGCCACCTGCGCAATCGGCGGCAGGTGGCCCGCGATCTGGCGCCACCCCTCGCCGCCATCCTCAGACACCCAAAGGTTGCCGGTCGTTGACCCCATCGCCAGCCGCGCGCCGCTTGCGTCGCAGTCCAGAGCGTGGCGATAGACAAGGTCATAGCTTTTCTCATCCGGCAGACCCTGTGACAGCGCGTCCACCGTCGCGCCGCCATCAATGGTGCGCGTCACCACCAGACGGCCATCGACCGGCACGCGGAACTCATCCTTGATGGCGGGGGCGAACCATGCTGTGTCGAGGCGGGTCGGATGCGCCGCGACGGCAAAGCCGAAATGCGAGGGCTTTACGCCCTGCAACTCGGTAAACGTCTCTGCCCCATCAGAGGAGACAAAGATACCGTTATGATGCTGGCACCAGACCCGGCTGGGGTCCGCAGCGCAGGCGGCGAGGAAATGCGGGTCCTGGCTGACCGGGTCATAGGCCTGATCGGGCGGCAGATAATCGTTGCGCAACCCCTGCCCCGCCTGCCGCCACGTCGCGCCGTCGTCATCGCTTTTCCACACCCCACCACAGGACACGCCCAGCGTGATCTTCCGGCTGTCGCGCGGGTCGATCAGGATCGAGTGGATGCCGGGGTGGTCATAGCCGCCGCCGAACCACTGCGCCCGCTCGGGCCGCTGCCACAGGCTTTCAATCAGATGCCAGTTGTCGCCGCCATCGTCGCTGCGAAACAGCCCGCCCGGCAGGGTTCCAGCCCAAAGGCGACCGGGCTGATCGGCCCCGCCAGCCACCAGCGTCCACACCATATCCAGCGTCGGCGCATCGGGCGCATCCGAGGCGGGATAGGCCGGAGGAAGCAGCTCCTGCCAGCTTGCGCCGCCATCGCGCGAGCGGTGGAACTTGCAGCCGAAATGCCCAAGCTTCAGCGCGACATAGGTCGCCCCATCCCGCGGATCGTGCAGCACAGCGCTTACCGGCTGCGCAAGAAACGCAGGCTCGCCAGCCTGTGCCCAGCCCGTAGGTGTGCGGTGAAATGTAAACAGCCCCTTGCGGCTGGCAATCAGCAGTCGGTCCATTTTATCCTCCTGACAGGGCTTGCAAGACATAGATTTCGCCGCGCGGGCCGACCGGATCCGAGAGCTGCTGGCGATCCGCAATCAGGCGGCCATCGACGTAAATATTGACGTGCTTGCGCAGCCGCCCCTGATCGTCCAGCACATAGGACCGCAGGATCGCATCGCCGGCAAAGGCCGCTTCCAACGCCGCGCGCACGGTGTCGCCCGGCACGGTCAGCCGCGGCGCGGGCAAATGCCGCGCCAGATGGGTGGTGAATCGCAAAACCGGCATCGCGCGCCTCCGTGGCGCGATCATCCCACGCGATCAGTGTTCCAGCAACGGGGTTCGCGCGCGACGGGGCCACGAAATCCGGCTGACCCCATTGCCTTTCGCGCCGCGGCACGGCATCACCGGAGCCGACACCAGCGCAGGGGATGCCGATGACCCGGATCGACAGAAAATTCGCCGCTCTCAAGGCCGAGGGTAAAAAAGCCTTTGTCGCCTACATCATGGCGGGCGATCCGGACCGGGACGCCTCGATGGCGGTTATGCGTGGGCTTCCTGCGGCGGGGGTCGACATAATCGAGTTGGGCATGCCGTTCACCGATCCGATGGCAGACGGCGAGACGATCCAGCTTGCCGGGCAGCGCGCCCTGGCGGGCGGGCAGACCTTGCAGAAAACGCTGGATATGGCGGCAGCGTTTCGCCGCGCCGACGATACCACTCCCATCGTGATGATGGGCTACTTCAACCCGATTTTTTCGCGCGGCGTGGCAAAGTTTCTGGTCGATGCGAAAGCCGCCGGGATCGACGGGCTGATCGTGGTCGATCTGCCACCCGAGGAGGATGCCGAACTTTGCCTGCCCGCGCAGGCGGCGGGATTGAACTTCATCCGGCTTGCGACACCCACCACGGATGACAAGCGCTTGCCGAAGGTGCTGAGCAATACCTCCGGCTTTGTCTACTATGTCTCTATCACCGGCATCACGGGCGCTGCGGCGGCGCAGGCCGCGGATGTGGGGCCGGAGGTGGCGCGGATCAAGGCCAAGACGGACCTGCCGGTCATCGTAGGGTTCGGGATCACCACGCCGGAGGCTGCCGAAAAGATCGCGCGGGTCGCGGATGGTTGCGTTGTCGGATCGGCGATCGTGAAGCTGATCGGCGAGGGCAAGCCTGCGGCTGAGGTGCTGAGTTTCGTCAAAGGGCTGGCGGCGGGCGCGCATCGGGCGTGAGTTCGCGCGGCGCAACACTTTCCCAACCTATCAATATCAGATAATTATTGCCGTATGTTAACCAACAATTAAACTCTGAAGCCGCCCCGCACGCCCATCCGGGCGCGCCACTCCCCCTTTGCTTTGGTCCAAATATCCATCTTCGCCACGCAGGTGCTTGCCCCCTGCGCGAGGCCGCTTTACGCTTTGCCCCGCAACAGGAGACGACGCATGACCAAGGGACGGATCGAGGCCTTCTCGGATGGCGTTCTGGCCATCATCATCACCATCATGGTGCTGGAACTGAAGGTGCCACCCGGCCATGATCTTGCGGCATTGCAACCGCTGATCCCGGTGTTCCTGTCTTATATCCTCAGCTTTGCCAATGTCGGCATCTACTGGAACAATCATCACCACATGTTTCAGGCGGTCGAACATGTCGGCGGTTGGGTGTTGTGGGCGAACCTGCATCTGCTGTTCTGGCTGTCGCTTTTACCGTTTGCCACCGGCTTTGTCGGCGAAAACGCCTTTGCCGGGCTGCCGGTCGCGGTCTACGATGTCGATCTGCTGATGTGCGGGCTCGCCTATTTCCTGCTGGAACGCGCGCTGATTGCGCAGCACACACCGCAGTCGGCCTTTGTGCGCGCGATTGGGAAGCAGTGGAAGGACAAGGCCTCGGTCGCCCTGTATCTGACCGCGCTGCCGTTGGCGTTTATCAACAATTGGGCGGCGCTTGCCTGTATCGTGGTGGTTGCGGCGTCGTGGGTGGTGCCGGATCGCCGGTTCGAGGGACGCGCCGCTGCGGATTGATCTGGCGCATTGTGCCGGGGTGCTGGATTTGCTACGCGCCAATTGGTAATATATTTTGACCAAACGCGCCAAAATGAGGGGCATTGCCGATGACTGTCATCACCTCCATCGCCGATCTGAAGAAGATCTATAAGCGACGCGTGCCAAAGATGTTCTACGACTATGCGGAAAGCGGCAGCTATACCGAGCAGACGTTCCGCGACAACACCACGGATTTCGAGCGGCTGCGGCTGCGCCAGAAGGTGGCGGTGGACATGTCGGGGCGGACGACCGCCTCGACCATGATCGGGCAGAATGTCACGATGCCGGTCGCGCTCGCGCCGGTGGGCTTGACCGGGATGCAGCATGCCGACGGCGAGATTTTGGCGGCGAAAGCGGCAGAGCAGTTCGGCGTGCCCTTCACGCTGTCCACCATGTCGATCTGTTCGATCGAGGATGTGGCGGCGCGCACCAAAAACCCGTTCTGGTTCCAGCTTTATGTGATGAAAGATTGGGATTTCGTCGAGAACGTCATCAACCGCGCCAAGGCGGCGAAGTGTTCGGCGATGGTGTTGACGCTGGACCTGCAACTGTTGGGGCAGCGGCACAAGGACCTGAAGAACGGGCTGTCGGCACCGCCGAAGCTGACGCTTCCGGTGATGATGGACCTTGCGACCAAGTGGCGTTGGGGCGTGGGGATGCTGGGCACGCGGCGCCACGGCTTTGGCAATATAGTGGGGCACGCCAAGGGCGTGGGCGATGTGTCGTCGCTGGGGTCGTGGACCGCAGAGCAGTTCGACCCGCAGCTTGACTGGACCAAGATCAAGCGCATCCGCGAGATGTGGGGCGGCAAGATCATCCTCAAAGGCATTCTCGACGTCGAGGATGCGCAGCGCGCCGCCGATTTCGGCTGTGACGCGATCGTGGTGTCGAACCATGGCGGGCGGCAGTTGGATGGGGCGCTGTCGGCGATCCGCATGTTGCCGTCGATCGTGCGGGCGGTCGGCGATCAGGTCGAGGTGCATATGGATAGCGGCATCCGCTCGGGTCAGGATGTGCTGAAGGCGCTGGCCTTGGGCGCGCACGGCACCTTTATCGGGCGCAGCTATATCTATGGCTTGGGCGCGATGGGGCAAAAGGGCGTGACCACCGCGCTCGAGGTGATCCGCAAGGAGCTGGACACCACGATGGCCTTATGCGGCGAGCGTGACGTGAAGGCGCTGCGCCGGGATAACCTGCTGATCCCGAAGGATTTTGAGGGCGACTGGGTATAAGGCTCGGGTTAAGCCAGCTTGGGTTTGGCCCCCCGCCGCTGCATCAGGCGGGTGGCGGGGATGATCGAGGCCAGAACGCAAGCGATGCCCAGAAAGGCAACCCGCAGGCCGAAGTTCTGCGAGACATAGCCGATGGTCGAGGGGCCGAGGAAGAAGCCGGTGAAGCCAATCAGCCAAGCGCGCGAGATGGCGATACCGCGCTGATCGGGGCGCACCAGTTTGCCAAGGATCGAGTTGGCCGACGGCACGACGACGGCGACGCCAAGGCCCAGAAAGCCGATGCCGGTGATCGCGGCCTCGGGGCTTTGCGAGGTGGCAAGGACCAACGCGCCAATCACCGCGACGACCGCGGAGGCCATCACCAGCCCCGCCTCGCCCAGTTTGGCGGCGGCGAACTGGCCGGACAGGCGCCCGACGCCCATGGTGAGGCCCAGCATCATCGGACCAAAGCCGCCATCACCCGCCAGCGCGTGCAACGTGCGTTCGATGAACAGGGCGGACCAGGACTCGGTGGCGTTCTCCGACACGAAGGCGGCGAAGAGGACGGCGGCGGCGGGCAGGATCACGGGCCAGGGAGAACGGGTATCGGCCCCCTCCTCCGCCACTTTTGCGGGAGTCCAGCGGGCGTCCTCGATCATCAGAAGCGTCATTGCGGCGACGATGATGGCCACCACGGGCAGGACGGCGGACGGGCCAAAGCCTGCCTTGCGGGCCAGCGAGGTGGCGAAGGCGGCGGCGGCGAAGGCGAAGGAAAACGCGGCATGGTTGACGTTCATCAGGTGAAGGGCGTGGCGGTCCTCCAGCACCGAGATGCGGACGTTCGCGCTCATATCCAGCATCGAGACACTGGCGCCCATGCCGAACAGCGCAAGCGCAAGCGCGGGGACGGAGGTGGGGAAGATCGGGTAAAAGCTGGCCAGCACCACAGCGGCCCCGGCGAGCGGCAGGATGCGACGGCCAAGCAGGGCGCCGACGCGGGGGGCAAGATACATCGACAGCATCCCCCCGATCGAGGAAAAGATCAGCGCGGCACCCATCTGCGCGTCGCTGGCATGGGCGGCGGCCTTGATGTCCGGCACAAGGGCCGCGAAGGCACCGAAGAAAATGCCGACGATGGCGAGCCCCGCCATGGGCGCGCGCGAGATGCGGATGGCTTGGATAATCGACATGGGGGCTTTCGTATCAACCGGATGCGCCCTCTTGTGGCAGGGCTCGGGGAAAAGGTCCAGAATCCCTCTTTCCACGGCGGACGATCTAACCTATAGGCTGCCCCTCGCGGCCGTGCACCCTTGGAGGACGGTCGATAACACTTATTGGAGTATCCGCAATGGCTGGTGAGATCCCTGATCTTCACGCCGCGGTACGGACGGGGACAGGCAAGGGGGCCGCTCGTCAAGCTCGTCGTGAGGGCAACGTACCCGGTATCGTTTATGGTGATGGCAAAGAGCCCGTCGCCCTGAACTTTGACTACTACCCACTTCTGAAAAAGCTGAAAGCAGGGCGCTTCCTGCAAACGCTGTTCAACCTCAAGGTTGAAGGCCACGATGACGTCCGCGTCATCTGCCGCAGCGTTCAGCGCGACGTCGTGAAAGACACGCCGACGCACGTCGACCTGATGCGGCTTCACCGCAACAGCAAGATCAACCTGTTCATTCACGTGACCTTCATCAACCATGAAGAATCGCCGGGTCTGAAGCGCGGCGGCACGCTTGTTGTGGTGCGCCCCGAGGTTGAGCTTGAAGTGCAGGCTGACTCGATCCCCGATCACATCACGGTCGACCTGACCGGCAAAGTGATTGGCGACGTGATCCACATCAACGACGTGGAACTGCCCGCTGGCGTCACCGCGACGATCCACCGGAACTTTGTCATCGCCAACATTGCAGCACCTTCGGGCCTGCGGTCGGCAGGTGGCGATGCAGACGACGAGGCCGAAGAAGCGTAAGCTTTTCGCCGGTGAGATGAGATTGACGCGGGGTGGGAAACTGCCTCGCGTTTTTCATTGGACGGGGTCGTTTGGGCGCGTTTACGGGATGAACCCCGCGCTAGGGGCATGACTGCCTGCAGACGCGGGGCTTCGTTGTGAATTGTCCCTTGGCCCGGAATCAAGGGCGAAGCCCGCCGGGCCGCGCCCACCCTCCCCCCGGGACGGCGCGCTACAACGTTGGTGCAGGGAATGACCGTTGGGGGTGGCCGTGCCATAAAGCGCAGACCACACGGGTTGGAGCGCCCGCCCGCCCGAGCGAGGGCGCGGCCCTGTGTTGTGCAAAATCGTTGGAGGCCCTGGATGGCCGTGTGACCGCCCCCATCATTCGACGCGCTGGAACACCACGGTATCGCCCTGCGAGCCCAAGGGGCAATAGGTCAAGCCCGCGGCGGACAACGCATCGAAGATGCGCTTGATCCCGGCTTTGCCATAGGCCTTGGCGTGAATTTCCAGCACCAGAAGGCGGATCGTGTCGGGCAAGGGGCGATCAAAGAGGTCAATCTCTCCGCCCTCAATATCGACCACCAGCACGGTCGGGCGATGCCGCACCATCAGATCGCCCAGGCGCAAGGCCGGCACGTCCACCTGACGGCTGGCGGGGGCCGTAATCGCGGCGGTATCGTCAACGCGGGCCGACGCCCAAAACGCCCTCGTCACCAGAAAGGTGATGTGATCTGCGGCAAAGCTGTCGCTGACCGCCGCACCCCAGATCATCGTGGCCGCCTCCATGCCGTTGCGCGCAAGGTTGGCGCGCGCGGCCTCAGCCATGTCGGGCCTGCCTTCGACGCCCATCACCGCCTCGGCACCAACGATGCGCGCGGCAAGGACGCCAAGGTAGCCCGCGCCCGACCCCAGCTCCAGCACCCGGTCGCCGGGTAGCAGGTGCTTGTTCAGCGCGTTAGCCTCGGAATGTTCATAGCGTTTGGTTTCCAGCGAAAGGATCAGGGTGTCGCTGAGCGCGGCCTCGGGGATGTCGAGGGTGACGCCGTTCAGGGTGAAGCTGCGCATTGGTCGTTTCCTTCAGACGCGGGCCTGTCGGGCCGAGGTTGCAACACCCCGGACGGGCCAATAGACTCTGCCTATCTGTCCGCGCAGCACCTGTCCAGATTGGCGTGGCCAAGGGGCGGCGACGAGACGGGGCGGCGCCTTGAGGGAGAATTCGTGCGTGAAACTGATCGTTGGACTTGGCAATCCGGGCGCGCAATATGCGGGCAACCGGCATAACATCGGCTTTATGGCGGTGGATCGGATCGCCGAGGATCACGGCTTTGGCCCGTGGCGCGCGCGGTTTCAGGGCAAGATTGCCGAGGGGCGGCTGGGGGCCGAAAAGGTGGCGCTGCTGAAACCCGAGACGTTCATGAACCTGTCGGGGCAGTCGGTCGGCGAGGCGGCGCGGTTCTACAAGGTGGAGCCCGGCGATGTGATCGTTCTGCATGACGAACTCGACCTGGCACCGGGCAAGTTGCGCATGAAGGTCGGCGGCGGTCATGCCGGGCATAACGGCTTGCGCTCGATCCACGCGCATATTGGCGAGGCGTATGGGCGGGTGCGGCTGGGCATCGGGCATCCGGGCCACAAGGACCGGGTGGCGGGCTATGTGTTGCAGGACTTTGCCAAGGCGGATGCGGAGTGGCTAGACGATCTGATGCGGGGGATTTCCGACGGCGCGGTGGCGCTGGCGGAAGGCGACGGCGCGAAGTTCACCAATGCAGTGGCATTGCGGATGGCCCCGCCCAAGGCGGAGACGCGCGCGCCATTGGCTGCGGCGACGCGGCAACCGGGGCCATTGCCGGACCTGCCCGAGAAAGCGCCGGAAGAAGATACCCGCAGCGCGATGGAGCGGCTGAAGGATCGCTTTCGGTGAGGCTTGCCGGGGCGCGGGTGGCGTGGTCAAGTGACGCGGGTAAAAAGGGAGGCCGGAGCGATGATGGAGCCGTCGATCAATGTGCTGGGTGGGCCGCTGGAGGTCTGCTCCAAATCGCCGATGACTGGGTTTTTCCGCAATGGCTGCTGCGACACCGCCGCGTCGGATAACGGCGTGCATACGGTCTGCGCCGTGATGACCAAGGAGTTTCTGGCGCTGTCGAAATATCTGGGCAATGACCTGTCAACACCGCAGCCCGCGCATGGCTTTGCCGGGTTGAAGCCGGGGGATCAGTGGTGCCTGTGCGCGGGGCGGTTTTTGCAGGCGCATCAGGAAGGCGCGGCACCACAGGTGCGGCTGGCGGCGACGCATAAGCGCACGCTGACCGTGGTGCCGCTGGATATCTTGCAACTTTACGCGACGTCCTGAACCGGCACGGCCTCTACGTCAGACTTTGGCGTGGGTTCGGTCATCAGATCCTCGATAAACAGGCTGAGCAGTTGCGAGCGTCCGTTGACGCCTGCCTTGCGATAGATCGCGTTGGTCTGCGCCTTGACGGTGCCCTCGCTGGTTGCGCGAAGGGCGGCAATTTCCTGCGTCGACAGCCCCTTGACCGCGAAATGCGCGACATCGCGTTCGGCAGGGGTCAGGCCCCATTTGGTAAAGCGTTCCTCCATCATGTCGTGAAAGGCGGAGGACAGCGCGCGCAGTTTGCCCTCGACATGGGCGGTGCGGCGCATGGTGCGGGTCAGCGCGATGGCGCCAAGCACGACGCCAAGGATCAGGCCGACCGAGGCGCCGACCTCCACCAACTCGCGCACCTGCCACTGAAGCGGCGTGGTTTCCACGCCAAGTGTGGTCATCACCATATCGGATATGAAAAACACCGCGCAGAGCGTTTGCAGCAGAACCAACAGGGCCACAAAAATAGGATGTGTCACTGTGTGTAGCCTTTAGTCGTGGCTACCGCTGTGCCCGCCGTCTCCAGAGCTGTGTCCCGAGCCTTCCGAACTCGAACTGCCAGACGACCCTTCGGACGAGCCTCCAGAGGTTGCACCTGACGTGCTGCCAGATGAGCCGGATTGCGTGGAGCCGGACGAGCCGGATTGCGAGTTTTCATTGTGCGACGTTGCCTGATTACTGCCCGAAGCGGCGCTGGCGGAATCACCTTTGCCGGAAGTGGGGTTCGAATTCAGAATAGTAACAGCCCCCGGCTGACTTTTCCCTGAGAGATCGCTCCAGTAATCGCGGACAATTTCACCTGTGCTGGGGTTAAAGACGATCTCACGCCTTTGCGTGGGGCTGGCGGCGTCGATACGGGTGCTGCCGAAGAAGGTCGTTGCCGCGGTGATATGGGTGAAGCCCTGCGCGCGAAGTTGCGCCTCGATGCGCTGCAAAAGCGTGTTGGCATGCGCAGGCAGCGCCATCAGGGCGGTAAGGCCAAGGGCCGGAAGCAGGGCGCTAAAGGTTTGTTTCATCGCTATTATCCTTGGGTCCTTGCGGCCCCGATTTCCGATCCTGGACGCGGGTCGCGCCCCTGCTTCGATACGCTGGCCGCCAATACGAGAGACGGCCCTCCCAAATATATTTGGCCGGCCCGGCGCCTGGGGGAGGTCCGGACCGGCCATGTGGCAAAGACCCATGCCTACGGGATAACCGGCAGGGGTCCGCGGTTCAAAAACCGCCGCCTGTTCCGTCGCAGCAACCACCACTTTGCCCCATCGCATTCTGCCCTGCTGAGGCGCGCACCCTGGGGAGGTGCGGCCGTTAGCCCAACAACGCACCCGCCCCGATCATCGTGAAAATGCACGCATTTGGGGGCGAGGCGTATTGAATTGGCGACAGTTTGCGTTGGTTGCGACGGAATTCTGGTTTTCGCCCCCGTGCGTTGCACGGTGCGGGGCGAACATTTGAGAAGACCCTGCGCAGCCGTGGAGAGCGCGCAGGCACCAAGGGCATGCGCAGCCTGCCCATCGCCCTGCCCGACCAGCGGGCGAGACGTCCGCTTTGTCTGGGGGGCGATATGAAGGGGGCGACGCATACAGTTTCCTCGGAAATGTGTTGGTATTGCAGCAGAATGCAAAGCCGGGCGGGCGGCGTCTATCGACCCGATGGGTGAAAGTGGCCAGTTACGCCGCCGGTAATAGGGCCATAGACCAAAAGTTTATGGCCCGGGTATCCCGCGTTATGCGCCCTGTCCCCCCGCGTGAGGGTACAGGGCGCTTGGCGATCAGTGGTCGCCGCCGCCGTGGCCGCCCTCACCGCCGCCGTGGCCGCCTTCACCGCCGCCGTGGCCGCCCTCACCGCCGCCGTTACCGCCGGTGCCACCAGCGGCGCCGCTATGTCCACCTTCACCGCTGCCGTTGCCGCCCTGCGAGGCTTCGGTTGCCTCATGCGTGGCGTTGGTGGTGGACGAGGTGGACGTGCCCTCGGTCGCTTCGTTGCCGCCGCTGACGGGAGGGACGATGGTGGTCGTGCCGGTGGTGGTCCCGGTCGTGGTGGTCGGCGCGGTCTGCGCAACGACGACCGAGGCCAGAGCCGAGATTGCAAGGGCGCCGACGAGGCCGAGCGCTTTGGCGGAAAGGATGAAAGTCGGTTTCATAAGGTTATCCTCTGCTTGGGGAGGCGGCACGATCTGTGCGGCCAGTGAAGCCAAACTGAGCGAGGATTCGGGGCGAGGCTATTGACCCTGCGGTAGAAAGGCCGGTGCATGGGCAGCACGGAATACGGGCGTAAACCGCAGTTTATGGGGCGCGGCATGAAAAACCCCCTGCGCAAACATGGGGTTTTGCGAAGCGCGAAGAACGCGCGTCAGACGGTCAGCGTGAAGTTCAACGCCTTGGCGACGGTGAAGATGTCCTTGTCGCCGCGCCCGCACATATTCATGACGATGATATGATCCGCCGGAAGTTTAGGCGCAATCTTCATCACATGCGCCAACGCGTGGCTGGGTTCCAGCGCGGGAATGATTCCTTCAAGCTGGCAAGACAGTTGGAACGCCTCCAACGCCTCGACATCGGTGATGGAAACGTACTGCGCGCGGCCAATATCGTGCAGCCAGGCGTGTTCCGGGCCGATTCCCGGGTAGTCCAGACCGGCCGAGATCGAGAAGCCTTCGAGGATCTGGCCGTCGGCATCCTGCAACAGGTAGGTCTTGTTGCCATGCAGCACGCCGGGGCGCCCGCCGGTCAGGCTGGCGCAATGCTGCATACGGTCATCGACACCTTTGCCGCCAGCCTCGACCCCGATGATGTTGACCGAAGGGTCGTCAAGGAAGGGGAAGAACAGGCCCATCGCGTTCGAGCCGCCACCAATCGCGGCGATCACGGTATCGGGCAGACGGCCCTCGCCCTCTTGCTCGGCCAGCTGCCAGCGCACTTCCTTGCCGATGATCGACTGGAAATCGCGTACCATCGCCGGATAGGGGTGCGGGCCCGCGACCGTGCCGATGCAGTAGAACGTGTCGCGCACGTTGGTGACCCAATCGCGCAGCGCGTCGTTCATCGCGTCTTTCAGCGTGCCGCGACCAGAGGTGACAGGGATCACCTCAGCCCCCAGCAGGCGCATACGGAACACGTTGGGGGCTTGGCGTTCAACGTCATGCGCGCCCATGTAAACGATGCATTTCAGCCCGAACTTGGCGCAGACGGTGGCGGTGGCCACACCGTGCTGACCGGCCCCGGTTTCCGCGATGATACGGGTCTTTCCCATGCGGCGGGCAAGGATGATCTGGCCCAGCACGTTGTTGATCTTGTGCGCGCCAGTGTGGTTCAGCTCGTCCCGCTTGAGGTAAATCTTGGCGCCGCCAAGGTGCTTGGTCAGGCGGTCGGCATAATAAAGCGGGCTGGGGCGGCCAACGTAGTGTTTCCACAGATCGTCCATCTCGGCCCAGAAGGTCGGGTCGGTCTTGGCGTTCTCATACTCGGCCTCTAGCGCGAGGATCAGCGGCATCAGGGTTTCCGAAACGAAACGCCCACCGAACTGGCCAAAGCGACCCGACGCGTCGGGGCCGCCCATGAAGCTGTTGAAAAGGTCGTCGGCCATAGCATCCTCCGCAGTCGATCCGTTGCAATGCATATAGGCGGGTCGGGTGAATTGCCACGAGGAAATGGGCTAGCGCGGCGCGGTGACAGCAAACCAGTGGGCGCTCGCCTCGGCTTGCGAGGGGATATGGTCCGCCGGGTAGCTGACGCTTTTGAACGACGCAAGCAAGGCGCGGTTATTGCGCATGATCGGACCGTGAACGGGGCCGCGGGCGTAGGCCTGCATCTGGGCCGGGCCGTCCCAGACGGACAGCGCGAAATACTGGCCCCCAGCGCGAAAGACGCTGGCGCTGACGCAACCGGGCGACACGCGCGCGGCTTTCAGCGCGCGCGACGACAGGCGGACTACGCGCAACAACGACAGAAATCCGCGCGGGCGCAGGGCGCCGATCGAAACGAGATACATGGGAAAGCTCCGCCAAGGACATAAGAGATACGCAGGCAGAGGCCGCGTGGATCTATTTGCCCTGCGCCGCCGCGATGAATTCGGCGATCAACCTTTCGTCCTTCACCCCCGGTGCGGTTTCCACACCAGAGGACAGGTCGATCTGTCGCGCGCCCGTAACACGCAGCGCCTCGGCCACATTGGCGGTGGTGAGGCCGCCAGCCAGCATCCACGGCACCGACCAGCGCCGGCCGGCAATCAGACGCCAGTCGAACGGTTGGCCGTTACCACCGGGCAGCACCGCGCCCTTGGGGGCCTTGGTCTCAACCAATATCTGATCGGCAACCTGGGCATAGATGTCGAGTGCGGCCAGATCCTCTGGCCCCGCGACGCCGACCGCCTTCATCACCGGCAGACCAAAGCGCGCGCGCGCCTCGGCGACGCGTTCCGGGGTCTCGTGGCCGTGGAGTTGCAGCATGTCGATCGGCACCTGATCGAGGATCGCGGCCAGCGTGGCGTCATCGGCGTCCACCGTCAGCGCCACCTTGGCCAGCCCCGGCGGCACGTCGAGCGCCAGCGCGCGTGCTTGCGGGATTGTCACGTTGCGCGGCGATTTCGGGAAGAACACAAAGCCAACATAGGCCGCCCCCGCGCGCGCCGCCGCATCTATGTGGCGCGCCTCGCGAAGACCGCAGATTTTTACCCGGATGTCAGACATAGATTTGCGCCAAAGATCCGGCGCCCCCATTTGCTTTGGTTAAAATATCCCCGCCGGAGGCTTCGCCCTCAGCGTTTTCCCGCGACACTGGCCGATTCGAGCAGGGCCAGCACCTCATCCTTCGGCCCGGATTGCGCGTCGCGCAATTGGGTCACTTCGCGCGACAGGGCGGACACTTGCTTGGCCCCGGCGCGGGCGGTGGCGCGGTGTTTATGTTCGCGCAGCCATTCCCAGACAAAGCCAAACACCAAACCACAGGCGAGCGCGCCCAGCAGCAGAAGGAACAGGGGCACCTGGATCGCGCCGCCTAGGCCAACGAAATCACCGATGTCGGATGGCAAAAGGTTGACCCTGACCGGGGTTTGATTGGCCATTGAGACCAAAACCAGAAACAGGCCGAGAACGGCCAGAAGCAGATAGCGCAGAAGTCGCATTCCGACCTCGTTTCACTTGCCGTTGAGGCGGTCTCGCAAAAGCTTGCCAGTCTTGAAGAACGGCACCGCTTTTTCGTCAACCTCAACCGACTCGCCGGTGCGCGGATTGCGCCCGGTGCGCGCGTCGCGCTTTTTGACGGAAAACGCGCCGAAGCCGCGCAATTCCACCCGATCACCCTTGGCCAATGCCTCGATGATCTCTTCGAAGATCGTGTTCACGATCCGCTCCACGTCTCGCTGATAGAGATGCGGGTTATCGGTCGAAATCTTCTCGATGAGTTCAGAACGGATCATGCGGACTATCCCCCTGTGGACGACGGGCAGGCGCCGCCCCTTTGTTATCCCAAGACTATAGGGCCAATTTCGCGGCGCACAAACAGGAAAGCCATTGGAATGGCACCAAATTTCGGGGCTTCGGTGGATTTTGGCGGCGCAATGCGCGGCCATCGCGGCTGGCAGCGCCCCAAAGGTGCCCGGTATCGGGGGCCGTGGCTGGTGTGATTCGGGAAAATGCGAAACGGCCCCGCAGGGGGGCCGTTTCCAGTCGTTCAACAGTGCCGCAAGATCAGTTGCGGTCGCCCTTTAGGGCTGCACCGAGGATATCGCCCAGCGAGGCGCCCGAGTCGGACGAACCATACTGTTCCACGGCTTCTTTCTCTTCGGCGATTTCACGCGCCTTGATCGAGAGGCCCAGACGGCGGGTTTTGCTGTCGACGTTGGTGATGCGCGCATCGACGTGATCGCCAACCTGGAAGCGCTCGGGGCGCTGTTCGGCACGGTCACGCGACAGGTCCGAGCGGCGGATGAACGACTTCATGCCGTTGTAATCCACTTCGATCCCACCTTCTTCGATCGCGGTCACGGTCACGGTGATCACAGAGCCACGCTTCACGCCATCGACGGCGTCGGAGAAGGTGTCTTCGCCCATCGCCTTGACCGAGAGCGAGATACGCTCTTTCTCGACGTCCACTTCGGTGACAGCGGCTTTCACCATGTCGCCCTTGCGGTAGTTCTGGATGGCATCTTCGCCGCGCTGATCCCACGAGAGATCCGAGAGGTGAACCATGCCGTCGATGTCGTTGTCGAGGCCAACGAACAGACCGAATTCGGTGATGTTCTTGACTTCGCCTTCGATCTCGCTGCCGATCGGATGGGTTTCGGCAAACACTTCCCACGGGTTACGCTGGGTTTGCTTGAGACCAAGCGAAACACGGCGCTTGGCGCTGTCGATTTCCAGCACCATGACGTCGACTTCCTGAGAGGTCGAAACGATCTTGCCGGGGTGGACGTTCTTTTTGGTCCAGGACATTTCCGAGACGTGCACCAGACCCTCGACACCGGCTTCCAGCTCCACGAAGGCGCCGTAATCGGTGATGTTGGTGACGCGGCCCTTGTGGACCGAACCCAACGGGTAGGATTTCTCGACCGCATCCCACGGGTCCTGAAGCAGTTGCTTCATGCCGAGGCTGATACGGTGGGTGTCCTTGTTGATCTTGATGACCTGAACCTTGACGGTCTCGCCGATGGCAAGGATTTCCGACGGGTGGTTCACGCGACGCCAAGCCATGTCGGTGACGTGCAGCAGGCCATCGACGCCGCCGAGGTCAACGAACGCACCGTATTCGGTGATGTTCTTGACGATACCATCGACGGTCTGACCTTCGGTCAGGTTGCCAATGACTTCGGCGCGCTGTTCGGCGCGGGATTCTTCGAGGATCGCGCGACGCGAGACAACGATGTTGCCACGACGACGGTCCATCTTGAGGATCTGGAATGGCTGCTTGAGACCCATGAGCGGGCCGGCATCGCGCACCGGACGGACGTCAACTTGTGAGCCCGGCAGGAACGCAACGGCGCCGCCGAGATCGACCGTGAAGCCACCCTTGACGCGACCGAAGATCGCGCCTTCGACGCGGGTCTCGTCGGCATATGCTTTTTCCAGACGGTCCCATGCTTCTTCGCGGCGGGCCTTGTCGCGGCTGATGACAGCCTCGCCACGGGCGTTTTCGACACGGTCAAGATAAACCTCGACTTCGTCGCCGACCTTGATGTTGGGAGCTTCGCCCGGATTGGCGAATTCTTTCAGATCAACGCGGCCTTCCATTTTGTAGCCGACGTCGATGATGGCTTGGCCCGCTTCGATCGCGATGACCTTGCCTTTGACAACCGAGCCCTCTTCGGGCGTGTCAATTTCGAAGCTTTCGTTAAGAAGGGCTTCGAATTCTTCCATAGTAGCTTTAGCGCACATGCGTAACAGTTTCCTTTTTCATGGTTTTCTGGCCTTGCGGTTGGCTCCGCCGGTCTTTGGTTTCGGTCCTGAAGGCGCGGGGCTTCGGAAAGCAACAAGGGCCGAGGCTTACGCCCGACCCTGCCCGATCCGATTTTCGATGGCTTCCACCGCCGTCTTGACTGCGGCTTCTATAGTCAAATCAGAGGTATCAAGCAAGAGCGCATCCGCCGCAGGTTTCATTGGCGCGGTGGCGCGCTCTGTGTCGCGGGCGTCGCGGGCGCGCAATTCCTGCAGCACCTCGGCCTCGGTCAGGTCGGGGTTGCGCTCTGACAGTTCCAGCCAGCGGCGGTGCGCGCGCACCTCGTCCGAGGCGACCACATATAGCTTGATCTCGGCATCCGGGCAGATGACCGTGCCGATGTCGCGGCCATCCAGCACGGTGCCGCCCTCGCGGCGGGCAAAGTCTTGCTGAAACTTGATGAGGGCGGCGCGCACCGGCGGCATCGCCGCGACCTTGGAGGCAAGCTGCCCCACCTTGGCAGTGCGCAGGCCCTGACGCTCCATATCCTGCGGGATCAAGGCGCGGGCGGCGTCGATCGGCTCCATGCCGTCCAGCACCTTTTTTGCGACGCCGCGGTAAAGCAGGCCGGTGTCAAGGTAGGCAAAGCCGAAATGGTCGGCGACAGCCTTGGCGATAGTGCCTTTGCCCGCCGCGGCGGGGCCGTCGATTGCGACGGTGAAAATCATGCGGGGGTCCGTTCCAGCGCGGCACCAAGGCCCGCCATAAGGGTTTCAAACACTGGGAAAGAGGTGGCGATAGGCGAGCCGTCATCGACTGTCACCGGCTTTTTCGTGGCGAGGCCGAGCACGAGGAAGGACATCGCGATGCGGTGATCCAGATGCACCGCGCAAGTAGCCCCACCGGGGACATTGCCCGCGCCCATACCGTGCACGATCAGGGTATCCTCGTCTTCCTCAACGCGGACGCCGCACGCCTCCAGGCCCCGCGCCATGGCGTCGATGCGGTCGCTTTCCTTGACGCGCAGTTCTTTGACGCCGCGCATGATGGTGATGCCTTCGGCGCAAGCGGCAACGACGGACAGCACCGGGAATTCGTCGATCATCGAGGCGGCGCGCGAGGGCGGAACCTCGATGCCCTTCAGCGCAGAGAATTTGACGCGCAGGTCGGCGACCGGCTCGCCCCCCTCCTCGCGTGGGTTCTCAAACGTGATGTCGGCGCCCATCTCAACAAGGGTCGGATAAAGCCCGTTGCGGGTCAGGTTCTGGCTGACACCGGGCACGAAGATGTCAGAGCCTTCGGTGATGAGCGCGGCGCAGACCGGGAACGCGGCAGAGGACGGGTCACGCGGCACGGCGACGGTTTGCGGGCGCAATTCCGGGCGGCCGGTGAGGGTGATGATGCGGCCCTCTTTCGCGTCCTCGACCGTCAGTTCCGCGCCAAAGCCCACGAGCATCCGCTCGGAATGGTCGCGCGTCGGTTCGCGTTCAATAACAACGGTTTGGCCGGGGGCGTTAAGACCGGCGAGCAAGATCGCCGACTTCACCTGCGCCGACGGAACCGGCGTGGTGTAGCGCACCGGAACCGGGTTTGCCGCGCCAACCACGGTCATAGGCAAGCGCCCGCCTTTGCGCCCGTAAGCCTGGGTGCCGAACAGCGAAAGCGGATCGGTGACGCGGCCCATCGGACGTTTGCGCAAACTCGCGTCGCCGGTAAAGGTCGCACTCATCGCGGTAGTGGCCATCGCGCCCATGATAAGGCGGACGCCGGTGCCGGAGTTGCCGCAGTCGATTACATCCGCAGGTTCGGAAAAGCCGCCGACGCCGACGCCGTGAACCGACCACTCGCCGGGCGCGTGGCGCGTGACCTCAGCCCCAAACGCGCGCATCGCCTTGGCGGTGTCCAGCACGTCCTGCCCTTCCAGAAGCCCGGTTACCCTGGTTTCCCCCACCGCCATCGCGCCAAAGATCAGCGAGCGATGGCTGATCGACTTGTCGCCCGGCACTTCCGCCGTGCCGCGCAGGGGCCCGGATTTGCGGGCGGTCATCGGGATCGGGGTATCGTGGCCGGACATCTGGCGCTCCTTCGCGTGATCGCGCTGCCTGATAGCGCAATCGGCGGCAGGCGTCCATTGGCGGCAGCGCGCAAGAAAAAACCGCGACCCGAAGGCCGCGGTTTATTGGCTTCAAAGCGTCCAGATCAGGCGGCGCGCGACAGAAGCGCCGAGTCCACGGTCTTTTGCGCGTTCATCTCATCCACACCGCTAACCGCCGCCACTTCGCGGGTCAACCGTTCCAGCGCCGCTTCATAAAGCTGACGCTCGGAGTAGGACTGCTCGCGCTGGTCGTCGGTGCGGTAGAGGTCGCGCACGACTTCGGCGATCGACAAGAGGTCGCCCGAGTTGATCTTTTGCTCATATTCCTGCGCACGGCGCGACCACATGGCGCGCTTCACGCGGGCCTTGCCGCGAAGGGTATCCAGCGCCTTGGTGACGATATCGGGCGACGACAGCGAACGCATCCCGATCTCGGTCGCCTTGTTGGTCGGCACCCGCAGGGTCATTTTGTCTTTTTCGAAGGAGATAACGAAGAGTTCCAGGCGCAGTCCGGCGATTTCCTGCTCTTCGATCGACATGATTTTGCCGACGCCATGTGCCGGATAAACCACGAAATCATTGGGGCGGAATTCGTTCTTTTTGGTTTTGGTCATTCAGTCGTATCCTCGTAAGGGTCCCGACTCCGGCGACAAAAAGACCACTCGGGATGCACGATCCCAAGGGTCAATATAAACATCGCTGGATTAACCGCACCGCAAGCGAGCAGCCTTGCAGGCAGATGACAGGCTTCCACGTTCATTTGTAACAGTTGTATAGCACAAAATGCGCGCGAATCAAAGCGTCGCCGCATTTCCGCCGGAAGCCCTGCATTTCATGGGCTTGTGACCGCCTGCGGGGCCTATCTCACGCCGTCGTGAACGAATCGCGAGGCCGCGTCAGCCGCCCTGCCCCGGTTCTTCGGAGAAGTATTTCTTGAGCTTGTCAGTCTCGCCGTCGCGTTCGGTGGCTTCGGGAAGCGGATCTTTCTTGGTGACGATCACCGGCCACAGTTCCGCATATTTGCGGTTGAATTCCACCCACTTTTCCATGTCCGGCTCGGTGTCCGGGCGGATTGCGTCGGCGGGGCATTCGGGTTCGCAGACACCGCAGTCGATACATTCATCCGGGTGGATGACCAGCGCGTTGATACCCTCATAGAAGCAATCGACGGGGCAAACCTCGACGCAGTCGGTGTATTTGCAGGCGATGCAATTATCGATGACGACGTAGGTCATGGCAGATCTCTTTCCGATAGCGACGCCGACTAGCTAGACCAGCCGCGTGCATCAATCAAGCGGGGGGCGGCGCGAAAGATCGAGGGTGCGGCGATGTTTCTTGGTTGGGCGGCCGCCAAGGTCGTAGGCAGGATTAGCAGGGGCTGCGGTTTTGTCGGGCGGAGGGGGCGAAAGGTCTTGATAGAGCGCCTGCGCCTCGGGCGCGGGGCCACGGCGGGTGCCGATCGCGATCAGCCGCACGACGCGGACGCGGTCACCCTGCGCGAAGGTCAGCGTATCACCGGGGCCGATGGGTTGTGCGGGTTTGGTTATCCGCTCAGCGTTCAGACGGATATGGCCCGCCTGAACCTCTTTGATCGCAAGCGTGCGCGTCTTGAAGAACCGCGCCTGCCACAGCCATTTGTCGAGACGGATCGTCCCTTCGGCGGCGGGCGGGCGCGGCTCAGCCAAGATTACTTGCGGTCTTTCAACGCCATAAGCACGGCGAAGGGGTTGTCAGGGTCGATCTTTTGCTCGCGCGGCGGGCGGGCCTCGAAGGATTTGGCCTTGGTATCGTCGCGGCGTGGGCCACGGTCGCTCGGCTTGCCGCCAGCGGGTTTGCCCTGAAAGCGCTCGCCCTTGGGTTTGCCTTGGTAGCCTTCGCCTTTCGGCTTGGCGTTCTGGCGGTCCTGACCACGGTCGCCACCATTGCGACGGTCGCGGTTCTGGCGTTCGGGGCGCTCGCCTGCGGCAGTCTGTGCGGCAGCGGGGGCTTCGCCCTCGACCGCCACGGCAGCTTGCGCCGGGCGATTGCCGCGCGGGCGGTTGTTGCCGCGCTCGGCGCCGCGATGGGCGTGACCACCACGCGGGCGCGGGGCCCAGGTGAAGGTGTAGAAGGTTTCAGTCTCGACACTCGCCTCGGGCGGCGTTTCCGACGGCATGTCGCCTGGAACCTCGGACGGGGTCTCGGCGGGGGCCTCTGACGGCGTTTCGGGCGCTTCGGGGGGCACATCGACCGGCAACTCCACCGGCGTTTCTTCAGGCGCCTCGGGCACTTCGCCCGCCACGACGGCTTCCGGCTTGGCCTTCGGCCGTTCCGCCTTTTCCGCCTTGTAGCCCAAACCGCCCATCAGATCGGCGAACTGGTCAAGCGTCATGCCGGTGATCGACAGCATATCCGGCGTCGCCTCGAACCCGACGCGGCTGTCTTTGGCGCGCAAAAGGTCGGCCAGGCGTTCCAGCATGTCAATGCGGATCGCGCGGGCACCAGCCGGGCGATAACCCGCCAGCGTGTAGTGGTTGCGCGGAACGTCCGCGATGTTCGGGATGGTGACGAGGCCCGGAGGCGGGCTTTCGGGAAATTCCTGCAAGCCATTGGCCAACGACCACAACACCAGACGCAGACGGGTCGGCGCGGGCTTCAGCAGAAGCGGCAGGAAGATGGTGAACTGACCAAAGCGCAGGCCGTGTTTGCGCAGCGCACCGCGCGACTCTTGGTCCAGCGTTTTGACATCCTCTGCCACGTCTTCGCGCGGCAGCACGCCCATCGCCTCGACCATGCGGAAGGCAAAACCACGCGCCATGCCGGTCAAGGTCTCGTCCCGGCTAAGCGCCAGCAGGGGTTCAAACTGCGCCGCGACCTTGCGGTCGATGAAGTGCTGCAGACGGCGACGGACCTTTTCGATCACGTCGTGCCCGGCCTCGTCGTCCACGAAGGGCTCGACAAGAGGTTTGAGCGCGTCGGCCCCCGGGATCAGCTTGCCGATGGCGGTGGTGCCCCACATCAGGCCCCCCTGCTCGGTGAAATCAAGCTCTGTGTCCGGCGCGTTGTAGAAACGATCCGCCCGCAGATGGAATTCTGGTTTCAGCGCCTGCACGGCGGTCTGGCGCAGGGTGCGCGCCTCGTCCGGGGATGCACTTTGGTCCTGACGGAACCGGAACCCTTCAAGACGGCCAATGAATTCGCCCTCTACCGTCACTTCGCCCTTGTCGTTCACCTCGGCCACGAGGGTCTCCTTCTGCTTCAAACGGCGCATCAATACAGATGTGCGCCGGTCGACAAATCGTTGGGTCAGACAAGCATGCAGCGCATCCGACAGGCGGTCTTCTACAGCGCGCGTCTCGTCGCGCCAATGACTTTCGTCATCTACCCAGCCGCGACGCTGTGCGACATAAGTCCATGTGCGAATATACGCCAATCTTTTCGAGATTGTGTCGATATCGCCATCAGTGCGGTCGATGCGCGCAATCGCCGTGGCAAGCCAGTCGGACGGGACGCGGCCACCATCATGCACAAAGTCGAAGATGCGGGCCAACAGCGATGCGTGCTCGCTGCTTGACGCGCTGCGGAAATCCGGCACGCGGCACACGTCCCACAGGCGGCGCACGTCAGGGCCAGAGCGCACCCTGTCGGTGACCTCAGGCATCGCGGCGAGGGATTTCAGCGCGGCGAGGTCATCAGATTCGCGCACACGGGTCAGCCATTCGTGGCTGGTGTGGCGTTCCAGCGAGGCGATCAGACGGGGGATGGTGCCGAACTCCAGATCCTCATTGCGCCAGTGCAATTTCTTGATCGGGGCAAAGCGGTGGTTCTCGATGGCGTCGATTTCCTCGTCGTCCAAGCCATACGCCTCGCCGGTAACGCCGAAGGTCCCGGGCTGCTGATAGCGCCCTGCCCGCCCGGCGATCTGCGCCAGCTCCTGCGGGAAAAGATGGCGCATGCGATGGCCGTCAAATTTGGCGAGCGCGGAAAAGGCGACGTGCTTGATGTCTAGATTGAGGCCCATGCCGATGGCATCAGTTGCGACAAGATAGTCAACGTCGCCGTTCTGATAAAGCTCCACCTGTGCGTTGCGGGTGCGGGGCGAAAGCGCGCCCATCACCACGGCGCAACCTCCCTTTTGCCGGCGGATCAGCTCTGCAATCGCATACACATTTTCAACCGAAAACCCGACGATTGCCGAGCGTGGAGGCATCCGGCTTATCTTTTTCGAACCTGAGTAGGTTAATTCGGAAAACCTCTCGCGGTGCAGAAATTGCGCCTTGGGGATCATCGCGGCGATGGCGGAGCGCATGGAATCCGAGCCGAGAAACAACGTCTCATGCAGGCCGCGCGCGCGCAGCAGGCGGTCGGTAAAGACGTGCCCGCGGTCGGGGTCGGCGCAAAGCTGGATTTCATCCACCGCAACGAAATCGGCACCAATTTCCAAGGGCATCGCCTCGACCGTGCAGACCCAATACTGGGTGCGATCCGGCACGATACGCTCCTCGCCGGTCACCAGCGCTACAACAGAGGGCCCGCGCGCGGCGACGATGCGGTCATAGACCTCGCGCGCCAAAAGGCGCAGCGGCAGGCCGATGACGCCGGTGCGATGCGCCAGCATTCGGTCGATGGCATAGTGGGTCTTGCCAGTGTTCGTCGGCCCGAGGACCGCGATGACCCGCGCCTGCTCGCGCATTTCGCGCCTCGCTTATAGTTCTTGCCCGTCGATCTTTGCCTCAAGCCGCTTGATCGCGCTCAATACAGGGGGCTGGTGCGGATGTATAGCAATCGACATACGAAAAGCGGCAAGTGCGTCCTTGGGTTTGCCGATCTGATCGAGCAGCGAGCCAAGCACATCCATCGCCCCGAAATGCTTGGGGTTCAGCTTCAGCGTCATGCCGATATCGGTCAGCGCGGGGCCGACCTCGCCTGCGGAGTAATAGGCTTGGGCGCGCATGTTGTAGGCCTCGGCGAAATCAGGGGCGTGGTCGATCAACGCGGTCAGGTGGCCGATGGCGACCGGATAATCCTTGGCCGCAATCGCCTGCCGCCCGCGTTCAAGCAACAGATCCAGCGCGGGCGAGCCGGAATTCGACCACGCGCGCTGAATGTCTGATTCTGCCCGATGCCAGACCACCTGTTGATTGCTTTGCAAATCCTTGAAGTCTTGTGTCAGGTCCACAGGCGCAGACAACCCCGGCATCACAAAGGCGCAGGTCAGCACAAATGCCGCGACGGCACGATTGAGATATCTGGCAAAACTTCCCATAACGTTGAGAGTGTAGCCCAGGCTGCGGGAAAAGCGAGAGCCCCCGTAGTCACAATCGGAGGAATGGGATGAGCGATGTGATTGATGCCGCAGTCAAGGCGCTAAGCGCAAAGATGACGGGCAGTTTCGATGGGGTGGCAAAGTTCGTCATCACGGGCGAAGGCGCGTTGATGATCGACCCGTCGGGCGTGCGTGCAGGCGACGACGCCGCAGACGTGACGCTGACCGCCGACACCGAGACGTTCAAGGCGATCATCGACGGCGACCTGAACCCGACGATGGCGTTCATGTCGGGCAAGCTGGCGATCGACGGCAACATGGGGTTGGCGATGCAACTCGGCTCGGCTCTTAGCTGAGGATGGAAGAAGCACCCTTTTTCGCGAGTTTCGCAGATGGCCCGAAAGCGGGTCACGCTGTCTGGATCAAATGCGCCGATGGGGTGCGGATCAGGGTCGGGATATGGCCGGAAGGCGAAAAGGGCACGGTTCTGCTGTTCCCCGGCCGCACCGAATATGTCGAAAAATACGGACGCGCGGCCGCGGATTTGCGGGCGCGCGGCTATGCGACGGTGACGGTGGACTGGCGCGGGCAAGGGCTTGCAGATCGCGCGCTGAAGGATCGAAACTCTGGCTATGTAGAGCATTTTTCGGACTTTCAGAAGGACTTAGCCGCCGTTCTTGATGTCGTTCGTGAAGCAGCTCTGCCGACACCGCTGTATTTGATCAGCCATTCGATGGGCGGCGCGATTGCCTTTCGTGCGCTGCACGAGGGGTTGCGCGTGAAGGCGGCGGTCTTCTCGGCGCCGATGTGGGGGATATTGTTGTCGCCCGCGGTGCGACCCTTTGCTTGGGCGCTGTCGCATCTCAGCAGTCAGCTTGGATTTAGCCATGTCTATGCGCCCGGGACCGGGCCGGTGACCTATACCGCCTCGGCGCCGTTCATGGGCAATGTGCTGACCAGCGACGCCGAAATGTATCGCTATATGGTGGCGCAGGTCGAAGGCGTGCCGGAACTGGCGCTTGGCGGACCAAGCCTGCATTGGGTGCATGAGGCGCTGCAGGAATGCCGGGTGATCCGCGCCCTGCCCTCGCCCAAAATGCCGGTGCTGACCTTTCTGGGAACCGCAGAAAAGGTGGTGGATTCCGAGCCGGTTCACGAGAGGATGGCCCGCTGGCCGGGCGGCAAACTGGAACTGGTGCCGGGGGCGGAACACGAGGTGATGATGGAAACCCCTGCGATCCGCGCGCGGTTCTTCGACGCCAGCGCCGCATTGTTCGACGCCAACCGCTAAGTTAGCGGCCCGCGACGACGGTATGCGCCGGGTTCAGGCGCCCCGCGAGGTAATCGAGGATGTTTTGCGCGGCATCCATGCCCATCTGGCGAAAGGCCTCGGCGCTCATCGCGGCGGAATGGGGGGTGACGATGCCGTTGGCGGCATGAAGCAGCGGGTTTTCCGGCCGGATCGGCTCGTCCGCCACCACATCGACCGCAAAACCGCCAAGATGCGTCGCGGCAGCAAGGGCGGCCTCATTGATCAGACCGCCGCGCGCGGCGTTTATGACGTAAGCGCCGTCCGGAAGCAGCGCGAGTTCGGCAGCACCGATCAAGCCCTGCGTGGCGGGCGTCAGCGGGCAATGCAGGCTAAGCACGTCTGCGGATTGCACGGCATGACGCAGATCGCGCGCGATGCGGTAGCCCTCGTGCGTGACCTCGCCGCGCAGACGCGGGGACATCACAGTGACGGACATGCCGAAGGCCTGCGCGAGGGCGGCGACACGCTGCGCGGTGCGACCGAAACCGATCAGCAAAAGCCTGCGCCCAGCAAGGTCAACCACGCGCGCCGTGCGGTCGGGGCGCCCGTCGCGCAGCGCGGCGGCGGTCATCCGAGGCAACGACTTGGCCAGCGCCAGCATCAGCATAAGCGTGTGTTCGGCTACGGCGTTCGCATTGGCACCGGGGGTATTTGCCACCACGATACCGCCCGTGCGGGCGGCCTCCAGCGGGATATTGTCAACACCAACACCGTGTTTCGCGACCATGCGCAAAGGCGCGGCCATGCGGGCCGGGTCCAGTTTGAGGATGCGGACCAGCAGGATTTCGGCGCGCGCCAGCGCCGCCTCAAACGCACCCTGATCCAGCGTGGTGCCGTCAGTGACCACGCAGCCCCCTGCCCTCAACAGCGCAAGCGCGTCGCGGTGAACCGGCTCTGTGACCAGAACCTCCGGCATCGCTTAGATCTTGATGCGGGTGAAGCCGTCGCGCAGCGCCTGCCCCCAAGCCGCGCTCATCGCAGCGAACGCCTCGTCCCCCGCCTCGATCCGACGTTTTAGCGAGACGCGCAGATCGTCCTTGGCGATGATCGCAAGGTCAAGCGGCATACCGACCGAGAGGTTGGAGCGCAGCGTCGAGTCCATCGACAACAGCACCGCCTTTTGCGCATCCTCCAGCGAGGTCTCAGGCGTGATAACACGGTCAAGGATAGGCTTGCCGTATTTATGCTCGCCGATTTGCAGGAAGGGCGTGTCGTCGGTGGCCTCAATGAAATTGCCCTCGGGGTAGATGAGGAACATGCGCATACCGCCGCCTTTGCGCTGCCCGGCGACGATCATCGAGGCGGTAGCGCCCTGATTCATCATGGCAAGTTTCTCGTCGATGTCGCGGCGGGTTGTGGCCAGCACGTTACCGACGATTTCGGCCACTTTCAGCATCGTCTCTGCGCGCAAGATAGAGGTGTCGGGCGTCGCCTCGGGGTCGTCGATCGCGTCGTGCAAACGGGCGATCGTGGTTTGCGTCACCGAAAGGCTGCCAGCGGTGACGATGGCAATCACCCGTTCGCCCGGATTTTCGAACAGGAACATCTTGCGATAGGTCGAGATGTTGTCGAGCCCCGCGTTGGTGCGGGTGTCGGACAACAAAACCATGCCTTTGTTCAAGAGCAGGCCAACGCAATAGGTCATGGGTGACTTTCCAAGGTGTAGAGTGGTTTCAGAGTGCAGAGTGGATG
The DNA here is from genome assembly GCA_021779835.1 of Pseudomonadota bacterium. Classification (GTDB taxonomy): domain Bacteria; phylum Pseudomonadota; class Alphaproteobacteria; order Rhodobacterales; family Rhodobacteraceae; genus Solirhodobacter. Next base: position 12,366 of record JAJXZX010000029.1, on the reverse strand, counting down.
CAGAGTGCAGAGTCGGGGGACCCTATTGCTGCACGGCCTGAATCGCAACTGTCACATCAAGGCTTTCGGCACCCGGGCCCCGCGCGGTGCCGCGAATGGGGGCGGCGTCGCTGGCGTCATAACCCGACCCCAGGCGGATAAAACGCGCATCCGGGCAGCAGCGGTTCGCCGGGTCGAAACCGATCCAGCCGAGGCCCTTGATCCAAAGCTCTGCCCAGGCGTGGGCCGCTTCGTTCGAGACGGCATCGCCATCGGCCATCAGGTAGCCGGAAACGTATCGGGCGGGGATGTCCTGCACGCGGGCAGCGGCGATCAGGGCGTGGGCGTGATCCTGACAGACACCCTTGCCCAGCGCCAGAGACTCGGCGGCGGTGGTGTTCGCCGTGGTGACGTCGGGCTGGTAGGTGATGGCGTCAGAAATCGCCGCAGCAAGGCGGTGGGCGCGGTCGAGCGGGTCGCTGGTGCCCGCGATGGCGGCATGGGCCAGCTCGGTAAGCGCCGCATCGGCACGGGTGACCGCGGTTTCGCTCAGGTAGCAATCTGGCGGCACCAGTTCGCGGTGACCGCGCAACAGGCCGGCAAGGTCTTGCGTTTCCACCACGCCCTCGACCTGCACCGCGACCTCTGTCACCGGGCCGCGCACGGAACAACCCTGCACCCAATCGCCCGCCCCATCGCGAAAACCGCCGCCAGAAAGGCCGCCGTCAACCGTGATCGTCCAGCTGCGCGTGCGCTGTCCGTCAAAGATCGAGGGAGTCAAGCGGTGGCTTTGCACCACGCCCCGCACCGGCGCGCCATAGCGATAGATCGTGGTGTGCTGGACGGTCAGGATCATCGTTGATCTCCGCTAAGATAAGCCTCGTGGACCTCGGCGCCAAGTTTGGCCACTTCGCGGATGAAGCGTGTCAGGAATTCATGCAGGCCTTCCTGAAGCACTTCCTCGACCGTCAGTTCCGCCAGTTCCGCCAAAAGCGCACGCGCCTGTGCCTGCGCGCCGGTGGTGCGGCCATAGCCGCGCGCCAACCGGTCAAGATGGGCGTTGACGCCCTCGACCGAGGTCAAAAGCGCACGTGGGCTTTGCGAATTGAGGATCAGGAAATGCGCAATTTTGCGCGCCGTCACCTCGCCGCCATAGGCCCAGTGGAAGGCGCGGTGCGCCGACATCGCGCGCAACAGGATGGTCCACTGCATGTTGTCGAGACCGGAGCCGACAAATTCGACGCTGGGCAGCAGCACATAGTATTTCACGTCCAGCAAGCGTGCGGTGTTGTCGGCGCGCTCGACATAATAGCCGAGGTTCAGGAAATCCCAGCCATCCTTGCGCAACTGCGTGCCGTCGATGGCACCGCGCAACAGCGCAGAGTGGCGCATGGTCCATTCGGTGAGCATGGTCAGGTCAAGCTCACTGCGCGCGCGCCGTTCCAGCGCCCGCATTTCCTGAAACGCGGTGTTGATGGCATCCCACACCTGCGTCGTCAGCGCACCGCGCACAATGCGGGCGTTTTCGCGCGCGCCGCCGATGCACGACGCGATCGAGGACGGGTTATCGCGGTCAAAGAAGATGTAGCTTTCGATGTTGCGCTGCACCGGGTCGCCGTATTTCTTGGCGAAACCTTCGGCGGTGCCCGAGGCTTGCAACAGGCTGTCCCATTCGCTTTGGAACCCTTCACCCGTCGAGGGCAAAAGCGAGATGCGCGCCCCCACTTCCAGCAGGCGCGCCATGGTTTCGGCGCGCTCCATATAACGGGCGATCCAGTAGAGGTTGTCTGCGGTCCGGCTTAACATGTCATCACCCCGCCAACACCCAAGTATCCTTGACGCCCCCGCCCTGCGACGAGTTCACCACGAGGCTGCCATCGGTCAGTGCCACGCGGGTCAGGCCGCCGGGAACCAGCTCGATCCGCTCGCCCACAAGGCAATAGGGGCGCAGATCGACGTGGCGCGGTGCCACGCCCTCGTTCACAAAGGTCGGAACGGTGGACAGGGCAAGCGTCGGCTGCGCGATGTAGTTGCCGGGGTTGGCCTTGATACGCTCGGCAAACGCCTCAATCTGCGCCTTGGTGGATTTGGGGCCGACCAACATGCCGTAACCGCCAGAGCCATGCACCTCTTTCACCACCAACTCACCCAGATTTTCGAGCACATATTTCAGATCATCCGCCTTGCCGCATTGCCAGGTTTGCACATTATGCAAGATCGGCTCCTCGCCTAGATAAAAGCGGATCATCTCAGGCACATAGGTATAGATTGCCTTGTCATCCGCCACGCCTGCGCCGGGGGCCGAGCAGATTGACACGCCGCCAGAGCGGTAAACATCCATCAGGCCGGGAATGCCCAGCATGGAGTCGGGGCGGAAACACAGCGGGTCGATAAAGGCGTCGTCGATGCGGCGGTAGATCACATCGACCTTCTTCGGCCCCTCGGTGGTGCGCATGTAGACGAATTCGCCCTCGACAAACAGATCCTGCCCCTCGACCAGTTCAACGCCCATCATGTCGGACAGAAAGCTGTGCTCGTAATAGGCCGAGTTGAAATGCCCCGGCGTCAGCACGACCACAGTCGGCTCGCCCGTACATTTGGCTGGCGCGACAGAGGCCAGCGTGCGGCGCAGGATGGTGGGGTAGCTATCGACCGGCTGAATACGGTTTTCGCGAAACAGCGTTGGGAACATCCGCATCATGATCTCGCGGTTTTCCAGCATATAGCTGACACCCGAGGGCGTGCGGCAGTTGTCCTCCAGCACGAAGAAATCGTCGGGCCCGGTGCGCACTAGGTCGATGCCGACGATGTGGGAATAGACGCCGCGCGGAGGGACAAAGCCAACCACGGCCTTTTCATACGCCTCATTCTGGTAGACGAGGCGACCCGGGATGCGGCCGGTGCGCACAATCTCGCCGCGTCCATACACATCGACGAGAAAGGCGTTCAGCGCGCGCGCGCGTTGTTTGATGCCGCGTTCAAGGCGGGTCCATTCGGCGTTGGAAAAGACACGGGGAAACATATCGAAGGGGATCAGCCGGTCAGGGTCGCCACCTTCGCCGTAGACCGCGAAGGTGATGCCGATACGGCGGAACAGCGCCTCTGCCTCGGCCTGTTTCAGGCTTCGGAATTCGGCGGGCATCGCCTGTGTCCAGTTTTCAAGCTGCTGGTAAGGCTCCCTTGCCCGACCGTTGTGATACATTTCGTTGAAATAGGTCTGCGCCATGGTTTCGGCCTTTTCTGCTTCTGGCCAGTTAAGCAGCGGGATTTGCCGGAGGGAAGGGCTCCATTGCGCAAAATGTGTTCACCCGGAAAAATTGCCCATTTTTTAGGCAGTCCGACCGGAAGTCCCCTCCCACCTCACACCTTGTTGGTGGCGCCACGCCTTGCGCGCGGCCCCCATCACGCCCTACATGAGGTCAAACGTCAGATGAGGTTCCCATGAAAATTGCTGCCCTCACGCCCGTATTCGATGCCAACTCGCGGAACGGAGGCGGGTTGGGTGCCTTGCCGGAATGGGATCTGCGCGACCTTTACCCCGCACCTGACGCGCCGGAGCTGGATCGCGACATGACGTGGCTGGAGGAGGCCTGCAAAAGCTTCGCCGCCGATTATGAGGGCAAGCTGGCGACGCTGGACGCCATCGCCCTACTGGACTGTGTGCGCCGCTATGAGGCGATCGACGTGGTGGCCGGGCGAGTGATGTCCTTCGCGGGCCTGCGCTATTACCAGAACACCATGGACAGCGAGCGCGCCAAGTTCATGGGCGATTGCCAGGAAGAGATCACCGATTTCACCACGCCGCTGGTGTTCTTCAGCCTGGAGTTCAACCGGTTGGACGAGGAACACCTTGCCAGCCTGCTGGCCGCAAATTCGGACCTCGCGCGCTACAAACCGGTGTTTGACCGCATGCGCGCGATGCGACCCTATCAACTCTCTGACGAGATGGAGCGGTTTTTGCACGACCAGTCCTCGGTCGGCGCCTCGGCGTGGAACAAGCTGTTCGACGAGACGATGGCGGGCCTGATGTTCGACGTTGCGGGTGAAGAGGAACCGCTGAACCTAGAGGCGACGCTGAACCTGCTGACCGACCCGGTGCGCGCCAAACGCGAGGCGGGCGCGCGGGCTTTGGCGGTGGTGTTCGATAAGAATATCAAGCTTTTCGCGCGCGTGACCAATACGCTGGCGAAAGAGAAAGAGATCGAGGATCGCTGGCGCAAGATGCCGACCCCTCAAACCGGGCGGCACCTGTCGAACCATGTCGAGCCAGAGGTGGTCGAGGCCCTTCGCAACGCGGTTGTCGCGGCCTACCCCAAGCTGTCACACCGCTATTACGCGCTGAAGGCCAAGTGGATGGGCCTTGACCGCCTGCAAGTCTGGGACCGCAATGCGCCGCTGCCAATCGAGACACCCAAGGTGGTGGGCTGGGACGAGGCGAAGGCAACCGTGCTGAGCGCCTACTCGGCCTTTTCGCCCAAGATGGCCGAAATCGCGATGCCGTTCTTCGACAAGGGCTGGATCGACGCGGGCGTGAAACCGGGCAAGGCGCCGGGAGCGTTCGCGCACCCCACCGTCACCACGGTGCATCCTTATGTCATGCTCAACTACCTTGGCAAACCGCGCGATGTGATGACGCTGGCGCATGAATTAGGCCACGGCGTGCATCAGGTGCTGGCGGCGGGGCAAGGCGAGCTTTTGTCCTCTACCCCACTGACACTGGCCGAAACCGCCAGCGTTTTTGGCGAGATGCTGACCTTCCGCAAGCTCTTGGACGGTGCCAAGACCAAGGCCGAACGCAAGACGCTGCTGGCGGGCAAGGTCGAGGATATGATCAACACCGTGGTGCGGCAGATCGCGTTCTATGACTTTGAATGCAAGCTGCACGCCGCGCGAGCGGATGGCGAGCTGACACCAGACGGGATCAACGCGTTGTGGATGTCGGTGCAGGCGGAAAGCCTTGGGCCGGTGTTTGATTTCATGGACGGGTATGAGACGTTCTGGACCTACATCCCGCACTTCATCCACTCGCCCTTCTACGTCTATGCCTATGCTTTCGGCGACGGTCTGGTGAACGCCCTTTACGCGGTCTATGCCGAGGGGACGCCGGGCTTTCAGGACAAGTATTTTGAGATGCTGAAGGCGGGCGGATCGAAGCACCACAAGGAGTTGCTGGCGCCGTTCGGGCTGGATGCCTCGGACCCGAAATTCTGGGATAAAGGGCTGAGCATGATCGCTGGCTTCATCGACGAATTGGAGGCGATGGAGGACTGATCGCCGGCGAGCGAGGTGCGGGCAGTCCCTCGCTTGGGGGCCGCCCGCAGGGCTGGCTTAACGCGCCGCCTCGTAGATCATGTCGATCATCGCCTGATTGCCGCGCGAGAATTCCAGTGGGCAGAGGTAGGGTGCGCCGGTCAGCACCGAAGTGTTGAAGTTGTCGATCTGCACGCGATACTGATCAACCAACGGGAAACGCTCGGTTTTCACCACGCCGCTGCGGTCGCGAAGTTCGATCACATCGTCGCCGTAAGCCTTGGCGTTGAACGGCGTTGCAACGCGGATCCAGCCCGCATCCCCGTGGAAGATCATCTGTTGCAGCGGGTGCATCCGCATCGAGACGTAGAAATCGATCGAGAAGCCGGGGAATTCGGCCCAGACGCGCGCGGTGGCGTCGATGCCGTTGTCCCAGTCGATGCGCGAGGAGATCGCGGTGGGTTCCTCGCCGGTCGCGAACCGAGTGACGACCGAGGGGTAGACGCCGATGTCGCGCAGCGCGCCGCCGGCTTGGCTGGCATCATTGCGGATGTTGGCCACGTCGTCGTTGTAGAAACTGAAGGCGCCCTGCACATGGCGCAGCTTGCCAATCGCGCCTTCGGCCAGCAACGCGCGGACGCGGTGCCATTGCGGATGGTGCGTGACCATGAAGGCCTCTGCTGCGACCAGTTTGGTCTGGTCGCGCAGCTTGATAAGGCCGTCGATCTGCGCCGCTTCCAGCGCGATCGGCTTTTCACACAGCACGTGTTTCCCGGCGCGAAGCGCCTTTTCCGTCCACTCGACATGGCCGAGGTTGGGCAGCGGGATGTAGATCGCGTCAACATTAGGATCGGCCAGCAAAGCCTCGTAACTGCTGTGACATTTGACGTCGCCATAAGGCGCGGCCAGCGCCTCGGCCTTGCCGGGTGTGCGGCTGGCGATAGCGGTAATGACGCCTTGGGAAGAGTTGTGGATGGCCGGGCACAGCCATTCACGGGCAATCTTGGCGGCGCTTAGCACGCCCCAGCGGACAGTAGGTTGCATGGCTTTTCTCCCTTTGGGCCGCGGTGACACGGCATGTATTGGCAGGCGGAGACTAGCGGCAGTTAGCGCCAACGAAAAGGGCCACCGCGACGGGTGGCCCGTGTTTGCACGACGAACTGCACGCCGGGTCGGGCTGGTCAAGCCGGGATCAACATGCCCTTTTCAACGGCCAGTTCGCGCATCCGATTTTGTAGCTTTTCAAAGGCGCGAACCTCGATCTGGCGGATGCGTTCGCGGCTGACAGAGAATTTCTCGGACAGTTCCTCCAGCGTGACGGGCTGGTCCTGCAAGCGGCGTTCGGTCAGGATATCCTTTTCCCGGTCGTTTAGAACCTCCATCGCGCGCAGCATCAAGTCGCGGCGCGCGTCCAGTTCGTCGCGCTCGGCGTAGTCGCCCGCTTGGTCGGCATCCTCATCCTCCAGCCAGTCCTGCCATTGGGTGACGGAATCGCCGTCAGAGCCGACCGTGGCGTTCAGCGATGCGTCGCCCCCCGACAGGCGGCGGTTCATCGCCACGACCTCGGACTCGCTGACGTTCAGGTCATGCGCGATTTTGGCGACGTTTTCGGGGCGCAGATCGCCCTCTTCCAGCGCGCCGAGTTTGGCCTTGGCCTTGCGCAGATTGAAGAACAGCTTTTTCTGCGCGGACGTGGTGCCGAGTTTCACCAGCGACCACGAGCGCAGGATGTATTCCTGAATCGAGGCGCGGATCCACCACATCGCGTAGGTCGCAAGGCGGAAGCCCTTTTCCGGGTCGAAACGTTTGACCGCCTGCATCAGGCCCACGTTTGCCTCTGATATAACCTCGGCCTGCGGCAGTCCGTAGCCGCGATACCCCATAGCGATTTTGGCGGCGAGACGCAGGTGGGAGGTGACCATCTTGTGGGCCGCTTCCGCGTCCTGATGATCCACCCAGCGTTTCGCCAGCATGTATTCTTCTTCCGGTTCCAGCATCGGAAATTTGCGGATTTCCTGAAGATACCGGTTCAGACCCTGTTCGGGCGACGGTGCCGGAAGATTGGTGTAACTGCTCATCCATGACCCCCTTTTCCGGGCGGCCTTACCTGACCGCGCACAAGTATCGTAGCTATGCACTCACCCTGAGTGGTTCAAGGGTTGCGCTAACATCGAATGTTTAACGTATGGTGACGGCGGAACCGTCGCGGGGCCAGAATATTCGCCGCGCCGCGCCAAATTGTGCGGGCGCGTTACCGGCGCAGGGCGGCGAGAAGGGCCGTCATGTCGGGGGGCAAGGGCGCCTCGAATTCCAACGCCTCGCCCGTCACCGGATGGAGGAAGCCCAGCGTGGCGGCGTGGAGCGCCTGACGCGGGAAAAGGGCTGCGGCCTCTACCCCCGCCTCACCCACCGACTTGACGGACAGCTTGCGGCGCCCGCCATAGGTCGGGTCGCCGATCAGGCCGTGACCGGCATGGGCAAGGTGGACGCGGATCTGATGCGTGCGGCCGGTTTCTAGCCAGCATTCCAGCAGGCAGGCGATGGGCGGCGTGCCGAAGGTTTCCACCACGCGGGCACGGGTCACGGCGTGGCGGCCACCGTGGAACAGCACAGCCTGACGCTGGCGGTCGGTCTTGTGGCGGGCAAGCTGGGTTGCGATGCGTAAGATGTTGGCGGCCTCAAAGCTGACGCCTTTGACGCCATGCAGACGCGGGTCGGCGGTGTCAGGCACGCCGTTCGCCACCGCAAGGTAGCGGCGGTTGACCGTGTGTTTCTCGAACTGTTCGGCAAGTCCGTGGTGGGCGCGGTCGGATTTGGCGACGACCAGCAGGCCAGAGGTGTCCTTGTCGATGCGATGCACGATGCCGGGGCGTTTTTCGCCGCCGATGCCAGAGAGCGTGTCGCCGCAATGCGCCAAAAGTGCGTTGACCAGCGTGCCGGTCCACGAGCCAGGCGCGGGATGCACGACCATACCGGCAGGCTTGTTGATGACGATCAGGTCGCCGTCCTCGTAGACGACCTCCAGCGGGATCGCCTCGGGGCGCGCCTCGACCTCTACCGCTTCGTCAAGCTGGATGGTGATCTCGTCGCCCGCGGTCACACGCGCCTTGGGTTCGGTCAGCGCCACACCGCCGCGCGTGACGGCGCCATCGGCAATCAACCTTGCGAGACGAGAGCGGGAAAGCGCCGCTTGTTCTGGCACATCACGCGCAAGCGCCTTATCAAGGCGGTCGGGCGGGTCCGGTTGGATACGGACCTGAAGCACTCGATCAGGAGAAGACGGCATGCAGGACGCTCCGGCACCGGATGGACAAGACTCCACCCTGCGGTTTCTGAGGATACTGGTGACATCGCTGACCGTCACCATGATTGCAGGGCTCATAACCGTCGTTGCGGTCTTTGTCATCCGCTTCCCGTCCGATAATGATGGCACATTGATCGTGCCCGACAAGATCACACTTCCTGACGGAGCGCAGGCGACCGCGGTGACGCAAGGCAAAGGCTGGGTGGCGATCGTCACCGATAGCGGCAAAATTCTGGTTTATGACGGACGCACCGGCGCGTTGCGCGACACATTCACCGTGAAGTAACTGCACAGATTCGGCAGCGTAGCGGGCCTGTACGCCCGCGACAAAACGCCACATGCCCTCAGACTGGCGGCAAATCGCCGGCGCGCACCGGTGTCACGCCGCAATCGCCGGGCAAACACGAATTCGTGACAATTTGCCAAGCTACAACAAACAAACAAAATTCGTGGCTGCGGTAAAGGATATTTACAAATATCCGCATTTTCCAGTCAATTATTTACAAAAAAACTCTTTATTCACAATTAGTTATTGATTTGTTGTCCCCTCCTGAAGCAATATACCTCTGCGTCATTGACCAATGGGCGGTAAAGCCCGGCAAGGCGCAAACGGGACCATGCTTTGGGAGGAGCACATGCCGACAGTCAAAAAATCACCCAGCCCTTGATCGCCCGCGTTTCGCTGGCACCTGCCGTTGTATCGACGCCCCAGAGTGGCGCGACACCGGCATAGCCTGAACGCGCGGCGCGCCGCTCGCGGGCGGCACCAGAGCCCAACCGCATAGTTTCAATCGCCCCGCCTGTCGGAGCGAAACACCCCGGCTTTTGCCGACCCCACCTGCATGTCCAACACAACCCAAGGAGCTACCATGGCGCAAACTTCAACAGACACCGCACAAGCACCGGCAATCGGCAACCCCGCCGTCGTCGGGCTTGGCGGCTTCGGCATGACCACGCTTTTGCTGCAATTTCATAACCTAGGCTGGATCGACATCGGGCCGGTGATCTGGTGCGGCTTCGTCTTTGGCGGGTTTGCCCAGCTTATCGCGGGCTTTCAGGAGCAGAAAACCGGCAACAACTTTGGCTTTGCCGCGTTCGCCGGGTATGGCGCTTTCTGGATCATGCTTTGCGCCTACCTGCTCGGCTCGACCTCGGGCAACCCGATGTTGAAGCTCAGCGAAAACGACCTCGGCTTCCTGATGCTTGTGTGGGCAATGTTCACCGGCGGCCTGTGGATTGCCTCGTTCAAAATCTCGAAGGCGATGTGGTTCACCTTCCTCACGCTGCTGATCGGCTTCATCCTGCTGGCACTGGTATTCTGGGGCAACAAGAGCCTGCTGCCGCTGGCCGCATGGGACCTGATCGTCTGCGCGCTGACCGCATGGTACATGATGTTCCACGTCATCTTCCTGAGCGTCTTTGGCCGCGATGTGCTGCCGGTCGGCAAACCGCTCGCCTGAGCTCCGCCCCCACCATTCGCCAGAAAACCGAAAGCCGGGGCCGAAACGCCCCGGTTTTTTTGCATGGCGCGTCGGCGCGAGCGGTTGCCTTGACGGCACCAGCGCCCGGCGGCACCTCTCGATCAAATCACATGTAATCCAACGTTCGTGGTTCCAACGCGCCACCGCGAGTGCAAGAAAATGCGTCGTCTGTATTGCCGCAGGCGCAAGCAGATTGTTTTCCAAAATCGTTCATTTTTAATAGGTTATTGCCAGATCTTCGAATTCGCCCCGTCATGAACCCCAATGGTCACTGGACGGTCGCGCACGCATAGTGGGCGGCCGCTCGCGCGGTTCGGCTGGCGGTCAAACACCTGAACGGCGAAGGCGACGGCGGCATACTGTAGACGTTCTCATCCAAGGTGCTGGACGGCAAGGGGATCAACGCCACAAAGGCCTTTGTGAAGTTCTCCGCACCTAATATGCCATGCCGTCGCGCCAAATGGCGGGTATGCTACGCGCAGACGCCGCTGTATGCGGATGCGGCCGCGCGGGCGAAAGGTTTTGACGCTTGCGCCGTGGTCGAGGCCCTTGCAGGCTTCGATTTCGACTGGCTGGGCAACGGCACGACGTCGTACCGCATAGACGACCACCAGGCGTTCAGGGAGTTTCGGTCGTAAAGGGCAAAGTGAAACCCGGCAACGCGGATGGCACGCCGGACGTCACCAGCATCGTGCGGGTTAAGGACGTCAGCGTCCCACGGGCGCGCTGTAGCGGCAGAGGAACATATCGACACCGGCGCTGACGATGCGGGCAACCTCGGCCTCGGTCGGCGGGGCGGGCATGTGGCCCAGCAGGCGGGGGCGAAAAAGACCGACCATGCACAGCTCGAAAAACTGCGAGGCGGCAAGCGGGATGTCGGGGATAGTCAGACGCCCCGCCGCGACTTCAGGTTCCAGAAACCCCACCAGCAGCCGCGTGCCGCGCGTGGCACCACGATCGTAGAAGCGGGCACCGATCTCTGGCATCCGCTCTGTCACGCCGATGATGACGCGATGCGCGCGGATCACCCGGTCAGAGCAGAGCCGCGTCGCGAGCACGGTTGCGTAACGCAGCAGGCGGTCTTTCAGCGTGCCGGGGCGTTCGAGTTCGGCCTCCAACTCTCGGAACAGGCTCTCGCGGACCTCGTCCATGAGTTCCTCGAACAGGTCTTCTTTGCTGGAAAAGTAGACATAGATCGTCCCCTTCGACACCCCCGCCTCGCGGGCGATGTCGTTGACGCTGGCGGCGTCGTATCCCATACGGCTGATCACGCGCCCTGCCCCTTCGAGGATTTGCGCGCGTTTGGCGGGGTCGTGCCCCGCGGCAAGGCGCAGCGAATGGCTGGGGCAGGTCTTGGCACTGTCCGAAGGGTTCATCACGTCGGGCACCACTCCAAATAAATATCGAACCGATCGGTTCTATCTCACTTGATTTGGGCATAATCGCGCGCTAAGTCAACCGACAGAACCACATGGTTCGATGAAATTTGCCGCGAATCCGCCTGTTTCGCCCCGACTTGAAAGAATGACGTCATGGACCAGCCCTCAAGCAAACCCGCCGAAAGCCAAACGCTCGCCGAAGTGAAGCCCTTCCCCGCGCGGGTGGAAACCGAAGCGGCGGCCCCTGTACCAAAGAAGCCGAACCGCAAGAAGTTCGTTCTGGGGGGCCTTTTGCTCGTCGCGCTCGCGTTCGGGGGGAAGGCTGGCTATGAATACTGGACCGTCGGGCAGTATATGGAAAGCACGGATGACGCCTATCTGCAGGCGGACATCACCGCGATTGCGCCCAAGGTTCAGGGCTATGTGCAGACGGTGGCGGTGAAGGAAAACCAAAGCGTTAAGGCGGGCGATCTGCTGTTGCAGCTGGACGACGGCGATTATCAGAACGCCGTGAAGACCGCGCAAAGTCAGGTGGCGACGCAAGGCGAGACGATCAAACGGATCGGCACGCAGGTCGGGGCGGCCAAGGCGGTGGTCGAGCAGGCGCGCGCGCAAAAGTCCGCCGCCGAGGCCACTTTGCAGAACGCGCAGAACAAATACGACCGCGTGCAGCGCTTGGCCAAATCCTCGGTGGCGGCGCAATCGGATGTCGATGACGCGACCGCCGCACTGGCTTTGGCACAGGCGGGCGTCACGGGCGCCGATGCGCAGATTTCGGCGGCCTCGGCCAATGTGGGTGTGCTGATCGCGCAGCAGGCCGAGGCGCAAAGCCAATTGGAAAGCCTGAAGCTGGCCGTCGATCAGGCCCAGCGCAATCTTGGCCGCACCGTGTTGCGTGCGCCGGTTGATGGCGTGGTGGCCAACATCGGCGTGCGCGAGGGCGATCTGGTGTCACCGGGGCAAAAGATCGCGG
>JAJXZX010000028.1 GCA_021779835.1 Pseudomonadota bacterium | reverse complement strand
CGCGTTTGATGGCTGGCGTGGCGGCTGGTGGCAGGCAACGCCGTGTGCAGGCAGTGAACTTTTCGGCATCATGGCTGGGGTGGTGGTGGCGCGCATCGGGATGTCGCACTTGGGCCAGCACCAGGCTGCGCAAAATGGCAAGGATTTGGCGCAGCCCTTGCCGTGGAGAACACCGATGCCGCTTGCGAAAACCTATCTGGTGCTTGTGCTTGCCATTGCCGCCGAGGTCGTGGCGACGACGGCGTTATCGCGCTCCGAAAGCTTTACGCGGCTGGGGCCGACGGTGGTTACGGTAATCGGTTACGCGCTGGCCTTTTGGCTGTTGTCACTGACACTGAAAGTGATGCCGACCGGGATCGTGTATGCGATTTGGTCGGGGGTGGGGATTGTGCTGATCGCGGGGATCGGTTGGGTTTGGTATGGGCAAAAGCTGGACGCTGCTGCGTTGGTCGGGTTGGGGCTGATCCTTGCCGGGGTGTTGATCGTCAACGTGTTTTCAACTTCGATCCCGCATTGAGAGCGCGGGTTAGCCACGCTCGTTGAAAAAATCGTGGATGGTCTGGGCGAGGGATTCAGAGATGCCCGCAACCGCCATGAGATCGGGAAGACCCGCGCGCGCCACTGCCTTGGCAGAGCCAAAGTGGGACAGAAGCGCCTTTTTACGGCCCGCGCCAACACCGGGTATATCGTCCAGCGGCGTGGCGCTGACCGCCTTGGCGCGTTTGGCGCGATGGGCGCCGATGGCCCAACGGTGCGCCTCGTCGCGCAGGCGTTGGACAAAATACAGCACCGGGTCATTGTGTTGCAGCGCGAAGGGGCGTTGGCCGGGGCGGTGAAATTCTTCTTTGCCGGCGTCACGCTCCACGCCCTTGGCAACGCCGACCATGGCGATGTCATCGACGCCAAGGGTCGACATGATTTCCGCCACGGCGGAGACCTGCCCTGCCCCGCCGTCGATGAGCAGGAGGTCGGGCCAGGCCTCGGTCTGGCGATCGGGATCTTCCTTCAGCAGGCGTTCAAAGCGGCGGGTCAGCACCTCTTTCATCATGCCGAAGTCGTCGCCGGGGGTGATCTCAGTCCCCTTTATGTTGAACTTGCGATACTGGCTTTTGATAAACCCTTCGGTCCCCGCGACGATCATGCCGCCGACGGCATTGGTGCCCATGATGTGAGAGTTGTCGTAAACCTCGATACGCTTGGGGGGGCTGGGCAGATCGAACGCCTCGGCAAGGCCGGTCAGCAGGCGCGACTGGCTGGCGCTTTCGGCAAGTTTGCGGGCGAGGCTTTCGCGGGCATTGCGGGCGGCGTTTTCCACCAGTTCGGCCTTTTCGCCGCGTTGGGGCACGGCGAGTTCAACCTTGCGGCCAGTACGATCCGACAGGATCTGGGTTATCAGATCCTCGTCTTCGATCTGATGCGACAGCAGGATCAGGCGCGGCGGCACCTTGTCGTCATAGAACTGGGCAAGAAACGCCTCCAATATCTCGGCCTCCTCCGCCCCGGCACCGGTGCGCGGGTAGAAGTCGCGGTTGCCCCACGACTGATTGGCGCGGATGAAAAAAACCTGCACGCAGGCGTTGCCGCCCTCCAGATGCAGGGCGATCACGTCCGCTTCTGCCACTGAGCGCGGATTGATGCCTTGCGTCGTTTGCACCTGCGTCAGGGCCTTGATGCGGTCGCGCAGTGCTGCGGCGCGTTCGAACTCCATCGCATCAGAGGCCGCCGACATCTCTGCCGCCAGATGGGCCTGCACAGCAGTCGAGCGACCTTCGAGGAAGTTTTCGGCGTCGTCGATCAGGGCGTTATAGTCCGCCTCATTGATATAGCCGACACAGGGCGCCGAGCAGCGCTTGATCTGATAGAGCAGGCAGGGCCGCGTGCGGCTGGAAAAGGTGGCGTCGGCGCAGGTGCGCAAAAGGAATACGCGCTGCAACTGGTTGAGCGTGCGATTTACCGCGCCGGCAGAAGCGAAGGGGCCAAAATAGTTGCCCTTCTCGCTCCGCTTGCCGCGATGTTTCTTGATCTGCGGAAAAGCATGTTCGCGTGAGAGCAGGATGTTTGGGAAGCTTTTGTCGTCGCGCAGCAGCACGTTGTAGCGCGGCTTTAGCTGTTTGATGAGGTTCTGTTCCAGCAACAGCGCCTCGGTCTCGGTGCGGGTGGTAAGGAACATCATCGAGACGGTTTCGCGGATCATCCGCGCGATACGGCCCGAATGGCCGGAGGGGCGGGCGTAATTTGAAACGCGCGCCTTGAGGTTCCGCGCCTTGCCGACGTAAAGCACTTCGTTAGCCGCGTTCAGCATCCGATAGACTCCGGGCGAGCCGTCGAGCGTTTTCAGATAGGATTGAATCAGGTCGTGCCCCGTCAAGGGTGCTGGCGTCGTCGAAGTTTGCGGCGGGGTGTGTTCAGCCATGGGTCACCTGTGATTCCCGTCTCTGGCTGCATCGTTATCACCGGGTCGGCAAGAGAAAACATGTCCACGGTTTGTGTGGATAACTCTGGTGAGAACTTCGCGCCACTGAGATTTTTTCCTTAATTCCATGCGGGTTCTCTGATTTGCCTACTTTTTAGGCGTAAATCCAAGTTATTGATAAATAACGGTATTATTTATTGCCATTAACAACTATCTGAAAAGATTACGAGAATCGTAACGCTTTCGTGACGCTCGGCTCCAAAGTGGACAAGTCAAGCCATCGCGGCTGCCAGTTCGTCGCACTTACCCTTCGAGACCCAGTATATCGGGGGTCTGCCAGCCAAGGTGTTGACCACCATCGACGCAGAGGATTTGCCCAGTCACTGACGTTGCGTCAATAAAATAACCCAATGCGTGCGCGATCTCGGAAGGGTTCGCGCCACGGCGCAGGATGGTTGCAGCACGTTGCCGGACGAAGTGGGCGTCGCTTTGGCGGGCACCCTTTAGCGTCGGGCCGGGGCCGATGGCGTTTACGCGCACCCGAGGGGCAAGCGCCTGCGCGGCGGTCTGGGTGAAGGCCCAGAGGCCCATCTTGGCGATGGTGTAGGTCATGAACTCTGGTGTGAGTTTGAGGACACGCTGGTCGATCATGTTGACGACAAGCGCGCGGGCGACTGATTCGCCGTTGGCATCGGTGGCCCCCTCGGGCGCTTGGGCCGCGAAGGCTTGGGTCAGCACGAAGGGCGCCCTCAGGTTCGAGGTGATGTGACGGTCCCAGCTTTGCCGCGTGGCAGTGGCGAGCGTGTCGTATTCAAAGATTGAGGCGTTGTTGACCAGCACGCTGAGCGGACCGCCCAGCGCCGCGGCAGCACGGGCGACAAGGGTTTCGGTTTCGGCCTCGATCAGCAGGTCGGCTTGTATAACCACAGCACGGCGGCCCAACGCGCGGATCTCTGCTGCCACCGCCTCGGCCCCATCGGTAGAGGTCGCGTAGTGGACGGCCACGTCATGCCCGCGCGTGGCAAGATACAGCGCCATCTCGCGCCCCAGTCGTTGCCCTGCCCCGGTGACAAGCGCCCTGCCCTGCATCGTCGGCCTCCCTTAGAACGGCGTAATGGTGAAAACGTGCTTGGTTCGGCAAAGAAGGGCAAGCCCCTTGCCGCTCGTCATGCCTTGCCTGTCGGCTTGCCACAGGTGCATGGGCCAGTGCCAATCTGGTAGCGCCCGCATTTCGGACATTTGCGCGGTTTGGCCGCCCGCCGACCGCCGGAACCCGGCATGCGGAGGCGCCCGAATATGGCGAGCCCGACCATGGCGATCAGGAAGAGCGAGACGATCTTGATCATCCGCCTACAGCCCGTACCGCGCCCAAAGCGCGCGGTCTTCGAACTCTGCCAAGGTGTCCGACAGGATTTGCACGCCGAAGCGGCGCAACAGACCCCGTTTGGGGCCGTAGCGGGTGAATTCAACCTTGTCGCCGAACAGCGCCTTCATCTTTGGCACCAGATGGGCGATGCCATCGACAAGGCCAAGATCGACGGCTTGTTTGCCGACCCAGACTTCGCCAGTGAACAGATCGCCCTCGGCAAGGCGCGCGCCACGGCGGGATTTCACCTGCGCGATGAAGGCGGCGTGGATGGGTTCTTGCAGCGCCTTGAGGCGGGCGACATCTTCGGACTTTTCCGGCTTGAACGGGTCGAGGAAGCTTTTGGAGCCGCCAGCGGTATGCACGCGCCGCTCGACCCCATAACGGGCGATCAGGTCCTGAAAGCCGAAGCTGGAGGAGATGACGCCAATCGAGCCTACGACCGAGCTTTCATCAATCCAAATATGGTCTGCTGCCGTAGCAAGCCAGTAGCCGCCAGAAGCCGCGACATCCTCGACGAAGGCGTGAACGGGGATCTTCTTTTCCTCCGACAGGCGGCGGACCCGCGCGGCGATCAGCGCGGTCTGCACGGGCGAGCCACCGGGCGAGTTGATCACCAGCGCCACGGCGTCAGGTTTGCCCTTGGCAAAGGCCCGCTCTAACTGCGAGGCGATCGCTGCGTCATTGAGGCCACCGCCCCGGCGGCCAGCAGCGATGACGCCGGAAAGTTGCACAACAGCGACCCGAGGGGCGGATTTAACGAAGGGGATGCGATATATCATACTCTCCGATGTAGAGCGGCGGGACCAGCGGAACAAGGCGGCGCGGGACCGGTGCGCGCAATTGTTCCCGCCCGTTGAGGTGCAAGTGCTTGAGCCGAAGCGCGTCCCATGCCAGAACTTGCGCCCGCAAGGGACGCCAGGGGGGATGAAAATGGCCAATGTGCTTTACGACGCGCTGTTCGCAGGGCTGGCGGGCAGTGATCGGCCTTTGTTGGTGTTGCAGGATGGGCGAGAGATCACCGGAGGGGCCTTTTCTGCGATGGTGTCGCGGTTTGCCCATGTCTTGACGGCGGCTGGGGTAGTGGCGGGCGACCGCGTGGCGGTGCAGATCGCCAAGTCCCCCGAAGCGCTGGCGATCTATGCCGCGACCGTGGCGGTGGGCGGCATCTTTCTGCCGTTGAACACGGCCTATACTACGGACGAAGTGTCCTATTTCCTTGGCAACGCCACACCACGACTGTTCCTGTGTGACGGAGTGAAGGCAACGGCAATGGCGCCAGTGGCGGCGGCGGCAGGCGCGCAGTTGATGGTGCTGAACGGCGACGGCTCTGGCAGCTTCCCGGATGCGGCGGCAGGTCTGCCCGATGTCTTTTCCCCGGTGGCGCGCGGACCAGAGGATCTGGCGGCGTTCCTTTACACCTCTGGCACCACGGGGCGGTCAAAGGGGGCTATGCTATCGCATCGAAACCTGTTGTCGAACGCCGAAGTGTTGGCGCGCGAATGGCGTTTCACCAAGCACGACGTGCTGCTGCATGCGCTGCCAATCTTTCATACCCACGGGCTGTTCGTGGCCTCTAACGTGGCGCTGTTGACCGGCGGCGCGATGATTTTCCTGCCCGGCTACGATGTGAACGAGGTAATCCGCCTGCTGCCCAAGGCTACCGCGATGATGGGGGTGCCAACCTTCTATACGCGGCTGCTGGATGATGGGCGGTTCACCCGCGATCTGGTCACACATATGCGGCTTTTCACCTCTGGCTCTGCCCCTCTGCTGGCGGAAACGCATGTGCTGTTCGAAGAGCGCACCGGGCATCGGATTCTGGAACGCTACGGCATGACGGAAACCAATATGAACACCTCTAACCCTTATGACGGAGAGCGTCGCGCAGGGACGGTGGGGATGCCCCTGCCGGGGGTGGAACTGAAGATCACCGACCCGACGACAGGCGTAACCTTGCCGCAGGGCGAGGCGGGCATGATCGAGGTGCGCGGGCCCAACGTGTTTCAGGGCTATTGGCAGATGCCGGAAAAGACGCGGGAAGAGTTGCGGGAGGATGGGTTCTTTATCACCGGCGACATCGGCGTGGTCGATGCAGACGGCTACGTCGCGATTGTCGGGCGGCAGAAGGATCTGATTATCACCGGCGGGTATAACGTTTATCCCAAAGAGGTTGAGTTGATCCTTGATGAGCAACCCGGTGTGCTGGAAAGCGCGGTGATCGGCCTGCCGCACCCGGATTTTGGCGAGGCGGTGTTTGGTGTGCTGGTCGCACAGAAAGGCGCCACGCCGGATACGAGTGCGATTATGGACGCGCTGGCGGGGCGGTTGGCAAAGTTCAAGCAACCCAAGGGGTTGATGGTGGTTGCCGACCTGCCGCGCAACACGATGGGCAAGGTGCAAAAGAACCTGCTGCGCGATCAGTTCAAGGGCCGCTTTGCCAAGAGCTAAGCGCCGCTGGCGCTACAGGATCACACGGTGTTCGGCCTGGCCCTGCGCAATGCCCGGCGCCGCGAAGATCATGCCACTGTTGGGATATTGCGCCAGTGCGGCCGCGTTCAGTCCCTGACGGGCACTGGTGCAGAAAAGCGTCGTGAGATCAGCGCCGCCGAAAGCCGGGCACGAGGTATGCGGCGCGTCGAACGCCACTGCGCGCAGCAAGCTGCCATCGGGCGCGTAACAGGCAACGCGCGCGGCACCCCACTGGGCAAGCCACAGGTTGCCCACGGCGTCAATCACCGCACCATCGGGGTTCAGCCCCTCAGCGCTCAGGTCAAGGAAGGTCTCAGGCTCGCCTTTTGGCCAGCCTTCATTATCCAGCGCCACGCGGAACACCCGGCCTGCGATGGTGTCGGCAAAGCAGGCGTGGCTGGCATCGGGCGCAAAGGAAATCGCGTTGGTGATGGTGATATCGGTAACCAGGCGGCGCAACTCTCCACGGTAGTAACGATAGATCGAACCCGCGCCGGGGGCGGCGTCTTTGCCCATCGTGCCGATCCAGAAACCGCCACGCGGGTCGGCGCGCCCATCGTTAGAGCGGTTGGCGGGGCGGTCGGCCTCCAGCGCAACAAGATCGTGGCGCGCGCCAGTGGCGAGGTCAAAACGGAACAACGCGGATTCCGATGCGATGAGCAACGCGTCCCGGTCAATCCAGCCTGCGGCCGAGACGTGCTCAGGGAACTGCCAATGATGGGTTTCATCGTCGTGACGCGTCAAAAGGCGTTTGCTGATGATATCGAACCAAAACAACTGCCCGCGCTCAGGGTGCCAAAGCGGGCCTTCGCCAAGCTTGCAGGGCGTGGCGTCGAAAATAACGCTCATACCGTGATCCCGCGACCAGTTGCAGCGTCGAACGCCGCGACGATGTCGTTGGCGCGGGTTTTGGCCTCCGCGACGGAGCGGCCCGGTTTGTAAAGCGCGGTGCCGATGCCGAAGCCGTTGGCACCGGCGGCGATCCAGTCGGCGAAATTGTCCGGGCCAGCGCCGCCGACGGCATAGACTTGCGTGGCGGGGGGCAGCACGGCGCGGATGGCTTTCAGCCCCTCGGTGCCCAGCAGGAACGACGGAAAGATTTTCAGCCCGTCCGCCCCGGCCTTCAGCGCGGCAAAACATTCGGTCGGGGTCAGCACGCCGGGCCAGCTTTGCAGGCCAAGGCGCTTGCTTGCCGCGATCACCTCGGCATCCGCATTGGGCGAGACGATCAGGCGGCCACCGGCTTGGGCGACCTCGGCCACCTGCGCAGGCGTCAGCACCGTGCCCGCACCGATCAACGCTTGCGTGCCGAAAGCCGCAGCCATGCGGGCGATGCTGTCATAGGGCTCGGGCGAGTTGAGCGGCACCTCGATCGCGGTGATGCCCGCCTCGATCAGCGCCTCGGCGATTGGCACCGCCTCGGCGGGCGTGATGCCACGCAGGATGGCAATCAGGTTACGCGTCATCGGGCCGGCTCCTTCAGGCTGGCCTGCGCGGCACTGAGTCCGGCAAGCGTCAATGGATCACCCTCCAGCAGGCGCGGCGCCGCGCCTTGGCGGCCAAGGGCGGTGGCATAGGCCGCGCCGATGCCCTTGGCACCGATGATCGCAACCGCTTGGCCCAGCCAATAGGGACGCGCGGCGGCAAGCTCGATGCCGATCAGCGCGCCGGAAAGTCGCGCGCGGGCGGCTTCGGGGGCAAGGCCTTGCAGCAAAGTCTCGGCGCGCAAGGTGAACAGCCGTGCCGCGATACGGTCGGGGCGCGACAGCGCGTCATCAAGAGCCGCAGCGAACGCCGCGTCGTCCCAGCCCTCCGTCGTGACGGAATGGCGCAGGACAGAGTGATCGGCCAGAAGCGCGAACATCTCACCCGTCATGAAGGTCTGAAAGCTGACGACCTCGCCCGCACTGATGCGCACCCATTTGCTGTGGGTGCCGGGCAGACACAACACGCCGTCAAACTCGGGGTCTCCCGCAAGGAAGCCCGCGATCTGGGTTTCTTCGCCGCGCATCACATCGGCGGGGGTGGCCTGTTTGAGACCGGGGATGATGCGGACCTGAAGGCGCGGGTCGCGGCACGGCGCGCTTGCAAAGCCGCCGCTGTCCAGCGGGGTGCAGGGCACGCCACGATAGAGCGCCTCGACCCAGCCCTGACGGCTACCCGCCATACCGCAGACGACCACCGGGGTGACGCGGTCTGGCGCTAGCCAGCCGTCGATCAAGGCAAGCAGCGCGGGTTCAAACCCGTCGCGCGACAGGCGGCCCATCCCGTCATCGGAACTGGCAGCCGCGCTTACCGCGCCCGCCGTGTCCATCGCCCAGGCGCGAAGGTGCGTGGTGCCCCAATCGACGGCAATCCAAGCGGCAGAGGACGGGGGCACGCTCATCCCGTCACCACCACGCCGCCGTCAACCACCAGCGCCTGCCCCGTCATCATGCGGCTGGCCTTGGAGGCGAGGAAAAGCGTTGCATCGACAATGTCACGCTCCACCAGATGTTCGGGCAAGCACTGACGCGCAAGATGGGCGGCAAGCGCCTCGGGCGTGGCCCAGAGGTCCATTTGCTTCGGTGTCAGCACCCAACCCGGCATCAGCGCGTTGACGCGGATATTGTTGCGGCCCAGATCACGCGCAAGGCCGCGCGTCAGGCCGGTGATACCTGCCTTGGCCGCCACATAGCCCAGATAGCCACCGTTACCCATCATGTAGCTGATCGAGGAGAAGTTGACGATCGCGCCGCCACCCGCCGCCTTCATCCCCGGGGCCGCTGCCTGCGCGGTAAAGAAATGCGGGCGCAGGTTGATCGCCTGCCCACGGTCCCAGTCCTCGACAGTAGTGTCGGCGAGGGTGTGGCGCACATCATTGGCAGCATTGTTGACCAGCACGGTGATCGGGCCATTGGCGGCGGCAGCCTGCACCATGGCGCCCTGCAACGCCGCAATGTCGGTGATGTCACAGGCAATGAACAGCGGCCGGTTGCCGTGCTTCGCCGCCAGATCATCACAAAAACCACGCGCGTCCGATCGCTGCACAAAGGCCACCTTTGCGCCTTGCTCCACAAACCCCTCGGTCAGTGCAGCACCAATGCCAGAGCCGCCGCCCGTGATGAAAACCGAAGCGCCCTCTAGGTCGTGAAACGTGGCATAGCGCGGCATCAATGGCTCTTTCCTGGCTAGGCTTGTGCCGCGCTTAGTCTCGCGGGCAGGTTCAGCAAGCACAGGCGGCCCCGTTGGGGGGACCGTCGGGACTGCTGGCTTAACGCTCTTCCGTGATCGGATTGATACGGGACTAAGCGCGAGGGTCAAGGCCCGCCGATCACGGCCTCTGCATGAAAGCATCAAAGAAGGCAGCAAACTCGGTGAACGCGTCGAGCGGCAGGACATGCGCGACATACTGGTCCGGGCGCACCACCACAACGCATCCCTGTGCGCGGTCGATGCAGCGCATGTCGAAGATATCGCCGCGCCGGCTAAAATCGGGGCAGTAGACCTTTTCGTAGTCGATCAGGCCGTATTTGCCCTTCGCCGGCAGCAAAAGCGTAGGAAGGGCGTCGAGCGCAAGCTGGCGGTGGGGTTGCTGCACGATGGCACGGAGGTCAATCACGGCATCCACGTCGGCCCCCTCGGGCGTATAGCGGCGCAGGGGCGATTGCGCGTTGTCGCCAAGGAAATCGCAAAGCGCGCGCAGGCGCGAGTGCGGCGCAGTGGGATCGGAGGCGTCCGCGAAGGCATAGAGACGCCAGCGGCCGTCAGCCTTCCCTGCATGGCCAAGCTGGAGCGGACGCGCATCGGCCAATCGAACGACCGGGGCCGAGTGGAAGCGCATCCCGATCGGAAAGCCCGCTGCAAGCGGTTGATGCGCTCCCGCGCCGATGAGCGTCGATACCTGATAGCGCGTCGCCGTTCCGGCGGTGAAGCGGCCGTGCTGCATGAAGTATTTCTGAAACGCCGCCGGATCGACGCCCTCGTCGGTCGGGTCATCCACCCCGCGCGGCCGGGCGCTGAACATCTTGGCAAGTTCGCGGTCAAAGTCGATCAGCTCTTGCGCAATCGCCTGACGCTCTGCCGAATAGGTCCGCAGGATCTCAGGCGACGCTTGCCCCCGCAGAACAGCGGCCAGTTTCCAACCAAGGTTGAACGCGTCCTGCATCGACATGTTCATACCCTGCCCCGCCTTCGGACTATGTGTATGGCAGGCGTCCCCAGCGATGAACACTCGCGGGAGGCTGGTATCGGCATCCGTCACATCATCGAACCGGTCACAAAGGCGCTGGCCAATGTCGTAGACCGACCACCACGCGACCTCCTTTACCTCCAACGTGTAGGGGCGCAGAATACGCTGTGCCGCGGCGATGAGATAATCGACGGTCAGATTGCGGCTAGCGATCCGCTCGTTCTCATTCAGCTTGTCCAACTCGATATAAAGCCGGACAAGATAGCCGCCCTCGCGCGGGATGATTAGCAGGCTGCCCTCGGTCGCGGAGTGAATTGCGGTCTTGAGGCGAATGTCAGGGAAATCGGTCACGACAAGGACATCCATCACGCCCCAGGCTTGGTTTGCAGCCTCGCCGCGCAACTCTCGGCCAATGGAGGCGCGCACTTTGCTGCGCGCACCGTCGCAGCCGATGACATAGCGGGCGCGCATGGTTTCGACCTTGCCACCAGTGGCCGGATCGCCGTGCATAAACGTAACCGTGACCGGATGCGATGGATACGCTCCGTCCGCCGCGCGATCAACGGTCAGGTCGGTGATAGTGCAGTCATAGTCCGGCACGATCCCCGCAGGCGCGTTCCGCATGGTTTCGAGAAGGAAATCATGCACCCGGGCCTGATTCAGGATCACATGGGGAAACTCTGAAAGCCCCTCCTCAGTGTCCTGAATGCGCCCGCTGCGTGTGATGGCGGCGGGTTGAGCCGCGTCTGGGCGCCAGAACGTCGTCTCGTTCACCCAATAGGCTTCCTTCAACACTTTTTCGCCGAAACCAAAGGCCTCAAACATCTCCATCGTGCGACACGCGATGCCATCGGCCTGACCAATTTGCAGGGGGCCAGGTTTCTGTTCGATCACCCGCGTCGTAATCTCGGGAAACGCGGCGAGTTGCGTGGCGAGCGTCAGGCCAGTCGGACCACCCCCGACGATCAGCACATCTACCTGCTCTGGCAATGGCCGCGCACGCGGCGCGACCTGCGCCACGCCGGGCTGCGAAAGTGCCGGATCACCGGACCGGAACCCATTCAAATGATACTGCATATCTTTCCCCTCGCTCGGCACCGTCGGCACGCCATCTCATAATACGCATACTTACTAAATGTCGGTCAACAAATATGATATGCGCGCATCCTAAATCGTGTAATACATTGCTGTAGCGTCATTTCATTGGCATTCTCGACGGCAAAGGCAGGAGCATGGAAGCACAAGACATGGCCGGACACCTGATCCGGCGCCTTCATCAGGTATCGGCGCAGGTCTTTCAGACACGGATGCAAGATGCCGGATTTGATCTGACGCCGGTGCAATTCTCTGCGCTGGATGTGATCAACACGCACCCCGGAATCGATCAGGCAAGCGTCGCTGCAATGATCGCCTATGATCGCGCGACGATCGGCGGTGTTGTGGACCGATTGGTTAAGAAGGGCTACCTAAAACGTATTGTCAGCCGTCGTGATCGCCGCGCCCGCGAACTCGCGCTGACGGATGAAGGGTGCGTGACGTTCGGCGCCGCGCTGCCGGTCGTGCGCGCATTGCAAACTGAAATCCTCGCCAACCTGACGGATGACGAACGCGCCACCCTTCTTGCTCTGGTTCGAAAGGCGATCGGCTCAACCACCCAACCGGACGAATGACACCTTCCCCGCAATTGCAGGGCCCAGTAGTTGGTCGAAGTGAAAGCAGGCGTAGGATTTTAGCCCTACGCCCGCTTCCGTTTGGAACCTCAAGGCCGATCAGGCGTGGATCGGGCCATCGCCACAGGCAAGCGCCGCCTCGCGCACTGCCTCCGAGAATGTTGGGTGGGCGTGGCAGGTGCGCGCGACGTCTTCAGCAGCCGCGCCGAATTCCATCGCGACGCAAATCTCGTGGATCAAGTCGCCAGCCGAAGGGCCGATAATGTGGCAACCGAGGATACGGTCGGTGTCCTTGTCGGCGAGGATCTTGACGAAACCGTCACCGGCAAACACCGCCTTGGCGCGGCCATTGCCCATGAAGGAAAACTTGCCAACCTTGTAGGCGCGGCCCGCCGCCTTGAGGGTTTCCTCGGTCTCGCCTACCGAAGCGACCTCTGGCCACGTGTAGATCACGCCCGGGATGATGCCGTAGTTGACGTGGCCATGTTGACCGGCAATGACCTCTGCAACGGCGGTGCCTTCGTCTTCCGCCTTGTGCGCAAGCATCGGGCCTGGGATCGCGTCGCCGATGGCATAGATGCCCGGAACCGAGGTGCGCCAGTGTGCGTCCGTCTCGATCTGGCCGCGCGGCGTGAGTTTAACGCCCAGCGTGTCAAGGCCGAGGCCGGTCATATAGGGTTTGCGGCCAGTCGCGACGAGGACGGTTTCCGCCTCCAACGTCGCCTCAGAGTCATCCTTACGCAGCTTGTAGGTGACTTTCGCCTTGCCCTTGGACGTATCGACGGTTTGAACCGCAGCGCCGGTGATGATCTCCAGCCCTTGCTTTTTCAACATGCGTTGGAAGGTGCGCGCAATTTCCGCGTCGGCGCCCGGGATCAGCCCGTCAAGGAATTCGACCACGGTGACAGCGCTGCCGAGGCGGGCATAGACCGAGCCAAGTTCAAGTCCGATGACACCGCCACCAATCACCACCATGGATTTCGGGATCTTCGGCAGGGCAAGCGCGCCGGTCGAGGTGACGACGGTTTTCTCGTCAACCGTGATACCGGGCAGGGTCGAGGGAACCGAGCCGGTGGCGATCACGATGTTCTTGGCCGTGTGGACCTCGTCGCCCACTTTCACTTGACCGGCCGCAGGGATGGTTGCCCAACCCTTGATCCAGTCGATCTTGTTCTTTTTGAACAGGAATTCGATGCCCTTGGTGTTCTGCGCAATCACGTCATCCTTGTAGGCGAGCATCGCAGACCAATCGACCGAGGGAGCCTTGCCCTTTAATCCCATGGCAGCAAAGTTGTGTTCCGCCTCGTGCAGCATGTGAGAGGCGTGCAACAGCGCCTTGGACGGGATGCAGCCAATGTTAAGGCAGGTGCCGCCGAGCGTATCGCGCCCCTCGACACAGGCAGTTTTCAGGCCAAGCTGCGCGCAGCGGATGGCGCAAACATAGCCGCCGGGGCCAGAGCCAATGATGATTACGTCATAGTTTGCCATTCAGGGCCTCCTTTGCCCGTTTGGGCGGTCTTTGGGCGGGCGCCGGGGGCCGTCTGCCACGCGGTCGTCCCGAGGATGTTTGCATCGCGCAAAACGTTCGGTTTGGTCATCAGATTTCAGCCAACAGGCCCTCTGCCCCTGCTACGCCAAATCACCTGCGTCAGAAGAAGCCCAATCAGGCCGGGCGCAAGACTGGCCCAATGCAAGATCGGCGCAGGGATGATGGCGTCGATAGTGGTGGCAACCGGTCCAGCATAGGGAAAGAGTTTGGTGAGGTGGTAGAGAACAAATAGGAAGGCGAGTCCCGTGACCGCAATCTCTAACAAGGTGCGTAACATCTCGGGGAATTTGATGTGGAGCCTGTCGGCGAGCCGATGCACCGCTATCAGGTTGCACAGAATCGCCATTGCCGCAGTGAAACCGACGCCGTTCGCATTAACGCCGGCGGATGGTTTCGGTAGCCCCAGCAGGCCGAAATACGTCGCCGACGCAAAGACCGCGAGGGCAGCGGTGAACAAAGCGACAAGGTAAAGCTGGCGTGCTTGCATGTGGCGTCAGAGACCGAGGGCGTAGAGCAGGATCGTCATCGCAAAACCGACCAGCCAAACCAGGGTGCGGAAGCCGACGAGATTGAAAACATAGGCGGGCAGATAAAGCACCCGGGCCAACAGGAAGATCTGTGCCGCGATCAGCGTCGTGGCGTTAAAGCCAGACTTGGCCTGCAGGATCAGAATCGCAGGCGCGAAAAGCGCCATACCGACGACCGAGTTGTTAAGCGCGCGCTCCAAACGGGCAACCATGCCGGTCAAGGTGCGGTGGCCGTCGCGCGAAGAGAGCAGATAGCCCATATCGAGTTGCGTCATCGCGCCGGAGGCCTGCGCCAAAACGGTAAGGCAGACGAAAAGGCCGTAGATCGCAAGGATGTTGAGTTCGCTGGTTAGCATAGGTCGGCCTTTCGGATGGGGGACGCGTGCCGCGGCAGGATCGGCGCTGTTGGCGAGGACGTCAAGGCAAGTGACCTCCGCAGTTTGGTAGTGGCGCCCGCCCCTACGGGCAGGCGCCACATATTTCAGAGGTCCATCAACAGACGGCGCGGATCTTCCAGCGCCTCCTTGACGCGGACGAGGAAAGTCACCGCTCCTTTGCCATCAACCACGCGATGGTCATAGGACAGTGCGAGATACATCATCGGACGGATGACGATCTGGCCCTTTACCACCACCGGGCGGTCCTGGATTTTGTGCATACCAAGGATGCCCGATTGCGGCGGGTTGAGGATCGGCGAGGACATGAGCGAGCCATAGACGCCGCCGTTAGAGATGGTGAACGAACCGCCCTGCATTTCGGCCATCGACAGTTTGCCATCACGCGCGCGCAGGCCGAGTTCAGCGATCTTCTTTTCGATCGCGGCAAACGACATCTGGTCGGCGTCACGAACGACGGGAACGACGAGGCCGGAAGGAGTTCCGACGGCCACGCCCATGTGAACGTAGTTTTTATAGACAACATCCGTGCCATCGATCTCTGCGTTGACCTCGGGCACTTCCTTCAGAGCATGGGTGCAAGCCTTGACGAAGAAGGACATGAAGCCAAGCTTCGCCTTATGCTTCTTCTCAAAGATGTCTTTGTATTCGTTACGCAATTCCATAATGCCGGACATGTCCACCTCGTTGTAGGTGGTCAGCATCGCAGCAGTGTTCTGCGCATCTTTCAGGCGGCGCGCAATGGTCTGGCGAAGGCGGGTCATCTTGACGCGTTCCTCGCGGGCGGCGTCATCGACCGGAACCGGCGCGCGCACGGCGGCGGGCATGGGCGCCGGTGCAGGCGTGGCCGTGGCGGCGGCGACGGCGCGCGCCACATCATCCTTCATCACGCGGCCATCGCGGCCAGTGGCGGTGACGGCGTCGCGGGAGATGTTCGCCTCGGCCATGGCTTTCTTGGCGGAGGGGGAATCTTCAACGTCCTTGGCTGCTGCCGCCGGGGCCTGGGCCGGTGCCGCGGCGACCGGAGCGGCTGCAACGGCAGCGCCGTCGGTCGAGATCACGGCGAGCTTGCCAGCCGCAGCGACGGTGGAGCCTTCGGGCGCGAGGATTTCGGTAATTACACCTGCGGCGGGCGAGGGAACCTCGACCGACACCTTGTCGGTTTCCAGCTCACACAGCATTTCGTCCTGCGCAACGGTATCGCCGACCTTCTTGAACCAGGTCGAGACCGTCGCCTCGGAGACACTTTCACCCAACGTGGGCACGTTCACGTCAATCATCTTGCTTTCTCCTGCACCGGCTTCAGCCTTGGCACTCTTTTTCGTCTTCTGTTCGGCCATGGCGGCCTCTGCCTCGCCGACCTGCGCCAAAAGCGCGGCCACGCCGACGGTGGTGCCTTCGGGCGCCACGATTTCAACCAGTCTGCCAGCGACGGGCGAGTGAACCTCGACCGTCACCTTGTCTGTCTCCAGCTCACACAGCATCTCGTCGGCGGCGACGAGGTCGCCTGCCTTCTTGAACCAGGTGGCGACGGTCGCCTCCGAGACGCTTTCGCCAAGCGTCGGAACGCGGACTTCGGTTGCCATCAGTTATCCTCCGATCGTCAGCGCTTCGGAAACGAGCGCCTCTTGCTGTGCTTTGTGCTGGCTGGCCAACCCCGTTGCGGGCGAGGCCGAAGCCGCGCGACCGACGTAACGCGGGCGCTGATGCTTGGAGCCGAGACGGTTTAGAACCCATTCGATATTCGGCTCGATAAAGCTCCATGCGCCTTGGTTCTTCGGCTCTTCCTGGCACCAGACGATTTCAGCGCCCTTGAAGCGTTCAAGCTCCTTGGACAGCGACATCGCCGGGAACGGGTAGAATTGTTCGAGCCGCATCAGGTAGACATCGTCGATGCCGCGCTTGTCACGCTCTGCCAGCAGGTCAAAGTAAACCTTACCCGAGCAGAGAACGACGCGTTTGATCTTGGCGTCGGGCTTAAGCTGGGTGTCAGAGTGGCCCTTTTGCGCATCGTCCCACAGGACACGATGGAAGGCAGAGCCAGTGGTGAAATCCTCTGCATCCGAGATGCAGAGCGGGTGCCGCAGCAGCGATTTCGGCGTCATCAGCACCAGCGGCTTGCGGAAGCTGCGGTGAATCTGGCGACGCAGGATGTGGAAGTAGTTGGCGGGCGTCGAACAGTTCGCAACGATCCAGTTTTCCTGCGCGCACATGGTCAGGAACCGCTCAAGGCGCGCCGAGGAGTGCTCCGGCCCCTGCCCTTCGAAGCCATGCGGCAACAGACAGACAAGGCCAGACATACGCAACCATTTGGATTCGCCAGACGAAATGAACTGATCGAACATGATCTGCGCACCGTTGGCGAAGTCGCCAAACTGCGCCTCCCACAGGGTCAGCGTGTTCGGTTCGGCCAGCGAATAGCCATATTCAAACCCAAGCACCGCGTATTCCGACAGCATCGAATCGATGACTTCGTAACGCGCCTGTCCCGCACGGATGTTGTTCAGCGGGTAATAGCGTTCCTCGGTCGATTGATCGATGAAGGCAGAGTGACGCTGGCTGAAGGTGCCGCGCGTGCAATCCTGACCCGAGAGGCGAACCGGGTAGCCTTCCGTCGCGAGGCTGCCGAACGCCAGCGCCTCTGCCGTGGCCCAGTCGAAGCCCTTGCCGGTAGAGAGCATCTGGCTTTTGGCGTCCAGCAGGCGGCCGACGGTTTTGTGCAGATCGAAGCCCTCGGGCACACGGGTCAACGCAGCGCCGACATCTGCCAGCGTTTCTGGTGCGATAGCGGTCTGGCCCGCCTGATATTCCTCGCCCTCGCGGTTGATGCCCGACCAGCGGCCATCAAGCCAGTCGGCCTTGTTCGGCTTGTAATCCTTACCAGCTTCGAATTCACCATTCAGGTGGGCCTGGAAGGCCGCCTTCATGTCTTCAATCTCGCCCTCAGGGATCAAGCCGTCCTTGACCAAACGCTCGGTATAAAGCTGCAGTGTGGTTTTCTGCTTCTTGATCCGGGTATACATGACGGGGTTTGTGAACATCGGTTCATCCCCCTCGTTGTGGCCGAAGCGGCGATAGCAGAAGATGTCAATCACCACGTCTTTGTGGAACTTCTGGCGGAACTCTGTCGCGACCTTGGCGGCATGCACCACGGCCTCTGGATCGTCGCCGTTGACGTGGAAGATCGGTGCTTCGACCATCAGGGCGATGTCGGTCGGGTAGGGGCTGGACCGGCTGAACGACGGCGCGGTGGTAAAGCCGATCTGGTTGTTTACCACGACATGAATCGTGCCGCCGGTGCGGTGACCGACAAGGCCGGACATGCCGAAGCATTCTGCCACGACGCCCTGACCGGCAAACGCCGCATCGCCGTGCAGCAGGATCGGCAAGACCGTGTGGCGGGACTTGTCGCCGAACTGTTCCTGTTTCGCGCGCACCTTGCCCAGCACGACCGGGTTTACCGCCTCAAGGTGCGAAGGGTTTGCGGTCAGGCTGAGGTGGACGGTGTTGCCATCAAAGGTGCGGTCGGACGAGGCGCCGAGGTGGTATTTCACGTCACCGGAACCATCCACATCCTCGGGTTTGAAGCTGCCACCCTGAAATTCGTTGAAGATCGCGCGATACGGCTTGGCCATGACATTCGCCAGAACCGACAGGCGACCACGGTGCGGCATCCCAACGACGACCTCTTTGACACCAAGGTTGCCACCGCGCTTGATGATCTGCTCCATCGCTGGGATCAGGCTTTCGCCGCCATCAAGTCCAAAGCGCTTGGTGCCCATGTATTTGACGTGGAGGAATTTTTCGAAGCCTTCAGCCTCGACCAGCTTGTTCAGGATCGCCTTGCGCCCCTCGCGGGTGAAGGAGATTTCCTTGCCGTAGCCCTCGATGCGCTCCTTGAGCCAAGCCGCTTGTTCGGGATCGGAAATATGCATGTATTGCAGCGCGAAGGTGCCGCAATAGGTGCGTTTCACGATGTCGATGATCTGGCGCATCGATGCGACTTGCAGGCCAAGCACGTTGTCGATGAAGATCGGGCGGTCCATGTCGGCCTCGGTAAAGCCGTAGGATTTCGGATCAAGCTCCGGATGGGTGTTGGTGTCGACCAGTTTGAGCGGGTCAAGATCGGCGGCGAGGTGGCCGCGGATGCGGTAGGCGCGAATAATCATCAGCGCACGGATCGAATCCAGCACGGCGCGCTGCACCTGCGCGTCGGACAGGCTGATGCCCGCCTCAGCGGCCTTGGCGGCGATCTTCGGCCCAGCGGATTTCATTTCATTGGCGGCGGCAGGCCACTCACCAGTCAGAGCCGAGGTCAGTTCGTCAACCGGCATCGGCGGCCAGTCGTTGCGCGACCAGCTCGGCCCGTTCGCCTGTTTCTTGGCATCCATGTCGCTGTCGCCCAGCGCGCGGAAGAATTCTGCCCAACCAGCATCGACGGATGCCGGATCGGCGGCAAAACGCGCTTGAAGCTGGTCAATGTATTCGGCATTCGCCCCGTCAAGGAAGGCGGAGGCGTGGAACTGGTCGTTGTGGGATTGCTCGGTCATGGCTGCACCTGAAGGTGGAAAACCCGCGCCACAAGGATTTGCGGCGCGGGTAGGGTTATTATTTGCCGATCGCTTTCATCACGGCCTCGCCCAGACCTGCGGGGCTGTCGGCAACGATGATGCCTGCGGATTTCATCGCCTCGATCTTCGATTCCGCGTCGCCTTTGCCGCCAGCAACGATGGCGCCTGCGTGGCCCATGCGGCGGCCTTTGGGCGCGGTGCGGCCCGCGATGAAACCTGCGGTCGGTTTCCAGCGGCCCTTTTTGCGCTCGTCAGCGAGGAACTGCGCGGCGTCCTCTTCCGCAGCGCCGCCGATCTCGCCGATCATGATGATCGAATGGGTTTCCGGATCGGCGAGGAACATTTCCAGCACGTCGATATGCTCGGTGCCCTTGATCGGGTCGCCGCCGATGCCCACCGCGGTGGACTGGCCAAGGCCGAGGTCTGAGGTCTGTTTCACCGCCTCATAGGTCAGCGTGCCAGAGCGGGATACGACGCCGACAGAGCCGCGACGGTGGATGTGGCCCGGCATAATGCCGATTTTGCAGGCGTTGGGGGTGATTACGCCGGGGCAGTTCGGCCCGATAAGGCGGGATTTCGACCCTTCCAGCGCGCGTTTCACCTTCATCATGTCGAGCACCGGGATGCCTTCGGTGATGCAGACGATCAGCTCCATCTCGGCGTCGATCGCTTCAAGGATGGAATCGGCGGCGAACGGCGGCGGCACATAGATCACCGAAGCATTGGCGCCAGTCATGGCCCGTGCTTCGTGGACCGAGTTGAACACCGGCAGGCCCAGGTGGTCCGTGCCACCTTTGCCGGGGGTCACGCCGCCAACCATCTTGGTGCCATAGGCGATGGCCTGTTCCGAGTGGAAGGTGCCCTGAGAGCCGGTGAAGCCTTGGCAGATCACCTTGGTGTTTTCGTTGACGAGAATTGCCATAGTATTACCCCTTCACCGCTTTGACGATTTTCTGTGCGGCATCCGAGAGGTTGTCGCCCGCGATGACGTTCAGGCCAGAGTTCTGGATGATCTCTTTGCCCTTCTCGACGTTGGTGCCCTCAAGGCGCACCACCAGCGGCACCTTCAGGCCGACCTCTTTCACCGCGGCGATCACGCCCTCGGCGATGACGTCGCAGCGCATGATGCCGCCAAAGATGTTGACGAGGATGCCTTTGACGTTCGGGTCCGAGGTGATGATCTTAAACGCCTCTGTCACCTTTTCCTTGGTGGCGCCGCCGCCAACGTCAAGGAAGTTGGCCGGTTCGGCACCGTAAAGTTTGATGATGTCCATCGTGGCCATGGCGAGACCCGCGCCGTTGACCATGCAGCCGATCTCGCCATCCAGCGCGATGTAGTTCAGGTCGAACTTGGAGGCCGCGAGTTCCTTGGGGTCTTCTTCCGTCTCATCGCGCAGGGCGGCGATGTCCGCGTGGCGATACATCGCGTTGCCGTCAAAGCCCATCTTGGCGTCAAGGCATTTCAGATCGCCCGAGGGCATCAGGATCAGCGGGTTGATCTCCAGCATCTCAGCGTCTTTTTCGACGAAGCATTTGTAAAGCTTCGACAGCAGATCAACGCATTTGCCAACCTGCTTGCCTTCCAGCCCGAGGGCGAAGGCGACGCGGCGGCCGTGGAAGCCTTGCAGGCCGGTGGCCGGATCGACGGAGAACGAAAGGATTTTCTCGGGCGTGTGGGCCGCGACTTCTTCGATGTCCATGCCGCCCTCGGTCGAGCAGACGATCGAGATGCGGCTGGTTTGACGGTCGATCAGCAGCGCGAGGTAGAATTCCTTGGCGATGTCAGAACCATCTTCGATGTAGATGCGGTTCACGACCTTGCCGTGCGGTCCGGTCTGGTGCGTGACCAGCGTGCGGCCCAGCATCTGATGCGCCATCTGAGCGGCTTCCTCGACCGACCGGGCCAGACGGACGCCGCCTTTTTCACCCGCTTCAGCCTCTTTGAAATGACCCTTGCCGCGACCGCCTGCGTGGATCTGCGCCTTCACGACCCAAAGCGGGCCATCCAGTTCGCCCGCCGCCGTCTTCGCCTCGTCCGCGCGCAAGACGACGCGGCCGTCGGAAACCGGGGCGCCGTAGCTGCGCAGCAGCGCCTTGGCCTGGTATTCGTGGATGTTCATGAACAGATCCCATCGTTGAAGAATTTGGGCAGGCTAATGGCACAAGTTTAACGCCCTACAAACGCAATTCAGCGCGAGGTGGACGTTTAGGGCGAAAATAGCGGGATTTGTGATCACACGTTGAAAAACTGTGATCACATTGACTAAGCGTGGCGTGTGCACCTGATTCGATTGCGGAAAAGCTGAATGAATCCGGCGCGCCGATGTCAGCCAAGCGCGGCACGCTGGCTGATCGCAAGGCAGAGCGCAGTCGCCTGCGCCATGTCCTGCACCGAAACCCATTCCAGCGGACCGTGGATGTTCTGCATCCCGGTAAACAGGTTCGGGCAAGGCACGCCCATTTCGGTCAGCCGAGAGCCATCGGTGCCGCCACGGATCGGAACCGAAACTGGCTCGACCCCAAGCGAGCGCGCGGCGTCGCGGGCAAAGTCGACTGGCGTCATGTCACTTTCCAGCCAATAGCGCATGTTGCGGTACTGCGGCGTGATCTCGCAGGTAATCTCGGCGCGGGGTTCGGTAGCGGCGACGGCGGCGCAGACTTGCTGCAACAACGCGCCTTTTGCCGCGAGGCCGTCCAGTTCAAAGTCGCGAACGATGAACTTGATGCGCATCTCTGACGATCCGCCATTCATGTCGGTGGCATGGATGAAGCCGTCGCGGTCGCCCGTGGTCTCGGGCGTCAGCGTGACATGCGGCAGGGTCTGAATGATCTTGGCGGCCAGATGGATCGCGTTCACCAGCTTATCTTTGGCAAGGCCGGGGTGGATCGAAACGCCTTTGATTGTAACGACAGCGCCGTCAGCAGAGAACGTCTCGTACTCGATCTCCCCCACCGCGCCACCGTCGAAAGTATAGGCGAAATCGGCGCCGAGATCCTTGGGTAGTTGCTTATCCACGCCACGCCCGATCTCTTCATCCGGGGTGAAAGCGATGCGCAGTTTTGGGTGTTTGATCTGGGGGTTGGCCAGCATGTGGCGCGCGGCGGACATGATGATCGCGACGCCCGCCTTGTCATCAGCGCCCAGCAGCGTCAGGCCAGAGGCAGTGATGATATCGTGGCCCTGCTTTTCTGTCAGGTAGGGGAATTCCTCGGGGTTCAGCGACAGATCGGGGTTGTCGGGAAAGGTTATCACGCCGCCATTGTAGCCCCGGATCACGCGAGGCTTGACACCTGTTGCGTTGAATTGTGGCGCGGTGTCGACATGGGCGAGAAAGCCGATGGTCGGGCCTTCGGCCGTCGCCGGGATGGTGGCAAGGACCGTGCCATAGTCGGTGACCTCGACCTCTGCCGCACCCATTTCGACCAATTCGTGCTGCAAGACATGCAGCAGATCATATTGGATTTTCGTGGAAGGCGCCGTGGCGCTGTCGGCATCCGACTGGCTGTCGATGGCGGCGTAACGGACCAGACGGGATTCGAGTTCGGCGTTGAGATCGGACATGGGGCCTCCTGCGGATTGACGCCACAGAAGGCGCAGGACGGCGCGGTGTCAAGACCAGCCCGAAAATGCGAAATGCGCGCCACCTTTCGGGGCGCGCATTTCCCGTCTTTTGCCAGTCCCGGTATCAGCCGAGCGAGGGATCGATCGCCTTGCAGGCGGCGACAAGGCCCTTCACTGCATCAACCGATTTCTGGAACATCGCCTGTTCGGCCGCGTCCAGCTTGATGTCGATGACGCGCTCAACGCCGTTCGCGCCGATCACGGTCGGGGCGCCAACGTAAAGCCCGTCAAGACCCAGCGCGCCCTTCACGTAAGCCGCGCACGGCAGCACACGTTTTTGGTCCTTAAGATAGGCCTCTGCCATCTCGATCGCACTGGTTGCGGGGGCATAGAAAGCCGAGCCGGTTTTCAGCAGGCCGACGATTTCGGCACCGCCATCACGGGTGCGCTGCACGATACCATCAAGCTTCTCCTGGCTGGTCCAGCCCATTGCGACCAGATCCGGCAGCGGGATACCGCCAACGGTCGAATACCGGGCCAGCGGCACCATCGTATCGCCATGGCCACCCAGAACGAAAGCGGTGACGTCGCGCATCGAGACGCCGAATTCCAGGCTGAGGAAGTGACGGAACCTGGCGGAGTCGAGTACGCCAGCCATGCCGACCACCTTGTGGTGCGGCAGTCCCGAGAACTCGCGTAGCGCCCAGACCATTGCGTCAAGCGGGTTGGTGATGCAGATTACGAAGGCGTTCGGCGCATGGGCCTTGAGGCCTTCGCCCACCGATTTCATGACCTTGAGGTTGATGCCCAGCAGGTCGTCGCGGCTCATGCCCGGCTTACGCGGCACGCCAGCGGTGACGATGCAAACGTCTGCGCCCGCGATATCAGCGTAAGAATTGGTGCCCTTCATCACGGCGTCAAAGCCCTCGGACGGGCCGGACTGCGCAATGTCGAGCGCCTTGCCCTGGGGGGTGCCTTCGGCGATGTCGAACAGGACGACGTCGCCCAGTTCCTTGATCGCGACGAGATGGGCGAGCGTGCCGCCGATCTGCCCCGCGCCGATGAGGGCAATCTTGGGTCTGGCCATGAAATGAACTCCGGGTCGGTTGATGACGCGGGATGCGTAGCCCCATCTGATGCGCGGCGCAAGTGTGCCGCAGTGCAGCGCAAATTCTTCTGCGCTGGCAGGGCCTTGATGTTTGCGCTAAACCTGACGCAACTCCTTGGAAATCCGGGTTCGCGCACCATGACCTTTGACCTGACATTCTTTGCGCTGGCGATCCCGGCGGTGCTTTTTGCCGGGATCGCCAAGGGCGGTTTTGCCGGTGGTGGGGCCTTCGCGGCAACGCCGATTCTGGCGCTGGTTCTGACACCGGGGCAGGCCGTGGGCCTGATGCTGCCGTTGCTGATGATGATGGATGTGGCGACGCTGCGCCCCTATTGGGGGAAGTGGGATCGCACGGCGGCCATACTTTTGCTTATCGGCGCGATGCCCGGCGTGGCCATCGGCGCCGCGATTTATCGTTACGCCAACCCGAACGCGTTCAAGCTGTTGATCGGGGTCATCGCAATCGGCTTCGTGGCCTTTCAACTGGCGCGGCGAACCGGATTGCTGAAACTTCAACAGCGTGAGCTGGGAGCAAAGTCGGGGCTATTCGCGGGAATCAGCGCCGGCTTCACCAGTTTTGTCAGCAACGCCGGCGGCCCTCCCGCTGCGGTCTATCTTCTGTTGAAAGGCGTCACGAAGACCGAGTTTCAGGCGACGAATGTGATCGTGTTTTGGGTCGTCAATCTGGTCAAATTCATCCCTTTCCTCGCCCTCGGCCTTGCAACCCGCCAGACAATCACGGCCGATCTGATGCTGGCGCCAGTCGCCTTAGTTGGCGCGTGGCTGGGCATCAAGGCGCACAACGCGGTGTCAGAGAACGTGTTCTTCGGCCTGACCTATGTTGTTTTGGTGGTCACCGGATCAAAGCTGATCTGGGACGCCCTTATCTGACGCCTGACCCGAACTCATATCCCGTCTCAGACCCGGTCAAAGGTGAAGCGGGTAACTTGCTGATAATGTCCGCCCGGTGAAAGGAGGATTGAGGGAAAATGTGCGTGGTTGGTCGCGTCAGGCCAGCGCTGCGCCTCAAGCGCAAGACCGGCGTGGGGCGCGTAGGGCACGCCTGCATGGCCCGGATAAGGCGCGGTGTCGATGCCGCGACCGTCATAGACCTGTAGGCCCGGCTCAGTCGTTTCCAACACCATACGCACGCCGGATTTCCCGGTCAGTTCGGCGGCGAAGCTCAGCGGGCGCGGCGCAGGGGCGAGGCAGAAGTTGGTATCATAAACCTCGGCCCCGTCCAGCACGCGGCCTTTACGCAGATCGAAGGTGCCGGTAACGGGCGCGATTTCTCCCGTCGGCAGGTTCTGCGCGTCGCAGGGCGTATAGCTGTCAGCCGCGACGCGAAAGCGGTGGCCTGCGTAGGTCGCGCTACCGTCGAGGTTCCAATAGCTATGGTTGGCAAGATTCACGATGGTTTCGGCGTCTGTCCGCGCCTCAAGCGTCATGGTCAGTGACCCTGGCGCGGCAAGATCAAAACGCGCGGTCAAGTGCCTGTTGCCGGGGAAGCCGCCGTCGCCATCGGCCAGATCAAGCGCAAGCGTCACGCTCGACCGACTCGCCGCGGCAATCGCCCAGACCCGACGCTGAGTGCCGTTGTTACCGCCGTGCAGCGTCTTGCCCACCGCCTCGTTCACCTCGAAATCGCAGCGTTTGCCGCCGATCACGGCCGACGCGCCACCAATGCGGTTCGCAACCGGCCCGACGACAGAGCCGAAATGAACCATGCGCGCCTCGTAGCCCGCCATGACATCGGTGCCGAGCGTCAAGCTATACGGCGCTCCGGCAAGACGCACGTCATGCAGAACCGCGCCCCATGTCAGCACGACAACGGTCAACTCACCGGCGTTCAGACGGATGCGCTGCACCTCACTACCGTCGGCTGTCATACCAAAAAGGCGGATATCGGCGGTCATGGTCGAACTCCGGGTAGGGACGCGGTTTGCGGCCCGGCGCTCGAAGTTGTGAGGATTTTTCGCGCGGCTTCAATGGGTTTTCACAGGTTCAGCGATACAGGGATCAAACCTATGGGTCTTCCGCCGCCAACAGGCGCAACGCGCGAGTGAATTCTTCGGCCGCCGCAACGCCCAACCGCGCGCGCAATCGGCGGTCGAACGCTATCGCCTTCTGGCCAACGTCCGCAAATATCGCCTGACCAGCGGTGCTCAATGTCAGATTTTCGCGACGACGGTCGTTTTCAAGCGCCTCACGCCGCAACCATCCCCGTTGTTCCAGCGCCAACACAGCGCGCGAGACTTTGGTTTTTTCGACATGCGCGATCCGGCATATGTCGGACGCGGACAGAGTGCCGAACTTGCCAAGGTTCGCCACAACACGCCACTCGGTGCGGTTCATGCCGTAGGCGGTGCGATAAGTCGCCTGAAACGACTGGCTTGTCGCCTCGGCCGCCTGATTGAGGAGGTAAGGCAGGAACGTCTGCAAATCAAAATCGGCGGAGGGAGTGGTCGGATCGTTCACGGGTTGGGCCCCTTGGTGGCGGTTGACCGAGTGTAAAGCTTGAATGTCTCATTCGCAACCGTTACGCTTGTAACTATATAGAGTCGGGGGGGATCAAACATGGTCGTGCAAGCCAGCCAAGCGCCGATCGCGCCGCGCAAGCCTACGGATTACATGCCGGGCTTTGGCAATGATTTCGAAACCGAGGCTTTGCCCGGCGCGCTGCCGCAGGGGCAGAATTCGCCCCAGAAATGTGCCTATGGGCTCTACGCTGAACAACTTTCCGGCACAGCCTTTACTGCGCCGCGCGGACAGAACGAGCGGACGTGGTGCTATCGCATCCGCCCCTCGGTTAAGCATACCGGGCGGTTTCAGAAGATCGGCGTGCCCTATTGGAAGTCCGCACCCCACATCGTGGACGACATCATCAGTCTTGGCCAGTATCGCTGGGATCCCGTGCCCGTCGGAGGCGCGGCGCTGACTTGGCTGACCGGCATGCGCACGGTGACAACAGCGGGGGATGTCAACACGCAGGTGGGCATGGCGAGCCATGTCTATCTGGTAACGGCCTCGATGGTGGATGAATACTTCTTTTCGGCGGATTCGGAACTGCTGGTAGTGCCACAAGAGGGGCGACTACGGTTTTCGACCGAACTGGGTATCATTGATCTGGAACCGAAGGAAATCGCCATCCTGCCGCGTGGACTGGTTTACCGGGTCGAAGTGCTTGAGGGCCCCGCGCGCGGTTTCGTTTGCGAGAATTACGGACAAAAATTTACATTGCCCGGACGCGGGCCGATTGGTGCAAATTGCCTCGCCAATCCGCGCGATTTCAAATGCCCTGTGGCCGCGTTCGAGGATCGCGATGCGCGCAGCCGCGTGGTGATAAAGTGGTGTGGGCAGTTTCATGAGACATGGATAGACCATTCCCCGTTGGACGTGGTCGCCTGGCACGGCAATTACTGCGCTTACAAGTACGATCTTCGCACCTATTCGCCGGTCGGCGCGATTCTGTTCGACCACCCCGACCCCTCAATTTTCACCGTGCTGACGGCTCCCTCGGGGCAAGAGGGCACGGCGAACATTGATTTTGTGCTATTTCGCGAACGTTGGATGGTTGCCGAACATTCGTTCAGGCCGCCGTGGTATCACAAGAACATCATGTCAGAGATGATGGGTAATATTTATGGCATCTATGACGCCAAGCCCAAAGGGTTCGTCCCAGGCGGCATGTCCCTTCATAACATGATGCTACCCCACGGTCCGGACCGCGCGGCATTCGAGGGGGCATCAAACGAGGCCTTGCATCCGGTCAAGCAGGACAACACGATGCAGTTCATGTTCGAGACCCGCTTTCCCCAGCATCTGACCGCATTTGCCGCGCACGAGGCGCCGTTGCAGGATGATTACATTGACTGCTGGGATAGTCTGGAAAAGAAATTCGACGGCACACCAGGGGTTAAGTGATGCGGCTCTATAGTTTCTGGCGCTCGTCCGCCGCCTACCGGGTGCGGATCGCCTTGGCGTTAAAAGGGATTGCATGTGAAGCGGTTGCAGTGCCCCTCGCAGGCGGCGCACAGCATGACGCGACCTATGCCGCGCTGAACCCGCAGCAACTGGTGCCAACCTTGGTGCTGGATGACGGAACCGTGCTGACGCAATCGCTGGCAATCATCGATTATCTGGAGGCAATGCACCCTACCCCGCCCCTGTTGCCAGCCGATCCGGTTGCGCGCGCCCATGTCATAGCCGCCGCGCACAGCGTCGCGATGGACATTCATCCGCTGAACAACCTGCGGCTTCTGGGCGAGTTGGAGGCGCGCTTTGGCGCCTCCGCTGCGGACAAACAGGCATGGATGGCACACTGGATGACGCTTGGCTTTGCCGCGTTAGAGCGGATGGTGACGCCCTCACCCTTTGCCTTTGGCACCAGCCCCAGCCTTGCAGATATTTGCCTGATACCGCAGCTTTACAACGCACGGCGCTGGCAGGTGGACGTTGCGCCCTACCCCCGCCTGACCTCGATCGAGGCCGCCTGCCTTTCGCTCCCCGCGTTTCAGGCCGCCGCCCCCGATGCGCAACCCGACGCGCCACAAACCCAGGATTAACACCATGCCGCTTCTTCGTTCTTGGGTCGTCAGCGCCAATGATCCTGCCGGCTCCTTTCCGCTGAACAACCTGCCCTGTGGCGTGTTCTCGACCGACGACGAAGAGCCGCGCTGTGGCGTCGCGATTGGCGACCAGATTCTCGACCTCGCCGCGCTGGAGCAGGAAGGCGTGCTGCGCCTTGCCGACGATCCGGTTTTCGACGTGCCGTTCTGGAACGAGGTGATGGAACTGGGTCCGCAGACGTGGCAGGCCTTGCGCGACAGGTTGATCGTGCTGCTTTCCGAGGGCGCAACAGAGCGCGCCGAGGTCGCGCCGCATCTGGTGCCGATGGCCGGAGCGCGACTGCACATGCCATTTCTTATCGCCGAATACACGGATTTCTACGCCGGTCGCCACCATGCCACCAACGTCGGCACCATGTTTCGCGGCGCAGAGAACGCGCTGCCGCCCAACTGGCTGCACATCCCGATCGGCTACAACGGGCGCGCATCGTCGGTGGTCGTTTCGGGAACCGACGTGCGCAGGCCTTGGGGACAGGTTAAGGGTGCCAATGATACTGTCCCGCGTTTTGCCCCCTCGCGACGGTTCGATTTTGAGCTGGAGTTGGGCGCGGTCGTCGGCACCGCCTCCGCAAGACCGGTAACGGTTTCAGAGGCCGATGCGATGATCTTTGGCTATGTGCTGCTGAACGACTGGTCCGCGCGCGATATTCAGGGATGGGAGTATCAGCCGCTGGGGCCGTTTCAGGCCAAAGCAACCGCAACTACGATCAGCCCGTGGATCGTCACGCGCGCGGCGCTGGAGCCATTTCGGACGGCAACGCCGCCACGAGAGGTGGCGCTGTTGCCGTATTTGGCAGAGCCCGGCCCGATGCTTTACGACATCGCCCTAGAGGTGGATTTGCAGCCCGAAGGCGCCGCCCCAACCACGATCTCGCGCACCAATTATGCCGAGATGTATTACTCTGCCGCGCAGCAACTGGCGCATCATACCACATCGGGCTGCCCGATGACGGCGGGTGACCTGCTGGGGTCTGGCACTATCTCCGGCCCCGAAAAAGCCAATCGGGGCAGTTTGTTGGAGTTGAGCTGGGGCGGGAAAGAGCCGCTTGCCCTTGCGGGGGGAGACCTGCGCAGTTTCATCGAGGACAATGACACCGTGATCTTGCGCGGCGCGGCCCGGGGGGATGGCTATACGATTGGTTTTGGCGAGTGCGTGGGCAAAGTGATCCCGGCGCTGACCGATCCCTACGCGCCCAGTTGATCGGACGCCCATGCCAACGGACTGACAGCGGGCTGATTAAGAACACCCTACGAAATTGATGCAAATCAGGGCGCGCCGCGCCCTCGCTGCCATGATGTCCCAATGCAGGGGGCATAGGCAATGTTTGAAATTCGGTTGCACGGACGCGGTGGGCAAGGCGTAGTGACGGCGGCAGAGATGTTGTCGGTCGCGGCCTTTGACGAAGGCAAACACGCACAAGCCTTCCCCAGTTTCGGGTCGGAACGGATGGGAGCGCCCGTTGCCTCTTACTGCCGGATTTCGGACCGTGAGATCAGGCTGCGCGAGCCGATCATGGACCCCGACGCACTGATCATTCAGGACCCGACGCTGCTACACTCGGTGGATGTATTCGCCGGGCTGAAGCCGGACGGCTACCTGCTCATCAACTCCACCCGCGGCTTGGACGACTTGGGGCTGGCGGGTCTCGCGGCGCGCCTGCCTGCGCATCATGCAATCTGCGTGGACGCGTCTGGCATTGCGCAGCGGCACATAGGTCGGCCATTGCCAAACGCGGCGTTGCTGGGCGCCTTCGCCGGTCTTGCGCGGGTGATTACCCTCGCCTCTGTGCTCAAGGCGATCCGCGCGCGTTTTGCGGGCAAAGTGGGCGAGGCGAATGCCGCCGCCGCACAAGACGCATTTGACATTCTGACAACCACCTGAGGGGGCAGCCATGCTCAAGCAAATCGAAGGTTCGCAAGGGATAGCAGAGGCGGTGGCACTTTGCCGCCCGCAGGTGGTCTGCGCCTACCCGATCACCCCACAGACCCATATCGTTGAGGGTGTCGGCGTGATGGTGAAGACCGGCGCGTTGACCAATTGCGAGTTCATCAACGTCGAGTCGGAATTCGCCGCAATGTCGGTCGCGATCGGCGCCTCAGCGGCGGGCGCGCGAGCCTATACGGC
This sequence comes from Pseudomonadota bacterium, assembly GCA_021779835.1. Classification (GTDB taxonomy): domain Bacteria; phylum Pseudomonadota; class Alphaproteobacteria; order Rhodobacterales; family Rhodobacteraceae; genus Solirhodobacter. The sequence continues at coordinate 11,068 of JAJXZX010000028.1, read as the reverse complement.
GACGGCCAGTCAGGGCCTCCTGTTCATGGCAGAGGCGGTTTACAATGCGGCCGGGCTGGGTCTGCCGATCGTGATGACGGTGGGCAACCGCGCCATTGGCGCACCGATCAACATATGGAACGATCATTCGGATTCGATGGCGCTGAAGGATGCGGGTTGGATTCAGCTTTACGCGGAAACCAATCAGGAAGCCGCCGACCTGCACATCCTCGCCTTCCGCATTGCCGAGGAACTGTCTTGCCCGGTGATGGTCTGCGTGGATGGCTTCATCCTGACCCACGCCTTCGAGCGAATCGACGTGCCGACGCAGGAACAGGTGGATATGTTCCTGCCACCCTTCGATCCTGTGCAGATGCTCGACGTGGACAATCCCTATTCCATCGGCGCGATGGTCGGGCCCGAGGCGTTTACCGAGGTGCGCTATCTTGGCCATCAGAAACAAGTGGACGCTCTGGAGGTGATCCCGCGCCTTACAGCGGAGTTTCAGCAGGTTTTTGGTCGCGCGGCGGGTGGACTGGTGCGGCCCTACCGCGTCGAGGGGGCTGAAACGGTGATTGTCGCGCTGGGTTCGGTCAACGGCACGATCAAGGATGTGGTCGATGCCGAACGCGATGCGGGAAACAGCATCGGCTGCGTCACCATCGGCGCGTTCCGGCCTTTCCCGCTTATGGAGTTGGGCGATCTGCTGGCCGGAGCCAAACGGGTGATCTGCGTGGAAAAGAGCCTCGCGCCGGGGTTGGGCGGTATGGTCGCCTCGAACGTGCGGATGGCAATGCGTGGCACCGCGACGCCAGTATACACGGTGATCGCGGGCTTGGGCGGGCGGCCGATCACCCGGGCCTCGCTGACCACGGTGTTTAGGGCGGCGGCGATCGGCGGGCTGGATGACGTGACATTCCTCGACCTCAACCGAGACGCCATCGCGGGCCAGATCGCGCGTGCCTCGCGGCATCGTCACTCCGGCCCGATTGCCGAAAACCTGCTGAAAGCGCTGAACCCCGGCCTCGTGCGCCGGGTTTCGCAAGAGGGAGCCAAGCCATGACCGACGATGCGCTGCAAAGAGTGAAGTTCTACCAGACGGGCACTCAGACAGTGGGCAACCGCCTGATGGATGCCGACAGTCGCACGGTTCAGGCCTCGACCGACCGGTCGAACGCGATCACCTCGGGCCACCGCGCCTGTCAGGGCTGCGGCGAGGCCTTGGGCGCGCGCTATGCGTTGGACGCGGCGATGCGGGCGGCGGGCGGACAACTGGTGGCGGTCAATGCGACCGGCTGTCTGGAGGTGTTCACGACCCCCTATCCCGAGACCTCGTGGCAAATCCCGTGGCTGCATTCGGTGTTTGGCAACGCGCCCGCCGTGGCAACCGGGGTTGCTGCAGGAATGCGGATGCGCGGCAAGACCGACGTGCGCGTGGTGGCACAGGGTGGCGACGGCGGCACCACCGACATCGGTTTCGGCTGCTTGTCGGGGATGTTCGAGCGCAATGATGACGTGCTGTATATCTGCTACGACAACGAGGCCTATATGAACACCGGGGTGCAGCGGTCCTCGGCCACACCACCTGCCGCACGCACGGCAACGACGCCCGCCGTGGGCGATGCGCCCGGCAACGTGTTCGGCACTGGCAAGAACATGCCGCGCATCGCGATGGCGCATAACATTCCCTATGTGGCGACGGCGAGCGTCGCGGACCTGCACGACCTAGAGGCGAAGGTGACGCGCGCGATGGGGATCGGCGGCGCGCGCTATATCCATGTGTTCGTGCCCTGCCCGCTGGGGTGGGGTTCGGCCTCACATGACACCATCCGCATTGCGCGGCTGGCGGTGGAATGCGGCCTGTTCCCGCTGTTCGAGGCGGTGCATGGCGAGGTGGTAGCGGTGACGAAGATCCGCCGGCAAGTGCCGGTGGAGGACTACCTGCGCCCGCAGAAACGCTTTGCACACCTGTTTCGCGAGGGGCACGAGGACCGGATGCGGGTTGAGGCGATCCAGTTGATGGCGGACGCAAATATCCGCCGCTATGGGCTGGTCGATGCGGAGGACGCGAAATGAACGGCGACAAGCTTCCCTTTGCCATCACACTCGACCCCGGTTCCAGCCTGCACAACCATACGGGATCTTGGCGCTCCGAGCGGCCGGTCTATGTGGACCGGATGCCGCCCTGCAACAACGCCTGCCCGGCGGGCGAGAACATCCAGAACTGGCTTTTCCATGCCGAAAGCGGGGATTACGCGGCGGCGTGGCAGGCGCTGATGCGCGACAATCCAATGCCGGGGGTGATGGGGCGGGTCTGCTACCATACCTGCGAAACCGCCTGTAACCGGGGCCAACTTGACGAGTCCGTCAGTATTCACGCCGTCGAACGCTTCCTTGGCGATTACGCGCTCCGCGAGGGGCTGGTGCCGCAGGTGGACGCACCCCCTTCTGGCAAGCGCGTGCTGATCGTCGGCGCGGGGCCCTCGGGCCTGTCGGCGGCCTATCACCTGACGCGGCTTGGTCATGCCGTGACGATCCGCGAGGCGGGGCCGATGGCGGGTGGCATGATGCGCTTTGGCATCCCGAAATACCGGCTGCCCCGCGATGTGCTGGACGCCGAGATCGCACGCATTCTGGCGATGGGCGTGACGCTGGAGTTAAACACCAAGGTCGAGGATATCGACGCCGCCTTTGCCGAGGGGTTCGATGCGATCTTTACCGCCGTCGGTGCGCATCTGGCGAAGCGGACGGCGATTCCGGCCCACGCGGCAGGGCGCATTCTGGATGCGGTGACGCTGCTGAAGCAGGTCGAACTGGGCGAGGCGCCACAACTCGGGCGCCGCGTTATCGTCTATGGTGGCGGCAACACCGCGATGGATGTTGCCCGCACCGTGCGCCGCATGGGCGCCGACGACGCAATGATCGTCTATCGCCGCAGCGCGAAAGAAATGCCCGCCCATGCCATCGAGGCGCAGGAGGCCGAGGATGAGGGCGTGCTGATCCATTGGCTGCGGACGATCACCCAGATCGACGCCACGACCTTTACCGTCGAGAAGATGCGCATCGATGCCGACGGGCGACCCCAGCCCACCGGCGAGTTCGAGACGTTGGAGGCCGATACACTGGTGCTGGCCTTGGGGCAGGATGCGGATACCGGCTTTCTGACCCGCGTGCCGGGGGTAGCGGTTGCGCGCGATGGCGTGGTTGCGGTCGATGGCCAGATGATGACCGGTCGGCCCGGGTTGTTCGCGGGCGGTGACATGGTGCCGTCTGAACGCACGGTGACGGTTGCGGTTGGCCACGGCAAGAAGGCCGCGCGCAACATCGACGCCTTCCTGCGCGGCGGCCAATACGAAAAGGGCGCGCAGCCAGAGCTTGCGGGCTATGACCGGCTCAACACTTGGTATTACGACGACGCACCGCAATCGGTGCAGGACCAGTTATCTATGGTGCGCCGCCAGTCCGGCTTTGACGAGGTGACAAAGGGTCTGACCGAGGAAACAGCCCTGTTCGAAGCGCGGCGCTGCCTGTCCTGCGGCAACTGCTTCGAATGCGACAACTGTTATGGCGTCTGCCCCGATAACGCAGTGATAAAACTCGGCCCCGGCAACCGCTTCCGCATCGACTACGACTACTGCAAGGGCTGCGGCATCTGCGCCACCGAGTGTCCCTGCGGCGCGATCCAGATGGTGCCCGAACAGGCGTAAACGGCCTCAACCGCGCGGCGCTTCGGCGGATTTCCGCACCACATCAGCGATTTGCAGAAGCTGCTGGGCCAGCGGGCTTGTCTTGCGCCAGATCATGCCAATGGTGCGCGAGGGTTGCGGGCTTTTGAAACGCGCGATGGAGACGTCGGCCGACCGGGTCTCCAATTCCACCGCCATTTCCGGGATCAGCGTAATGCCGATCCCGGCGCCAACCATCTGCACCAGTGTTGAGAGCGAACTTCCATCCAGCAACTCACGCGGTCGCGCCGAGGGGACATTGCAAAACGACAGCGCCTGATCGCGGAAACAATGCCCCTCCTCCAACAACAAAAGCCGCATCTCGCGCAGGGCGCGGGCATCGGGAACTGGTTCGCCCTCGTCCGCACGCGGGCGCACCAGCACAAAATCTTCGCTGAACAACGCAACCTCGGTGAACGACGGCTCTGAGATCGGCAGCGCGACAATCGCGGTATCCAACCGCCCCTCTGCCAACTCGCGGATCAGCTTGGGCGTCAAGGTCTCGCGCACATGGATGTCTATCCCGGCATTCATTTGGGTCAGATTTCCGACGATGGTCGGCAAAAGATAAGGGGCGACGGTCGGGATCACGCCAATGCGCAACCGCCCCACCAACCGATCCTGCGCGGCGCGCGCCATATCGCCCAACTCGTCCACCGACCGCACGATCGCGTGCGCCCGCGGCGCAAATTCCTCGCCAAATACGGTCAACCGCACCTGCCGTGCGCCACGCTCAAACAGTTCGGTGCCAAGCGTTTCCTCCAACTCCTTGATCTGCATCGACAGCGCGGGCTGCGAAATGGCGCAAGCCTCGGCCGCGCGGCCAAAGTGACTGTGGCGAACCAGCGCCTCGAAATAGCGCAAATGTTTGATGGTGAGATTTGCCATAAGGACACGTTATCATCGTAATCAGAATATTCAACTTAAACTAATGACCGCACTTTGATACGGTTGCGCCAGACCCACGTGGCGCGGCCAATGCCTATATAGAGCCACACTACAGTTGACCCGCCGACGCGGGCAATCCGAACACCAAGAAGATGATGGGAGAGCAAGATGGACGGAAATGACACCAACGCCGGGAAATGCCCGGTCATGCACGGCGCAGGCTCGCAAACGACCTTTGCCGCGCGGTCGAACAGCGACTGGTGGCCGAACCAGCTGAACCTGCGCATCCTGCATCAGCATTCGTCCCTGTCAAACCCGATGGGCACGTCCTTCAATTATGCCAAGGCGTTCAAATCGCTGGACCTCAAAGAGGTCAAGCAAGACCTTTATGCGCTGATGACCAACAGCCAGCCGTGGTGGCCAGCCGATTGGGGCCATTACGGCCCGCTGTTCATCCGCATGGCATGGCACAGCGCGGGCACTTATCGCACCGGCGATGGCCGTGGCGGGGCAGGCACCGGAAGCCAGCGCTTTGCGCCGCTGAACTCCTGGCCGGACAACGTCAACCTCGACAAGGCGCGGCGCTTGCTATGGCCGGTGAAACAGAAATACGGCGCCAAACTTTCCTGGGCCGACCTGTTCATCCTCGCGGGCAACTGCGCCCTTGAATCGATGGGCTTCAAGACATTTGGCTTTGGCGGCGGGCGCGTCGACATCTGGGAACCCGAGGAAGACATCTACTGGGGCACCGAGGATACCTGGCTGGGTGATGCGCGCTATGAAGGGGACCGGGAGTTGGAGAACCCGCTGGCCGCCGTGCAGATGGGTTTGATCTACGTGAACCCGGAAGGCCCGAACGGTAACCCCGACCCCATCGCCTCCGGACGTGACGTGCGCGAGACCTTCGCGCGCATGGCGATGAACGATTATGAAACCGTGGCCCTGGTTGCTGGCGGCCACACCTTCGGCAAAGCCCACGGTGCCGGCGACGCCGCGCTCGTTGGGCGCGAGCCAGAGGCAGCCCCGATTGAGCAGATGGGGCTGGGCTGGAAATCGAGCTTTGGCAGCGGCATCGCGGGCGATCAGATCGGCAGCGGCATCGAAGGCGCGTGGAAGCCGAACCCGACAACGTGGGACATGGGGTATCTCAACACTCTGTTCGGCCACGAGTGGGAGCTCGTAAAAAGCCCGGCGGGCGCGAACCAATGGCTGGCGAAAGGCGTGGCGGACAAGGATATGGTCGTCGACGCCCATGACCCCAAGAAAAAACACCGCCCGATGATGACGACGGCGGACCTCGCGATGCGCTTCGACCCGATCTATGGGCCGATTGCCAAGCACTTCCAACAGAACCCGGCGGAATTCGCGGATGCGTTTGCGCGGGCGTGGTTCAAGCTGACCCACCGCGACATGGGGCCGATTGCTCGCTATCTTGGGCCAGAGGTGCCGAAGGAACAGCTGATCTGGCAAGACCCCATCCCGCCGGTGAAGCACAAGCTGATCGGTGCCAAAGACATCGCTGCGCTGAAGGGCGCGATCCTTGCCGCTGGCCTTTCGATCTCGGACCTTGTCGCGACGGCATGGGCCTCGGCGGCGACCTTCCGCGGCTCTGACATGCGTGGCGGCGCGAACGGCGCGCGCATCCGCCTTGCCCCGCAAAAAGATTGGGAGGCGAACCAGCCCAAAAAACTTGCGAAAGTGTTGAAGGTGCTGGAAGGCGTTCAGGCCCACTTCAATGCGAGCCACGGCAACAAGCAAGTATCCCTGGCCGACCTGATTGTGCTGGGTGGCTGCGCTGCGGTCGAGCAAGCGGCCAAAGCGGGCGGTCACGATGTGACAGTGCCCTTTACGCCGGGTCGGGCGGACGCAACGCAAGCCGACACCGATGTGGACAGCTTCGCGGTGTTGGAGCCAACCGCAGACGGCTTCCGCAACTACCTTAAGAAAGCCTACTCGGTTTCCGCCGAGGAGCTTCTGATCGACCGCGCCCAGCTTCTGACGCTGACCGCCCCCGAGATGACGGTTCTGATCGGAGGCCTGCGGGCGCTGAATGTGAACGTCGGAAAGTCGGCGCACGGCGTGTTCACCAAGCGGCCAGAGACACTGTCGACCGATTACTTCATCAACCTGCTCGACATGGGAACAACCTGGACGCCGACCTCGGACGCGGCGGAACTGTTCGAAGGTCGCGACCGCAAATCGGGCAAGGTGAAATGGACCGCGACGCGCGTTGACCTCGTCTTCGGGTCAAACTCGCAATTGCGCGCCCTGTGCGAAGTCTACGCCAGCGACGACTCGCAGGAATCCTTCGTGCAGGACTTCGTCGCCGCGTGGAACAAGGTGATGATGCTGGATCGCTTCGACCTCGCCTGATCCGCTCACCCTGCAATCGAAAAGGCGGCGCACCCGACAGGACGCGCCGCCTTTGCATTCAGATATCGCGCGCTCTACGCCACAAGTCTTCACGCGAACCTCCCAACGGCTTGGCCTGCTCATACACTCCAGCTATTATGCTGGATTAACGAGCCGACTCCCACACGGGATTTGGCTACAAGGCATTATTGCTGCATCACTCGCCCGGGGCCACGCAAAACGAAGCTGCGAACTTTCAGAAATGGCTTCTCGATGCACCACCATGAAAATAGCGCAAATAAAATCGTAATCGGAAGGGATATGGTGACGATCATAAGCCACGACGCGTCACCTCCCAAGAAATATTGAACCGTTTGCTCAATCGGATAGTGATAAAGGAATACTCCATACGAATAGTCCCCAGAGTCAACAATTAGCATCCGGCGTGGATTTAACAGCCCCAAGCACACCGTGCCATAAGCAAGAAATATCGGTGTAAGATATGTCAAAGTATCACTTATCGATGGTAAAAACGAAGCCGCCATCAGTGATACTATTGCAAGATCAATCCTCCATGGAATTTGATCTCTGAATGAGTAAATGGTAACGCCTCCAAGAAAACATAATATCAGAATCCGCCCAGACCAGCCCCCAGGGGTTGCGGCCGTTACTCCGCTGTGTTGGTTCCAGGCCAAGACGGCTAACGTGGCCAAGGCGAAGATGGGTATCACCCGCAGGCGTAAGCGAAAGAACCCCAGAATCGCTATCACTGTGATGAGAACGTAGCACTCCAACTCGAACGGAACGGTCCAGAGCTGACCATTTACCAGTTCTGGCTGCGGATTACTTGGAAATACCCCCGGAAGATAGAAGTGAACCCAACCTATAGTGTTCATCAAATATAGTAAAAACTTTCGATCCGTAAAATATTGCACCAATGGGACGGTGGTCAAAAATGGACCAAGCAAGAGGGCTGAAAGTCCAGCCTCCACGACGAGCGCAGGATATATTCTAATTAGCCGCAACGTTAGAAATTTACGCAAGTCCGGATTTCTGTACATGCTCCCCGCCACAAGAAATCCGCTCAACGCAAAGAACATTGGTAGTAGTATTGCTAGGGCATGCCCGGATAGGCTGGTGCGCCAAAACTCCGACGCTGCCTTCGTGCCTCTTGAAACAGGATAGGCGTGCCAAACTAGAATTGTCACCGCCAAAATAATGCGCATATAGTCAAAACCCGATGGACGACCTCCCACTATCTTCCATCGATCATCAATCGTCATTGATCCCCCCTATATCTATTAGCGGCTTTTCCCATATTGCAGGAATGAAAGCCCGATTGCGCCAAAATTGCACACATTGCTGTCCGAAGCAACGAGTCAACCGGGTGGCACCATCATCTGTGGACGGTTCCGTTTGCGCAAGAGTGGATTTAAAGACCCATGCAAACAACGTGTTATGCTCAGATTGAACGAACTATTGACCTTGATGTCCCTGCCAAAAACCGGGCGCGACGAGCGCCACCAACCACTCAGACCTGCATAGCGATCCGGCAGCATTAATGTAGCGCCGAACGACCGAAAGTGATGAAATCCATATTTCACCGGAGAAACGACCCCGGTCACTATGGACAAATTCGTGCGAATTTGTGACGGTGAACGGACTAAAAGAAAGCGAGGCGCGCTTGTTCCATTGGGGCGTTATCGGCACGGGCAGTGTCGCACTAAAATTTGTTGCGGGCTTGCGCTCATCAAACGGCGGGGTGGCTGCACTCGTAGTTGGCCGCGATGCAGGCCGTACATCCGCGTTTGCGCACAAATTAAAAATCGCGGACAGTAGCGTTGATTTATTAGCGGCGGTCACCAGACCTGATATTGACGCCTTCTATATCGCCACCCCACCAACTGCGCACCGTGAAGCTGCCTTGGCTTGCATCGCGGCAGGCAAGCCCGTGCTGATTGAAAAGCCTATTGCCGCAAATTCAGCAGATGCTGCTGAAATGGTCAATGCCGCACGCTCCGCGGGCGTGTTCGCAATGGAGGGTATGTGGACACGGTTTCTGCCGTTGCTGACCGAGTTGCGTCAGCGACTAAAGCAAGGCGAGATTGGCGAGGTCCGCAGTTTTCAGGCCAGCTTTGGCCTTCCCAATATTGCCGATGCAGGTGACAACCAGTTTAACGCCGAGTTGGGCGGTGGCGCGTTGTTGCATCGCGGCGTCTATCCATTGGCGCTCGCGCTCGACCTTCTAGGACCAGCAACCCTGTCAGGCAGCACCGCGACAATTGGTAGAACCGGTGTAGACGAGGACGTGGTGATACTGCTTCGCCATCAGGCTGGTGGTCTGTCAACACTGCGCGCAAGCCTGCGGGTGGGTCTCAGCAACGACGTTACTATCGAAGGCACGCACGGTCGCCTACATATCGCGGCCCCGCTTTACCGGCCGTGGCGCGCGGCGTTGACACCAACCAAGCCGATCCTGCGGACAAGTGGGCAGCGTCGATTTGAACTGCTGCACGAATCTTCGTTCGCTCAAGGGGCCGCACAACGACTGTCAGCGTTGCGAAGCCGGAGTACGAGCATTACCCGGCATTTTAGCGGCAACGGTTACCATTACGAGGCTGACGCCGTCATGGCGGCCGTCCGCGCTGGAGCGACCGAATGTAGCGCGATGCCGCTGAGCGACAGCCTGGCCATCGCCGATTTGATTGAGGCGGCGCGCGCCAATTGGGTAGTGAGAAAGACGTAATGACCATCGGTATCATCGGCTGCGGCTATGTTTTCGACCATTATATGGCGACTTGGGCACGGCACCCCGGCCTGACCATTGCAGGCGTCGCCGATCGCGATACGGCGCGGCGCGACATCGTCGCAGCCGCCTATAATCTTCGTGCCTACCCCAACAACGAAGCCATGCTCGCCGACCCTGACATTCATATCATTGTCAACCTGACTAATATTGAGAGCCATTACGAGATCACGCGGGCCGCCTTGGCGGCTGGCAAGCACGTCTATTCTGAAAAGCCGCTTGTGACAGACCTGGAGGAGGCGCGGGCGCTGTTTGCACTGGCAGAGGAGCGTAATCTGCGGCTGTCATGTGCACCGTCAAATGCCCTGAGTGACACCAGCCAGACAATGTGGAAGGCTGTGCGCGATGGTGCGGTTGGGGATGTGCGGATCGTCTATGCTGAGTTTGACGACAACGTCATTTATCGCATGTATCCGGAAACCTGGACCAGTCGCACGGGCGCGCCTTGGCCCTATCTCAATGAATATGAACAAGGCTGCACCTATGAACATGTCGGCTACCATCTGACATGGCTCTGCGCGATCTTTGGCCCGGTTGAAAGTGTTACGGCCTTTTCAAAAGTTGCATTACCGGACAAGACAGACCAACCCCTAAATCCCCCCGACACCCCTGATTTCTCCGTCGCCTGCCTGAACTTTGCCAGCGGAGTTGTGGCGCGCGTGACCTGTAGCATCGGCGTTCCATATGACCATCGCATGCGGATCATCGGCAATCTGGGCATGCTGACCGCTGATACCTACCGCGATTACCAATGTCCGGTGTACCTCGAAAGGTTCAGCCAATTGACATTGAATGCGCGCAAGGCGCGATCCGTCCGGACCAACAGCGTGTTGCAGTGGGCGATCGGTGTCGGTGGCAGGCGGTTGAAGCTGGTTCGCAATCCAACGCCCGGTGCGGGCGGGCGTGATACGCGTCCCGGCCTTCGCTGGTGGTCGCCGGGCGACATTTTGCGGGCCCTGAAGCGCACCCAACTTGGCCAGCAGGACAAGACCATCGGCATTGCCGAGTTGAACGACGCCATTGCCAACAATCGCCCCAGCTTTCCGCCTCATGATTTCACGCTTCACCTGACCGAATTGACAATCGCAATCCAAAGCGCGGGCAAGTCAGGGCGAGGCACCTCGCTCGAAACCACCTTCGCCCCCCTAGCCCCTTGCCCGGAAACGCTGGCCAACGGCCAAGACTACAGTGTTGTCGCCCGCCCGTCGTGGTGGCTTCGGATCATTGAAGCGCGCCTTATTCGAATGCATCGGCACTAATACTGACCTTTGCCCCCCAAGTTCGACACCAACCGGTAGGAATTTGGGGTTGAGCGTGG
>JAJXZX010000027.1 GCA_021779835.1 Pseudomonadota bacterium | reverse complement strand
GGAGGTTGCAGGCGGCGAACTCACACCAATCGAGGGGGCGCATATCATGGCACTGATCGAGACTTACCGCCGGACACTTGAACTTACCGAACTGGAAAGCCGCCTTGCGGCCCTTGAAGCGAAAGGAACCCAAAAATGAACCTGAATAACAGACTGAAGCACCTTGAGACGGCGCAACGAATGGGCGCGGGATACACCGTCATTTGCACAGGGGCGGGCGACTTCGGACACGTAAGCTGGGCCGAGGTGGGGGGGCAGCGAATTGAAAGGCTTGCTGGCGAACCCCAAGCGGACTTTCTCGACCGTGCCGCCGCCCTTGGGGAACCGTTAAGCGCGAGGGTGCATATTCACAACGCGTTCCCCTGCGTTGTCATTCCCGAGGTGGCCGCGACGATGGAAGATTGGGCGGTGCAGACAAAGGATTGCCGCACAGACTGAGATAGCGAGCAAGCCGGGATTGAAGGCTATTGGTCAGGGGACGTTTCGCAAGCCGTTCCAGTAATAGACGCTCTTCCCAATGGCGTTTCGGTAAACCTTAAAGACGCCCAAAACATTTGGGCCTGCCGACCACACAGTGACCACTTGGCATTCCCAAAGGCCGCTAGCGCCGTCTATTTTGATCGTCTTCGGGTCGCGTAAGTCAACAAGCTGACGGCCAATGCGGTTTCCGCGATGCCTTGAAAAGCACCATTAAGAGTGCTATTAAATGACCCTTGAAGCGACACCATGCGAGGGGGTGAGACAATGGCCCATGCCGTTCACGCAGGGATGACTGCCAGCATCACAGAGTTGAAGCGCGACCCGATGGGCACGATGGCAGCCGGACGCGGCGCTGCCGTGGCAATCTTGAACCGCAATCAACCCGCGTTCTATTGCATTCCCGCCGATCAATACGAGGCCATTCTGGATCGTCTTGAGGACGCCGAGTTAAACGCAATTGCAGATGCACGCGCCGGGCAGGCGGAAGTCGCTGTATCTCTTGATGACCTATGACCTTCGGTTTCGGGCCGAAGCCCTGAAAGAGTGGCAAGCCCTTGGCCATACCGTGCGCGCGCAATTCAAGGCCAAGCTGGCCGAGAGATTAGACGCGCCCCACGTTCCAGCCTCGCGGCTTCACGGGTCTGCTAACCGCTACAAGATCAAGTTGCGCGCTTCCGGGTATCGCCTCGTTTACGAGGTGCGGGACAGTGAGCTTGTCGTGACGGTCATTGCCGTAGGCAAGCGAGACCGCAGCGAGGTCTATAGCAAAGCTGATCGCCGCTGAGCCTTCCCCGGCGAACGTGTCACTCAACGTGACGCCGAGCGCGGGGCAGACGTGGTATCAGCGAAGCAAAGGGGGATAATTGGGTGGATTGAAAAACAGAAAAGCCCAGCAACTCATTGAGATTTCTAGGATTTTTCTTGTAAAATGGTGCCCAGGGGCGGAATCGAACCACCGACACGAGGATTTTCAATCCACTGCTCTACCCCTGAGCTACCCGGGCACCGGATGAACGACGTCACGTTCGGGGTGGCGTTCTCTTAGAATGGCCTCTCGCGACTGTCCAGAGGGATTTCCGAAAAATCCCGCGTCGCGGCGACGCCTTGCGCGTCAATGTGGTTTTCGCACCTGCGCGTCGCCATCGCCATGCTCGTCCGCATCGCGCTCAACCGCATCGTCCTCCTCCAGCGCCTCACCGGGAATCGCATAGCCCCCGGTCAGCCATCGCCCAAGGTCAACGTCCGCGCAGCGGCGCGAACAGAAGGGCCGGTATTTTGGGTCGGTTTCACGCGCGCAGATCGGGCAAGTCATGCCAAAGCCTCCGCCAGCGGCATCCGATCCCGTTTGCGCTGAATCTCGTAATTGCCCAACGGCGTCCACCCGGCAAGGCTGGTTTCCGCCCCCTCGCCGCGAAACGCCGCGCGCAGAACCTGCTCCAGCGTGGCGCGGTCTTTCTTCGGCATCGGCGCGAAATCCACCACCACCTGCCCGCCAAGGCCGCGCAGCCGCAACTGGCGCGGCAGATCGCGCGCGGCGGCGATATTCGCCTTCAACCCGGCAGCGGGCGAGGTATCGGCACCTGTGTTCACATCCACCGCAATCAGCGCGCGTGTGGGTTCAATAATCATCGTGCCGCCACTACCCAGCGGCACGTCCGCCGCCAATAGCGCGTCCAGCATCTCTGCCACGCCCTGCGTTGCAAAGGCATCGTCGCCCTCCACCACCTCGTCCGGCTCCGGGTCGCCCCAGTCGCGCCACGCGGTCTCTTGCGCACCGGGCGCATCGACCAGAAGCTCTGGCCCGCCGTCCAGATCGGGCAGAACCGCCTCGGCCAGCCCGCGCATCAGGGCGATATCTTCGCCGATCACATCCGCATCGCTCAGCGCCGCGGCCGAGCGCACGATCAACCCCAGATCCTGCGCCGCACCCGTCATCGCCGCCTGCGCTAGCGCCGTCAGCCGCTCCCGCTCGTCCTCCTCGCGGATCGAGCGCGAGACGTTCAGCCCCGGCGCGCCCGGCGTCACGATGGAATACCGGCTTTTGAACAACAGCCGCAGCGTCAGCGGCACCGCCTTGCCCGGCTCGGCATGACCCGTCACCTGCACCAGCACCCGCTGCCCCGGCGCAAGGCCAGAGGCCTGCCGCAGAAAGCCGGACCCCTCGGGCAGTTTCACGAAAACCCCGCCCTGCCCCTTCATTTGCCGATCCACCACGGCGCGAAAGATCGCCCCCGGTGCGGGCGGCGCATCCTCGGGCGCGTCGATCAGGAAATCCTCCAGCCGCCCGTCCACGATCAACGCCGCAGCATCGCGGCCCTTGATCTGGTCCAGCGCAATCACGCGACCCTTCATGCGGCCTCTCCCTTGTCCTGATGCACCGGATATCCGGCGGTCGCGAGCAACGCAGCCGTCTCGGCCACAGGCAGGCCGACTACCCCGGTAAACGATCCGGAAATCCACGGGATAAACGCCCCGGCGCGGCCCTGAATGCCATAGGCGCCCGCCTTGCCCTCCCACTCGCCCGAGGCGAGATAGCTGTTCAGCTCGGCATCCGACAAACGCTTCATTTTCACCGCCGTGACCACTTCACGCTGCCACAGCCGGTCGCCCAGCCGCACGGCAATCGCGGTAATCACCTGATGCCGGCGTCCGCCCAGCGCCACCAGAAACGCCGCCGCCTCGCCCGCATCGCGCGGCTTGCCAAGGATGCGGCGGCCCAGGGCCACCGTCGTATCGGCGCATAGCACCAGATCATCCGGCCCGGCCACCACCGCCGCCGCCTTCTCGCGGGCCATGCGCGCGCAATAGGGGCGCGGCAACTCGCCACGCGCCGGGTCTTCGTTGATGTCGGGCGGCAGAATGGCGTCAGGCACCACTCCAAGCCCCGCCAGAAGTTCCTTCCGGCGCGGGCTGGCAGAACCGAGGATCAGCCGCATTTACTTGAAGCGGTAGTTGATACGGCCCTTGGTCAGGTCGTAGGGGGTCATTTCCACCTGAACCTTATCGCCTGCAAGCACGCGAATCCGGTTCTTGCGCATCTTTCCTGCCGTATGTGCGATGATCTCGTGGCCATTCTCAAGCTCGACCCGGAACGTCGCATTCGGCAGGAGTTCCTTAACGACACCGGGAAATTCGAGCAATTCTTCCTTGGCCATGGTCACTCCAGTTATGGGACTGCCCGCCAATTTTGCGGGCGCGCCAGTAAATGCGCCCGAAAGAGCGGATTTTCAAGACCAAAGTGGCATCGCGATCCGCGACAACCGCCACAGGCCCAAAGACCCCGCCCCGCCCCGCCCGCAAAAGGGCTAGCCCTCGGCGCTGGGCGGCCCGAACCGCTCCAACATCCGCGCCTTGATCTGGTCGCGCGCCTGACGATAGGCAGACAGCTTCGCCTCGCGCGTCTCGCCAAGGCCGGTCGGGTCAAGGATCGGCCAGTATTCCACCTCCAGATGGTAATACTGCGTCAGATCCAGCGCGCGGCGCTGGCTGGCGGGCGACAGCGCCACGATCAGATCGAACCCCGACAGATCGTCGCCCCATTCGCGCATCTCGTCGAAACTGCGAGAACGATGCCGCGCCAACTCGATCCCCCATTCGCGGCACACCGCGACCGAGAACCCGTCAACCTCCATATCGTTCTTCACGCCCGCCGACTGCACATAGGCGCGCTGGCCGTAAAGTTGCTTCATCAGCCCTTCGGCCATGGGCGAGCGCACCGCGTTGTGGTCACAACAAAACAGCACGGAAGAGGGGAATTTGCCCAAACTGCATCAACCCCAGTGCAGGACGCAAATCAGGGTGAACAGCCGCCGCGCAGTGCCGGTATCCACTGCCGCCTTGCCCTCCAGCCGTTCCTGCAACACCCGCGCGCCTTCGTTGTGAATCCCGCGCCGCGCCATGTCGATCGCCTCGATCTGGCTGGGAGGCAGGCGCTTCACCGCCTCGAAATAGCTCTCGCAGATCTGAAAGTAGTCCTTCACCACCTGCCGGAACGGCCCAAGGCTCAGGTGAAACTCGCCCACCTTCTCCACCGCCTCGGTGGTGATATCAAACACCAGCCGCCCCTCACGGATCGCTAGGTTCACCCGGTAAGGCCCCGTTGGCAACACGCGATCCTCGCGCGCGGGCAGCGCGAAAGAGTTCTCTTCCAACAGATCGAAAATCGCGACCTTACGCTCCTGCTCGATCTCCGGCGTCGGCCTGGCGAGCCCGGTGTCGTCGATCTCGATATGGCAAATCCGGTCACTCATCACGCACCTCGTTCAACCGCTCCAACCGCGCCCGCACCGACAACCCGTGCGCCTGAAGGCTTTCCGAAATCGCCAGCCGTTCAGCCGAGGGGCCAATCGCCCGCAACGCCGCTGGCGTCATCCGCGCCATCGTGGTCCGTTTCAGGAAATCCATCACGCTCAGCCCGCTGGAAAACCGTGCCGAGCGTGCGGTCGGCAGCACATGGTTCGGCCCGCCAACGTAATCGCCGATCGCTTCCGGTGTCCACTGGCCAAGGAAGATCGCGCCCGCATGGGTGATCTGCATCGCCAAGCCCTCCGGGTCATCGACACACAGCTCCAGATGCTCTGGCGCCACGCGGTTCGACAGCGCCGCCGCCTCCGCCAGATCGCGCACCACGATCACCGCACCAAAATCGCGCCAGCTTGCCCCGGCAATCGCGCGCCGCTCCAACGTCTGCAACCGCGCCTCGACCGCCGCCACCACCGCACGCGCAAATCCCGCATCGTCGGTAATCAGGATCGACTGCGCGCTCTCGTCATGTTCCGCCTGAGACAGCAGGTCCAGCGCGATCCAGTCCGGGTCGTTTGCCGCATCCGCGATCACCAAAATCTCTGACGGCCCGGCGATCATGTCGATGCCAACCCGCCCGAACACCCGCCGCTTGGCCGCCGCCACATAGGCATTGCCCGGCCCGGTGATCTTGTCCACCGGCGCAATCGTCGCCGTGCCGTAGGCCATCGCCGCAATCGCCTGCGCGCCGCCGATCCGATAAATCGTCTCGACCCCGGCAATCTTCGCCGCAAGCAATACCAGCGGATTGGCCACACCCCCCGGCGTCGGCGCGCAAATAACCAACCGCTCCACCCCCGCCACCCGCGCCGGAATCGCGTTCATCAGAACCGAGGATGGGTAAGACGCGAGGCCCCCCGGCACATAGAGCCCCGCCGCCGAAACCGGCGTCCAGCGCCAGCCAAGGCTCGCGCCCTCCGGGTCGGTCCAGCGTTGATCTTCCGGCATCTGGCGCACATGATAGGCGCGGATACGCTCCGCCGCCAATTCCAGCGCCGCGCGATCCTCAGCCGAGACTTTGGCGCATTCCGCCGCGATCTCCTCCGCCGAAAACGCCAGTGTCTCGGGCGTCAGGTGCAGCCGGTCAAACCGCGCCGTCAGCTCGATCACCGCTTGGTCGCCGCGCGCGCGCACATCGGCAATAATCGCCGCGACCGCCTCATCGACGTCCGGCGCATCCTCGCGCTTGGCCCCAAGCAAGGCGACAAACGCCGCCTCGAAATCGGCATCATGGGTGTTAAGGAATACGGGCATCGGCATCACTCCTGATCCAGCCCCCCATAGCGAAACCCCGCGTCCGCCTCAAGCATCGTCAGGCCGCGTCCTCAAACCCGCCCGCCCGTCAGCCCTGAACCGAGGCCACGCCGATCCGCTTCATCATCATCACATCATCCATCGCGCGCCCCTCATGCAGGAACCCCGCTGGGATCAGCCCGACACGCGCAAAGCCCATCCGCTCGTAAAACCGCAGCGCCACCGGGTTCTGGGCCGCCACCGTCAGTTCCAACTGCCAAACGCCCATCGCGCGCGCCTGCGCCTCGACGGCGGCAAGCAGAGCCTCCGCCCGCCCCTGCCCCCGATAGGCGCGGCGCAGATAGACCATGCCCACATGCGCCCGATGCGCCATCTTGGCCCCACCCTGCGGCATCAGCCCCATCATCCCGACCGCCTCGGCGCCATCGAAACTGGCGAATACCACATTGGCCGTCAGCCGCCGCAGCCATTCGGCATCCGACTGCGCGACCCAATCCTCATAACGGCTGGCAAAATTGGCCGGCTCCGCCTGCAACGCTTCCAGCCGCAGCGCCCGGAAAACCTCCAGATCCGCCGCGGCCAGTCGCCTTATCACTCCGGATGTCCCGGCACATGATGCGACGGCGCCGCATAGGGCCGCGTCACATCCTTAAGCGTCACGTCCAACGCCTCAACCTCCAGCGCAATCGCGCCGTCGCCTGCCAGCGTCAACACCACGCGCCCGGTGCCATCCGCGCCCGGCTCGAACGTCACCGACAGCAGCGACAACACCATATCCTTGTCGCCCCGGTCGATACCCTGAGTAGAGACCTTCAGCACATCCGACACCACCAGCACCGACCGCACCCGCTCATAGGCCCGCCCGCGCTTTTCTGCCGCCGCGCGATCTTCCCAGCGAAAGCGGTTCAGCAGCAGCGCAAAGCGCCGCTTGACCGGCTGCCACGTCATCTCGGTGATCGGAAACACCGCATCCTGCACCAGCGCTGAAATCACCGGCAGGTCATCCCCCTCCAGCGCCGCCAGATACAGCGGCTCTTCCCCGGCGTCTTCAAACCGTGCATCCACCATCAGCTTGCCACCCGTTCAATCAACGCGCCACATGCGCCCAGCTTGTCCTCGACCCTCTCATAGCCGCGGTCAAGGTGATAGACCCGGCTGACCACAGTTTCCCCCTCCGCCGCCAACCCGGCAAGGATCAGCGAGATCGAGGCGCGCAAATCCGTCGCCATCACCCGCGCCCCGCGCAAACGCTCCACCCCGGTCACCGTGGCATGTCCGCCATGCACCTCAATCTTCGCGCCCATCCGCACCAGTTCCGGCGCGTGCATGAAGCGATTCTCGAAAATCCGCTCTTCCAGCACCGAGGTGCCGTTCGCCGTGCACATCAACGCCATGATCTGCGCCTGCAAGTCGGTCGGAAAGCCGGGGAAAGGCTCTGTCACCACGTCCACCGCATTGACCCGCCCATTCTTGCGCCGCACTTTTAGCCCACGCTCGGTCTCTTCCACCTGCACGCCCGCCGCGTCGAGCTTTTCGCAGAACGCGCCGACCAGATCAATGCGCCCGCCCAGCAACTCCACCTCGCCGCCACAAAACGCGGGCGCGAGCATATAGGTGCCCAGCTCGATGCGGTCCGTCACCACCTGATGCGTCGCCCCGCCCAGCCGGTCCACACCCTGAATGGTGATCGTGCTGCTGCCCTCGCCCTCGATCTCGGCCCCCATTTTGCGCAAGCAACGCACAAGGTCGACAATCTCCGGCTCGCGCGCCGCGTTGCGGATCACGGTCGTGCCCTTCGCCAGCGTCGCCGCCATCACCACATTCTCGGTCGCCCCGACCGAGGGCATACGGAACTCGATCACCCCACCGCGCAGCCCGCCCAAAGGCGCCGTCGCGTGCAGATATCCGTCCTTCAGCTCAATCGACGCCCCCAGACATTCCAGCCCATAGGTGTGCAAATCCATCGGCCGCGCCCCAATCGCACAGCCCCCCGGCAGCGACACCACCGCATGACCATGCCGCGCCAACAGTGGCCCCAGCACGAGGTTCGAGGCCCGCATTTTCCGCACAATCTCATAATCCGCCACATGCGTGGTCAGATCGTGCGATGACATTGCCAGCACCTTGCCGTCCTGCAAACTGGTGACCTCCGCCCCCAGCGATTGCAGCAGCGCGGTCATGGTCTTGATATCCGACAGCCGCGGCGCATTGGTCAGCGTCAGCGGCTCATCACTCAGCAGCGTCGCCGGCATCAGCGTCAAACAGGCGTTTTTTGCCCCTGCAATCGGGATGACCCCATGCAATTCGCGCCCACCGCGCACCAGAATCGAATCCATCGCCCCGCCTCACTCTTGCTTCTTGTCCTCGTCCAACCCCTGTCGCGCCCGCGCCTGCTCTTTGCGGCGCGCGATATTGGCCTTGAGGGCCGCCTTCAGCCGGTCTTCACGACCGTCCTTGGCCTGCCCCTTCGCCACGGGTTTCGCGGGTTTGTTGTCCATCGCCCTTTCTCTACCCCACGATGCGCAAAGGGTCCATATTGCGCTTGCGTCCAGAATCGTTTGCGTCTAATCAGCCGCCCACGACGCGTGCTGTGGTAGCTCAGTGGTAGAGCACACCCTTGGTAAGGGTGAGGTCGAGAGTTCAATCCTCTCTCACAGCACCATCTATCCCCTTGATATCATTGCAAGCCCTTCCAACGTCGGGCCGCGGCAGGTTGTGCGGTCCAACCGTCAGCCACAAAACGCGTTCAACATGGGTGGCAAAGGTCGGCCCTGAACCCAACACAGCCTTCCGAGCAGTAAGCTCTCCATGCCCGTCCGCGTCAGTTCCGCGCCAAAATCTCCTCCGGTCGAAAGCGGCGCGTGGGCTTTTTTTCATTTGGCGCTCACGAAAACCACATTTCTGCCATCTTACAACTTCAAGATTATTTTAGCTTTAACGACAAAACACGTCTGCTGGGGAAACTTCGCACTTAGCCCACAGCGATCCGACGGGCGGCTTCGGTTGGCGAAGGGAAGGGAACAGTGACATGAAAATCCTTGCGGTCGATGATGACGAATTTATCCTTGAACTCCTGACCGAGGCGCTCAACAACGTTGGACTTAGCGACATTACCCTTGCTACCTCCGCCGAACACGCGATTGATTGTGTGCGGAATGCTGCGTCACCCTACCAATGCATCTTGCTTGATATTCAGATGCCGGGAATGAATGGGATTGATCTCTGCAAATGGCTGCGCCGGCAGGATCGCTACAACGAGACGCCGATCATTATGATCACGTCGTTGTCCGACAAGGCGTATATCGACCGCGCCTTTTCCAGCGGGGCCTCAGACTACGTCACCAAACCGTTTGACCTGACCGAACTTGGCTCGCGCGTGCGCATCGCGCAGCGACAGATCCAAACAAACAATCGGCTCTCGCAGAAAAAGTTCGAGGTAAAGGCGATCGGCGCCCAGCTAGAGGATGTCTATCGGGTCGAATTGTCAGACGCTGTTCACATCACCGACGTTGCCGGCGTGATTGATATGCTGGCGCTTGAAAACTACCTGCTCAAGATGCAGCGCGGCGATCTCTATGCGACAAGCTTGGTTGCCTTCCGAATTGCGAACGTCGCAGAGCTCTACGCCCGGAGCCATGCCAATATCTTGTTCCGCGACATCTTGGCCGACACCGTAGAAAGCGTCATCAATTCTATGCACGGTATCAACAGGATGACCGCCTATGCTGGCAACGGCATTTTTGTCAGCTTGGTCTCGGACTTCGGCGATCTCGATGTGCCAGAGCTTGAAACAGAATGTAATCAGATGCTTGCGGACTTGGGCGCCGTAACCGCAAGCGGCCGCCGGATTGACATTACTATAAAGATGGGTGCGCGCACGCGCTTCGGCGTGACGCACTCTGGCAAGGCTGCGCTTAATCACCTCCACAGCGTGATCGCCGACTTGCTGATCCCACCGGAAACGCCGTCCGATATGCACCAACGGGATACGGGCAACAGTCCGGGGTTCATAGGCACCCTTTCAAAAACGGTCCAACGCCTGCTGGGTGACACGACCAGATAAACAGACGGTTAGCGTCCTGCTGCCCGAGCAATGCGTTCGCTGCATTGCGGCATTTCATTCCCGTGCATTGTGCATGTGCAGCAAAAGCACATATTCAGACGGTAAGAAAAATAGAAAGCAGGATGTGAAAATGACTTTTGTAACCATTGGTAAACCGACCCGTGCGAAGGCTTCTGGCTTCGGCTTCAACCTTCAGGCCTCGCTTGACCGCGTGCGCGAGGGCTTTGACATGCGTCAGGCCTATCTCTCCACCCGTCGCGAGCTTTCGGCAATGTCCGACCGCGATCTGGCCGACATCGGCGTGCGTCGCGGCGACATCCATGAGATTGCGCTTGGCACTTTGGTCCGCGCGACCAACTAAGGCAGCGATCCGGCGCGGCTGCGCCAGTCTGAATTCAAGGACCCACCCTGCATGCAGGTCTGGGTCCTTTGTGTTTTTGGCCCCAGGTCTCGGCCCGTGGCTCCCTGCCCGCACCACCCGCCGATTAACCACGGGTAAAATTCAGGCGCCAAAACTCCAAACCTTCACCATATCATTGCCGTGCAAATTGTTGCACAGTCAACAAGCTGCAATTCTCGCCAAACCCATCCGCCGCCCCATCGCCGTCATTGATCCCCGCCTCCCCGAGGCCTAGATCACCCGAGCAACCACCAAAACCAGAGCGCCCCATGCCCCGCCTTCCCCTCCTCCTCGCCGCCGCCCTCACCCTCGCGCCGCTGCCCGCCCTCGCCGCCGATTGGGTCGCGGGCTTCGGCGCCGCTGACTTCTCCCACATCGGCGCCCCCACAGAGCCCGACCTCACCCTCGAATACCACGCCGCCCCGATCTGGCACCCCGGCCACTGGTCAATCGGCCTTGGTGGCGCATTAGAGCTTGACCGCGCAGGCGACGCCTGGGCCGGCGCCGGCATCGCCGCCCGCTACGACCTCTCGCAGGCCTGGTATCTGGAGATGTCAGAGATGCCCGGCCTCTACCACGGCGCCAATGCCGGCACCAACCTTGGCGGCCCGATCGAGTTCCGCACCCTGTTCGGCGTCGGCTACCGCTTGGCCAACAACTACGGCCTCTCGCTCGCCATCGACCACCGTTCCAACGCCAACCTCTACTCGCCCAACCCCGGCGTGAACAAAGTCAGCCTGCGCCTCACCCATAATTTCTGACGCGCACCGGACGTCAGCCAGAAATCAGCGGGCCTCAGCTAACGACGCCGGCGAGGCCCGCTTGGCAGTCACAAAAACGCTACAATGACCGGCTATCGCAACGCGGTCGCCTCGGGATAAACAGCGCCCTGACTGCCCTGCGGCTTTTGTGCCCGAGCCCACCACCGAATCAAGCGGACCGAATGAAACGCATTCTTCTCCTCTGCGCCGCCCTTGGCACCCTTGCGGGCGGCGGCACGCTCGCCTACACGCTGCTCACGCCCAGCATCAACAACCTGATGCCGCTTGACCGTGTCGCGATGCCGCAAGGCCCGGCGAAGGGCGTGGTGTTCCTGATGTCCGACGCCTCGGGCTGGACCGCGCGCGAGGACCGCATTTCCGCCCGCCTGCAATCCGACGGCATCGCTGTGGTTGGCGTCGATACCCCCGCCTACCTCGCCACCATCGGCCAAAAGGCGCACGAATGCGCCTACCTCGTGGCCGACGTCGAACGCCTCAGCCAGCAATACCAGCGTGACAGTGGCGCCAAGGGCTATGCCGCCCCCATCGTCGCGGGCATTGGTCTTGGCGGTGGCATCGCGCTCGACATGGTTGCCCAGACGCCCAACGTCACCATCGGCGGCACCGCCGTCGCCGACCCCACCACCGCGATCCCCTTTCCCGTCGAGCTTTGCACCCCCGCCGGCTACTTCACCACCGCCGCGGGCCTGATTTACGCGCTTCCCCGTGGGGCGCAGGTCGATCCGGTCTCGGTCCTGCTGACGCCGCAAGCGAATGGCGAAACGCGCGCCCGCATCACCGCGCTGAAGGCAAATTCGACCAACGTCACCCTTGCCTCTGCCGCCACGCCCAGCGTCGATGCAATGGTCTCGCTGATCGAAACGCGCGTCGCCGCCGCCGCGCGCCTTGCCGACGCGCTGCCCGTCACCCTGTTGCCGACCAAGCCGAAATATGATGCGATGGCGATCATCCTGTCAGGCGACGGCGGCTGGCGCGACATCGACTCCTCGATCGGCAAAAAACTGCAAGCGGACGGCGTGCCCGTCGTCGGCCTCGACAGCCTGCGCTATTTCTGGTCGCGCCGCACGCCACAAGAAACCGCCTCAGACCTCGCCGCCCTGATCGAGAAATACCGCAGCCTGTGGCGGGTAAAGCGGGTCATCCTCGTCGGCTATTCCTTTGGGGCCGACGTGCTGCCCGCCACCTACCGCGCCCTGCCGCCCGCGGCGCGTGCTCCCGTTGCCCAGATCAGCCTGCTGGCGTTTTCCACCGCTGCTGACTGGCAGATCACCGTCTCCGGCTGGCTCGGCTCGCACAGCAATGCCGCCACCGATACCATGACCGACGCGCAGGCGCTGCCGATGGACAAGCTGCAATGCGTCTATGGCGTCAAGGCGCAAAACGCGGCCTGCCCGGCGCTTGGTGCCCTCGGTGGTGAACTGCTGGAGACCAAGGGCGGCCACCATTTTGGCGGCGATTACACGCTGGTCGAACAGGCGATTCTATCCGGTCTGACCCGGCGCACCCACGCGCCGTTCCCCGCAGCCCGGCTGTCCGCCGCCGACCTCACCAGCGTCCGCACGATGACCGCGACGGCAGAGCCCGCCACCGTAAGGGCCCACGCCACCTTCTATCCCTAAGGGCCGCGCCGCGCTGCATATCGTATGTATGAAATACATACGAAAAACATACGCAAAACATATGCCGCCTGCGGTCAGCCGCGCTGCAATTTCACCGGCTCACTGCGCCCCAGCCGCAGGAAATGCGCCATGAACGGCTTGACCGCATCCTCGGTCCGCGTCGCCGCGTAAAGCCTTTTAACCAAACCCTTTTCCGTCACCGGCCGCGTCACATAATCGCTGTGATACTTGACCTCGCGCACCACCCAATCCGGCAAAACCGCCACCCCCCGGTTTGACGCCACCAACATCAGGATCACCGCCGTCAATTCCACCTGCCGCACCCCCCGCGGCTCCACCTTCGCGGGGGTCAAAAGCTCCGAGAATATGTCCAACCGAGAGCGGTCCACTGGATAGGTAATCAGCATCTGATCGCGGAAGTCCTCCGCCACCACAAAAGGCTTTTTTGCCAATGGGTTATCCTTCGATGCAACGAACACCGGCGCATAGTCGAACAGCGGATTGAACTGCACGCCAGGCAGGTCTTCGGGGTCGGACGACACCACCAGATCGACCTCTTCGCGCAGCAAAGCAGGTAGCGCGCCAAACGCCAAACCGGGCCGGATATCCACGTCAATCTCTGGCCAGGCATGGCGGAATTTCTCCAGCACCGGGAACAGCCACTCAAAGCAGGCGTGGCACTCAATCGCGATATGCAACCGCCCCGATTTCCCCGAAATCAGCGCGCGAAACTCCTCGTCCAGCGCATCAATCTCCGGCAGCACCTTTTCCGCCACGCGCAAAAGCCGCAAGCCCGCCGCCGAGAGTTTCAGCGGCTTGGATCGCCGCACGAACAGCTCCACCCCGGCCTGATCCTCCAACCCCTTGATCTGATGCGATAAAGCCGACTGCGTCATGTTCATGATATCCGCCGCCCGCGCCAAACCGCCCGCATCATGGATCGCCTTGATGGAACGAAGGTGCCTGAATTCCAGATGCATCCTGCGGTTAACCTCATAATGGTGTTGAAGATTATGAATTTGTCTCACATTGCCAGACATGCGACAAGGGGGCATCCAAAGGAGCCTACCCATGACCAATCCGCGCGTGTCCTTCGAATTCTTCCCCCCGCAAACGCTCGAAGCGAGCTTTCGCCTGTGGGACACCGTGCAGATGCTGGCTCCCTTGCAGCCCAGCTTCGTCTCGGTCACCTATGGCGCTGGCGGCACCACGCGCAAACTGACGCATGAAGCGGTCACGACGATTGGCAAAACCACCGGCCTCAACGTGGCGGCGCATCTGACCTGCGTTGACGCGACCCGCGCCGAAACCCTTGAAATCGCGCAATCTTATGCCGACGCTGGCGTCACCGAAATCGTCGCATTGCGCGGCGATGCCCCCAAAGGCGCGCAGAAATTCACCGCCAATCCCGACGGTTTTGCCAGCTCGGTCGAGCTGATCGAGGCGCTGGCCGCCACCGGCAAATTCAACCTGCGCGTCGGCGCCTATCCCGACAAGCACCCCGAGGCCGCCGACATCCGCGCCGACGTGCGCTGGCTCAAACGCAAGATTGACGCCGGCGCCTCCTCCGCCATCACGCAGTTCTTCTTCGAGGCGGAAACCTTCCTGCGTTTCCGCGACGCCTGCGCCGCCGAGGGCATCACCGCCCCGATCATCCCCGGCATCCTGCCGATCGCCAACTGGGACGGCGTCAAGAAGTTCGCCGCCCGCTGCGGCACCGCCGTCCCGCAATGGCTCGACGAGGCCTTTGCCCATGCCATCCGCGACGGCCGTGAAGAGCTGCTCTCGACCGCGATCTGCACCGAGCTTTGCGATACCCTGATCGGTGAAGGCGTGCAGGATCTGCACTTCTACACCCTCAACCGCCCGCATCTGACCCGCGACGTTTGCCATGCACTTGGCCTCACCCCAGAGGTCGCATTGGAGAAAGTTGCCTGACGAACGACCGCCGCTCCCTGTGGCGACCTGGGCTCCCGTGCAAACGGGAGCCTTCTTTTTCAATACCTTACTCGAAAATCTCTGGCCTCGCGGAACAGCTGGGCCACACTCCGCTTCGGCGCGTGGCGGCGCTGATACCACTCCGCTGCACTGACATGCACGGTTTCCGAACGGTCCTGCCCAACCTGTCGCCGACCGCGATGCAGGAACAACTTTCCCACCCCGCTCCAGGTGCCAACCATCGGCGCGGACGCGTCACAGGGGAACCGCGCCATCCATCCGTCGGGCAGCGTCAGGCCGCAGCCCTCGGCCTTGTCCAGCATCCAGACCAGCGGGATATTCGCCAAAGGCCGCGCATGAGGCAGCCCGCCCAGCATCCCCCCCACGTCGCCATGTGCGCCGCGAAACCACACCTGCTCTACCCTGCCCTGCCATTCCTCCGGGCAATTCCACAGCACCGGCGCAAACGCCACGCGCGTCTCGTCCAGCGCCAGCGCATGAAACCCGCGCCGGATAACCGGGCCAAGGTGGTGGTTGTGAAACGCGTGCCTCGGCTCCATAAACCGGCGCAGGAACGGCACCGGCAGGCCAAGCGCCTTTACCGTGTCCCAGACCCCAACCATCTCAATCGCGATCTCGCCGTGGCAATACAGCCGCGAAAACGCGCGCGCCCCGTCGCTGTCCGGCGTCAACTGGTAGTGGCGATAGGCCTGCACCACATTGCGCACCGTCGCATGTTCCGCCTGCAACAGCCCGATGCGATCGATCACCCCGGCCAAGGACCGCACCGCATAGGCGCCACGCGAATAGCCGAACAGAAAGATCCGGTCGCCGGGATGATAGCGCGAGGCCAGAAAGCCATAGGCGCGCCGGATCTGCCGGTTGATGCCGCGCCCCTCCAGCACATCCTTCGAATCGCGCCAGTTGTGCAGCTGAATCCCGGCCTCGTAATACACCGACAGCCGCGTCGAGGGCGTCAGTTCGCGCATCAACCGGTAGGTCAGGCCCGCGTTGGTCTCATGCCCGGGATCAAGCGAGGACATGGTGCCATCCAGTATGACGACGTGATCGACAGAACTGCGCACCGCGTGCGGCTCGGGGCTATGCACCTCGACCCGCGGCGGGCGAACCCAGTTCCGGACACGGTCAAATAGGCGCACCCTCCACACTCCCGTTTAGCCAGCCTCGCACCTTTTCCGGCGTCAAAGGCATCGTTACCATTCGCACACCGCGCGCCCAGAGCGCGTCAAGCACCGCATTGGCGACCGCCGTCCGCATCGCCATCGCCCCGTGCCGACCATATCCGCCCACATCAAGGGCCTCCTCAACGGCTGAACCGGCATCCTGCGTCGCGCCAGCCTGGCCTTCATCCTCAATGCCCGCCCGATCCGTGTCCATCAACGATGCCGTGAGCAGCAAGCCGCTGTCATCATGCACCACACGCAGCGCCTCGCCTGCAACAGTATTCAGCGATGCCGGCACCATAAGCCCACCAAAATCCGCGCTTTTCATATGGGCCACCAGCCGCACCCGCCCGGTTGTCGGGCACACCTCCGCCTCGGCCAGATAGCCGCCGCCAGTGTAATAAACTCCGGTCGGCACGCCCCCCGGCGTCGGGCACAGGCACAGCCCGATGCCCCGCAAATAGCCAAACGCCGCCGACTCCGCCTTGCGCGCCTCGAACCGCTCCAGCTCCGCCTCGGTTTCATGTCGCGACGCGGCACTGGGGTCCGCGTTACCCCCCACCCAACCGCAAACCTGCGACGGCCACGCCATTGGGGCATCCGCGCCTGAACGCCCATCGACGTCCCCCGCCTCGGTCGCGCAGACCGCCAATGCCCTCATATCGCTTGGTCCAACCCGCATGATCGCCCCACCATTTGCCAGACGTAACACACCCCGCACCCATATTTCGGCGTTAGGGTTTGACGATGTGTTCACGCGAAACGGCAAAAAACCTCAATTTATCTCGAACGGGGTAACGCAGGGCTGGCCTCAACGGAGTCAGCACGGAACTTACCCAATCAAACGCTCAGGTAATCTCAAGGTTTCGTGGCATTTTGGCGACCGAATCCGCACAAAAGAAAGACCCGGCGGGAAAGCCCACCGGGTCTTTTTTCAACAATCTTCAACCCTTAGCCGCGCAGCGACAGCACCGTCTCGACCGTCAGCGCGCCAAAGCCGTTGAACCGCGTATTGGTGGCAATCGAATAGGCCCCCATTCCGTTGAATACAAGGTAATCACCCTCTTCCGTATCCTCGGGCAGCATCAACTCGCCCGGCAAACGGTCAACGGAATCGCAGGTCGGCCCAAACACGATGCGTGGCACCGTCTCGCCCGTGCGCAAGCCCTCGGTGGCAGAGCGCACCTCCAGCCGGTCGATCACGCCGATCATCGGCAGTTCCGTCAGCGCGCCATAGACGCCGTCGTTGAGGAACACATGCTCGCCATCGCGGATCGCCTTGATCCGCGCCGCCAGCACGAACGCCTCAGCGCAAAGCCCCCGCCCCGGTTCGCACACCAGCGCCGGACGCGCGTCGCCGAACGCCTCTGCCGTCGCGCGGTCGATCAAGGCAAACGTCGCCTCGATCCGCGGCATCACCTCGTTCAACCGGTGCGAGGGGAAGCCGCCGCCGACGTTCAGCCGTGCCAGCCGCACCCCCGCATCGCGCGCGATCTGCGCCGCGGTGTGGATATAGGTCTCCCACGCCGCCGGATCGGTGCATTGCGTGCCGGGGTGGAAGGTCAGCGAGGGGATATAGCCCAGCCGCGCCACTTCGCGCAGCAACTCGGTCGCCACTTCCACCGTCGCGCCAAACTTGGCGCCAAAGTTATAGGCCGCGCCCGACACCGGCAGCTTGAAGCGCACCGCAATTTCGCAATCCGCGACAGGCACCATCTCCGCCAGCTTCGCCAGCTCGGAATGGCTGTCAACCGAGTAGGATTTCACCTCCATCTCGACCGCCACCGCAATCTCGGCCCGCGCGCGCACCGGGTTATTGTAGTGCAACGCCGCCTCTGGCGCGATGCGCCGGATCATGCGGATCTCCGCGGGCGAGGCGACATCATAGCCCCGGATGCCCGCCGCGGCGAGGTTTTCAATCACCATCTCATCGGGGTTAGACTTGACCGCATAGGTCACAAGCCCCGGAAATCCATCAAGAAACCGCCGTGCGGTTGCTTGCAGGACGGCCGGTGAGAAGAACATCACCGGCGCATCGGGTTCATTTTTTCGCAGAAACTCGGACGGTGACGTCCAGATCGTTTTCGAGAGCCCCATCGGCGTATCCCTTTCGTGCCAACAGAGCGCAGCCTACTCCATCCCTGGGAAACCAGTTCGGAGCCGCTTACGCGTCAAACCAAACCAGGCCAGGTGCGTATGAGCCGCCCTTTTCCTGAAAACGAGGATGCCGGATATGATATACAAAGTCACCGAGCAAAAGAGTTGTTTTGACTTTTTTTTCGGTTAAAATGACGAAAAGATCGGCAGATTGTTATGGATGAACTAGATCGCGGCATTATCGCCCAGCTTGGGGCCGACGCGCGGATTTCCGTGGCCGTCCTCGCGCGCCGTCTGAAGGTCGCGCGCTCTACCATTCAGGCCCGATTGGAGCGGTTAGAGACCTCTGGCATGATTGCGGGCTACACCGTGCGCCTTGGCGAGGCCGCCCGTCAGGGACGGATTCGCGCCACCGTGCTCTTGACGGTAGAGCCGCGCACGCAGGCCACCATTCTCACCCGCCTCAAGGCCCTGCCAGAGGTCGAGCGCATCCACACCACCTCCGGCCGCATCGACCTGCTCCTGCAAGTCGCCGCCCCCACCACCACCGTGCTGGATGAGGTTCTCGATGCCATCGGCGCCATCACCGGCGTGAAATCTTCGGAAAGTTTGATCCATCTCGCGACCAAGATCGATCGCGCCGTCTGACATGGCGGTCTGACATTTCCGGACAATTTGCCAAGAATCAGCCGCATTAGCCCCGTCAAATCCCCGCATCTTTCGCCAACGCGCGCTCGAACGTTTCTAATCCGTTAAGGATTGCCCCGATTCCGCCACAATGTCGCCTCAACTGCGGCTTTTTCTAGGCAGCCCTCGTTTGAATGGTTGCACACAACCGGGGGGCGGGCTTAACTTCGGTTAAACGACATTTTAACATATTCGCGTTTGAGTTTCTGAGACGTCGGCACTGCAAGGCTGCCAACCTTGCCACGAAGCGGAGATATCTAGACCATGGTGACCTACGACCGCGACCTCTACCGCGCCCGTGCCATCGCACCGGCCTCGCCCCATTCGCGCCGCCGTTCGCGTCGCAGCAGCGATACAATCTCTGGCTGGTGGCTGTTGCCCATCGTCGTGCTGTCGGTCGGCGCTTGGACCGCCCTTATCACGCTGCTGATCCGCTCACTGTAATCCACTGCGGCCTTCCCCTTCCTGCCCTTGGCGTATAAACACCTCGGCGACAGGAACGGGACGATAAATATGCCGATGGAAAAGACCTTTGACGCGACCGAAGCCGAAGCGCGTCTTGCCGCCCTCTGGGAATCCGCCAACGCATTCGCCGCGGGCGCCAACGCCAAACCGGGCGCAGATCCGTTCTGCATCATGATACCGCCGCCGAACGTCACCGGCTCGCTGCACATGGGCCATGCGTTCAACAACACGCTTCAGGACATTCTGGTCCGTTGGCACCGGATGCGCGGCTTCGACACGCTGTGGCAGCCCGGCCAGGATCACGCCGGCATCGCCACGCAAATGGTGGTGGAACGCGAGCTTGCCAAAACCGGCCAGCCCACCCGCCGCGACCTCGGCCGCGATAAATTCCTAGAGAAAGTGTGGGAGTGGAAGGGCCAGTCCGGCGACACCATCATCCGCCAACTGAAACGCCTTGGTGCCTCCTGCGACTGGTCGCGCAACGCCTTCACGATGGACGCGCATTTCCAGCGCGCCGTCATCAAGGTCTTTGTCGAGATGTATAACAAGGGCCTGATCTACCGCGGCAAGCGGCTGGTCAACTGGGACCCCCACTTTGAAACCGCGATCTCCGATCTCGAAGTCGAACAGACAGAGGTCGCGGGCCACATGTGGCACTTCAAATACCCGCTCGCGGGGGGCGAAACCTATGAATACATTGAAAAAGACGCCGAAGGTCGCGTCACCTTACGCGAAACGCGCGACTATATCTCCATCGCCACCACGCGCCCGGAAACCATGCTGGGCGACGGCGCCGTCGCCGTCCACCCCTCTGACGAACGCTACGCCCCCATCGTCGGCAAGCTGTGCGAAATCCCCGTTGGCCCCGCCGAACACCGCCGCCTGATACCGATCATCACCGACGAATACCCCGACCCCAGCTTCGGCTCGGGCGCGGTCAAGATCACCGGCGCGCATGATTTCAACGACTACGGCGTGGCGCAGCGCAACAACATCCCGCTTTACGCCCTCCTCGACACCAAGGCGCGGATGCGCACCGACGGCCTGTCATATGAGGCAAGCGCCACCATCGCGGGCCAGATCTCGCGCGGCGAGCGCCCGGCGGGCGATGTGTCCGACCTCAACCTCGTGCCCGAAGACCTGCGCGGCCTCGACCGCTATGATGCGCGCAAACGCGTTGTCGCCGCCATCACCGAGGAGGGCCTCGCCGTCACCCGGCTGGTGAAAACCATCGACAAGGAGACGAACTCCGAACACCTCGAACTGGTGCCTTACGTCGAAAACAAACCGATCATGCAGCCCTTCGGCGACCGCTCCAAGGTGGTAATCGAGCCGATGCTGACCGATCAGTGGTTCGTCGATACCGCCAAAATCGTGCAGCCCGCCATCGACGCCGTGCGCAACGGCGACACCAAGATCCTGCCCGAGCAGCACGAAAAGGTCTATTTCCACTGGCTGGAAAACATCGAGCCGTGGTGCATCTCCCGCCAGCTTTGGTGGGGTCACCAGATCCCGGTTTGGTATGGGCCGACGCTTGACGGCGACAGTCCCCTCTATCCGCACCCGAACACTGGCGCCTACGAACGATTTTGTGCCGCCGACGAGGCTCAGGTGCGCGCGCTCGCTCTGCAAAAGTATTCGCCTAGTGGGGTCCTCAGCGAAGACAGTATCGTTTTCTGCGCGTCGGAAGACGAACTTCACGAGCGGTTGCGGACGCGGTCGGAGAAGGCTGGTCCAATCTACCTTTACCGCGACCCCGACGTCCTCGACACCTGGTTCTCCTCCGGCCTCTGGCCGATCGGCACGCTTGGCTGGCCCGAGGACACGGCCGAACTCAAGAAATACTTCCCCACCTCCGTCCTCGTCACCGGCTTTGACATCATCTTCTTCTGGGTCGCCCGGATGATGATGATGGAGCTTGCCGTGGTCGGTCAGGTGCCCTTCCGCACCGTCTATGTCCACGCCCTCGTCCGCGACGAGAAGGGCAAGAAGATGTCGAAGTCACTCGGCAACGTGCTCGACCCGCTCGAATTGATCGACGAATACGGCGCCGATGCCGTCCGCTTTACCGTCACCGCGATGGCCGCAATGGGGCGCGACCTCAAACTCTCGACCGCGCGCATCGCCGGCTACCGCAACTTCGGCACCAAGCTGTGGAACGCCACCCGTTTCGCCGAAATGAACGGCGTGTTTGAGGGCTACCAGCCGCAGGCCACCCCGCCCGCCGCCACCGCCACCGTCAACCGCTGGATCATCGGTGAAACCGCGAAAGTGCGCGAGGAGATTGACGCCGCCCTCACCGCCTACCGCTTCAACGACGCCGCCAACGCCGCCTATGCCTTCGTCTGGGGCAAGGTCTGCGACTGGTATGTCGAATTCGCCAAGCCCCTGTTCGACGGCGACACCGCCGCGGAAACCCGCGCGACGATGGCCTGGGTTCTCGATCAATCCATGATCCTGTTGCACCCGATCATGCCGTTCATCACCGAGGAACTCTGGGGCCTCACCGCCAAACGCGCCAAACTCCTCGTCCACGCCGACTGGCCGACCTATGGCGCGGAACTGATCGACGCCGCCGCCGACCGCGAAATGAACTGGGTCATCACGTTGATCGAGGAAATCCGCTCGGCCCGCGCCCAGATGCACGTCCCCGTCGGCCTCAAACTCGACATGCTGCAAATCACGCTGGACGAGGCAGGCACCACCGCTTGGGTCCGCAATCAGGCCCTCATCCAGCGCCTTGCCCGCATCGAGACGCTGACCCCCGCCGCCGCCACGCCCAAGGGCGCCATCTCCATCGCGGTCGAGGGCGGCCTCTTCGCCATCCCCCTCGCCGGGATCATCGACATCGCCGAGGAAAAGGCCCGTCTGTCCAAAACGCTTGAGAAACTGGAAAAGGATCTCGGCGGTTTGCGCGGCCGTCTGAACAACCCGAAGTTTGTCGAGAACGCCTCCGAAGAAGTCGTCGATGAGACCCGCGAAAAGCTGGAACAGGGCGAGGATGAAGCGGCCAAACTCAAATCCGCGCTGGCGCGACTGGCCGAGGTCGGCTGACCTCACGCCGCATGGCATCGCGCCTCCGGGCGCGGTGCCGCAGCACAATCGTATGCATGAAATACATACGAAAAACATACGAAAAACACATAGGTCAAACGGCTGATCTTAAACGATATTCGTCAGTTTCAGTGGCATATCGTCATGCACCGGCACCGTCTGCCGTTCAATCATCCGATGCACCTTTGGCGGCTCCGTTCCGCGATGCAGCGCCAGGATCTGGCGCGTCACATCCGCATCCGCCTTGGTCCGCCGCTCGTGATGGCGCACATAGTCCACCCAGGTCGCCACATGATAGGTTTCTGTCCAGATATCAGGGGTTTCCAGGTCGCGCAGCAACGCCCACTGGCTCGCTCCATCGCGGATTCTGATCCGCCGCCGCGCCCGCATCGCCGCCAAAAACGCGCCGATATCCTCCTGCGCGATGACATAATCGACCATCACCATGATCGGCCCACTGCGCGCCCGCAGATCAAGCCTTAGTTGCGGCTCGGTAAACGCCCCCAAGGGATCGAGGTCGAGCGTGCCAAATTCCGACACGCCCAGCCAGCGCCCCGACACCACGCCCAGCAAAAGCATCGCCCCCGACAGCGAAAGCGCCACCACCGGCCCGTGCCCATCCGACACCACGCCCCAGATCCAGCTTCCCGCCGCCATGCCGCCAAACGTCGTGGTCTGGTAGAACGAAATCGCCCGCCCCACCACCCAACGCGGCGTCGACAACTGCACCGTCACATTGAACAAAGCCAGCGCCAACACCCAGCACGCCCCCGTCAGCAGCAGCGCCACACAACTCAGGAACAGCGAGGGGCTGAACGCCAGCGCCTCCACCCCCACGGCAAAGCCAAGGAAGGAGCCGCTGACGACCACCTCATTGCGCACCCGCCCCCGGATGCGCGTGCTGATCAACACACCACCGATAGCGCCCACACCGAAGCTGCCTAACAAGATACCGTAGGTCATCGCGGTGCCATGCAGCTCATCGCGCGCCACCACCGGCAGCAGCGCCAGCACCGAAGACGCCGCCACCCCGAACAAAGCGCCCCGCGCCATCACCCGGATCAGCGCGGGCGACATCGACATATAGCGCAGGCCAGCCCCCAGCGCGCCGAACAACGGCTCACGCGGCAAGCGCCGTTCGCGCAGCTCCGGCGACCAACGAAACAGCGCCCAGATCAGCGCGATATAGGTCACCGCATTGACGAAAAACGCCATCGCCGCCCCGGCCGCCGCCACAATCGCCCCGCCCAACGCGGGCCCGATCGACCGCATCAGGTTGAACCCCATAGAGTTCAGCCCCACCGCCCCCGGCACATCATCGCGCGGCACAATATCGCCCACCGAGGCCTGCCACGACGGGTTATAAAGCGCGCCGCCGCAGCCAATCAGAAAGGTGAAGGCCAACAAAAGCCACGGCGTCAGCAGCCCCGCCCAAGTCATCGCCGCCAGCACACCTGAAAACGCCAGCATCAGCGCCTGCGCCCAGATCATGATTTGCCTGCGGTCGAAATTGTCGGCCAAAGCCCCGGCGATCAGCGAAAAAGCCATAAGCGGCACGGTGTTGGCCGATTGCACCAAGGCCACCATGTCGTTGGAATGGGACAGGCTCGTCATCAGCCAACCGGCACCCACGGTCTGAATCAGCCCGCCAAGGTTGGAAATATTCGACGCCACCCACAGCGAGCGGAAGGTCTTGTTGCTCAACGGGGCAAGGGTCGCGCGCCGCTCCATCGCACTGTTCCTCCGGCTGGTCCTGTGGCAACTATCGCCCCAACCCGTCGCCAACCTCAACCCCTGATCGACGCCACAGCGACACTCCGGCAGATCTCATACCCCTTGCCCGCGCCGCAGGAATCCGCATCATGCAGCCATGACCGGACCCCGATACACCCCGCTGACCGCCTCGCTTCCCGCCACCGTCCCCTTCATCGGGCCCGAGACGCAGGAACGCGCGCGCCACCGCGCCTTTGTCGCCCGCCTTGGCGCGAATGAAAGCGTGTTCGGCCCCTCCCCCCGCGCCATCGCCGCGATGCAAGCGGCGGCTGCGGACGCCTGGATGTATGGCGACCCGGAAAACCACGACCTGCGCCACGCCCTTGCCGCCTTCCACCGCTGCGGGGCCGAAAATATCATGGTGGGCGAAGGCATTGACGGTTTGCTGGGCTACCTCGTGCGTATGCTTGTTAGCCCCGGCGATGCCGTCGTCACCTCGGACGGCGCCTATCCCACCTTCAACTTCCACGTCGCGGGCTTCGGCGGTACGTTGCACAAAGCGCCCTATGTGGGCGACCATGAAGACCCCGACGCGCTGATTGCGCTGGCCCGCACGGTGCGGCCCAAGCTGATCTACCTCGCCAACCCTGACAACCCGATGGGCAGCCATCACACCGCCGAACGCATCACCGCGATGATCGAGGCGGTGCCCGACGGCAGCCTGCTGATCCTCGACGAGGCCTATATCGACCTCGCCCCCGCAGGCACCAGCCCGGACATCGCGCCAGAGGATCCCCGTGTGGTCCGTATGCGCACCTTCTCCAAAGGTTATGGGCTGGCAGGCGCCCGCATCGGCTACGCCATCGGCGCCGCCCCCCTCATCACCGCCTTCAACAAGGTGCGCAACCACTTCGGGATGAGCAGGATCAGCCAAGCCGGTGCGCTCGCCGCCCTCGCCGACCAGCCCTACCTGACTGAGGTCAAAACACGCGTCGCCCGCGCCCGCGACCGTATCGCGGCCATTGCCCGCGCCAATGGCCTGACGCCGCTGCCCTCGGCCACCAACTTCGTCACCATCGACTGCGGCGCGGACGGCGCCTTCGCGCGCCGCACCCTCAACGCCCTGATCGCACGCGACATTTTCGTGCGCATGCCCTTTGTCGCGCCACAAGACCGCTGCATCCGCGTCAGCTGTGGCACCGATGCCATGCTCGACGCCTTCGCCCTCGCCCTGCCACAGGCGCTGGCAGAGGCCAAAGCCTGACCCTCCAGCTTCTTCTTGGCAAAAATACTCAAACTCTGACGCGGGGCCCCGCACATCGGCCCGAGCCAGAAAGGCTCAGCGCCCCGCCACAACCTCTGCCGCCGCGACCAGCGCGCCCGGCCCATGTGGGATGCCGAGCGCCCGCATCCCCGCCTCCATCACCGCCAACACACCCAGCGTCATATGCGCATTCACATGCCCCATATGCGCCACGCGCAAAAAGCCGTGATAGGCCGGGTCACTTGGCGCCGCCATGCCCAGCCCGATACCCAGCGTGACACCCGCCTCAGCCTCAGTCCAGCGCCGCAAGGCGGTCGCATGGGGCGCGCCCAACCGCGCCGCCGTCACCGAATGGCCACGATAGGCCGGGTCCGCGATATTCAGCGCGATGTCGGCATTGCCCTGCCCCCAGGCATCAAACGCTGCCCAGACCGCACGCGCGAGCCGCGCATGGCGCGCCCACACCGCGTCCAGCCCCTCTTCGCGCACCATGGTCAGCGCCTCATGCAGGCCGAACAGGTGATGCGTCGGCGCGGTGCCACAGAAATACTGCCAGAACTCATCCGGCGCCGCGCGCGGTGTCCAATCCCAATAGGGCGTCGCCAGATCGCCGCCACGGCAACGCTCTTTCGCGCGGTCCGAGAACCAGACAAACCCCAGCCCCGGCGGCGTCATCAGCCCCTTCTGGCTTGCCGCAACCACCAGATCGACACCCCACTCATCCATGTGAAACGCGTCACACCCCATTGAGGCGATCGCATCCACCGCGAGCAGCGCCGGATGCCCCGCCGCATCCATCACCGCGCGCAGCCCCGCGATATCGTTCTTGACCGAGGTCGCAGTATCGACCTGCGTCACCAACACCGCCTTGATCTTGTGTGCCTTGTCCGCCGCCAACGCCGCCGCTAGGCGGTCCATATCGACCGGGCTGTGGTTGCCGAAATCCAGCACCTCGACCTCAACCCCCATGCGCCGCGCCGACTCGGACCAGCCAATGCCAAACCGCCCCGTCGCCAGCACCAAGGCCTTGTCACCGCGCGAAAAAAGATTGGCGTTCGCCGCTTCCCACGCGCCATGCCCGTTGACGATATAGATCGCCACATTCTGCGACGTGCCCGCCACCCAGCGCAGATCGCGCGTGATGGTCGCCACCATGTCATGCAGCGGCCCCTCATAAATGTTGGGTGCCGGGCGGTGCATTGCGGCCAGCACCCGGTCGGGCATGACCGAGGGGCCGGGAATGGCAAGGTAAGGGCGACCGTTGGCAAGGCTCATGAACTTACTCCGTTCGGGGGATGTGCCTTGCGTAATCCCGCCATCACACCGCGTCAATCGGCCTGCATCCGTGGAGCGCTGCGCCCCTTGCTTGCCACATGCGGCGTTTCCCGCTAGACCGCGCTGAACGGGGAAAAGTGGGCGAGCCAGCCCGTCGCGGAGATCGGATGTTCAAGACGCTTCATCGCCGGGTCAAGGACTTAGAGCGTCGCTTGAATATCCCGACAGGCCGCGACCTTTCCGACCCCGAAGACCGCCGCCGCGCGACATGGCATTTTCACCTGATGGACCATGCCTTTCTGCGTGTGCTGTGGACCAATTTCTACCCGGTGACCGACGGCGTCTATCGCTCCAACCAACCCTCGCCGCAACGCCTGCATCGCTACGCCAAACTCGGCATAAAAACGGTGCTGAACCTGCGTGGCAACACGCCGCTCAGCTATTACCTGTTCGAGAAAGAGGCCTGCGCCAAGCTCGGGATGGAGCTGATCGACATCAAGTTCGCCGCGCGCTCGCTGCCCACGCCGGAAAGCCTCATCGCGTTGGAACAGGTGTTTCGCACCATCCCCAAGCCCTTCGTGATGCACTGCAAATCGGGCGCCGACCGCGCAGGCTTTGCCTCGGCGCTTTACCTGATGATGATCGAAGGACGCCCCGTGGAAGAGGCCGCGCGCCAATTGCACTGGCGCTTCATCCACCTGAAATCGACCGACACCGGCGTGCTGGACCATTTCCTGCGTTTCTACGCCCGCGAACACGCACGCAGCGGCATCGCCCTGATGGACTGGGTGCGCAACGGCTATGACCGCGACGAGGTCACCCGCTCATTCCGCGACTGGCAGGCCGGCAAGTGGAGCGCGCAGCCATGACCCCCGGACGCCTGATCGGCTGGATGTGGCGCAGCTACCTGCGGCCGCACCGCTTTCTGCTCCTTGCCGCGCTGGTGCTGATGAGCGTCGAAGGCTCGATGATGGGTGCCCTCTCCTACCTTGTGCAGCCGATGTTCGACCACGTCTTTACCGGCGGCACCCCCAACGCCGTGTTCTGGGTCGCCGCCGCTGTCAGCGGTGTCTTTATCCTGCGCGCGCTTTCTGGCTTGGGTCAGCGCGTGTTGATGTCGATCGCGGGCGAGCGCTTCGTCGCCGCCATGCAAACCGACCTGTTGCGCCATATGATGACGCTTGACCAATCCTTCCACCAAACCCATTCCCCCGGCGCGCTGATCGAGCGGGTGCGCGGCGACAGTGGCGCGTTGAAATCGGTCTGGACCTCGGTGATCGCCGCCGTTGGGCGCGATGTGGTCTCGCTCGTCACCCTGATCGGCGTCGCCCTTTCGGTTGACTGGCGCTGGACCCTGATCGCCATCGCAGGCGCGCCGCTGCTGGTCTGGCCCATCATGCTTTTGCAAAAGGTCGTGCGTCGCACCAGCCGCCATGCCCGCGAATCCGCCGCCAGCATCTCGACCCGGCTGGACGAAATCTTTCACGGCATGGCCACCATCCAGCTCACCGGCAGCGAAGCGCGCGAGGCCGGTCGCTTCAAGGATGGCGTCGATAGCTTTGTCGGCGCGCAAATCCGCTCCGAGGCGGGCTCCGCTGGCATCCCCGCCATGATGGACGTCGTCGCCGCCATCGGCTTTGCCGGTGTGCTGACCTATGGCGGGCTGCAAATCATCCACGGCGAAAAGACCGTGGGCGAGTTCATGTCCTTTTTCACCGCGATGGCCCTGATCTTTGAACCCCTGCGCCGCCTTGGCGCCGTCTCTGGCGCCTGGCAGGTCGCCTTGTCCAGCATGGAGCGCGTGCGCGGCCTCTTTGACATCACGCCCACCATTGTCACCCCGGCAAGCCCGCTGCCCACCCCCTCCGTTATGCGCATCGACATGGCCGACGTGCGCTTTGGCTATGGGCGCGAACTGGTGCTGAAGGGCCTGAACTTCACCGCCGAGGCAGGCCAGACCACCGCCCTCGTCGGCCCCTCTGGCGCGGGCAAAAGCACCGTGTTCAACCTGTTCGCCCGCCTTGCCGATCCGCAATCGGGCGCGATCACCATCGGCGGCACTGATCTGCGCCAGATCGACCTCGTCGCCCTGCGCGGCCTGTTTTCCATCGTCTCGCAGGATACCGCGCTGTTTGACGAAACGATCCGCGACAACATCCTGCTTGGCCGCCAGAACGTATCCGAGGCTCGCCTGCGCGAGGTGATGGACGCGGCCCACGTCAGCGAATTCGTCTCCTCGCTGCCCAAGGGCCTTGATACCCCCGCCGGTCCGCGCGGTTCGGGCCTGTCGGGGGGGCAGCGTCAGCGCGTGGCGATTGCCCGCGCCATCCTGCGCAATGCGCCGATCCTGCTACTGGACGAGGCAACCTCGGCGCTGGACGCCCATTCCGAGGCGCTGGTGCAAGAAGCCCTCACCCGCCTTTCGCTTGGCCGCACCACGCTGGTAATTGCCCACCGCCTTGCCACCGTGCGCGACGCCGACAAGATCGTGGTGATGCAACAGGGCCTCGTCGTCGATCAGGGACGGCACGAGGATCTGATCGCCCGCTCCGGCGTCTATGCCGACCTCTACAACCTGCAATTCCGCCCGGCGGAACAGACGCACGCCGCAGCGGACTGATCGCTCACGCCCGCCGCTGCAACCGCCACGCCGTCGCCTGCCAGACCCTCCAGCAGCGCCGCATCGCGCGCGCTTTGATGCGCAAACGGCCAACAGCACCGCCCTCGATATGGTGCAGCGCCTTGTCGGCCCAGCCCGGCTCCGGCACCGTCGCGGCACGCCCGACCAGCAGCCATTCGCCAGACGCAGCCCCCAGCCCCACAGAAGCCGCGACCACCTCAGCCCCCGCCTGATCGGCAATCGCCAGGGTCGCGTCCTCTGACCCGCCGTCCACCAAGATCACCTCGCGGAT
Source organism: Pseudomonadota bacterium (assembly GCA_021779835.1). GTDB lineage: Bacteria > Pseudomonadota > Alphaproteobacteria > Rhodobacterales > Rhodobacteraceae > Solirhodobacter. Next base: position 12,741 of record JAJXZX010000027.1, on the reverse strand, counting down.
CAGCCCAGCCTGCAACCCTTCGGCCAACGCTGCCAGTTGCAGCGGCAGCCAGCGCGCCGCATTCAGGGTCGGGATCACCACCGATACCGGCGCACGCATTGCATCCTCCTGTTGCGGCCCGCTTTCCTTCCTATATGTCTGATGCACCTTAGGGGAGACGAAAATGACCGCCGAGCGCATTCCTGACCGCCGCCTCTTCGCCCTCACCGGCACCGACCGCGAAAGCTTTCTGCAAGGGCTGGTCAGCAATGACGTGCGCCACCTCAAAGACGGCATCGTTTACGCGGCCCTTTTGACCCCACAGGGCAAATACCTCGCCGATTTCTTCCTCGTGCCCCAACCGGGCGCGATCCTGCTCGACGTCCACGCCAGCCTCGCCGATGGCCTGATCCGGCGCCTGACGATGTATCGCCTGCGCGCCGCAGTGCAGATCGCACCCAGCCCGCTCCATGTCAGCCGCGGCCTCGGCCCCGCCCCCAGTGGCGCGCTCGCCGATCCGCGCCACCCGGCGCTTGGCTGGCGGCTTTATTCGGAAACGGAAGGTGCCGCCCCCAGCATCGACTGGGACACGATCCGTGTCGCCCATTGCATCCCCGAAACTGGCATCGAACTCATCCCCGACGACAGCTACATCCTCGAATGCGGCTTCGAGGCGCTGCACGGCGTCGATTTCCGCAAAGGCTGCTACGTCGGGCAAGAAGTCACCGCCCGCATGAAACACAAGACCGACCTGCGCAAGGGCCTCGCGATAGTTGAGATCACCGGCGACGCCGCCCCCGGCACCCCGATCCTCGCCGACGGCAAAGAGGCAGGCACCCTCTTCACCCGCTCTGGCCCGCGCGCCATCGCCTACCTGCGCTATGAGCGCGCCGAGGGGCCGATGCAGGCCGGCACCGCCACCTTGCGCCGCGCGCCCCCCTCCTGACCCCCAGCTTCTTCTTGGCAAAAATACTCCCGCCGGAGGCATCCCCGGCCAGCGGCTACAGCGCCGCGTCCGACAGGGTGATCGCCGGGGTCAGCCCCGCCTTCGCCATGAGTGCCACCGAGGCTTCGTTCCACACCCAATAGGTCGTGGCCCAAACCGTCGCGCCCTCAGCCCGAAAGCGCGCCTTGGCGGCCTCAATCAACCCAGTCGCAACCCCGCGACGGCGCGCGTTTTCGGCAACTGCAATGTGGTGCAGAAATCCGCGCACACGGGCGCGGTTCATCGCGTTGCCCTCGACGCGCTGCACTTCGCACAAAGCATAGCCCACCGCGCGGCCCTCGACTTCGGCCACCAGGGCGAACCACCCCACGCGCGCCAGCGTCTCGGCGAAATACTCAGCGACCTCCGCCTCGCTCGCGTCACAGTGGAACACATCCGGCCGCGCCGCTGCGTGCAGACGCTGCATCACGGCGTTCAGCGGCACCAACAGCGCCGCTTCACTCGCCTCAATCTGTCGGATCATGGTATTCTCCCCTGTCGGTCTGGAGAGATGTGATACGGCGCGCCCCGAACCCGGGGCACGCCGCGGCCCCGGTCAGGCGCGTTCCGAGTATTCCATCAGTTCGGTATGCACGACAATGTTTTCATCCGGCCCGATGAACGGCGGGATCATGATGCGCACGCCATTATCCAGAATCGCTGGCTTAAAGCTGTTGGCCGCCGTCTGGCCCTTCTGCACCGGCTCGGTATCGACCACCTTGCACACCACCTTCTGCGGGATCTGCACGGCCAGCGCCTCGTCGCCGTAATACTGGATCGAGGCGGTCATGCCGTCTTGCAGGAACGGGCGGCGGTCGCCCAACAGATCCGCCGACAGCTCGATCTGCTCAAAGGTTTCGTTGTCCATGAAGACCAGCATGCCATCGGTTTCATAAAGGAACTGCTGATCCTTCATTTCCAATTCGACACGCTCCACCTTGTCCTCAGACCGGAAGCGCTCGTTCAGTTTGCGCCCGTCGCGCAGGTTCTTCAGTTCGACCTGAGCGAAGGCGCCGCCCTTGCCGGGCTTCACATGGTTGACCTTTACGGCCGCCCAAAGACCGCCGTCATGTTCGAGAATGTAGCCGGGCTTGATTTCGTTGCCGTTGATCTTGGGCATGAGTGACAAAACCTTGTCAAAAGGTTGATCGGAATTGGGAGGCACCTATATATCGGTGATCAATCTCTGGCAAGGCGACTAGATACGGTGAGACTCGTGACGAGTTATGCGCTAAAGGCATAGCGGTCATTCCTTATAAGGGATACCGAATCGCGCCGAAAACGCCATATTCGCCGAACGCCAGAAAACGCAAGAGCAAGAATAAAAGGACGACACCATGGTCGATTTCGTTGACGGCACCGCATTCAACCACGAACAAGGCCAGCGCTCGCGCAAGCTGTTTGCGGCCGTTGTGCTTGCGGCGCTTGATGATGCGATTGCCGACGACAAGAAGTATGGCAACGGCCCCGAGCAGATCGCCCGCTGGGCGCGCTCGCGCGATGGCCGCGAAGTTCTGTCTTGCGCCGGCATCGACCCGAACGAACGTGTCGTGAAGGGTCTGATGGAATTCGTGTCGAAAGGCGTCCGCACCTCTGTTGCGTTGTCGCGCGAGGAAAGCGAGCGTCGCCACGCCATGGAAGACATGGAACACGCCGAAGCCGCCTAAGTCAGGCAGACGCCTGAACTAGGCACCGGCCCCAAAAAGAAAACGCGCCCCAGTCGGGCGCGTTTTCCTTTTTGATCTACATCTGACGAAAATCGCTACTGGTCGAATTCACGCGCCGCCAGCGCGCGGTTGATCTCGGCCCGCACCAGTTTACGCACATTGCGCGTGATGCGCTCGCCCAGCGCGCCCTGCAATTCCTGACGGATCATGTCGCGCACCAGGTCGCGCAGACCGTCCTCGTCAATCATCGCATCGTCATCCTCATCGAAGACGCTCGCCATGTCAGGCTTTTCCCGCGCCACATCTGGGCGCGGTTCCGACGTCATGTGTTCATCCTGCCAGTCCAGCATCTCTGCCGAGGCATCGTCCATCTCGACCGCTTCTGCTTGAACCTCTGACGAGGCCGCCAAAACGACAGGCTCGCGCTCTTCGGGCTGCACCTGTTCTGCGGGCGCCCCTTCTGCAACGGCCTCGGGTAGCCAGTCTTGCGGATCGGTTTCGGGCGCCATGCTGGCCACGGCATGGTCCGCGTCGGCCTGCGCGCCAAAGGCGTCATGCACCGCTGGTTCATGGTCAACCTGGCCAAAGGCATCGGCGCCGGTCTCGCTGCCGTCCGGCTCCCACTCGTCCTTGCTTTCTCCCAGCGCGGATTCGAGGATGGCCAACCGCGCCTTCAGACTCGCCGCCGGTGCGTGCGGCTGCTGTTCCGCGGATTTCGCCTGCGGTGCCGCTGCGGGTTCAACCACATCCGACACACGAAAATCGGGCGTCAGCACCAGCTTGCTGGCAGGTTCCGGCGCTGGCACGCGGGCTTCACGACGCAAAGGCGGGCGCGTCTCTTCCGAGACCAGCCTGCGAATAGAGGACAAGACGTCCTCGATCTCCATGTTGGTCATCCGATCAGACATCGCCCAAACCCCTGCTGCCCGTTAGTTATTGTATCCCCGACCGGGTCGGGACACAACGAATTGTGGCACCTAGTTGTTGCCCAGGCCCTTAAGAATACGGTCGAGCTTGGCGCCCTGCGGGCTGAGCGCGGGCGCATTATGCACCGCGTTGAAGTACGCCTGCGGATCATAGGTCGGGATACCCAGCTTCAGATGATCCGCCGTAAGCAGGCCAACCGAGGCCAATACGCTGTAAACCGCGATATACTGGCTGGTCTCGGCCGCGATCAGCGACGCTTTGGCGTTAAGCAGCGTCTGCTCTGCCGTCAGCACGTCCAGCGTGGTGCGCGAGCCCAGCTTCGCCTCTTCGGACACCCCGTCAAAGGCCGCCTGCGAGGCACGAACCTGCTCTTGGTCCGCAACGATGCTGGCCCGCGCAATGTTCAGTTGCGACCAAGCGTTCGCCACTGTCTGCGCCGTGGTCAGCGTAGTCTGCATCAGACCGGCCTTGGCGGCATCCGCGTTCGCGCGCGCCTGACGGCCCAGCGAGTTAAGCTGCCCACCGGAATAGATCGGCTGCGTCAGCGACAGACCGACCGCAGCGCCAACCTTGCCATTCGTATTCGTGCCATATTGCGCCGTCGTCGCAATCTTGGGGCGCACGCTCGACTCGGCGTATTGCGTGTTCAGATCGGCGGCGCGCACCTGATGCTGCCCTTGCAAAATCGCCGGGCTGGTGCGCAGCGCGATCATTTGCGCCTCGTTGATCGATTTCGGCAGTTGCGGCGCGCGCGGCGGCACGCTCAGGTTTTGCGGATAGACGCCGGTCGCAACCTTATACGCCTCGCGCGCGACCTGCAGGCTGCCCTCTGCCGCCGTCAGCTGGCTTTGCGCCGCAGCAAGGCTGGCCTGCGCGATCGCCACATCGGTCTTGGTCACTTCGCCGACCGAGAACTTGTCGTTGGTCGCGCTCAGCTCTTTTTGCAGAACCGCCACGTTCCCCTGATTGAGAACGACAACTTCCTGCGCATTGCGCATCCCCATGTAGGCCGTCACCGCGCCCAAAAGCACCTGCTGTTCCACGCCCACCAGACCCGCGCTGGTCGCCAGCACGTTTTCCTTGGCCGCTTCGATCCCCAGACGCGTGTGCCCGAAGTCGTAAAGCGTCAGCGAGGCCGACAATTCCAGCGTCGAAATATCATTGCCAAGCGAGCTGGTCGCCGGGTTCGAGTGCGAATAGTTGGCGATGAAGGCCAGCACCGGGCGCAGCCCAGCCACCGCCTGCGCCACGGTTTCGTCCGTCGCCCGCAGCACGGCGCGGTTCTGCACCAAAAGGTCGCTGTTCTTATAAGCCGCGATCAGGGCGTCGGTCAGCGTCTCGGCCGACACCATCGGGGCGTTCAGAAGGCCGGCGGAAACGACCGCCGCCGTACACATCAGCTTTACTGTCTTTCCTGCCATCGTTTTCTCCTGCTCGTCCTCAAACTGGCTCTTGCAACGCGCTCAAAGCGCGAAGACCCGGCCTTTTTCAAATCCCGAAAGCACCGGCGCGCTGGCATTGAAGGCAAACCGCCAAGTGACAGCGCCGTCGACCTTGTGACCGATCCGACAAACGCCCAACGCGCCTTCCATAAAGACGGCACCGATACGCCCGCCTTCTTTCAACTGCGCCAGAATCGCCTCGGGCACATGCTCAACCGCACCCTGAATCGTGATGGCATCATAGGGACCTTGCTGCGCCGCGCCGCTCGCCAAAGGCGCACAAACGACGACCGCATTACGCACGCCCTGCACCGCCAGCTTAGCCTTTGCGTCAGCGGCCAGCGCCTCGACCGGCTCGACCGCGACAACATCGCCCGCCAGATGCGCGATCACCGCCGCCGAATAGCCAAGGCCACAGCCCAGATCCATCACATGCTCGGTGGGTTGCAGGTCCAGCGCATCCAGCATCTTCGCCAGGGTGCGCGGCTCCAACACAACGCAGCCAGCGCCTATGGTGATGTTTTTGCCTGCATAAGCAGCCTCGCGGGACTGCGCGGGCACATATTCTTCGCGGGGAATAGCAAGCATCGCCTCGATGATCGGAAACTTCGTTACATCCGATGGGCGAACCTGCGTATCGACCATCATCGTACGGCGCAGCGCAAAGTCAGTCATGTCTAAACTCATCGGTCTAGTTTCGGTCAAATCTTTCTTGCCACAGAAACCTTGCCGCGGCAACATCACCTGATTGCGCAGAATGACTTGCGTGGCAAATTGGCATGGTATAGGTGCTTCAACCGCTGAGGCGAGTTGGCGGAGAGGTTACGCAGCGGATTGCAAATCCGTGTAGACCGGTTCGATTCCGGTACTCGCCTCCAGCGTTCCCCAACCGCGCCACCCTCACGCCCATGCGCCGTTCCCCGCACTGCAATCTCTTGCGGGGGGTAGCCGCGTGCAGACCGGGTAAGCCCCTTGTGATGGCCAAATTTCGCCATGCGGCCGCGCGACCCTTTTCTTAAAGGCCATCTCGGTCTAGAGTGCGCGTCGAATGGGCGGGGCCGGGCAGTCCCACGTTGTCGATAGCGACAACTGGGCCGAACCCTCAGTCATATAAGCGCGGCAACCAGTTCGCGCATCAAGGGGGCTAGGATGGCAAGATCAAGGATCGGGAAACTGAGCCTGGTGCTGGGCACAACATTTGCGTTGGCCGGGTGCCAAAGCGGCACACAACCGTTTGGTTTTCTGAAAGACAAACCGGCAGACGCGGCGACCGCGACGGGTGCGAACGCTCCGGTGCAGGAAAGCTCGGTAAAGCTGGTTGACCGTGACGTTGAAGCGCCCGACGTGTTTCAGGTCAAGGAAAAGGGCCTGTGGGACGGGCGCCCGTCGCTCGGCGGCGTCTGGGTGGCTTACCCAAGCGTCACCGACCCAGAGCGGGTCATCATCCGCAACCCGGCCAACGGAAAATTCGTCATCGGCGCGCTGTTCCGCCGCGAGCGCAACAACCCCGGCCCGAAATTGCAGCTCTCGTCCGATGCGGCCTCCGCGCTTGGCCTGCTGGCCGGTCAGCCCGCAACCATCAGCGTGACCGCGCTGCGCCGCCAGGAGGCCCAGCAACCGGCACCCAAGCTTGATGCGAAAAAGCCGATCCTCGACACCAACCAGTCAATCGAGGCGAAACCGATCGGCACCCTCGCCGCCTCGGCCAGCGCCGCCATCGACAAGGGCACTGCGGGCAAGGCAACCACAGTCAAGCCGACCTCTGGCAAGCCAATGACGCCAGCCATGCCCCCGGCCACCACCGCTGCGGCAAAACCAGCGGCAATGGCACCGGCAACCGCGTCCTCTGACAAATCCTCGCTGCAAATCGGCATCTTCTCGGTCGAAGCGAACGCCCAACGCGCCGCCAAGACGCTAAAGAAAGCCGGCGTTGTCAGCGTCGTTATCAAGGACGAAACCCACGGCAAGACCTATTGGCACGTCGATGTCGGCCCCACCCCGGCTGCCGACCATGACGCCCTTCTCGCGAAAGTGAAAAAGCTTGGTTTCGCTGACGCCTATTATTCGTCCAAGTAAGACGCCTACACTCCAAAGCTAAGACCTGAAACGGACCACCAGACGCCATGAAACACTATAAACCTGCCCTAATCGGCGTCGTGCTAAGCCTGCTTGCGGCAGTCCCTGCCGCAGCCTTCGACACATTGGCCACCGCCGCCTATGTCGTTGACGTCAACACCGGCACCGTTCTGATGGACAAAAACGGCGACACCCCGATGCCCCCCGCGTCGATGTCAAAGCTGATGACCGTCAACCTGCTGTTCAAGGCCCTCGCCGACGGTCGCGTCAAACTCGACACGCCGTTCAGCGTCTCGACCAAGGCCAAAAGCATGGGTGGATCGACCATGTTCCTCAACGAACGCGACCGCCCCACGGTCGAGCAGTTGATTCAGGGCATCATCGTGCTGTCGGGCAACGACGCCTGCATCACCGTCGCTGAAGGCCTCGCCGGGTCCGAATCCGCCTTTGCCGAGCAAATGAACGCCGAGGCCAAACAACTGGGTCTGACGCAATCGCATTACGCCAACGCCTCGGGCTGGCCCAATCCGGGCCAGTTGATGAGCATGCACGATCTTGCCATGCTCGCCATCCACATCATGAAAACCTACCCGCAATACTACCATTACTTCGCGGAACAAACCTACGCCTATGATGGCCGCGCGCCCGCAAACCAGGCGAACCGCGACCCGCTGTTGGGCCGGGTGCCGGGTGCCGATGGCATGAAGACCGGCCATACCGAGGCCTCTGGCTACGGCCTTGTCGGCACCGCAGTTCAGGGCGGGCGGCGCGTGCTGGTGGTGTTCAACGGCGTGAACACGATGGCGGAACGCGGCTCGGAAGGGGAAAAGCTGATGAACTGGGCCTTCCGCCAGTTCACCGAAAAAACCATCGTCAAAAAGGGCGATGTCGTGGCCGAGGCGCCGGTCTGGATGGGCACCGTCACCCACGTCAACCTAGTGCCCGCCGACGATGCCAAGTTGCTGGTGCCCGTCACGCTGCAAAACTCGCCCGACGCCAAAGTCATCTATACCGGCCCGCTGAAGGCGCCGATCAAGGCAGGCACCACGGTTGCCGATCTGGTGGTCACCCTGCCCGACATGCCCGATGCCCATATCCCGCTGGTCGCGCAATCCGATGTGCCGGTCGGCGGCGTGATGCGCCACGTCACCACTGCGGCCCAAGTGCTCTATCAAAAGTTCGCTGGAGCAGCGGCGGGCAAGTGACATGACCGAGCGCCGCCTCTTCATCAGCTTCGAGGGGATCGACGGCTCGGGCAAATCCACGCAGGCGCGCCGCCTTGCGGAAACCCTGCGCGCGCAGGGCCATGATGTGGTGCTGACGCGCGAACCCGGCGGCTCGCCGGGGGCCGAGGAAATCCGCCGTCTGGTGCTGGAGGGCGAGCCTGACCGCTGGTCGGCGGAAACAGAGATCCTGCTGTTCACCGCCGCCCGCCGCGACCATCTGGAAAAAACCATCCGCCCCGCGCTTGACGCAGGCCGCATCGTCATCACCGACCGCTTTGCCGACAGCACCCGCATGTATCAGGGCATCACCCGCGGCGACCTGCGCGGCACGGTGGACGACCTGCACCGCATGATGATCGGGGTGGAACCCGACCTCACCTTCATCGTCGACATGGATCCCGCGCTTGGCCTGCAACGCGCCCTGTCGCGAAACGGCACCGAGGAGCGTTTTGAGTCCTTCGGCGAAGACCTGCAAACCCGTATGCGCGCAGGCTTTCTTGCCCTCGCCGCCGAAAACCCCGGACGCTGCATCGTGGTTGACGGCACCCGCGCGATCGAGGATGTCGCCGCCGAAATCGCCTCGCTTACCGAGGCGCGCCTGCGGTGAGCGACGAAGATCTCTTTGAACCCGACCGCGTTGAGGGCGCGCCTCACCCGCGCGACACCGCGATCCTGCGCGGCCAGTCCGCCGCCGAGGCCGCGTTTCTTGAGGCCTACACCACCGGACGCCTGCATCACGGCTGGCTTATCACCGGCCCGCGCGGCGTTGGCAAAGCCACCCTTGCATGGCGCATCGCCCGCTTTCTGCTGACGCAACCGCCCGCCGACGGCGGCCTGTTCGGCGCACCGCCACCGCCCACCTCGCTGGACGTTGACCCCGCCGATCCCACCGCCCGCCGCATTGCCGCCAGCTCCGAAGGGCGGCTGAAACTGATCCGTCGCACACTTGACGACAAAACCAGGAAACCCCGCTCGGTGATTGTGGTCGATGATGTGCGCGACCTCAAAGGGTTCTTTCACATGTCCGCCGCCGACGGCGGTCGCCGCGTCGTGATCGTCGATCCGGTGGACGAGATGAACCCAAACGCCGCCAACGCGCTGCTGAAGGAACTGGAGGAGCCGCCGAAAGACGCCACCCTTCTGCTCATCAGCCACCAACCCTCGCGCCTTCTGCCCACCATCCGCTCGCGCTGCCGCGAGTTGCGGCTGACCACGCTTTCCCCCACCGACATCGCCGCAGCCCTTGCCGCCGCGGGCGCCGAAGGCACCGAACACGCCGCCGCCCTCACCGAACTCGCCGCAGGCTCGGTGGGCGAGGCGATCCGCATCACCAACCTCGACGGCCTGAAAATCTACGCGTCGATCATCGCGCTTTTCACCGGCCTGCCCCGCCTTGACCGCCAACGCGCCCTAGCCCTCGCCGACACCGTGACGGGCAAAGCCAACGAGCCGCGCTTTGACCTGACGCTCACGCTGTTCGACCTGTTCCTCGCCCGCCTCTCGCGCACCGGCGTGCTTGGCACGACCCCACCCGAGGCCACCCCCGGCGAAGCCACGCTGCTGCCCCGCCTCGCCCCCGATGCCCACGCCGCCCGCGCTTGGGCCGATCTGCAACAAACCCTCGGTGCCAAGGCGCGACGTGGCAAGGCGGTCAACCTTGACCCTGCCACGCTTCTGCTGGATATGATCCTGAGGATTGACGAGACGGCGGCCCAACTGGCTGGCCGCTAAGGCAGGCAACAGGCGGCACAAATGACATTTCAAATCGTTGACAGCCACTGCCACCTCGACTTCCCCGATTTCACCGCGGATCGCGACGCCACCATCGCGCGCGCCGTGGCGGCAGGCGTCACCCGCATGGTGTCAATCTGCACCCGCATGGATAACATAGCCACCGTGCGCGCCATCGCCGACAGCCACGCGCCCGTTTTCTGGGCCGCCGGCGTCCACCCGATGCGCGCCGCCGAGGAACCACTGGTCAGCGTTGGCCAACTGGTCGCCCTCGCCCAGCACCCGAAATTCGTCGGCCTTGGCGAAACCGGCCTTGATTACCACTATTCCGCCGAAAGCAAGGCGATCCAGCAAGACAGCCTGCGCATCCATATCGAGGCCGCGCGTCAGACCGGTCTGCCGCTCATCATCCACGCCCGCGACGCCGATGACGACATGACCCGCATCCTCACCGACGAACACCACGCAGGTGCCTACACCTGCGTCATGCACTGCTTTTCCTCGTCGCGCGAATTGGGGCAAGCCGCCCTCGCGCTTGGCTTTTATCTATCCATGTCGGGCATCGCGACCTTCCCCAAATCGGGCGACCTGCGCGCCATCTTTGCCGAAGCGCCGCTGGACCGTATCCTCTTGGAAACCGACAGCCCCTACCTCGCCCCGCCCCCCCATCGCGGTCGCCGAAATGAACCTGCCTATACCGCGCTGACCGCCAAGACCGGCGCCGACCTGTTCGGCCTGTCCCTAGAAGATTTCGCCGCGCAAACCACCGCCAACTTCAACCGCCTGTTCGCCAAGGCCGCCCAGTGGAGCGCCGCCGCCTGATGGCCTATCTCCGCTTCACCATCCTCGGTTGCGGCTCCTCCGGCGGCGTGCCCCGCATTGGCGGCGATTGGGGCGCTTGCGACCCAACCAACCCGAAAAACCGCCGCCGCCGCTGCTCGCTGCTGGTCGAGCGTCACTCCGACTCTGGCACCACCCGCGTGCTGATCGACACCACGCCCGACATGCGCGACCAACTGCTTGACGCGGGCGTCGGCGAATTGGACGCAGTGGTTTACACCCATTCCCACGCCGACCATGTGCATGGCATCGACGATCTGCGCCAAGTCGTGTTCAACACGCGCAAACGCCTGCCGGTCTGGGCCGATGGTGCGACGCAAGAGGCGCTGCTCACCCGCTTTGGCTATGCCTTCGTGCAGCCCGATGGCTCGCCCTACCCGCCGATTCTCGACATGCACACCATCCACGGCCCCCTCACCGTCTCTGGCGCTGGCGGCGACATCATGCTGACGCCGTTCAAGGTCAGCCACGGTTCGATCGACGCGCTGGGATTCCGTGTGGCCAACCTCGCCTACCTGCCCGACGTGATCGAGATCTACCCCGAGGCGTGGGACCACCTAGCCAACCTCGACGTCTGGATCCTCGACGCGCTGCGCCGCAAGCCGCACCCGACCCACGCCCACCTCGCCCTCGCGCTTGACTGGATCGCCCGCGCCGGGCCCAAACGCGCGGTGCTGACCAACATGCACATCGACCTCGACTATGCCGAGGTAGAGGCCGAAACCCCCGCGCACATCACCCCCGCCTACGACGGCATGACCCTGACCTTCGAGGTCTGACGGGTGGCGGCACTTCTCGACGTCATCGCCCCGATCTTCCTTGTGCTCGCCTTCGGCTATATCGCCGTGTGGAAAGGGTTTTTCCGCGACGAAAGCATCGACGGGCTGATGCAGTTCACGCAAACCTTCGCGCTGCCCTGCCTGTTGTTCCGCGGCATCTCCACCCTCGACCTCGCGAAAAACTTCGACCCGGCGCTGCTGCTGACCTACTACACCGGCGCCATCGCGGCCTTCCTTGCCGCCATGATGGGGGCGCATTACCTGTTCGCGCGCCGCTGGGAAGACAGTGTTGCCATCGGTTTCTGCGCCCTCTTCTCCAACACCCTGATGCTGGGCATCCCGATCACCGAGCGCGCCTATGGCACCGAGGCACTGGCGGGCAACTACGCCATCATCTCGATCCACGCGCCGCTGTGCTACGGCATCGGCATCACCACGATGGAGCTGGTGATCAACCGCGGCGGCGGCATCCGCGCCACCGCAAGCCGCGTGCTGCGCACCATGTTCCGCAATTCGCTGGTGATCGGCATCTCGCTGGGCCTGTTCGTCAACCTGACCGGGATGCACCTGCCCAAGCTTTTCACCGACGCGCTTGACATGCTGGTGCGCGCCGCGGTCCCGGCGGCGCTGTTCGGCCTTGGCGGCATCCTCTACCGCTACCGCCCCGAGGGCGATTTCCGCGTCATCGCCTGGACCGTGGCGGCGTCTCTGTTGCTGCACCCCGCCGTCACTTGGGCGATGGGCACCACGCTGCACCTCAGCACCGCGCAGATGCGCTCTGCCGTGGTCACCGCCTCGGTGGCGCCCGGCGTCAACGCCTACCTCTTTGCCAACATGTATGGCGTCGCCAAACGCGTCGCCGCCTCGACCGTGCTGATCGCCACCGGCGTCGCGCTCATCACGGTCTGGTTCTGGCTGTCGGTGTTGGGCGGCTCTACTGCGGGGTGATGCCGCGCAACCGCTCGGACCGGCGCCGCAGCAGTTCCAGCGAGGCCAGCATCGCGATCGAGATCACCACGAGGATCGTCGCCACCGCCAGAATGGCCGGGCTGATCTGCTCGCGGATACCATCCCACATCTGGCGCGGAA
>JAJXZX010000055.1 GCA_021779835.1 Pseudomonadota bacterium | reverse complement strand
TATCACTACTACGATTTTGGTTCAGCCGAAGGCGGGTCCGTAGCGGACAAAGGTGCCTCTACGCCGGTTCAACCGCTGACCTTCCGCAACAGAAGCAGCGTGGTATCGCTCAGCGTGCGGATTCCGCTCAAGCAGTTTTGACATCAACCCCCGCGGCGTACTGCGCCGCGGGGGTTGACGCAGTCAGGGCGTCAAATACGTCTGGCTGCCGTTCTGCACCACGCGGATGCGCATCCCCACATAGAAAGTGTTCGATGCCTGAATAATGGTCATTGTCCCGCCATTATCCAGCCGAACCGTCCAAGCCTGCGATACATAGGTGCGGGTCTGCGACGCAAGGTTACCACCGATCACCGCGCCGGTAACGGCACCAGCGCCGGTCATAAGATCCTTCCCTGTCCCGCCGCCAAATTGGTTGCCGATGATTGCGCCCGCCAGACCACCGACCAAGGCACCACCAATGCGGTCGCCGCTCGCGGTTTGCTGCATGGTTACAGGGTGCTCCGCGATAATCCTGCCGTAGCTGACATGTGTCGCGACAACTGGGGCTTCGTAGGGCGCCGACGTCATGGTCGTTTGCGGTTCGCAGCCCGCAAGAGCCGCAACTATCATTGGAACGAAAAGCGCGTGTCGTGCCATTCCTAGGTTCTCCTTTGACGTCATCAATTGGATGGCCGGATGCGTCGCGACGTCAGGTCGCGCAAACGGGCCGGATCAGTCGCGGACAAGGGGCCGATGAAACTGGCCAACTGCCCGCGACGCGCATATGGCTAGTGAGTGGCCGGATCGCGTGTGCGATCCTGATCTCTGGTCTGATCTTTCAGCCGCAGCAAATCCTCATCCCGCAAGTGGATGCGATCCTGCGTCCGCATTTGATCCTGGGTCATTAGGAAAAGCTGGTCCCGCGTGCGGTCACGCTGCGGGTCCATGTTGTCCCAAAGCAATTGCCCGGTCCCGGCATCATACACCAGTTGGCGCGTCTGATCGCCTTCCTGGGCATACACGCGGATCCGGTTCCGCATCTGATACATCTGGATATTGGTAAAGCCCTGTTGTTCTAGCGCCCTATACATGTTCGATGAGTCGGGAAGGGCAAAAGCAGCGGCACTGGAAAGAAGTAGCGCCACAGCGGCAGCCTTAAGTGTATTCATTTCAAACTCCATGCCTTACAAAATGCGCCGGACAGAATTATCACGCCGCCGTGATTATACTGCGCCACAAATTATATGAGAGCATTGATGCAGGACAACAAACATGCCAAGAAACGGTTGTTTTGTTCGCGTCGAATGTGTCCGCCGCCATTGTCGATTGTTAAACCGCGTCCGCCTCATATCCTTGTCTGTGACATCAAACGCGAGGGGAGCGTAGCGTGGTAGAACGCACCGAGGCGAACGTCGCGAACCACGCTTGGGCACCCGAGGCCGTTCTTGAACGGCTTCAAGTGGATGTGGGGGCAGGACTTAGCGGGGATGAGGCTGGGCGGCGTCTTGAGCAATATGGCCCTAACACCATTGAATCCCGGCAGCACGCAAGCGTCATAAGTCTTTTATGGCACCAGTTCGAAAGCCCTGTTGTGGGGCTGCTCGCCGGTGCCGGGGGCCTTGCGGGCTATTATAATGAACTTGAGGAAGCGGTCGCCATTGCGGTCGTGCTTGTCCTCAACACGCTGATAGGCTTTACGACCGAGTTCAAGGCGACACGATCGATCGAGGCGTTGAGGGCACTGGGTACGCACACGACCCGCGTTCGGCGCGACGGGCGCGAGCTCATCCTTCCGTCGGCGCAATTGGTTCCGGGCGATATCGTCATCCTTGATGCAGGTGATGCTGTCCCAGCAGACTTGAGGCTGGTTGAGTGCGCGAACCTGCATGTCGACGAATCCACCCTTACTGGCGAGTCCGTTGCGGTATCCAAGGCAGTGAATCCCGTCTCCGCCGACGCACGACTTGCTGATCAGCATTCGATGCTCTTCAAAGGAACCGCTTTAACGCGCGGCAGTGCTGTTGGCGTCGTTGTTGGCACCGGGCTTGTCACCGAACTTGGCAAAGTATCACAGCTCGTGGCGGAGGCGGGGGGCGGTCGCTCACCCATCGAAATCAAGCTGGCACGCCTGTCTGCACAGCTCGTCTGGGCCACGCTGGGAATTGCCGCGCTGATTGCAGGTATCGGCATTCTGACCGGTAGGGACGCCCTGCAGATGGCGGAGGCGGCCATTGCCCTTGCGGTTGCGGCAATTCCAGAGGGTCTGCCAATCGTGGCGACGCTGGCGCTGGCGCGGGGCATGTGGCGGATGGCACAGCAACACGCCCTTATCGAGCGGCTGTCTGCGGTTGAGACACTTGGCGCGACGACGATCATTCTGACGGACAAGACCGGGACGCTCACCGAGAACCAAATGACGGTTCGGAACCTTTGGGTGGAGTCGGGCGAAGTCGCGATCGAAGACCGAGACGGACCGCCGTTTGGGAATATTGACCCGTCACTCGCCAAGCTCTTGGAGATTGCCGTTCTGTGTAATGACGCGGCACTCCACTCGACAGCTGATGAGGGCACGGGTGATCCGATGGAGGTGGCACTTTTGCGGGTCGGATTGCAGGCGGGCTTCCTGCGCCCTGAACTGCTTGAAACGAAGCCGGTCGCTCATAAAATCGCTTTCGATTCAACGACCCGGATGATGGCGACGGTTCACCGCGCCGAGTGCGGGTTTCAGGTTGCTGTCAAGGGCGCGCCTGAGGCGGTGCTTTCCGCCAGCCGCCGTGTAATGCGAGACGGAACTGTCCGCGATATTGTTCCGTTTGAGCGAGACGAGTGGCTGCGTCGGATCGAAGACTTCGGTGGCCGCGGGTTACGTGTCCTCGCCTGCGCCACAAAGGTGGGGGACCGCGCCAGCGTAACGCCCTTTGACGATCTGGTCTTTCTCGGCCTGATCGGGTTGGAGGACCCCGCCCGATCTGATGTGCCGGCTGCGATTGCGTCCTGCCGGCGCGCTGGCATTCGGGTGGTGATGGTCACCGGCGACCACGCCGTGACTGCGCGCAGCATTGGCAAGGCTGTCGGCCTGGACTACGCGGATGCCGATGTTGCGGAAGGGGCGAAGGTCGCTGAACTTGCCGCAACTGGCGGTGCCGACTTCGCACGCATTGGCATCTTTGCCCGAGTTAGTCCGAAAGAGAAACTTGACCTCGTGCGCGCCTATCAGGCGATGGGAGAGGTCGTCGCAATGACTGGCGACGGTGTGAACGACGCACCCGCGCTTCGTCAGGCCGATATCGGCGTCGCGATGGGGCTCCGAGGGACCGACGTGGCGCGCGAAGCGGCTGCGATGATCCTTCTCGACGACGCATTCCCGACCATTATCCTTGCGATACGCGAGGGGCGGATCATCTTTGGAAACATCCGGCGCTTTGCCTCCTACCTGCTTGCATGCAACCTGACCGAGGTGTTGGTGATCGGCCTTGCGGTCCTGTCGTCCTTGCCGCTTCCGATCCTGCCGCTGCAAATCCTTTATCTGAACTTGATCACCGACGTATTCCCGGCTTTTGCGTTGGCTCTCGGCGACGGGGAGGGTGATGTCCTTATTCGCCGTCCGCGCGATCCACGGCAGCCCATTCTTGGCCGCCCGCAATGGATTCGCATCATACTGCAAAGCCTGTTGATGACAGTCGGGACGTTCGGCACCCTTGCAGCGGCAACACTTTGGCTGGGGCTGGACAGCGCGTCCACGGTGACCGTTACGTTCCTCACACTGGCCTTCGCGCAGCTCTGGCATGTCTTCAACATGCGCGGGCAGTGGTCAAGTCTCATGGACAATGAGATTACACGTAACCGCTGGATATGGGCCTCTCTCGCGCTCTGCACGGCGTTGTTGGTGGCCCCCCCCTACATTCCAGCGTTGGCCAGTGTGCTTGGGCTCGTTCCTCCCGACGCGACAATGTGGGCGCTTATCTTTGTCATGAGCGCGGGGCCGACGGTGATCTGGCAGGCGCTCATGATTATCTTCCGGCCGGGGGGGCTCGGGCGATGATGATGTCCACGCTGCATTTTCTGCTGTCATCATGTCCGGTATCTTTATCGTAGCGATGTTATTCAGGCCGCAGACGCGGCTGCGGGGGACGTGAGAGCGATCGTGGTGGCGGCGGACATGTCGCAGCGGTCCGACCGGGCAATCACTCGGGCTTCTCTTCTGGCCCGCCAGTTTGGGGCCGTGTTCCATATCCTTCATATTGTTGACGACGAACTGCCCGCACCTTTTGCCGAGGCCGAAATAACGGCAGCGGAGGCTAGTCTTGGGGCATTGGTTGTCGTCCAAGCATGACTTCCAGGGAATCAAGGCCCAAATCGACGTGATGTCCGGAGACCCGTGGCAGGCGATCATTCAGAATGCTGACCATCTTGACGCCGACCTTATCGTTATGGGTAGCGTCAGACACCGCGGTATCGAGGATACGTTCGCGGGAACGACGCTTGAGCGGGTAGCCGACTGCCCGTGCGACCTACTGCTTGCGCCACCACAGCGGTCTGATCCCTAGAGGCCGCACTGCCTCAGGTGGGTCATGTTGGATGGGGGCGGGCGCGAAAGCCCGCGGATCCTCGTCCGTCTGGTCACGTTGCGGACTTTGCGAGATACGTAGTCCAGACGGCTATGAACATGGCCGCCACGACGGGGCCCGTTATGAAACCTTCCAGTCCAAACGTGGCGATCCCGCCGATGGTTGAAATCAAGACGACATAGTCAGGCATTCGCGTTGCTTGTCCCACGAGCCATGGCCGGGCAATATTGTCGACAAGGCTGACGACCATGACGCCGTAGATCATCAGAGCAATACCCTGCCAGATCATTCCATTGGCGAGGAAGTAGATCGCCATCGGTCCCCACACCGCGGCGGCCCCGAACACCGGCAGAAGGGACAGGAACGACGTCAGTACCGTCCACAAAATCGCCGCATGGATGCCGAGTACCGCGAACCCTAGGCCGGCAAGGCTGCCTTGCAGAAGTGCCACAAGAATGTCTCCCCGTATGGTGGCGCGGACCACAAGCGTGAATGTGTGCAACAAGTCCTCTAGAAGCTCGGTCTCCACGGGGATTGCCGACTTGATGAGCTTCAAAATTGCATCGCCATCGCGAAACAGGAAAAACATTAGATAAAGCATCACCCCCAGGCCGACGAAAACACTCGCCGTATTCTGACCTAAAGACAGCACTTTCGGCGCATTCGTTCCGAACCAGCGGGTGGCCGACTCTGCAATCGAGCGCTGCACCGCTGTAAGATCGCCCAGATCCAACCGCTGAAGCACCGCCTTTGACCAATCGGGCAAACCATTCAGCATGGCCTCAAATAAACGGTTCACATCGATCTCACCCGATTGCACCGAGGCAATCAGGTTTGTCGCTTCTTTGATCACAGCAGTCAGGACCAGAAGCGTTGGAAGGATAATCAAGAGCATGAAGCCCACGATCATGATTGACGCAGCGAGATTGCGCCGGTGGCCCAAAAATTGCGAAAGGTTGCGGGACATCGGGTCAAGCACGATAACGAAGGCAACCGCCCAAAAGACTGCACTAAACAGTGGCGAAAGAACCCAACCGAACGCGAGCGTTACAAGGGCAGTCAAGACGATGAACATTCTGTTTCTTTCCACCTGCCCTCCAGTCCTGCCCTGTGTTGCGCTGAAACTGTATACCTTAAATGGCCGGTGTCGAACAAAACGTGATTCAGACCATACCGCATCATTTTCCTACGACTTGGCAGCGTTTCTTGCGCAGTGACCGAGACGATGCCAGCAAGAGGCGGTTCAGAAAGTGGACGCCGGGGCTTTTTCGCGCGCTGTAATCCGCGTGCCGTCCTGAACCTTGTTGCCAGGGAATTCGACGACGCGGTCGCCCTCGGATAATCCGGAGACAACTTCGGTTTGAAGGCTGGTTTGATTGCCAATCTCAACCGGTGTCAGCACAGCGCGGCCACTGACAACACGGAAGATGGCCCAATGGCCTGCGTCACGGAAAAGCGCACTGATGGGCACCTGAAGCACGGAATTGCCAGACCAGGTAACGATGCGCACGAAGACGCGATAGTTGTCGCCGAGACCGGCCCGTTGATCTGGCGGGGTCAGGATGTCAAGGCGCAGGCGCACGCGCTGTTCTTCGATGCCAAGAGCCGATATTTTTGTGTAAGCTGCGGGGTCAATCTGGCGAACCCGAGCCTCGATCAAGTGGTCGCCGCCCCAGCGGTCGATCCGGGCCAGGGCGCCGTCGACGATCTGCACGGCGTCTGACGACAGAACATCCACTTCGATCTCCAAATCCTTGAGATCACCAATGGTCATCAGATGCTCGCCGGGCTGAACCGGGCGAGCGCTGAAGTTATCAACGGCAAGGACAGTGCCCGAAACCGGCGCGCGCAACTGGACACAGCAGGCCATTTCAGAAGGCGCCGCAGAAGACGCAGGGCCGACGAGTTGCGCCTTGGCGCGTTCTAGGGTTGCTGCCTGCATCTCGACCGAGGCCTGCGCCGCGCCGACGCCCGCCAACGCGCCCTGGCGCGCGTTCAGGGCGTCATCCAGCATCTTGCTGGGGATCGTGCCGCGCGCCGAAAGCGTTTGCGTGCGGGCATATTCGCCTTCCGCATGTGACAGGTTCGCTTGTGCCTCGGTAAGGCGGGCCTTGGCAAGGCCCAATGCCGCTTCGGCCTCATCCACGGCCGCCGATGCCTGTTGCCGAGCGCGAGCGTCCAGAAGGGCGGGCTCGGACGGGCGGATTTCTGCAATTACGGTTTCGCCGCCTACGACAGCGTCGCCGATATCCACGGGAGAGCGCTGCGTTGTCCCAGCGAGTGGTGCGGTAACTTGATAGGGGTTGCGTACGCGCGTCACGCCGTCGCCCGAGACCGTTACCTCCATAGGTGCGCGAGTGACGCTAACGATGTCGACCTGTACCGGGTCGGGCCAGAAGGCCCAAAGAAGCAAGCCAGACAGTGTAAAAATCCCTGTGAAAATGGGTAGTATGCGTCGGATCTGCATTGAATCATTGCCTCTGTTTAAGGGACATTGCGATGTTCACCCGGTCAAGCCGTCGCCTGACGATCAAGGCGGATGCCAGTGCCGAAGCGAAGGTAATTACGGATGCAAGCGCATAGGTCTTGCGCGTGATCACCAGCGGAATGCGGAAAAGATCAGTGGAAAACCCGGAAGCGATCATGGTGGAAAACCCATACCCGCCGAGCCAGCCGAACGGGATGGCGACCGTGGTCAGCAACATTAGTTCGCCCACCAGAACATAACCCACTTCGGCGCGCGTGAAGCCAAGGACGCGCAGGCTGGCGAGTTCGTGCGCGCGTTCGGAAAGCTGGATGCGAGCAGCATTGTAGACGACGCCGACCGTGATCAGGATACCTAGGATCGAGTAGATGATGGTCATCCGCATCAGGTTTTCGTTCATCGTAGCGTCAAACTGGTCACGCACGTCCGTCCACAGGGTGACGCTGTTCACGCCAGGCGCCCGTTTCACAGCCGCAAAGAATGCGGGGAGTGCAGCGGGATCGGTCAATAGGTGGACCTGGTTGACCTGAGCGCTTTGTCGCATCAATGCGAAAATCGGGGTTTCAGCCATGTATGCACTTTGGCCAAGGCTTTGGCGGATAACTGCGGCAACCGGAACTTGGACCGTCTCGCGCGGCGGCACCAGCATCGCCATGTCGATTGTGTCGCCGGGGGTGACTGCCAGTTCCTGAGCGAGGGATTCAGACAGGGTCAGGCCCTCTGGCGGAATGCGGACCGGGTGGCCGTCGGTATCAAGCAGGCGGGCCAGAACGTCGCCATCACCGCGCGCCTCGACCGTGGCAAGGCGGGACTTGGATCCGTGGATCAGGCGCACGGGCAGGCTGTAGGCGCCTTCGACCCTAAGCACCCCGGGCAAAGTCAGGGCGGCCTCTTCCGTCGAGCGAAGGCGAGAACCGGTGAGGGTCAGTGTAATGTCCTGACGGTTGGTCTGGTAAAACACTTCATCAACCATCTGCTTCATTGAATCGAAACTGAAAAACGAAGCAATGAGGACCGCGACCGAGGCCGAAACACCAAAGAGAGTGACTGACGCGCGACCAGGCCAGCGGGTGATGGAGCGCAAGATCATCATCGTGGTTTGGCGCAGGCGGAATGTGCGACCGATCCCGTCAATCCAGCCGCGCCGGAACAGCGGTGCCGCTGGCGGCAACATCGCCACGGCAGGGCTAAGTCTTGCGCTGGCGCGGACAGCGCGAAGCGCGCCGACGATTACGGTGACTAGGCCAAGGATGCCGGAAATCACAAATGACCATGTGCCGGGCGCATAAAGTAGATAGGGGAAGCGGTAGAAATCAGCATAAAGCGCGGTCATGCTTCGCCCCAACCATGCCCCGGCGATCCAGCCGAGCGCTACGCCGATTATTCCGATACCAATACTGAGCTTTAGATAATGCGTGGCAATCTCTTGCCCCGAATAGCCGATAGCTTTCAGCAGGCCGATCTGCGGACGTTCCAGCGCGATCAGGCGGCTGAGAACCATGTTCACAAGAAAAGCGGAAACAATCAGGAAGATCGGCGGCAGGATCAGGGACATCGCTGAAAGCTGATGGAGTTCGCTGCTGAGGAAGGCGTCCGAAGTCTGGCGGTCGCGGCCATAGGCGCCAGTGCCGCCGTACGGGGCAAGCAGCAGGTCAAGCTGCTGGATGACGCGGTCCCGCGACGCGGTCGGTGTCAATTGCAACGCGATATCATTGAACGCTCCGGAAAGATCCGTCGCGGCGGCAACGGCATCTCGGTTCATCCAGATTATGCCATAGGTCTGATCGTCGGGCATCATCGTACCAGGGCCAATTAGGTAAATGAACTCAGGTGAGAGGACGAGGCCCGTCACGGTCAAAGTACGCATCTGTCCGTTCAAGATCGCGCGGAAGGTCTCGCCGGGGATCAGTCGGTTCGCCTGTGCGAAATCTTCGGACAGAACAACCTCGTTTGGATGAAGCGGGTCTGGCATGCGACCAAGTCGCAGCAGGGGCACATTCAGCAGCGGCGGTCCGTCAGGCGGCAAAGACAGTACGCGCGCCATTGCGGGTTTTTGCACACCGGGCAGATCAAGCACCACATTGACCGCGATACGCGTGTCTACCTGCGCAACCCCTTCTACATGCGCGATTTCGCCCTTCAGCGCCTCGGGCGCGCGGGTCGCCGTGGCGAAGACATCCGCGAAGCGGTTGCGGTCGTAATATGCATCGCGCGTCAGAATCAGTGATCGTTCGGACCCGTTGGCCAAGACGAGGACCATCACGCCACACCCAAGAACCAATGCGATTGCTAGGCTTTGTGCCCAAATTCGGCGCAGGTCGCGGATGAGCTTTAGGTCCAATGCACGCATCACCAAGAGACCTCCGACGGGGCCGCGCGCGAGGCGTTTTCCTGCGTGCGCAGGATCTGTCCATCTGCCAAGTATATCACGCGATGCGCGATATTGCGGATCGCCGCATTGTGCGTGATCAGGGCCGTCACGGTGCCCAGATCGCGGTTAATATCATAAAGCGCCTGCAACACGACGATGCCGGTCTGGCTATCGAGCGCGCCGGTCGGTTCATCGCACAAAAGCACGTCTGGTCGCTTGGCGATGGCGCGGGCAATGGCGACGCGCTGCTGCTCTCCGCCGGATAGCTCGGCGGGGAAATGGTTGATACGGTCAGCCAGCCCGACCCTTTCCAGCGCCTCTTCGGGGCGCATTGGCTTGGTGGCAATCTCAGTCACCAGTGCGACGTTTTCCCTGGCGGTAAGGCTTGGCACCAAATTGTAGAACTGGAAGACGAAGCCGACATGATTGCGCCGGAAAGCGGTTAGGCCAGCGTCGCCAAGGCTGGTTAGTTCAGTTTCCCGGAAGAACGCCCGGCCAGCGCTAGGCGTATCGAGACCGCCCAGAATGTTGAGAAGCGTCGATTTGCCCGAACCTGAGGGGCCAAGAAGCACGACCATCTCTCCCTCGAAAAGCTCGAGGTCGATGCCACGTAGGGCCTGAACGTCAACAGCCCCGGTCCGGTATACCTTCGTGATCCCTTGCATACGGAAAACAGTGGTGGCCATGCGCGTTCCTTTCGCCGCCGAACATGTCACGCAGGACGGTATTCGGCCTTGATCTTACGCAACTAGCTGCAACTGGTTTTTCAGCGTGATGCCGTGGAAACCGAAATTCCAACATCCAACTTAGGTAATGTGTGCCCGATCATTGGTGATGTGGTAATCCCCCCATTTTTAACGGGGTGCATTCGTAGAATTCACGCGGCCAATTTCAGTTTCATGGCGGGTGTGATGCCGCCGATGCCCATGTTCGGGCGGTCGTTGTTGTATGTCCAGAGCCATTG